>JAFXRG010000053.1 GCA_017526525.1 Clostridia bacterium | reverse complement strand
ATGGTCGCGTCCACAATGGTTCCGCCCCGCATCATGAGTCCTGCCTGCTGGAGACGTTCCTTAATATCGTTGAAGATGGCTTCTCCGAGATTGTGTTCTTCCAGCAAATGCCGAAACTTCAGCAGGGTGGTCGCATCCGGAACTTGTTCCTCCAGGAAATTGATTCCTACGAAGTTCCGCATAGCGTAGCTGTCGTAAATCGCATCCTCGAGACCTTCGTCAGAGAGGTTGAACCAGATCTGAAGCAGGTACATCCGGAGCATTACTTCGATTCCGCGCGGCGGACGGCCGCGCTTCCCCTTGGGATAGTACGGAAGAATCTTGTTGACCCAGTCAGCCCATGGAATGATGTCATTCATCTCCCGAAGGAACTTTTCCTTCTGAGTGTCACGCTTCCGTCCGCTGTACTCCATGTCGCTGAAGGTCATCTGATTCATGCGTTCAACCCCTTGATTTTATTGGTTCCGTGGCACTTCCATTATACCACAGGCCGGGTTGATATACCATTCGTAATGCCGATTAAATCAGCGTTTCCCTAATCGAGTTCATCGCCAAATTTCGGTTTGCCGGGATATCAACGAATGGATTGATGGGGTCTTTATGAAAAAGGCAACAAGAAAACAGCTGGCAAACATCGCGAAGGCGATGGCGCAGCTTCCTTTCCACGGATTTGGAGAAGGAGAAGCTTCAAACCTGGAACCGATCATTCAGCCGTTTCCAAAATGGACGCTTGAAGAAGCTGACAGGCTGTGGTGCGCGGCATTCGTGTATTACTGCTGCGTGGAAGCGGGCTTTGAGGTCCCGATCCGTCCGGAAGAATGCAAAACCTGTCATCTGGCCGGCTGTATCGCGTGGGAAGAATTCGCGAAAGGCGACCCGCGGATCGAATATCATCCGGGCGGGGACGGCTTTGTACCGGAAGCGGGCGACATCGTTCTTTATGATCACGTTTTTGAAAACCGGGAGCACGATCATATCGGAATCGTCATTGAAAAGCGGGAGAATACGATCTTCGCCGCAGAAGGGAATATCGACAACCGCACAGGAATGATCGAACGCCCCCTCGACGAGCATATCCGCGCATATATCCGGATCCCGGACGGATTTCATTATAAACAGAGTAATTATGAAGGTTTCAGGAGGAATATCTGTATGGATAAGAAACCAATGATGGACAGCCTGGCCCGCGAGGCGTATGAAAAGGGCGGCTTCAACGGCGCCTGGCTTTACGCAGAGCATGGCGAAATTGTTTCCAAAGGCGCATTTGGCTTTCGCGACCCGGCAAATACCAAGCCGATCGAAGAGGACACAATCTTCCAGCTTGCCTCGGTCTCCAAGCAGTTCACAGCAACCGCTGTCATGCTGCTGGTACGTAAAGGGCTGCTGCGCCTGGAGGACAGGATCATCCGATACTTCCCGGAGCTCACCGCCTACGAGGGCGTAACGGTCCGTCACCTGCTCACCCACACCGGCGGCGTGCCCGATTACTTTGACGACGCGGACTGGTTCATCAACATCTGGAAGGAAGAACACAGAGTCCCAGGCAATGATGAGATTCTGCGCTTCCTTTGCGAAACCGAACTGAAGCCCTCCTTCGCTCCGAGCGAAAAGCTGGAATACTCCAACACAGGCTACAATCTGCTGGCCCTGCTGGTGGAGCGGCTCTCCGGCGTTCCCTATGAAGCGTTCCTGCAAAAGAACATCTTTGAACCCGCTGGCATGACCTCCACCCGCTGCTGCCATATCCGCAGGGACTGCGTTCCCTTTGAGAATTACGCCCGCGCGTCGGTCATTGAAAACGGCCGGTATGTGGCCGATATGGACTCTGCCAAGGTCAGCGAGGTAGCCGCCTTTGACGGGCTGAACGGCGACGACTATGTATACACGACGATCTTAGATATGTTCGCCTGGGACAGGGCACTGCACGATGGAACTGTGTTGACCCTGGAGGAGCAGCAGCTCATGTACACCCCCGCTAAACTCAACAGCGGTGAGGATGCCGTTTACGATGAGGATGAGGGGCTGGGCTACGGCTTTGGCTGGGGGATCGGCAGGGACGAGAAGCTCGGACTCATTGTCAGCCACAGCGGCGGCATGCCGGGTGTCATTACCTGGTTTGAGCGCTGGATCGACGCGGACAGAATGCTTGTCATGCTCTTCAACCGCGACCCCTGGGATTACAGAGCCGGCATGGGAGCATGGAACGGCCTCCGGGCGATTGCGGCAGGCAAGGAAACCGAGCCCATTCAAACCATTGAGGAGATTGCAGTCAAAGACCCGGACAAATCCAAGTGGGAAGGCTTCTGCGGGAAATACGAACACCCCGAAGATGAGGATTTCTTCATCGACGAGGTTTGGCTGCAGGATGGCGAGCTTTACGCCAGGGCGGTCAGCGATGAATACGGCGAATTCAGCTTCCGTCTCTATCCTCTCGGCGAAAATGAGTTCGGCCGGAAAAGCGGTATGCTCAAGCTGACCTTCGGCGACGGCTGCGTGCTGTACGATGAGTATACCTGCAAGAAGTTGTGACGAAAGGCAAAATCGGAGGAAAACACAGCTGAAATTCAATGCAAATTCCGCCTATGAGCGTCTCTTCGGAGGCGCTTTTATTGTGCTCACATATACCTTTTATTACTCCGGCAATTAAACATTGCCGGAGTAATAAATCAGCGTTTCCCTAATACAACGATAGGAGGAAAAACAAATATTCCGTTATTTGTGGATTAAGATTTACGGGGAACAACCCTGTCAGATTACCGGCTTGAAAATGATGTTTTTACCATTTCTGACAGAAAACCATTATCAATTCTCATTTTGTTTACTGTACAATGACTGCAGTCTTCTAATTTGTTCCGAAAAAAACACACCCCGGTTTTGTTCCGGGATGCTTTGGGAGGCTGCAAGACTCTTAGTGCTGCAGCGGAAGACGAGGCGAAAGCCTTACCAGCTGCCGGTGGCTCCGCCGTCCCTGGATTCTTCTTCCTTCATATCTTTCAGGGTCTGTTTGATCCGGCGCCGGACAAACGGATTTTTGGCGCCGCCGGTACCCTGCTCCAGATCGCTGCCGGTGAGTTCCCTGACTTCCTCGTTGGTGGTTTCCTGAGTGCTTTTGATTTCCTTTTCAGACATTTTCTTTTTCTCCCTGCCGGTCCGTGAACCGGGTTCATTCTTTTTTGGTGTTCGGTCCGGCAGCTATTCACCGCGGACATCTGTTAATACGCAGGCGGGACGGGGGATGGCAGCCGGACCGGAAAATTATTTGAGATAATCCGCATCCAGGTCCAGGATGGTGAGGTCGATATCGGTGCCGTCCTCGTCCAGTTCGAGAACGGTGATCAGGTTGTTCGTTTCATCCATGAAGGCCACGGAGTTCAGCTCAGGCGTTCCGTCGTCATCCACCGCGAAGACGGCGTTGCCCAGGGCGGCGAAGTCCGGAGTGATCATTTCGCCCTTGGCTGCGAGCGCTTCCCTGATCTTTTCATAGAGCTGGCCGGCGTCGTCAAAGTCGATGCGGATGGCTACCAGTTTGTCGCCCACGAACAGGTAGGTACGGTCAACGATTGCATTGTCCACCATGGCATCGGGAACCTTTTCGTATTCCAGCTCGGTAAAGGTGACCAGGCCCTTCAGATCTTCAGCGTCGATTTCATGGGGCTCACCTTCGATGGCGATGACTTCCGCCTGGCTCATGCCGAAACGGACACCGTTTGCAAAGCCGATTTTTTCCTTAACAGCGGGGGCTTCCGCCAGCGCGGCAACGGACGCGCAGAGCAGGCACAGGACGGTGAGAACAGCGATCAGTTTTTTCATTTTGGTTTTCCTCCCTATCTCTTTCAGTGCGTGTGTGTTTCGTGATACATTCATTTGTACGCAGGGAATCACCGGGCGGCAGTCATTTTTTAAAAATTTACGGAAAATTTATTTGCCAGGTTAAATGCAACCCCGGGGAGCGCGGATTCAGGGGGCTGCGAGGGTGAGCAGGGGCCAGTTTTCCTCCCGGCTGTCCCCGTGAATTTCCCAGACGATGAGGCCGCCCAGGTGCTCCCGGCGGATATAATCCAGTTTGGCCTGCAGGGAGGCGGCGCTTTCCCAGGAATGGAAGGTGAGATAATCCGGGGAGGCGGGATCGTCATTCCAGAGCCAGGCGGCGGCCGCCTTTTCGTCATAGCCCGTATGCCAGCCGGGAACGCCCCGGGGTACGGCGGATTTTTCCAGGGCCCGCAGGGCATGCCAGGGCAGCTCCTGCGCCGGGCCGGCGGGGGCGCCTGCCGGGTTTTCCGCCGGGGCGTCCAGCCGCCAGCTGCGGCTGTACCAGGGGGAACCGATGGCGATTTTTTCCGGCGGGACGCCCAGGGACCGCAGGTACTGCACCGCCGTGTCCGCCGAGACCGCCCCGAAGAGGGCCGACTGGTGGCCGGTGAAGGGATCCCAGGCGCCGGCCAGGTCGTAGGTCATGAGGTTGACGCGGTCCACAAAGGGATGGAGGGCGGCGTAATCCTGTTTGCAAAGGGCGCCGGAAACGGAGGCGCCGGCGCAGACGGTGAGGGCTTTGGCGCCGGGGCCGAAATGCGCGTCCAGGGCTTTGCGGAGCTCCTTCAGCAGGAGGGTGTAGTTGGCGCGGTCATCGCCCCGGACCGGGTTGCCGGCGCCGTTGCCGCCGCCGGGCCGGCGCTCCACCCCGGGATATTCCCAGTCCAGATCCAGGCCGGACAGGAAGGCATACCGGTCCAGCACCTCCAGGCAGCTGCGGATGAAGGAGGCGCGGCTTTCCTTCGTCAGGGACATTTCGGAAAAACAGCCCGAATCGGTCCAGCCGCCCACGGACAGCAGCACCCGGACGCGGGGATATTTCTGCAGGTATTTTTCATAGAGGGGAAAATGGGCCGCGGGGTTGGCTGGGTCCGTATCCGCCCGGGGATCCAGGGACTCCAGGGCGTAGCCGCCGTCCCGGGGCGAGACCTTCCAGAAGGCGTGGTGAACGGTGTCCAGCCGGTCCCAGGGGAGGCTGTCCACGCCGCAGCGGGGATCCGAGGCAATATGCCAGGAGGGGAAATAGACGGTTGTCAGATACATTCCTCCTTTGGGCGAACGAAAGGGGGCGTCCCCATCGTTTTTTTTCAATTTTATCATAGGGCTAAGGAACGCACAACGGAAGACGGGCGCTTTTTTCGCAGGGGAAGGCAGGAAAGAAAGGCTTAAAGAAAGAAAAGATAAAAAACGGCGATCCACTGAGAAAACGGAACAGGGGGACGGGCTTCAGAATGTCCTTGCGTTCCAATGGAGAGAATCCAAATGGAAAAGAAGAATGTGACCATTTACGACATTGCCCGGGAGGCCCAGGTGAGTCCCGCCACGGTGTCCCGGATCCTGACCGGCACCACCTCCGTGCGGGAGGAAAAGCGTAAAAAGGTGATGGAGGTGATTGAAAAATACGATTTCCATCCCAACGCCAACGCCCGGGCCCTGGCGGAAAACCGGAACAAGAGCATCGCCATGGTGGTGGCCCACAGCGACAACTCCTACTACAGCAGCGTTTTCGCCGCCTGCGAAAGCGAGGCGTACCGGCGGGGATACGTGCTGCTGCTGATGGACACCAGCTCCCGGGCGGAAAACGAGGTTTCCGTGCTGAAGCGGGTGCAGGAGCTGCGGCCGGAGGCCATGATTCTCTGCGGCGGGCGCATCGACCTGGAAAAGCAGGATCCGGAGTTTCTTTCCCTGCTGCGGCAGACCATGGGCTTTACCCGGATCGTTGTGGGATCCCGGAGCCCCCTGCCCGGCATTCCGGGCATTTCCGTGGACCACCGGGCGTCCATGGAGATGGCGGTGCGGTACCTGGCGGGACTGGGCCACCGGGAAATCGGGTTTGTGTATACCGGAAAACAGTTTTACGGCACGGCGGAGCGGCTGGCGGAATTCCGGAGGGTAATGAAGGGACTGAACCTGCCCCTGCGGAAGGAATGGCTCATCGGCGTGAAAGACTACTCGGTGGACGGGGGACAGGAAGGGGCCGAAAAGCTGCTGAAGCTGGAGAAAATTCCCACGGCCCTGCTGGGCATGAACGACATGGTCAGCGCCGGGCTGCTGCAGGGCCTGCTGGCGGCGGGGCTGCGGGTGCCGGAGGACATTTCCCTGATGGGGTTTGACGACACCTTTGTGACCTGCATTACCGCCCCGCAGCTGACCAGCGTCGGATACGACTACCAGAGCTACGGCGCGGAGCTGGTTCGGGCGGCGTTGGAGCCGGAGGCGGAATGGGAGCAGGACCGGCGGATTCCCGTGTTTATTGAGGAGCGGGCGTCCTGCGCAGCCCCCGGAAAAAGATGAAATTTGTCTTTTTTGGGAAAAAAACAAAAAGTTCTTGCAATGTCTGACCGAATCTGTTATACTCCTTTCAGATGATTTGAGAATGTTCCTGGGAAACCGGTTTTTTTAAAGGGCAAAACTGAAACCGGTTTCAATTTTCGGAAATTCTGAAACCGGTTTCAAAACCGGAGACGGAGATTGCCGGGGGAACAGCAGCAGACGAAAGGAGTGACATCTTTGCAGAAAGCCGTCCAGACAAAGGCTGTGAACTACCGGAAGCCTTCTGTCGGCCGTACCCTGAAGCAGAACAGAACCCTGATCCTGATGTGCGTGCCGGCTATCCTGTTCTTTCTGATCTTCGCTTATCTGCCGATGCCCGGAGCCTATATCGCCTTTACCAACTTTCAGTACAACATGGGGATTTTCAAAAGTCCCTTTGTGGGACTGAAAAATTTTCAGTTCCTGTTTACCTCCGGCCAGCTGGGGCTGCTGCTGAAAAACACGGTGCTGTACAACCTGGCTTTCATCGTGCTGGGGAACATGCTGCAGCTGGCCTTCGCCATCATGCTCAACGAGGTAGCCAGCAAGGGATACAAGAAAACGGCCCAGAGCATCATGTTCCTGCCGTACTTCATTTCGGACGTGCTGGTGTCCCTGCTGGTTTACAACATGATCAACTACGACTTCGGGTTCATTTCCCACCTGGTGCGGTCCCTGGGCGGGGACATGCCGAAGGTTTACCAGAACGCCGGGGCCTGGCCCTACATCATCATCATGGTGCACCTCTGGAAGTCCACGGGATACGGCACGGTGGTGTATTTCGCCGCCATTACCGGCATGGATTCCTCGATGATGGAGGCGGCGCAGATTGACGGCGCCAACGCCTGGCAGCGGATCCGGTACATTACCCTGCCGACGCTGAAGCCCACGGTGATCATCCTTTTCCTGTTCGCCATCGGCGGCATCCTGAAGGGCAATTTCGGCCTGTTCTACAACCTGGTGGGCAACAACTCCATGCTCTTCAAAACCACCGACATCATTGAGACTTACGTGTACCGGTCCATGATGAACAGCTTCAACTTCTCCCAGAGCAGCGCCGTCGGCCTGTTCCAGAGCGTGGTCGGATTCTTCATCGTGCTGGGGGCCAACGCCTTCGTGAAGCACCTGGATCCGGATTACGCCCTGTTCTGATCCGCGGGGAAAGGAGCGAGAAAAAATGACAGTCAGGAATGAATCCGCCCGGCACGTGATGCATACGACCCACATCCGCAAGGATAAGACGCAGATTGCCATCAACGTTGTAACCTATATCCTGGTGACCCTCTTCTGCATCATGTGCATCCTGCCCTTCTGGATGATTATTGCGTCCTCCTTCTCCACGGAGGATGCCATCCGGCGCACGGGCTTTACTCTCTGGCCTTCGGACATGAGCACGTATTCCTATGAGCTGCTGTTCCGCAGCCCGGACCAGATGATCGGCGCCTACATTGTGACCATCTGCCTGACCCTGGCGGGCACGGCTATCGGGCTGTTCCTGGTGGCGATGACCGGCTACGCCCTGCAGCGCCGGGACTTTCCCTACCGGAACAAGATTATGTTCTACATCTACTTCACGTCCCTGTTTTCCGCGGGACTGGTGCCCTTCTACCTGCTGATGGTTCAGTACCTGAACCTGCGGGACAGCTACTTCGCCATCCTGCTGCCGCTGCTGATGAGCCCCTGGCTGATCGTGCTGATGAAGAATTTTGTGAAGGCCATTCCCCACGAAATCACCGAAAGCGGCAAGATTGACGGGGCGGGGGATTTCATGATCTTCGTCAAGCTGATATTGCCGAACCTGAAGCCGGCCCTGGCCACCATCGGGCTGTTCCTGGCGCTGAGCTACTGGAACGAATGGTACTACAGCTCCCTGTTCCTGACCACGAAGGTGGAATACCGGCCGCTGCAGTATCACCTGTACAACGTCATCAACAAGGTGGCCAGCCTGAAAAACTCCGTGGCCGGATCCAACGTGGTGATTACCGACCTGCCCGGGGAAACCCTCAAAATGGCTACCGCCGTGGTGGCCACCGGCCCCATTATCCTGCTGTATCCCTTCGTTCAGAAATACTTTGTGGCCGGCCTGACGGTGGGCGCGGTGAAGGGATAATAAACGACGGATTTAAGCCTCGAAAAGGCTGAATCATATAAAAAAAGGAGGAAGACCCATGAAGAAACTGTTCGCACTGATCCTGGCACTGGCAATGATGTGCTGCCTGCTGCCCACGATGGCGGAAAGCGCCATTGACACCTCGGAGCACGTGAAAATCGTGTACCTGGTAACCGGCGACAAACCCACCAACCGCACCGATGAAATCCTGGGCAAAATCAACGAGATCCTGACCGAAAAGATCAACGCCGAGCTCGAGTTCCGCTGGATTGAGTGGACCGACTGGCAGACCCAGTACAACCTGGCCCTGGCCACCCAGAGCGGTGACATCGACCTGATCGGCACCGCCACTGACTGGCTGGATGCGTGGCCCAACAGCCAGAAGGGCGCTTTCCTGCCCCTGAGCGAGGACATGCTGAAGACCTACGCCCCCAAGACCTGGGAGAGCGTTTCCGAAGCCCACTGGAACCTGTGCAAATTCAACGGCCAGATTTACCTGATGCCCGAAGACAACTATGCGCAGTGGACCAACCACGGCTTCATGTACCGCGGTGACTGGGCCAGGGAAGCGGGCCTGGAAAACGGCGTGCATTCCTGGGAAGACCTGGGCAAATATTTCGCCTGGATCAAGGCCAACAAGCCTGACGTGGTACCGTGGGACGCCAACGGCAACGGTTCCTCCTACAGCCCCCAGATGGCCGGCGGCTGGCAGACCTCCCACACCGGCAACATCGCCATTGAAGGCTTCCCGGTAGCCATCTTCTACGGCGAGAGCAAGGAAAACCCCTACACCCTGAGCCGCTACTACCTGGAAGGCGACGAGCTGGTGAACTTCGCCAAGGAAATGAAAGCCTGGGCCGACGCCGGATACTGGCGCGCGGACGTGCTGAACTACACCGGTGACGTTGTGGCCGAAATGGAAGAAGGCAAGACCGGCGCCCATCAGCACCACACCCAGACCTGGACCAGCGAGCGCACCCTCATGGAACGGAAGCAGCCCGGTTCCGACCTCGGCTTCTTCTGGTTCGGCGAGGAACAGGGCAACCTGATCTCCCTGAACATCACCCACGGCGCCATGGCAGTGGCTGCCCAGAGCAAGCATCCGGAACGCGCCCTGATGGTCTATGACCTGATGCGGAACGATCCCGAAATCTACCACCTGATGCAGTACGGTATCGAAGGCGAAATGTACACCGTGGACGAGAACGGCCTGTTCACCCGTCCCGAAGGTTTCGAAGATGCCAAGGACGGCGTGAGCTTCAACTTCTGGTGGGGCCGCAACGACAACCTGGAATACCGGAACGCCCAGCTGGACTGGGATGCCATCCAGAAGCTCTACGACGCCTATGACCAGGTGAAGATCGACTATCCCTACGGCCAGTACATTTATGACAACAGCAACGTGGGCGTGTTCATGGACAACCTGAGCAACGTTTACAACACCTATATGCCGCGGATCGTGTTCGGCATGAACGATGATCCGGAAGCGCTGGTGGCCGAGTTCCGCCAGGCCCTGCAGGATGCCGGCATCGAAATGGTGATGACCGAGATCCAGAACCAGATGAACGCGGTGTACGCCAAGTAATTTCAACACACTGGAGGGCTGTCCTCAGGGAAATCCTTTCGGGGGACAGCCCCCTTTTTATGCCCGATTCGGGTGCGCGGGAGCGCCCGGGGGTATTTTTTCCGGAGGAAAGGAAGAGGGAAAATGAGAAAGCAGCGGGTGCTGGATGCAGAATGGAGATTCCATCTGGGAGACGCGGCGGACGCCGGGGCTATGGGATACGACGACCGGGGATGGCGGAAGGTGAACCTGCCCCACGACTGGGCCGTGGAGCATCCCTTCGATATCTGCTGGGCCAGCGGCACCGGCTACCTGCCCGGGGGCACCGGGTGGTACCGGAAGCATTTCCGCCTGACAGCGGAGGAGGCCGCCCGGCGGGTGCTGCTGACCTTCGAGGGCGTTTACAAGCACGCGAAGGTATGGATCAACAGCAATTACCTGGGGAGCCACGCCTATGGCTACACCAGTTTTTCCTTTGATATCAGCGAATTTGTGCGGGAAGGGGAAAACGTGATCGCCCTGCGGGTGGAGCACGAAGATGTGGCGGATTCCCGGTGGTTTACCGGCAGCGGCATCCAGCGGCACGTGCACCTGACGGTGACCGACCCGGTGTGCTTCCGGGAGCACGGCATTTTCGCCGTGACGGAGGAGGCCGGGGCGGAGCAGGCCCGGATCCGGATCCGGTACGCAACGGAAGGCGCGGAAAGCGTACGGTTCCGCCTGCTGACCCGGGAGGGAAAAACCGCGGCGGAGGCGGAGGCCCGGGGCCCGGAAGGGGAAGCGGTCATGACGGCGGCGAATCCCCGGCTGTGGAGCTGCGGGGATCCGTACCTCTACTGCCTGCAGGGGGAATGCCTGCGGGGCGGGGAAGTGACGGACCGGGAGGAGATTCCTTTCGGCATCCGCACCGCCCGCTTTGACCCGGACAAGGGCTTCTTCCTGAACGGGGAGGGCATGAAGCTGAAGGGCGTCTGCGTCCATCACGACGGGGGCTGCCTGGGAGCGGCGGTGCCGAAAACCCTCTGGCGCCACCGGCTGGAAAAGCTGCGGGAAATGGGCTGCAACGCCGTGCGCACGGCCCACAATCCGCCGGACCCGGACCTGCTGGACCTTTGCGACGAAATGGGCTTCCTGGTGATGGACGAAGCCTTTGACGAATGGGAAGGCATCAAGAACAAATGGTGGCAGGGGCACAACGTTTATCCGCCGAAGCATTTCGGCTACGGGGAGGATTTTCCCCTGTGGCATGAGCGGGACCTGCGGAGCATGGTGGAGCGGGACCGGAACCATCCCTGCGTGATTCTGTGGAGTATCGGCAACGAGATTGACTATCCCAACGACCCGTATGTGACGCCCCTGTTCCGGGAGGTGCTGGGCAACAACGACGCCAACAAACCCCTGGCGGAACGGCTTTACGACGTGCGGAAGCCGGACGCCGGCCGGCTGGCGAAGGTGGCGGCGGAACTGACGGAGACGGTGCACCGGCTGGACGATTCCCGGCCCGTTACCAGCGCCCTGAGCTTTCCGGAGCTGAGCAACCGCACCGGCTATGCCGACGCCCTGGACCTGGCGGGATACAACTACCGGGAGCATTTTTACGAGGAGGACCACCGGAAATATCCGGGGCGGGTGATTCTCGGCAGCGAAAACAGTCACGATCCGGAGGCGTGGAAGGCCGTGACGGATCATGAATTCATGGCGGGGCAGTTCCTGTGGACCGGGGTGGATTTCCTGGGAGAATGCCCCGGATGGCCGGTGCGCATCAGCCGGGCCGGGGCCCTGGACCTGCGGGGAAAGGAAAAACCCCTGTTTGCCCAGCGGAAGGCCCTTTGGACCGAAGAACCCGTGATCCGCATTGCGGTGAGTTCCGGGGCGGAGGAGGATCCCGGCGCCTGGGGCGAGTGCTTCCGGTGGGAAGGCATTCCGGGAGAGAAAAAAAGAATCGCCTGCTACACCAATGGCCGGGAGGCGGAGCTGTTCCTGAACGGCCGGAGCCTCGGAAAGAAACAGCCGGATGGCGTGCGGGCGATATGGATCGCAGAATATGAGGAGGGGGTGCTGGAGGCCCGGACGGAAGGCGCCCTGGACCGGCTGGCCACCCCCGGTAAGGCTGCGGAAATCCGCCTGACGGTCCGGGAACCGGAAAAAACGGAACCGGAAGGGGCGGAAACCCGGGTGGTCCAGGTGGAGGCGGAGCTGCTGGACGCCCAGGGGAACCCGGCAGAGGACGAAGTCCTGACCTGCCAGGTGACGGGGGACCTGGAGCTGATGGGGCTGGAAAACGGCACTCCGGACGACCTGACCCCCTACAGCGAAAACTACCGGAAAACCCGGGAGGGAACGCTGACAGCGTACTTCCGGGTGGGAACGAAAAGGGGCGTCCCCATCGTTCACTTCCGGTCGGAAAGCGGTTTGGAGGGAAAACTGAATCTCTGAGGCTTCAGCCGTTGCTGCCTTCCATTTCTTCGTAGATGAAGAGGGGAATGTTGTGCTCTTCCGCGAAGCGGGCGGGGACGCTGTCCCGGCTTTCTGTCCAGATGCAGAATTCCAGGCTGCCTTCAAAGGCGTCTTCGGCGATGGATTTCACATCGGATGGAATGTGCACGGACCACAGGGCCCGGCAGTTGGCGAAGGCCCGGGACTCAATGGATTCCAGGCCCGGCGGGCAAATGACCTCCCCACAGTGGGGGTCATTTTCATAGGCGCCGGCCTCAATGCGCTTTGTGCCGGCGGGAATTTCCACCCGGAGGGGCTCATCCGTTTCCCTATGGCCCTCGGGGAACACGTTCACCACCCAGCCGGATTCGTCCGGCATTTTGTAGCTGTAGGTATCCAGGGTGATTTCCTTTCCGTCCGGCAGGGTGACGGACATGCCCTTCAGGGCCCAGCCCAGCAGTATCCTTTCCGTATTGCCCGCCAGGAAGGGCGGATCCGAAAAGCCCCGGGTGAAGATGGGCTTGTTATTGATACTGCGGGAGCTCCACATGGTTTCACCGGCGGCGAATGCGTCCCGGACAAGCTCCGGCACGGTGCGGAAGCTGTCCCCTTCGCCGATGCCCCAGGCGGCGGCACGGCCGGTATGCACATAGTAATTGGCGTCCAGGGATTCCGTCGGCTGCTCCTGCCGGCGAAGCCAGGATGCATCCAGCCATTCGTAGGTGACATGGCCGTTCATGGTGGCCAGTTCCGTATTCAGCATAAAATAACGGTAATCCAGCACCCCGTAGGCAAGGCCGTTTTCGTCCGTCGTGGGCTGGCTGTAGTCCATGGCGGGGTCGTTGTCGGGATGGTCGTCCCAGGTGGGATCCGCGAAATACCATTTCCCGTCGATTTTCACCGCGTCCCAGGCGTGGTAGCCGGCGTTGGTTTCCCCGTTGATCACGTAAACCTCCAGCCCCGCCGCCCGGCACAGCATGGCGTACAGGCGGGAGTAACTGTCGCAGACCCCGGTGCCCCGCAGAATCGCATCGGAAGAAGAGAAGGAAAGGGTATCGTCATAGGTCATGTGGTCCAGCAGCCACTGATACAGGTTCATGGCCGTCTGCCATTCATCCCCCGGCACCCGGCATTCCCTGGCGGCCGCGCTGAGAAGGTCGGTAATCTGCTCCATGCCCGGACCTTCCAGGGTAAACCCGGCGGTAATATTCACCCATTCGTCCTCATCGTCGGTGTAGACCGTGGCGACCAGATGATACCAGCCGGAAACTTTCGGGTCGCCGCAGACCATGGTTTCCGGAAATCCCTCATAATCTTTTTTCCAGACCAGGCACCAGCTGTCCTTCCAGTCCATATCGTGGCAGTAAAGCCGAAGCTTGACGGATTTCACCCGGGAAGGCAAATCCCGGTCCTCCCAGGTATCCTTCAGCTTGAGCACCCATTCGCTTTCCCGGTTGATGGCAGGCTCCCGGCCCTCCACGTTCACCAGGAGAAAGGGCAGGACAGGCAGGTCCAGGTTTTCCGGGGTTTCCGGATTGCGCCAGTCCTCCGGATCGTATCCGCCTTCCGGTTCATCCCAGTCCCCTGCCGTTTCCGCTGCCGCGGCCGGAACGGTCACGCCCGGGATTTCCGGCAGGCAGGGGAACAGGCTGACGGACAGCAGGATCAGCACACATACAGTAAAAAGCGAAAGGGATTTTTTCATCGATTTTCTTCCTTCGGGGTTTTCTTTATTCAGATGAGGTTCAACCTGCAGACAGTTTAGCATAGGGAACCGGAAAAAACAACGGGACAGATGGCAAAAAAGGAAGGAAGAATAACGGATTTTGCGCCCGGCGGACGCGGGCGGCACTTGCCGGGACGGGAAAAATGCTGTAAAATGAAAAAAAACAGTAAACGGCTCCGGGAGGAAAAAATGAACATCCTGCATCTCAAATACGTGGTCAGCATCGCGGAGCACGGTTCCATCAACCAGGCGGCGGAGGAGCTTCATGTGGCCCAGCCCAACCTGAGCCGGGTGGTGCGGGAGCTGGAGGCGGAGCTGGGACTTCAGTTTTTCCTGCGGTCCTCCCGGGGCATGATGCTGACGCCGGACGGGGAGCTTTTTGTGCAGCAGGCCCGGAAGATCCTGGAACAGGTGGACGAGATGGAAAGCCTGTACAAGGAACGGAAACCCGGGAAACAGCGTTTTTCCGTTTCCGTGCCCCGGGCCAGCTATATTTCCGAGGCTTTTTCCGCCTTTTCCCGGACGCTGGGGCCGGGGGAGGCCGAGTTTTTTTACCACGAAACCAACGCGCTGCAGGCGGTGAAGGACATTCTCGAGGTTGGGTACAACCTGGGCATCATCCGGTACGCCTCCGGATACGATAAATATTACCGGCAGATGCTGGAGGAAAAAGGCCTGGACGGGGAACTGGCGGCGGAATTCCGGTATGTGCTGGCCATGCGGGCGGACAGCCCCCTGGCAGCCCTCGGGAACATTCATTTTTCCGACCTGGACGGATACATCCGGATTGCCCACGCGGATCCTTATGTACCTTCGCTGCCGCTTTCCGTTGCGAAAAGCGGGGAGCTGCCGCAGGCGCCGCGCAGCATTTTTGTTTTTGAACGGGGAAGCCAGATGGATCTGCTCAGCACCAACCCTGAAACGTACATGTGGGTTTCCCCGCTGCCGGAGCGGCTGCTGAAGACGCTGGGACTGGTTCAGCGGGAATGCACGGACGACCGGCGGATGTACCGGGATATGCTGATCCGCCGGAAGGACTACGTGCTGACGGAACTGGACAAGCGGTTCATTACGGAACTGACCCGGTCCAGGCGGGCCTGCATTGCGGATCGCGGATAAGGCGGGCCGGGCCGGTTTCCGTATCGGTGGATTTCTTATCGATATTGATATAACCGATATACGGTTTTGGTAATTCGCAAAGGAAGCTTCATTCGATATAATGCATATCGAAAGGAGGATGATCCCTTGCAGAGCACGATTTCCAAACCGACGCTGGGCAGGCTGCCCGGGTACCTGCGGTTTATCCGGACGGTGAAGGCCGACAAGGTTTCGGCAACGCAGATTGCAAAAGGCCTGGGACTGGGCGAGGTTCAGGTGCGGAAGGACCTGGCCAGCGTATGCGCCGCCGGGCTGCCCAAGGTCGGATATCCCGTGGCGGCGCTGCGGAAGGACCTGGAAAGGACCCTGAAGGCAGAGCGGCCCACCTGCGCCGTGGTGGTCGGGGCGGGCAAACTGGGCACCGCGCTGATGGAATACGACGGGTTTGCCGAATACGGAATGGAAATTATCGCTGCCTTTGACCGGAACGCCGGGGAAGGCGTCCGCGCCGGAAGCCGGATTCCGGTATATTCCATGGACCGGCTGGTTCCGTTCTGCACGGAGCACCGCGTTCAGGCCGGGATCCTGACGGTGCCTGCCGCGGCAGCGCAGGAAGCGGCGGACGAAATGGTACGGGGCGGGCTGCGGGCGATTCTCAACTTCGCGCCGGCGGCCGTGACGGTCCCGCCCGGGGTAACGGTACAGCAGGAGAACATCGCTTTATCGCTGGCATATCTTCAGAGAACGGCCGGAGGACCGTTTAAACAGGAAGAGGAGGAACAATATGGAAACCAGAACAGTTGACACGGTGAACAGTGTGGAGACGCTGAAGGCGGCTATCGGCCGGGTGCGCGAGGCCCAGCGGATTTACGCCGGATTCACCCAGGAGCAGGTGGACAAAATCTTCCTGGCTGCCGCCATGGCTGCCGACCGGGCACGGATTCCGCTGGCCCGGATGGCGGTGGAAGAAACCGGCATGGGCGTGGTGGAGGACAAGGTGATCAAGAATCACTACGCCAGCGAATATATTTACAACGCATACCGGGATACCCGGACCTGCGGCGTGATTGAGGAAGACAAGGCCGCCGGCATGAAGAAAATTGCGGAGCCCATCGGCGTGGTGGCGGCGGTGATTCCCACCACCAATCCCACCTCCACGGCGATTTTCAAGGCGCTGATCTGCCTGAAGACCCGCAACGGCATCATCTTCAGCCCCCATCCCCGGGCAAAAAAATCCACCATTGAGGCGGCACGGGTGGTGCTGGAGGCGGCGGTGAAGGCCGGGGCGCCGGAAGGCATTATCAGCTGGATCGACGTGCCCTCCCTGGAAATGACGAACACGCTGATGCAGGAAGCGGACATTATCCTCGCCACCGGCGGACCCGGCATGGTGAAGGCCGCCTACTCCAGCGGCAAGCCCGCCCTGGGCGTCGGCGCCGGAAACGTGCCCGCCGTGATTGATGAAAGCGCCGATCCGGTGCTGGCGGTGAACTCCATTATTCACTCCAAGACCTTTGACAACGGCATGATCTGCGCCTCGGAGCAGAGCGTGATTGTGCCGGAAAGCATCTATGACACCGTGAAGGAAGAGTTTGCGGCGCGGGGATGCTGGTTCCTGCGGGAGGGCGAGCTGGACAAGGTGCGCCATACTATCCTGATCAACGGGGCGCTGAACGCGAAGATCGTCGGCCAGAGCGCCTGCAAAATTGCCGCGCTGGCGGGGGTGACCGTGCCGGAAGGCACCAAGGTGCTGATCGGCGAGGTGGACTCCGTGGAGCTGAGCGAGGAGTTTGCCCATGAAAAACTGAGCCCCGTGCTGGCCATGTACAAGGCGAAGGACCTGGAGGACGCCTTTGCCAGGGCGGAGCGGCTGATTGCCGACGGCGGCTACGGCCACACGGCCTCCCTGTATGCCGACACGCAGAAAAAGCCCGAGGTGCTGGAAGCCTTTGCCGGCCGGATGAAGACCTGCCGCATTGTGGTGAACACGCCTTCCTCCCAGGGCGGCATCGGCGACCTTTACAACTTTAAAATGGCTCCGTCCCTGACCCTGGGCTGCGGCAGCTGGGGCGGCAACTCCGTATCCGAAAACGTGGGCGTCAAACACCTGCTGAACATCAAAACCGTGGCTGAGAGGAGAGAGAACATGCTGTGGTTCCGCGCGCCGGAAAAGGTTTATATCAAAAAGGGCTGCCTGCCGGTGGCGCTGGAGGAGCTGAAGCAGGTGATGGACAAAAAGCGGGCCTTCATCGTCACCGACAGCTTCCTGTACCAGAACGGCAACACGAAGCCGATTGCCGACAAGCTGGACGAACTCGGTATTCAGCACGCCACCTTCTTTGACGTGGCGCCCGATCCCACCCTGGCATGCGCCAAGGCCGGCGCCGAACAGATGCGCCTGTTTCGGCCGGACGTGATTATCGCCCTGGGCGGCGGCAGCGCTATGGACGCGGCCAAAATCATGTGGGTGCTGTACGAGCATCCCGACGTGGATTTCCAGGACATGGCCATGCGGTTCATGGACATCCGCAAACGGATTTACACCTTCCCGAAGATGGGCGAAAAGGCTTACTTCATCGCCATTCCCACCTCCGCCGGCACCGGCAGCGAGGTGACGCCCTTCGCGGTGATTACCGACGAGCAGAGCGGCGTCAAGTATCCCCTGGCGGACTACGCGCTGCTGCCCAACATGGCCATTATCGACACCGACTTCCACATGACCGCGCCGAAGGGCCTGACCGCGGCCAGCGGCATTGACGCCGTGACCCACGCCCTGGAAGCCTACGCCTCCATGATGGCTACGGACTACACCGACGGGCTGGCCGTCAAGGCCCTGCAGACCATTTTTGAATACCTGCCCCGTGCCTATGACAACGGGCTGACCGACACGGAAGCCCGGGAGAAGATGGCCAACGCCGCCACCATGGCGGGCATGGCCTTCGCCAACGCCTTCCTGGGCGTATGCCACTCCATGGCCCACAAGCTGGGCGCCTTCCACCACATTGCCCACGGCGTGGCCAACGCCCTGATGATCGAAGAGGTGCTGCGTTTCAACGCCGCCGAAGCGCCGGCGAAGATGGGCACCTTCCCGCAGTACAGCTATCCCCACACCCTGCGGCGGTATGCCGAGGTGGCGGAAGCCCTGGGCGTGCGGGGCGAAGACGACCGGGAGAAGCTGGAAGGGCTGATCCGGATGATCAACGACCTGAAAGCCTACGTGGGCATCAAGCCCACCATCCGGGACTACGTGCCGGACGAAAAGGATTTCCTGGACCGGCTGGACGCCATGACGGAGCAGGCCTTTGACGACCAGTGCACCGGCGCCAATCCCCGGTATCCGCTGATGAGCGAGATCAAACAGATGTACCTGAACGCCTACTACGGCGAAAAGCATTTTACCGAAACGCCGAAGCCCACGGCCGCCGACATCGTCTCCCTGGAAGAGGACGCCGTGAAGAAAGCCTACCGGGGCCGCCGGAAAAAGTGAGAAGGAGGAGAAAAACATGAATCTGGACCGCGTCATTGCCGTGCGCAACGCCAAGACCATTTACCGGGACGGCGACCGGTGCGTCAAGGTTTTCAACGAGAACTACTCCAAGGCGGACATCCTCAACGAGGCGCTGAACCAGGCCCGCATTGAGGAAACCGGGCTGCATATTCCCCGGATCCTGGAGGTTACCATGATCGAGGGAAAATGGGCCATCGTTTCCGAGTTCATCGAGGGAAAGACCCTTTCCCAGATGATGAAGGAGGATCCGGATCACAAGAGCGAATACCTGAACCGGTTTGTGGACATCCAGATGGAGGTGCAGAGCAAAACCTGCCCCCTGCTGAACCAGCTGAAGGACAAGATGAAGCGGAAGATCAGCCAGGCGGACCTGGACGCCACCACCCGGTACGACCTGCATGCCCGGCTGGAGGGCATGCCCACCCACAACAAGGTTTGCCACGGGGACTTCTGGCCTTCCAACGTGATTATCAGCAAGAACGGCGATCCCTACGTGATCGACTGGAGCCATGTGACACAGGGCAACGCCAGCGCCGACGTGGCCCGGACCTACCTGCTGTTCTGGCTGCACGGCGACATCGACGGCGCGAAGGAATACCTGCAGCTGTTCTGCGACAAGAGCGGAACGCCCATGCAGTACGTTCAGAAATGGATGCCCATTGTGGCCGCCAGCCAGTCCGTGAAGGGCAACGAGCAGGAGCGGGAATTCCTGCTGAGCTGGGCCGGCGTAGTGGAATATCATTAATCAGCGGAAGAGACACGGAAAGGGAGGGAACTCCCTTTCCGCGTTTGAAATCAATGAGCAAAGGAGACAGGAAGAACAATGAAAGTAACCGTCTGTATCGGATCCTCCTGCCATATCAAGGGCTCCCGCCACGTGGTGGAGCAGCTGCAGGACCTGATTGCCCGGGACAACCTGAGCGACAAAATTGAACTGGGCGGCACCTTCTGCATGGGCAAATGCCAGCAGGGGGTCTGCGTAACGGTGGACGGGGAGTTTTTCTCGGTATCCCCGGAAACCGTCGGCACATTCTTCGAAAAAGAAATCAAGGCAAGGGTGTAAGCGATGCCAAACTGTCTGACACTGAAAAAATCCAACTGCAAAAACTGCTACAAATGCATCCGCCACTGTCCCGTGAAGTCCATCCGCTTTTCCGGCAACCAGGCCCACATCATCGGCAACGAATGCATTCTTTGCGGCCGGTGCTTTGTGGTTTGCCCCCAGAACGCCAAGGAAATTGTGAACGAGACGGAAAAGGTGAAGGTGCTCATCCAGGGCGGGGAGCCGGTGGTGGCTTCCCTGGCGCCGTCCTTCGTGGCCAACTACGAGGGGGCGGGGATTGAAGCCATGCGGGAAGCCCTGAAAAAGCTGGGCTTTTACGACGCGGAGGAGACAGCCCTGGGCGCCACGCTGGTGAAGCGGGAATATGACAGGATCCTGCAGGAGGAGGACCGGGACATTGTGATTTCCTCCTGCTGCCATTCCATCAACCTGCTGATTCAGAAATATTTTCCCCGGGAGCTGCCGTACCTGGCGGACGTGCTGTCCCCCATGCAGGCCCACTGCCGGGACATCAAGCGCCGGATTCCCGGGGCGAAAACCGTTTTCATCGGGCCCTGCGTGGCCAAGAAGGACGAGGCGGAATACTACGAGGGCTTTACGGATGCCGTGCTGACCTACGAGGAACTGACCGAGTGGCTGAAAAAAGAGGGCATTGAGATCCGCGCGGAAAAACAGACGGACGGCAAAGGTCTGGCCCGGTTTTTTCCCACCACCGGGGGCATTCTCAAAACCATGGCCCAGGACGCGCCGGGATTTACCTACCTGGCGCTGGACGGGGTGGAAAACTGCATCGGCGCGCTGAAGGACATTGAGCAGGGAAAGATCCACCACTGCTTTATTGAAATGAGCGCCTGCGTGGGCAGCTGCGCCGGGGGCCCGGTGATGGAAAAATACGGCCGGAGCCCGGTGAAGGACTACCTGGCCGTGGCCGGGTACGCCGGTGAAAAGGACTTTGACATCGACCAGCCGGAAAGCCGGCAGATGCGCAAGCACTTTGAGCCCATTGACCAGCGGGCGGCCATGCCCAGCGAGGACGAGATCCGGGATATCCTGCGGGAAATGGGCAAGTTCAAGCCCAGCCAGGAGCTGAACTGCGGCAGCTGCGGATACAACACGTGCCGGGAAAAGGCCATTGCCATTTACCAGGGCAAGGCGGACGTTTCCATGTGCCTGCCCTACCTGATGGAAAAGGCGGAGAACGTCAACGACACCATTTCCCGGAACAGCCCCAACGGCATCCTGATGCTGAACGACCAGCTGGAGGTGCAGCAGATTAACCCGGCGGCCCTGAAAATCCTGAACCTGCGGACAGACAAGGCGGTGCTGGGGGACCAGGTGGTACGCATCCTGGATCCCGCGCCCTTCATGCAGGTGAAAACCACCGGGCGGGGCATTTTCCACCAGCGGACGTACCTGGCGGAATACGGATGCACCATTCAGCAGACCATCGTGCCCGCCGAGGACGGAAGGATGCTGCTGTGCATCATGCGGGACGTCAGCGAGGAAGAGGAGGCCCGCCGGGCACGGGAGGAACTCAGCCGCCAGACGGTGGAGGTGGCCGACAAGGTGGTGGACAAGCAGATGCGCATTGTCCAGGAGATTGCCAGCCTGCTGGGTGAAACCGCCGCGGAGACAAAAATCGCTCTGTCCAAGCTGAAGGAGTCCATTACCAATGAATGAATTAACCTGTGACATCGGCTACAAAAGCATCAACCACGCGGGGGAACAGCTGTGCGGGGACCATGTGGAGGTGGTGGAGCAGGAGGACGGCTCCACCGTGATCGTGCTGGCGGACGGGCTGGGCAGCGGCGTGAAGGCCAGCATTCTGTCCACCCTGACCAGCAAGATTATTTCCACCATGCTGGCCGCGGGGCTTTCCATTGAGGAATGCGTGGAGACCATTGCCGCCACGCTGCCGGTGTGCTCGGTGCGGGGGGTGGCCTATTCCACCTTTACCATTATCCGGCTGATCCGGAACCAGACCGCGGAGCTGATTCAGTACGATAACCCCCAGGTGATTGTGCTGCGCAACGGCGAGAACTGGGAATATCCCCGGACGGAAACCACCATCGGGGGAAAACAGATTTTCCGCTCCCTGATCCGGCTGCAGGAGGACGACGTGTTCATTGCCATGAGCGACGGATGTCCCCATGCCGGCATCGGCATGGCCTACAACTTCGGATGGAAGCGGGAGGACATCATCAAATTCATGGAGGCCATGAGCCTTTGCGGATACACCGCCAAGAACCTTTCCACGCTGCTGGTGGACGAATGCAACAAGCTTTACGGCGGGGAGCCGGGGGACGACGCCACCTCCTGCGTGGTGCGGATCCGCAAACGGGTGCCCATGAACATGCTTTTCGGCCCGCCCAGCAACCGGGACGACGGGGAGCGGATGATGAACCTTTTCTTTGCCAAGGAAGGGAAGCACATCATCTGCGGCGGCACCACCTCTTCCATCGCCGCAAAATGGCTGAACAAGCCCCTGCGGCCTTCCCTGAGCTTTGAGGGGGATATTCCTCCCATTGCATTCCTGGAAGGCGTGGACCTGGTGACGGAGGGCGTGATTACCGTGAACCGGGTGGTGGAATACGCCAAGGATTACATCGGCGACAACCGGCAGTACGAGGCGTGGAGCAACGGAAAGGACGGGGCGTCCATGATCAGCCGGCTGCTGTTTGAGGAGGCCACCGACATCAACTTTTACGTGGGCAGGGCCGTGAACCCGGCTCACCAGAACCCCGACCTGCCGATTAACTTCAACATCAAGATGAACCTGGTGAAGGAGCTTTCGGAAGCGCTGAAAAAAATGGGGAAGCGCATCAAGGTGAGTTATTTTTAAGGAGTATGTATGCAGAAGTTTGACACAAAGGTTCAGTATCTGAAATACAAGGTGCTGCGGGAGGTGGCGCGCCAGGCCTGGAACGACACCCTGCTGGAAAACGTGATGGACATTCCGAAAATCATCGTGCCGGGAAAGGTGCCCACCATGCGCTGCTGCGTGCACAAGGAGCGGGCTATCCTGGCGGAACGGGTGAAGCTGGCCATGGGCGGCGGCAGCAGCAGCAACGTCATTCAGGTGATTGAGATTGCCTGCGACGACTGCCCCGCCGTGGGATACCAGGTGACCGATTCCTGCCGGGGCTGTCTGGCCCACCGGTGCGAAAGCGCCTGCAAGCGGGGAGCGATCTCCTTTGACCACCGCCACGAGGCGCACATTGACAAAACCAAGTGCGTGGAATGCGGGCAGTGCGCCAAGGTATGCCCCTACAGCGCCATTGTCAACCGGAAACGGCCCTGCCAGAATGCCTGCAAAATCAAGGCCATTTCCATCAACGAGGACGACGCCGCCTGCATTGATGACGAGAAATGCATCCAGTGCGGCGCCTGCGTATACCAGTGCCCCTTCGGGGCCATTTCCGACCGCTCCTTTATCCTGAACGTCATTGACATGCTGAAAAAGAGCGAAGGAAACCGGAAGTACAAGGTATACGCCCTGGTAGCGCCCGCCATCGGCAGCCAGCTGAACTACGCGAAGCTGGGACAGGTGATTTCCGGCATCAAGGAGCTGGGCTTCCACACGGTGGTGGAGGCGGCGCTGGGAGCGGACATGGTGGCCCAGGCGGAATCGAAGGAGCTGACCGAGCGGGGATTCCTGACCTCCTCCTGCTGCCCGGCCTTCGTGCGGTACGTGAAGACGGCTTTCCCGGCGCTGGCGCCTTACATTTCCCACAACCTGTCTCCCATGGCTACGCTGGCCCGGTACATCCGGGAGCACGACGCGAGCGCGAAGATTGTTTTCATCGGGCCCTGCACCGCGAAAAAGGCGGAGGCCCAGCTGGAAAACGTGAAGCCCTACGTGGACGCCGTGATTACCTTTGAGGAGCTGCAGGCGCTGCTGGACAGCCGGGAGATCGACATTACCTCGCTGCCGGAGGACCTGCTGGACAACGCCAGCTATTTCGGGCGGATTTTCGCCCGCAGCGGCGGCCTGAGCGACGCGGTGGCCGAAGGCCTGAAGGAACAGAAGCTGGACGACTTCCAGCTGAAGGCCTGCACCTGCGACGGCATTGAGGAATGCCGCATGGCGCTGCTGAAAAAGAGCAGGAATGCCCTGGACGCCAACTTCATTGAGGGCATGGCCTGCGTGAACGGCTGCATCGGCGGGGCGGGAAACCTGACCCACGGGGAGAAGAACAAGGCGGCGGTGGACAGCTACGGCCGGGAAGCCCTGGAGAAAACCATCCTGGACGCCATTGCCCCGCTGAAATAAAACCGGACGAACCCATCAAAAAAACGGAACTTCTTCGGAAGCTCCGTTTTTTTGAATGCGCCGGTCAGGTGGACAGCAGGGTGCAGAGCAGGCGGTTGGGCAGTTCGTCCCCTTCCTGCCAGGAATATTCGGTCCGGACCGTGGTGCCCTCCACCACGGACAGCGGCAGCCGGTCGCCGTCTTCGCGGAGATCCCGGCGGGGGCCGCTGTAGCGGAACTCCCATTCCGCCAGGCCGGTTTCCTCCGCGTATTCCGCGGCGGCGTAAATCTTCGGCGGATTCAGCGTGGGCCGGAGCAGGTGCTCCACCGTTTCCTCAAAGACCAGCTGAATACGAGCCGACGTTTTCAGCGGGATGCGGTTTCTTTCACAGTAGCGGCGGATCTGCTCCGCCATGTCCACAAAGTCGTAATTCCGGCTTTCGATCTTCAGCTCCAGCACCTTCAGCCGCCGGATAAAGCGCCGGGTGTTTTCCCGGCGGGGATGTCCGAAAATCTCCTCCGGGGTTCCTTCCTCGTAGATTCCGCCTTCGTCCATGTAGAAGACGCGGTTGCTGATGCTGCGGGCGAAGTTCATTTCGTGGGTAACGACGAGCATGGTTTTTCCGGATTTGGCCAGGTCCCGGATGACGGACTCCACCTCGCCCACCATGGTGGGGTCCAGGGCGCTGGTGGGCTCGTCAAACAGGAGGATTTCCGGATCCATGGCCAGGGCCCGGGCGATGGCGATCCGCTGCTTCTGGCCGCCGGACAGCTCATCCGGCCAGCTCATGGCCTTTTCCGCCAGGCCCACCAGGCGGAGCAGTTCCATGCCCCGGTCGTAGGCTTCCTGGCGGCCGGTGCCCAGCAGGTCCACGGGGGAGAGCATGATGTTTTCGATCACGTTCAGGTGGCCGAAAAGGTTGAAGCCCTGGAAGACCATGCCCATGCGCCGGCGGACCCGGCAGAGGTCGCACTGCGGGGACGTGATTTCCGTGTCATCCAGCCAGATCCGGCCAGCGGTGGGCTTTTCCAGCTGGTTGATGCAGCGCAGCAGGGTGCTTTTGCCCGTGCCGGAGGGACCGATGACGGAGATGACGTCCCCGTCGCGGATTTCCGCGCTGACGTCCGAGAGGGGGGTCGTGCCGGGGTATTCCTTGCGAAGATGCTCAATTTTAATCATGGGTATTCACCCCTTTCAGGAGCCGGCTGTGCCTGCGCTTCCGGGGATTGGTGCGGATGCGGATCCGGCTGACGGCAAAGCCGAACAGGCCTTCCAGCAGGAAGTAGATGACCGTAACGGCGATCAGCGGGAAAAAGGCCTCATAGGTACGGCTGCGGACGATATCGCCCATGCGGGTCAGGTCCAGCACGGCGATGTAGCCGACGATGGCCGTGGTTTTGATCAGGCTGACGATTTCAGACTGATAGGCGGGCAGGATATGGGGAACAGCCTGGGGCAGGATAATGCGGAAGAAGGTATGCCGGTCCGAATGGCCCAGGGCGCAGGCCGCCTCGTACTGTCCCCGGTCCACGGTGCCCACGCCCATTTTCAGGAGCCCGAACACGGTGGTGCCGAAGGTGAGGGTGAAGCCGATGACCGCCACGGCGAGGCCGCTGATTCCGATGCTGCCGAAAACCACATAGTACAGGACCATCAGCAGCACCACCATGGGGGTGCCCTGCACCAGCCACATGACGAAACCGGAAACCGCGTTGGCTACGGGATTGCCCCTGCGGCAGGCCATGAATACCAGGAAGCCCAGGACCGTGCCGAAGAGAATGGAAAGCAGCGTGATCAGCAGGGTGTTTCCGATTCCCTCCAGGAACAGCTTCCAGCGGCCTTCCCGGATGAAGGTTTTATTGAAACTGGCCTGGATGTCCTGCCAGAAGGAGAGGCCTTTCCGGTCAATGATGCCGCCGGGGGCGGAACGGTTCTCCGTCAGCAACGCCAGCACCGTGCCGCCGGTATAGACCGGGTCCGAGAAGGCCACGCTTTCCGCCCGCTCCGGCGTGATGGAAATGCCGGCCGCCGCCAGATCGCACTTGGCGGTCTGCACCGCGGGCAGGACTCCGTCAAAGTTCATATCCACGATTTCCATGCCGTAGCCCCGGGATTCGCAGAACATGGCGATGAGATCCATGTCGTAGCCCACGACCTTGCCGTTGCGCATAAACTCAAAGGGGGCGTAACCTGATTCCGTGGCCACCCGGATGACCCCTTTTTTGGCGGGAAGGGAGGCCGGATCCGTCATGGTCTGGTTTTTTTCCTCCTCGGTGAACCATTTGATGGCCAGGTTCTGCAGCGCGTCTTTGGGAAGACCGGAAAGAAATTCGTTGAACTCCGCCCGGAGCGCGTATCCCGCTTCGCTTTTTGCGAACACTATGCCGAAGGTGTATTCCTCCAGATATTCCGGCAGGTAGGTGATCCGGCCGTTTTCGGCTTCCATCAGCCGGGCCACGGGCTCATCCACCACGAAGGCTTCCACCTTATGGCCCGTGAGGGCCGCCACCAGGTCCGCCTTGGTGTTGTAAAACTCCACCGTGGCATCCGGCAGCCTTTTTTGCACCATCTCGGCAAAGCTGGTGCCGGTCTGCACCCCGATTTTTTTTCCGTTCAGGTCCTCCAGACGGGAATAGGCTCCTTTTTCCGCCGGGACGGAAGCCTCGGCGGGACCGGCAGCCGGAGCCAGCAGGACCAGCAGCGCTGCCAGAAAGGCGCAGAAGAGTGATTTCATACAGCAGAATTTCCCTTCATTGGATTTCGCGCCGACAGGGCACGGGGTTTTTTCTTCATTATAATGGAGGAACCGCGGGATTGCAATGCGGGAACACGAAAAACTCCGGCAGGCTTTCCGGGGCGCCTGCCGGGGCTTCGGGGCTTTGGCCCGGCCGTTATTTTACGGCCTCGCCGTTGATATACAGGGTATAACCGTTCAGGTTGACGTTTGCCAGGTCGCCGGTGAAGGCGGACACGGAGCTGTCACCGGTGAGGGTCCAGGAGGAGTTTTCATCCAGGGAGACCGACACGGAGGACACGCTGTCGCAGAGGATGGCGCCGGTGATGTCCTGGTTTTTCAGGTTCAGGGTGACGCTGCCGCCGTTGGCGCCGGAGCGGCCCCAGGAATCCGCGGAGGCATCCAGGAAAACGGTGCTGTCAGCGGCACAGGTGAAGTCCACATTTTCCAGGGTGATGGTGGTGGCGGTATTGGTCACATGGAACATGGCGCCGGTGAGGGCGGTCATGGAGCCGCCGGTCATGGTGAAGAAGGACGCGCCTTCGCTGGCGTCCCCGGACATGGACTGATAGATCAGCACATTGGTGTTCACGGTGGACTGGCCGTTGAGCTTCGTGTTGCTGCCGGTGATTTCCACATTGCGGAGGGTGACGCTGTTGCCGCCTTCAATCACCACCGCTTCCGAGGCGGAGGCGCTGAGCACGGCATCCGAGACGGTGATGTCCGCGGTGGAATAGATGGCGGGGGAGCCGACGCCAGCGGTGTCATAGGTGCCGCCACTGACGGTGACCGTTCCGCCGCCCCGGTCGGAACGGATGGCGGCGGAGGAATTGCCGGAGGTGGATACGGTGACGTTGGAGGCGTTCAGGGCTGCACCGCCGGTGGTCATCAGGCCGCCGGAGCAGTTGCCGGTGGTGGTGATGGTTGTATCGGACACGCTGACGGCGGTGCCGGTGCCGCAGCTGAAGACGCCGTTGGCATGGGCGCCGTCCGAGGTAATTTCGGCGCCTTCCAGGGTCAGCGAGGAGCCGTTGACGGCCAGTACCGCAGCGTTGATGCCGTAGAAATCTGCGCTGTCGCCGTCGGCAGAGCCGGTTTTGGTGACGGTGGCGCCGCTGAGGGTGACCGTTTCCCCGGAGACCAGGACGGCATTTTCACTGTCCTGTTCCGAGGCATAGGAAGCGCCGGTGCTGCTTTCGGTGACGGTATTGGCGGCTGCGTATTCCGTGGGAGCGCCGGATCCGCCTGGGCCGCCCATGCCGCCGGGGCCTCCCTGGCCGTCCGGCTTTGCCGGGGGCTGCTGGCCGTCCGGCATGGCGGAAGGCTGCTGGCCGTCGGGCATGGCCGGAGGCTGCTGGCCGTCCGGCATGGCCGGAGGTTGCTGGCCGTCGGGCATGGCGGGAGGCTGCTGGCCGTCGGGCATGGCGGGAGGCTGCTGGCCGTCGGGCATGGCGGGAGGCTGCTGGCCGTCCGGCATAGCGGGAGGCTGCTGACCGTCGGGCATGGCCGGAGGCTGCTGGCCGTCCGGCATGGCCGGGGGTTGCTGGCCGTCGGGCATGGCGGGAGGCTGCTGGCCGTCGGGCATGGCGGGAGGTTGCTGGCCGTCGGGCATCGCCGGGGGCTGCATTTGCTGGGCCTGGGCTGTATCGGATCCGGTTGCCGCGGCGGTGTCTTCCGCCAGGGCGGCGGTTCCGATCAGGCTGACACACAATCCGAGCGCGAGGATTTTGCTCCATTTTTTCATTTTGCATAACCTTCTTTCTTCTTTGTCATTTCCCCGGTTTTCCCCGGGAAAGAAATCATTCGGTTTCACAGGTTTGCCAGGGGGAAATGTGCACCGTTCCCTGCTGACAGGATGATCATAGGGCGGATTGCTTTAAGAAAGATTGAAGAATGAAAAGAAAATGTGGTATGATTTCAGGAAGGCGCGCAAGGCCGGAAGAATCAGGAAGGGGAGGCGGAACGGGATGATCGGGGATATTTTGTACCGGCTGGTTTCCGGACCGCTGGAGCTGCTGTTTGACACCCTTTTTGCCCTGGCTTTCCGGCTGAGCGGAAATCCGGGGATTTCCATTGCCCTGCTGAGCCTGGCCGTCAATTTGCTGATGACGCCCCTGTACCGGCGGGCGGACGCCGTGCAGGCAGGGGAGCGGGAACAGGCCCGGCGGCTGAAGCCCGGCGTTGACAAAATCCGGCGGGCTTTCCGGGGCGACGAGCGCTTCATGATCCTGCAGACCTACTACCGGCAGAATCATTACAAACCCTATTACGTGCTGAAGGGATCCGTGTCCCTGCTGCTGGAGATTCCTTTTTTCCTGGCGGCGTACCGCTACCTGAGCTCTCTGGGCCTGTTGCAGGGAACCGCCTTCGGGCCGATCGGCGACCTGGGAAAGCCGGACGGCCTGCTGGTGATTTCCGGCACGGCCATCAACCTGCTGCCCCTTTTGATGACGGCGGTGAACCTTGCCTCAGGGGCGGTGTATACCCGGGGCCTGCCGCTGCGGAACCGGATTCAGGTGTTCGGCATTGGGGCGGTTTTCCTGGTGCTGCTGTACAGATCGCCCTCCGGGCTGGTGCTGTACTGGACGCTGAACAACGTTTTTTCGCTGGCGCGGAACCTCTGGACCAGGAAAAGGGAAAAGAAACCGGCCCCGGAGGCGGCAGGGAAGACCCCGGACCGGCACGGGCGGACGGTTTTCCTTGCCGGATGCCTGCTGCTGACGGTGCTGCTGGGGGTTCTGATTCCCAGCGCGATTGTGGACGCCTCTCCCGGGGAGTTTGTGGAGATTACCGATTTCCGGACCCCGCTGCGGTACGTGGGGGCGGCCGCGCTGACGGCGGCCGGCACCTTCCTGGTCTGGGGGCAGGTTTTTTACGCGCTGGCTTCCCGGAAGGGCCGGAAGCGGCTGACCGCCGGAATCGCGGTGCTTTCCGCCGCGGCGGTGACGGATTATATGTTTTTCGGGCAGGGATACGGAAACCTTTCCCCCATGCTGAAATATGACCATGCCCCGGCGGCCGCGCCGGGGGAGGTGCTGCTGAACCTGGCGGTGCTGGCGGCCGCGGCCGGGCTGGTGGTGCTGCTGCTGAAAAAGAAGCCGGAGATCCTGGCGGCCCTGTGCATTGCCGGATGCATCGGGCTGGCGGTGATGTCCGGAATGAACGTGCAGCGCATTGCCGGCGAAACCGTGAAGCTGGAAGCGGCGGCCCGGGAAACCCTGGCGGAGCGGGAGCGGGCAAAGCCCCGGGTGACCCTTTCCCGGACGGGGAAGAACGTTTGCGTGATCATGCTGGACCGGTGCATCAGCGGGTTTGTTCCCTATATTTTTGAGGAGAACCCGGAGATTGCGGAGCAGTTCCGGAACTTTACCTACTATCCCAACACCCTGGCCTTCGGGAAAAACACCAACGTCTGTACGCCGTCCCTTTACGGGGGATACGAATACCGGCCCTTTGAGCTGAACAAGCGGACGGACGCGGCCCTGCCGGAGAAGCAGAACGAGGCCCTGAAGGTGATGCCGGTGCTGTTTGACGAAAACGGCTGGGAGGTTACGGTGTGCGATCCGCCCTACGCGGGGTATCTTTGGATTCCGGACCTGAGCATTTATGACGACTATCCCTCCATTCACCGGTACAACTCCCACGGGGCGTTTGTGGAAAAGGAAGAGGAAGCCATCCGGAAAAAGGACCGGACGCTTTTCCGGAATCTTTTCTGCTACAGCGTTTTCCGCGCGTGCCCGGTAATTCTGCAGCCGGCGGCGTACAACGAGGGCCGCTACAACGAGGCGGAGGCCCAGGATGCCTCCCGGGCGGTGGACTACGAGGCGGCGTTTTTTGAGCAGAGCGAACTGAAAAGCACCGGGATTTCGGACGAGTATATGAAGGCCTACACCGTGCTGCAGCACCTGCCGGAGTTTGCGGTGGCCGCCGGGGCCGGGGAAAGCGCCGGGGGCAAGGGGACCTTCCTGCTGATGAGCAACACCGCCACCCACGACGTGACCATGCTGCAGGAGCCGGAGTTTGAACCTCGCCACCGGGTGGACAACACCGAATACGAGGCGGCCCACCGGGTGCGGACTTCCCAGGCGGGCGGGCGGCTGGAGCTGAAAACCATTGAACAGATGGAGCATTACCAGAGCGACACGGCGGCGCTGAAGCTGCTGGGGCAATGGTTTGATTTCCTGCGGGAAAACGGCGTGTGGGACAACACCCGCATCATCCTGGTGAGCGACCACGGATGGGAACTGGGGCTGAGCCACCTGCTGACCGGCCGGGAGGAAGGGGAGAACGGGCTGGCGCCCTACGAGGGGATTATGGCCTACAACGCGCTGATGATGATCAAGGATTTCGGCAGCAGCGGGGAATTCACTGTGCGGCAGGATTTCATGACCATCGCGGATACGCCGACGGAGGCCATGCGGGGGCTGATTGACAACCCGGTGAATCCCTTTACCGGCAAGGCGATCAGCGCGGAGGCGAAGAACGAGGCGGAGCAGTACGTGATGCTGACGGACTGGCGGATTGCGGAAAACCACGGGGTGCAGTATTCGGACCCCATCCGGCTGACGCTGAAAAAACAATGGATTTTTGACGAGAGCAACTGGGCGGTGCCCTGAGACGCCGGGAAACGGAGGAGAGAAGGATGGATTTCTATATCGATCCCGGCACGGGGAGCATGCTCTTCACGATCCTGATCGGGGTGCTGGGGGCGGCGGTTTACGCGGCCCGGACCGGATGGGTCAGAATGAAAACCCTGCTGCGGCGGGGCGGGAGCCGGGGCCGGGAGGACGGCCGGGCGCCCTTTGTATTCTTTACCGACAGCAAGCGGTATGAAACGATTTTCAGGCCCCTGTGCGACGAGATGGAACGGCGGGGGGAAAGCGTACTGTACCTGACCGCCTCCCCGGACGACCCGATGCTGCAGGTGAAAACCGAACATATCCGGACGGAATTCATCGGGGAGGGAAACCGGGCCTACGCCCGGATGAACCTGCTGCAGGCAGACGTGGTGCTTTCCAGCACGCCGGGGCTGGACGTTTACCAGTGGAAGCGGTCCCGGGAGGTGCGGTGGTATGTCCACGTGCTGCACGCGGCCAACGGGGTGACCTGCTACCGGATGTTCGGCACGGACTACTACGACGCCGTGCTGGTGAGCGGGGAATACCAGGTTCGGGAAATCCGGGAGATGGAAAAAATGCGGGGGCTGCCGGCTAAGGAATGCGTCATGGCCGGGCTGCCGCACATGGACGCCCTGCGGAAAAAGCTGGAGGAGCGGGGGCCGGCGCCGGAGCACGAAACCACCGTGCTGCTGGCCCCCAGCTGGGGCCCCAGCAGCATTTTCAACCGGTTCGGGGAAGCGATGATTGAAAACCTGCGGAAGACCGGGTACCGGGTGATCCTGCGGCCGCATCCCCAGAGCCTGGTTTCCGAAAAGGAGCTGATAGACCGGCTGCGGAAACGGTTTCCGGCGGACGATCGGCTGGAATGGAACTTTGACAACGACAATTTTGACGTGCTGTACCGGACGGACCTGCTGATTTCCGACTATTCCAGCGTCATTTTTGACTTTTCGCTGGTGTTTGACCGGCCGGTGATTTACGCGGACGTGGACTTTGACTTTGAACCCTACGACGCGGGGTGGCTGAACAACGAAATGTGGACCTTCCGGGCCCTGCCGAAGGTGGGCATGGAGATGACGGCGGAAAACGCGGACCGGCTGCCGGAGATGATCCGGGAATGCCTGCAGTCCCGGGCCTATGCCGAGGGCCGGAAGGAGGCCGTCGCCGAAACCTGGGCTTTTCCGGGGGAATCCATCCGGATCATTGCGGATTACCTGACGGACGTCCGGCAGCGGCTGACGGGCGCGGCGGAGGACGGCCATGAAAAGGAATGAGCTGATCCGCTGGGGACAGGCCGTTGCCGCGGCGCTGGGATGGATGCTTTTCCGCCTGGCAGGGAAAGGATTGCCGGCAGCCGCGCTCGCCTGCCTGGAAACGGGGCTGGCGGCAGGACTTATGGCCCTGTACGCCCGGGAAAAGGGTCGGGAGGTTTTTCGGCTTCCCGGGAAAGCGGTGCTTTTCGGGGCCGCGGCGGCAGCCGCGGCGGGAGTGCTGGCGCGCCTCTGCTTCGGAAGGCCGGAAGGGGACGCGTCCCTCTGGCTTTTCCTTTCACGCTGCGGGGTGGGACCGCTGGCGGAGGAAACGCTGTACCGGGGACTGATTTACGACCGGGTTTACCGGGAGGACCGGCCGGGAGCGGCGATCTGGGTCAGCGCGCTGCTTTTTGCCGCGGCGCACGGCAGCCTTCCGCGGATGGCCGCCGCCTTTGCCGCGGGGTTGCTGCTGGGAGCCGGGCGCAAAAAAACGGGAACGGTAACCGTTCCCGCTGTGATGCATATGATCCTCAACATCCTTCAGTGGACTTGAAGGCGCTGAAGCTTACTTTTCGGCTTCCGCCCGGACAAAAATGGTAGTGGTCTCCATGGTGAGCTCCTCGGACATCTTCAGGGCAACGTCGTAGAAGAGGGATCCGTCTTCCCGCAGGGAGAGGCCCATTTCGCTGGGGAACAGGGTGTTGTCCGAGGCCAGCAGCATTCCGTCGCTAAAGGTGCCTTCATAAACGCTGGGATCGACAGAAAGGCCTTCGACGGCGCCGGTCTGGACCGTGATTTTTCCGTTTTCAATGGTCAGCGTGCCGACGGTGCCGCGGGTTTCTTCGTCCATCTCCACATAGAAGCCGTAAGCGACCTGCGCAACGGGAAGCCAGGTGCCGTTGAAGTCCTCAGCCTTTTCGGCGGGGGCGAAAACCGGCAGCGGCATGGTTTCACCGGGGGTCCTGGACAGGTAAAGAACCTGGGTGCCGATGTCGTACTTGAGTTCATCGCCTTCGATGACGAAGGACGTGGTTTCTTCGCCGGCGGTGAGGGTCAGTACGCCGTTTTCCACCTTCGCGGTGCCGGATTTGGTTTCGGCATACATGGAGGAGGACATGGTGAAGGTGTTGTCCGCGGCGATCTCCAGCATGATGAAGTCATTTTCAACGAGGAAGACTTTTTTTCCCTCGATCTGGGTGCGGTTCAGGTACCAGGTACCGGTGAGATCCGGGCTTTCCGCCAGGGAGGGAAGGAGCAGGCAGCAAAGGGCAAGGGCCAGAACAACAGCAAACAGTTTTTTCATGGCAAAGAACCATCCTTTCGATGAAATTTTAATGTGAGTGCATTATACAGGAAAAATCCTGAAAAATCAATCGGAACGCACGAAGTTGTGATATCATGCAGGCAGGAGGGAAGAGCAATGAGCTATCGTTTTTACGGCTGGCAGGAGGCGGAGGTGCGGGATGCCCGGGGACGGACGCCCCGGGATTATTACGACCTGCTTTCGGAAATCTGGTGCGCGGAGACCTGCGCGCCCCGGATGCGGCAGGACTGGACGGAGGAGAACCGGACCCTGGGCCAGTGCTCGGTGACGGCCTTCCTGATGCAGGATATTTACGGCGGAAAGGTGCTGGGGGTGCCCCTGGAGGACGGAAACTTCCATTGCTTCAACGAGGCGGGGGGATGTGTGTTTGACCTGACCAGCGAGCAGTTCGGCAACCGGGAACTGTGCTATGAAAACTGCCCGGAACAGGACCGGAGGGTGCATTTTGCCAAAGAGGAAAAAAGGCTGCGGTATGAAAAACTGAGGGCGGCGCTGACCGCCGCCCTTGAAAAAGAAGAAAATGAAGAAAAGAAAGAAAAGAAGAAAATGGGAATCTGAGCCAAAGGCTCAGAGACTTTCGTAGTACTGCCGGTCCAGGCGCCTTTCAAACTCCCGGACGGGAAGGGGCTTATCGTAGTAGAAGCCCTGGGCGATATCGCAGCCGTTTTTGCGGAGGATTTCCACCTGTTCGCCGGTTTCCACGCCCTCGGCCACGCAGATGAGGCCGATTTCTTTGGCCATGTTGACCACGTGGTGGAACATGATGTTCTGCCGGTTCTGGGTGGCCTGCTCGCTGAGGGGCAGGAAGTTTTTATCCACCTTCAGGATGTTCCAGGGAATTTCCCGGATCAGGTTCAGGGAGCTGTAGCCGATGCCGAAATCGTCCACAGAGGTGTAGACGCCGGCTTCCTGCAGGCCGGTAACGATCCGCTTCAGGTCCTTGAATTCCACGTCCGTGGTGGTTTCGGTCAGTTCAATTTCGATAAAATGATGAGGCACCCGGTGCCGGTCGATAATGGACAGGATATGATCCAGCAGGTCCAGGTCGATCAGGTGGCGGCGGGACAGGTTGACCGAGATGCGGACCACCGGTTTTCCCTCATCCATCCAGCGGCGGATGTCCCTGCAGACGTGATCCAGCACATAGAAGTCCAGCTTGCAGATATCCATGGACTGCTCCAGCACGGGAATGAACTCCATGGGCATGATGAGCTTTCCGCTGTGATACCAGCGGCTCAGGGCCTCGGCCCCGACCACCGCGTCGGTGGTGATGTTGATTTTCGGCTGGTAGAAAACGAGGATCTCGTCGTTCTGCATGGCCACGGGGAAGAGCTGCTTGATGCGCATGGCATGCTCCTTTTGCTGGAGCATTTCATCGCTGGAGAAGACGATATCCCCCCGGATGCCGGTTTTCGCCACGGAATAGGCGTTGATGATCCGGTCCATCAGGTCCCCGAAATCGTGATAGTAGAAATCTTCGGGAATGACCAGCACGCCGGCGTTGACGGAAACCATGACGCGGCCGTCATCATCGCGGCCGTAACGGACGGGCGCACCTTCAAAGATTTTGATGACAGCGTCCAGGTTTTCCTTGCGGAACAGGATGACGAAATTGTCCCCGCCCAGGCGGCTGACGATTCCGCACTCCCCGGCGGCCTCCTCCAGGAGGCCGATATAGTTTTTCATGACCTCATCGCTGAGCTCCCGGCCCAGCTGCTGGTTGATGAGGGAAAAATGCTTCAGGTCAAAGCGGGCCATACCGAATTGCGAAAGCCCCTGCTCGCTGCCGATCTTTTCCACGGTGCCGGTGAACAAGCGGATGTTGCTGAAGCCGGCGTCGTCAAAAAGGGTGGCTTTGCGGATGAGCATGGCCATCCGGTCCTTGCTGACAAAGTTCAGCATCATGCGCTGAACGGTATCGATCCGGACGCGCTCCGTCTCCGTCCAGGGAGGGGTGCCTTTTTCATGGTATACGCTGCACTGGCCCACCATCATGCCGCCCAGCTCGCCCCGCACAGTCAGGACCTGATCCGTTTCCGCGCCGGAATCGAAGGGGGTATAGGATTCGCCCTCGCCCCGCCGTTCCATGGCCAGGCTGTTATAGAAGGTGGTAACCCCTTTGGCAACCCGAAGCAGGCGGCACAGCTCCTGCAGATCCGGATAAAGCTTATCCGCCTGGATCTGATCCGGGCTGACCATCTCCCGGGTGATCCGCTCAATACAACAGTAATATTTTGCATCCAGGTCCATGAAAAACGTTCCCCTTTACCAACAGGATGAGATGACAACGAATTCCGGGATCAGAAACCTACATATTGCAATAACGACTCATTACATTATGCTATACTACCATATTAAATAATGTAATTCAAGCTTTTTTGGCTGTTCCGCAAAATTTTTGCATTTTTTTTGTTTTTCGATTATAATACTCCCGAAAACCAACAGTATCATAAAGGAGGTTCCTGTATGCAGCTGCACAGGCAGGCAGATCCGGCCCGGATGAGAGCGGCAGGCAAGGCCATCGGGATGATGATGGGCCTGGTTATGAGCTTTTTCCAGTCACTGGCCGGCCAGCTGTCGTCCGGACATTTCACGTTTCCCGGGTGGATTATATCCCTGGCGCTGAGCATTGCCATCAGCTGGGTGGTCGGTTACATTGTTCCCATGGGGAAAATCACAAAAAATGTCTGTACAAAATTAAAATGCCAGCCGGAAAGCCTGAAGGCGCGGCTGGCGGAAAGCCTGATCTCCGATTTGCTTTTTTCCCCGCTGATCTGCCTGGCAAACATCCTGCTGGCTTACCGGAACGCCGCGGCCCACGGGGCGAAGGTTTCCTTCCCGGGCATGTTCCTGCCCTCGCTGGGCATCAGCCTGGCCCTGGGCTTTGTGCTGGCGTTTATTTTCCTGCCGATCTGCAAAAAGACCGTGATGAGCCGGGTAATGAAAGCGGGCGGCAAACCGGATCAGCGGTGATACAGTTTATGGCTCTGGTAGCTGGGATCACAGGTCAGGTTCAGGCCCAGGCGGCGGAAGGTGTTATCGTCCACCGCGGGCAGGATGACCGTTGAATGGGCTTCGCAGTTTTTCAGCTGGGGCAGCATGCTGAGCGCCCGGGCCGCGTTGGGATCGGAAGCGGCGGAAACGGACAGGGCCACCAGCACCTCGTCCGAATGCAGGCGGGGGTTGTGGTTGCCCAGGTATTTACACTTCAGCTCCTGCACCGGCTCGATGACCTGCGGCGGGATCAGGTGAACGCCCTTGGGAATATTGCCCAGGTGTTTGACGGCGTTCAGGATGGCCGCGGCGGACGGCCCCAGCAGGTCCGTGGTTTTTCCGGTGATGATTTCCCCGTCCGGCAGTTCGATGGCCAGGGCGGGGTTTTCTGTTTCTTCCGCCCGGCGGCGGGCTTCCCCGATGACCGGGCGCAGGGAATCATCCAGGTTCAGGTGCTTCATGAGGAGGAGGATTTTTTCCGCCTCTTCCTTCGCGGCGTGGCCCTGCAGGAAAGAGCAGCGGGCCGCGTAGTAGCGGCGCAGGATTTCCTTTTCCGCGGCGACGCGGCACACCGGATCGTCGGTGATGCACATGCCCACCATATTGACGCCCATATCCGTCGGGCTCTTGTAGGGGGACTTGCCCCAGACGTGCTCGAAGAGGGCGTTGAGCACCGGGAAGATTTCGATATCCCGGTTGTAGTTGACGGTGGTTTCCCCGTAGGCTTCCAGGTGGTAGGGGTCGATCATGTTGACGTCGCTGAGGTCCGCAGTGGCGGCCTCATAAGCTACGTTGACCGGATGCTTCAGGGGCAGGTTCCAGATGGGGAAGGTTTCAAACTTGGCATAGCCGGCCTTGATGCCCCGGCGGTTTTCCTGGTACAGCTGGCTGAGGCAGGTGGCCATTTTGCCGCTGCCCGGGCCGGGAGCGGTAACCAGCACCAGGGGGCGGGTGGTTTCGACATAGTCGTTGCGGCCGAAGCCCTCGTCACTGACGATATGCTCGATATCCGTTGGATAGCCGGCAATGGGATAATGACGGTAGGTGCGGATGTTCAGGGAATTCAGGCGCTGCTCAAAGGCCAGGGCTGCCGGCTGGTTGGCCCAGCGGGTCAGCACCACGGAGCCCACATACAGTCCGATGCCCCGGAAGGCGTCGATGAGGCGGAGGGTGTCCAGGTCGTAGGTGATGCCCAGGTCGCCCCGGACCTTGCTTTTTTCAATATCGTCCGCGTTGATGACGATGAGGATTTCCTCCTGGTCCTTCAGCTTCAGCAGCATCTGCACCTTGCTGTCCGGCTGGAAACCGGGAAGGACGCGGCTGGCATGATAATCGTCAAACAGTTTGCCGCCCAGCTCCAGGTACAGCTTGCCGCCAAACTCGTCGATCCGCTGGATAATCCGTTCGGACTGCATCCGGGTGTACCGATTGTGATCAAAACCGATTTTCATGCTCCCGCCCCCCGAAAGTTTTTTCAAAAACAGGCCTATTCTACCCCGAAGACGAAGGCGGGTCAATGACTAATTCGGGCGAAAGGCGGGAAAACGAAAAAAAACCGGCTTGCATTTCCCGGGTAAAAAAGATATACTATTTTTCGCCGTATGCGCGATGAAGATTGGGTCCCGTGCGATCTTTCAGTGTGAACCCTGTCAGGTCCTGACGGAAGCAGCAGTAAGCATCAGAAAGATGTGCTGCGGGGCTGCCCGGTCTGAGCGCAGACGGTTTTTCTTTTGTATCCGGCCTCACAGAAACAGAGAAGTATGCTATACTCTGTGATGAATTTCAAGTGTGATGGGGGTATTTGGCGTTATGGAACTGGAAACAATCCGCAAAACAGACCCGCAGGTGGCGGAAGCAATTGAGCTGGAACTGAACCGGCAGAGGACACACATCGAACTGATTGCCAGCGAGAACTTTGTTTCCCCGGCCGTGATGGCGGCCATGGGCACCTGCCTGACCAACAAATACGCGGAGGGTTATCCGGGAAAGCGCTACTACGGCGGCTGCGAATATGTGGATATCGTTGAGGAACTGGCCCGGAAGCGGGCCTGTGAGCTTTTCGGCGCGGACCATGCCAACGTGCAGCCCCACAGCGGCGCCCAGGCCAATACCGCCGTTTATTTTGCCATGCTGAAGCCCGGGGACACCGTGATGGGCATGAGCCTGAGCCACGGCGGCCACCTGACCCACGGAAGCCCCGTGAACCTGAGCGGTTCCTTCTTTAACTTTGTGCCCTACGGCGTTTCCTCCGAGACGGAAATGATCGACTATGACGAGGTCCGCAGGCTGGCAAAGAGCAGCAAACCGAAGCTGATTGTGGCCGGCGCCAGCGCCTATCCGCGGATCATCGACTTCAAAACCCTGCGGGACATCGCCGACGAGGTAGGCGCGATGCTGATGGTGGACATGGCCCACATCGCGGGCCTGGTGGCGGCGGGAGAGCATCCCAGCCCCGTGCCCTACGCGGACTTTGTGACCACCACCACCCACAAGACCCTGCGGGGACCCCGGGGCGGCATGATCCTTTGCCGGGAGCAGTACGCCAAGGCCATTGACAAGGCCATTTTCCCCGGCACCCAGGGGGGACCGCTGGAGCATGTGATCGCCGCCAAGGCCGTTTCCTTCGCCGAGGCGCTGACGGATGAGTTCAAAGCCTATCAGCACCAGATTGTGCTGAACGCCAAAGCCCTGGAGAAAGCCTTCCGGGAAGAGGACGTGCGCATGGTTTCCGGCGGAACGGACAACCACCTGCTGCTGCTGGACTTCACCGGGACGGAAATGACCGGCAAGATGATGGAAAGCCTGCTGGAAGAGGCCAACATCACCGTGAACAAGAACACGGTTCCCAACGAAACCCGCAGCCCCTTCGTGACCAGCGGAATCCGGGTGGGCACCCCTGCGGCCACCACCCGGGGCCTGAAGGAAGCGGAAATGGAGCGTGTGGCCCGCTGGATTGCCCGGGTGCTGCGGGAAGGCGAAGTGGCCGTGCCCGCGGTGCGCAGCGAGGTGGAAGAGCTGATGGCCCATTATCCGCTGTATACCTGATTTCAACGGCGATAAATAAAATGAAAAACCCGATTCCTTACGGTTTCGGGTTTTTTTGCGCGCGGCTTTCAGGACACCGCAGTCAGGTGCCGGAGGACGCGGCGGTAACGGCGCCGGGAAGATATGATTTCAGGAACTGATTCCACCTGTCCCGGGGCAGGTAGCCTTCGATGCAGCCCAGCAACAGGAGGCCGCCGTTTTCCTGCCGCTGGTAGACAAAGGTCATGGGAAACCCGTTCACCTCAAAGGGAAAGCTGCTGATGGTGGCCGCCGCCAGGGGGTAGGTGATGTTCAGGGAGGCGGCGGTTTCCTTTGTGTTGTATTTCGGCTGGTAACCGAGACCGCTGATGCCCACCACCAGCAGGCCGTTTTCCCGGTTCAGCTCATAAAGCTCGTTCAGGTCCGGCATTTCCGCCAGGCACCATTCGCACCAGGGCTCCCAGACGTTCAGCAGCACCAGCTGTGCCTGTTCAAGGAGGGCGGGATCCAGGGCGTTGCCGTCCAGGTCCGGATAATCAAAGGAGGTCAGGTAATATTCCTCGCCCGCCGAAACGAGGGACGGGGCCAGGAGCAGCACCAGGGCCAGGAATAACGACAGCCATTTACGCACGGGCAGAAGGCTCCTTTCAGCAAACCGATCAGGGATGGACGAAGGTGCCGATATCGCTGCCTTCCAGCACGCGGATCAGGTTTTCCGGATCATCCAGGCCGAAAACCCGGACCATGGGCACCTTGTTTTCTGCGCAGAGGGCGAAGGCGGCGGCGTCCATGACCTTCAGGCCCCGGCGGAGGGCTTCGGTATAGGTAATATCCCGGATGAGCACGGCGGAAGGATCCTTCAGGGGATCGGCGGTGTAGACCCCGTCGATATTCTTGGCCATGAGCACCGCGTCCACTTCCATTTCCACCGCCCGGAGCGCCACGCCGGAATCCGTGGAGAAGAAAGGATTGCCCGTTCCGCAGGCAAAGAGCACCACCCGGCCTTCGGAAAGATGGCGGCGGGCGGCCATGGCGTTGAAGGGCTCCGCAAAGCGGTTCATATCCACCGCGCTCTGTACCACCGCGTCCAGCCCGGCCTTGCGCAGGGCGTCCGCCATGCAGAGGCAGTTGATGACCGTTCCCAGCATGCCCATCTGGTCCGCGGTAACGGCGTCCATATTGGCGGAAGGGCCCTGGCGGCCGCGCCAGATATTGCCCGCGCCGATGACGATGCCGATTTCCGTTCCCAGGTCGTGCATGCGGCGGATGATGCGGGCCGCGTTGTTGACCTTGTCAAAATCGAAAAGATCCTTTTCGGACTTGAGGGCTTCACCGCTCAGTTTCAGAAGAATCCGATGATATACAGCCATGGTGTACCTCCTTGCTTTCTGCAGTGAAAACAGTATAGCACGAAATCCGGGGATGAGGAAGATTTTTGGCGTTTTCATCTTCCCGGGGGCGCCGGGGCGGAAAACGGGGCAAAAGCAGCCGAAAATCCTTGACAACAAAAGGGTTCGCGATATAAAATACACCGTTGTGTTTCCCGCCGGAAGGCGGGGACGCGGCAAAAACTATGAACCACGAAGGGCGGAGGAAAAAAATGCTGCCAGCCAACGATACACCGGAGTTCCGGAGCCTGCTGCACGAACAGGTTGAGAAGCGGCGGACCTTCGCCATTATTTCCCACCCCGACGCCGGCAAGACCACGCTGACGGAAAAGCTGCTGCTGTACGGCGGAGCCATCCGGAGCGCGGGCAGCGTCAAGGCCCGGAAAACCGACAAGCACGCCACCTCCGACTGGATGGAGATTGAAAAGCAGCGCGGCATTTCCGTGACCAGCAGCGCCATGCAGTTCATTTACGACGGATACCGGATCAACATCCTGGATACCCCGGGCCACCAGGACTTCTCCGAGGATACCTACAGGGTGCTGGTGGCGGCGGACGCGGCGGTGATGCTGCTGGACGCGGCCAAGGGCGTGGAAGCGCAGACCATCAAGCTGTTCAAGGTCTGCCGGATGCGGAACATTCCGATTTTCACCTTTGTGAACAAGATGGACCGGGCGGCCAAGGATCCCTTTTCCCTGATGGAAGAGCTGGAGCAGGTGCTGGGCATCCGGTCCTGCCCCATCAACTGGCCCATCGGCGTGGACGGGGATTTCCAGGGGGTTTACCACCGGGACACCCGGACGGTGGAGCTTTACACCGGCGGGGACCACGGCAAGACCATGGTGGAGAAGACGGATATCGGCATTGACGACCCGGCCCTGGAAAAGGTGCTGGAAAAGCATTACCGGGAACGGCTGCAGGAGGAAATTGAGCTGCTGGACGAGGCGGGGGACGCCTTTGACCTGGAAAAAGTCCGCCGGGGCGAGCTGACCCCGATGTTTTTCGGATCCGCGGTGACGAACTTCGGCGTGGAACCCTTCCTGGACCGGTTCCTGAGCTTTACGCCGCCGCCCTTGCCCCGGGAAAGCGACCTGGGCATGGTGACGCCGGAGGAGCCCTATTTCTCCGGGTTTATCTTCAAGATCCAGGCCAACATGAACCCGGCGCACCGGGACCGGCTGGCCTTTATGCGGATTGTGAGCGGCGCCTTTGAAAAGGGCATGGAGGTGTGGCACAGCGGCACCAACAAGCCGGTGGCCCTCAAGCAGCCCCAGCAGTTCATGGCCGACGAGCGGGAAGCGGTGGAGGAAGCCTGGGCCGGGGATATCATCGGCCTGTTTGACCCCGGCATTTACCGGCTGGGGGATACGCTGAGCAACGGGCCCAAAATGCACTATGCCAACATTCCCGTTTTCGCGCCGGAGTTTTTCAACCGGGTGCGGCCCATGGACAGCATGAAGCGCAAGCAGTTCCAGAAGGGCATCAGCCAGCTGGCGGAGGAAGGCGCCATCCAGACCTTTATCCGCACGGAAACCGGCCGGGAGGAATTCATGGTCGGCGTGGTGGGCGTGCTGCAGTTTGAAGTGCTGGAACACCGGCTGCGAACGGAGTACCAGACGGAAATCGTCATGGAGGGCATGCCCTTCCGGTACGTCCGGTGGGTGGTGAAAACCCCCCGGCCTGTGGAAGACCTGAAGCTGACTTCCACCTCCGGCCGGGCCCGGGACAGCCACGGACGGGACGTGCTGCTTTTTGAAAACGAATGGAGTATTCGCCTGGCCTGCGAGAACAACGAGGGGCTGGAGCTGAAGGAAACGGCCGAACGGTAAGCGGCCGGCGGAAACCGAAGGAGGAACGGACCGAGGATGATTCGGGAAGATATCAGGAACATTGCAATTATCGCCCACGTGGACCACGGCAAGACGACCCTGGTGGACCAGATGCTGAAGCAGGGCGGCGTATACCGCGAGAACCAGCAGACCGTGGACCGGGTGATGGACTCCAACGACCTGGAGCGGGAGCGGGGAATCACCATTCTCAGCAAGAACACCGCCGTGCACTACCGGGGACACAAGATCAACATTGTGGACACGCCCGGGCATGCGGATTTCGGCGGCGAAGTGGAACGGGTGCTGAAGATGGTGGACGGCGTGCTGTTGCTGGTGGACAGCTTTGAAGGCCCCATGCCCCAGACACGCTTCGTGCTGAAGAAGGCGCTGGAGCTGAAGCTGAAGGTGCTGATCGTCATCAACAAGGTGGACCGGCCCGACGCCCGCTGCGACGAGGTGGTCAACGAGATCCTGGACCTGCTGATCGACCTGGAGGCGGACGAGACCACCATCGAAAACCCGATTCTGTACGTTTCCGCCCGGAAGGGGACGGCGACGCTGGACCTGGCGGAGCCCGGAACGGATCTGCAGCCCCTCTTCGACGCGATCCTGGAGTATATTCCCGCGCCGGAAGGCGACGCGGAAGGCCCGGCCCAGGTGCTGATTTCCACGGTGGACTACAGCGAATACGTAGGCCGGATCGGCGTGGGCCGCATTGTCCGCGGGAAATTCACGGAAGGCATGAACGTGGTGCATACCAACCTGGAAACGGGCGTGACCAGCCCTGTATGGCGGCTGGGCGGGCTGTTCCAGTACGACGGACTGAAGCGGGTAAACGCCTCCGAGGTCAGCATGGGCGATATCGTGGCCCTGTACGGCGCGGAGGATATTTCCATCGGCGATACGGTGTGCGATCCCTCCCGGGTGGAAGGACTGCCCTTTGTGAAGATTTCCGAGCCGACGGTGACCATGACCTTCTCCGTCAACGACAGCCCCTTTGCGGGCCGGGAAGGCCAGTACGTCACCAGCCGCCACCTGCGGGCCCGGCTGATGCGGGAGCTGCAGACGGACGTTTCCCTGCGGGTCAACGATACCCAGAGCACCGACTCCTTTGAGGTGTGCGGGCGCGGGGAGCTGCACCTGTCCATCCTGATTGAGAACATGCGGCGGCAGGGATACGAGTTTGCCGTCAGCAAGCCCCGGGTGATCTACAAGGAGATTGACGGGGTAAAGTGTGAGCCGGTGGAACGGCTGATTGTGGATACGCCGCAGGCTTCGGCCGGCGCCGTGATTGAAAAGATCGGCCGCAGGCGCGGCACCCTGGAGCACATGAGCGGCAGCGACCGGGTGCGGCTGGAGTTCCTGGTTCCCTCCCGGGGCCTGTTCGGGTACCGGAGCGAGTTTATGACGGACACCCGGGGCGAGGGCATTATGTCCTCCGTGTTTGAACGGTACGAACCGGTGAAGGGGGATATTCCCCACCGGAATTGCGGCGCCCTGATCTGCTTTGAGACCGGGGTGGCCACCAGCTACGGCCTGTTCTACAGCCAGGAGCGGGGCACCCTGTTTATCGGCGCGGGCGAGAACGTGTACATGGGCATGATCTGCGGCCAGAACGCCCGGCCCGGGGACCTGGTGGTGAACGTCTGCAAGGCCAAGCACGTGACCAACATGCGCAACGCCTCCGCCTCCGAAGACGCCATGCGCCTGATTTCCGTGCATCCCCTGACGCTGGAGGAATGCCTGGAGTTTATTGACGACGATGAGCTGCTGGAGATTACGCCGGAGCATCTGCGGATGCGCAAGCGCCAGCTGGATCACTCCCTGCGGGCCAAGGCCCGGAGCCGGGGCGAGGAAGCCTATTGACCCGGGAAAACCCGAAACCAAAACAAGCAAGCCCGCTGGCAGAAGCCAGCGGGCTGTTTTTGACGGTTTCTTTATTCGGCTTCGTCCGCGCCCTGCATGGCGGCGACGTAGGCATCCAGCATGGCGGCGTCATACTGCCAGGCTTCGCCTTCCGCGGTCCAGACCAGGTCGGCTTCCGACTGCCACTGGTCCAGCAGCTCGCTCAGGGCCAGGTTGACGCGTTCGTTTTCGATTTCGGCCTTCAGCTGGGCACGGGTTTGCTCGTCCAGTTCCTCCGGGCCGGCGGGAAGATCCCGCAGGTAATACAGGATATGGATACCGACGGAAGAAACGACGGGATCGCTGATATCCCCGACCTTGCCGAGGGAAGCGGCGGCCTGGGTGAAGACGGGGTCGTAAATGACGCTTTCGGCATGGACGGGATAACCGTTTTTCAGGTTGTCCGGGGACTGCATGCCGGGATCCGTGCCGTATTCGGCCACCAGGTCTTCGAAGGGAGTGCCGGCGGCGAACTTGGCCAGGATTTCATCGATGACGGCCTTCTGGCTGTCCAGGATTTCCTGGCGGGCCGCTTCCACCATTTCCTCGGTGACCGGTTCTTCCGTGACGGCGGGAGCTTCGGTGGCGGCGGGCGTTTCACCTTCCGGCGCGGCAGTGGCTTCCACGGGCTCTTCGGGACTCTTGCTTTCTTCCAGCCGGTTGGCCAGGTCCTGGTACTTTTTCAGCAGGTCCTCATCCACCTTCAGGAGGATATGGATGATGCCGCGGTAGCCTTCCGGGATATAGTGGAAGGAATAGCCGTAATTCTTGTACAGCTCATAGCTGGGAACCTCGTTGCCGACGATTTCCTGCTCCTCGGCGGTGAGATCCTTGTAATGCTGCTGGATTTCCTCTTCCGTTGCAGCCAGGTCCGGATAGGCGGCAAAGAGATCCGCTTTCATTTTTTCGATGTAGGAGTTGTAAACGATGGCGTCAATGGATTCCTCAATGTATTTTTCCTCGGTGTAGCCCACTTCGGTTTCCAGGTAGCTGAGGGTGTCCGCCCGGGCGGCGGCCTTTTCCTCCTCCGTGGAGGTTTCGGTGATGCCCAGGTCCGCCATGAAGGAATTCAGCACATCGTTCCATTCCTGCTGCGCCTGGGCGCGGAAGGCTTCGTAATCCGTTTCCGTATAGACTTCGGAAGCCTTGGAGTTGACGATCAGCGCCTGCATCAGGTAACGCATGGCCAGCATCCGGGCAATGGCCTGGTCCGTTTCCCCGTCCGGATCCGTGACCTGGTTCATCAGGTTGGTGTAGTAATACTGAAGCATTTCATCGTTTTCGCGGATTTCGCGGCCGTTCAGGGTGGCCAGCAGCGTATCGGGCACCGGCGTGGCCGTGGGTTCCGGGCTGGTAAGCTCCACGGGGGTTTCAGCAAAAACCGCGGAGACGGACAGCAGCATGGCCAGGGCCAGCAGCAGGGCGAAAAGTTTCTTCATCATGGGTGTTCCTCCGTTTCAGATGGAGCCGGAAAAAGCGACTCCGATTGTACCCATTATACATGATCGGGGAACAGTGTTCAACGTTTCCGTGTGAACACTGTGTAAACAAATACGGGTCCGGAGCTTTGGAAATCAGGCGCTTGCGGTCAGATAATCCTGTTTTTTCGTCAGATCAGTCAATATTCCGGAAGTAGCAATGTTTTGCCGGGAATACCTGGAAATAGCACAATGACAAACTGTTTTTTTACGACATAAAAAGCCCTGCAACCGTTCAGATTGCAGGGCTTTTAAGCAGCTCCGACGGGATTCGAACCCGTGTTTCAGCCTTGAGAGGGCCGCGTCCTAGGCCTCTAGACAACGGAGCCATAAAAAAACGCTGGGGAACTAGGATTCGAACCTAGACAATACGAGTCAGAGTCGTAGGTGCTGCCGTTACACCATTCCCCAACAGCGGTTCAACCGCAAGGGATATTATATCAGAGGGGTATACCCGTGTCAAGCGGAAATTTCAGAAAAAAAACGCCCCGCAGGGAAGCGGGGCGGAAAGGGCGGGAAGATCAGGCCAGGCGGGCCAGGGAGGCATCCAGCCGGCGCAGGGTTTCCTCCCTGCCCAGGAGGTATGCGATTTCAAAGGCGCCGCCGGGGGTGGATTCCTGGCCGGAGATGGCGATGCGCATGGGCCAGAGTACGGAACCGGTTTTGCGGCCCCACTCCTGGATTTTTTCCATGACGGCGTCGTGAATGGCCTGCTCGGTCCAGTCCGCAATGCCTTCCAGCACCGGCCGCAGCATGGGAAGCACTTCCCGGGCCACGGTTTCGTCGCTCTTCTGCTTTTTATTGAAGAAGATGGCCGTGTCGTATTCCGGCATTTCCGCCAGGAAAGCGATTTTTTCCGGAATGCGGCTGAAAATCTCCGTGCGGCTCTGCATGAGCTCCGCCAGGCGGCGGTAATCCATGTTTTTGCCGGCCAGCACTTTGTCAAACCAGGGGGTGGCCATGGCCAGGTATTTTTCGAAATCCATCTTTGCCACGTACTGGCTGTTCATCCACTCCAGCTTGGCCGGGTCGAAGATGCCGGGGGATTTGTTGATGCGGTGGATATCGAAGGCTTCCACCAGCTCAGGCAGGGTGAAGAATTCCCGGTCGTTGCCGGGATTCCAGCCCACCAGCGCCAGGTAATTGACCAGCGCCTCGGTAAGGAAGCCCTTTTCGATATAATCGGAATAATAGGCGTCACCGTCCCGCTTGGAAAGCTTGTGGGTGGCGTCCCGCATGACGGTGGGCAGGTGGATATAGGTGGGGATTTCCCAGCCCAGGGCGGTGTACAGGTAGTTGTAGCGAGGCGTGGAGGACAGGTATTCCATGCCGCGCATCACGTGGGTGATGCCCATCAGGTGGTCGTCAATGACATTGGCGAAGTTGTAGGTGGGCATGCCGTCCTGCTTGATGAGAACCATATCGTCCATGGATTCGGCGTTTTTGAAGGTCATTTCCCCGAATACCGTATCGGTATAGCTGGTTTCGCCTTCCGTGGGGGCGTTCATGCGGATGGTCCAGGGAATGCCGGCATCCAGCTTCTGCTGCACCTCTTCCTTTGAAAGGGAAAGGCAGTGCTTGTCATACTTCCAGGTTCCGCCGGCGGCTTCCACCGCGGCGCGGCGCCCGTCCAGCTCCTCCTTGGAGCAGAAGCAGTAATAGGCGTGGCCGGATTCCACCAGCTGCTTTGCATAGGGCAGGTAGGTGTCCTTGCGCTGGCTCTGGATATAGGGACCGACGGGGCCGCCCACATCGGGGCCTTCGTCCCAGTCAAGGCCGCAGGCGCGGAGGGTATCGTAAATCACCTCGGTGGCGCCTTCCACAAAGCGCTCCTGGTCGGTATCCTCGATGCGCAGGATGAACTGGCCGTGATTCTGCCGGGCAAAGAGATAGGCGTAAAGCGCGGTGCGCACGCCGCCCAGATGCATAAAGCCGGTGGGGCTGGGGGCAAAACGGGTACGAACTGTCATAGGTGTTTCCTCCGGAAAAATTCATGGTTCAGCGCCCTGGCGCGGGCGCGGTTATTTTGTCTGCTTTGCAAAGGTGTCCCGCAATCCGACCGTGCGGTTATACACCGGCAGGGAAGCGGTGGAATCCGGATCCTTACAGAAGTAGCCGGTGCGCAGGAACTGGAAGGAGGTGCCGGTTTCCGCTTCGCCGATGACTTTTTCGGCATAGCCGCGGCAGACCTTCAGGCTTTCGGGGTTCAGGCGGGAGATGAAATCCTTTTTGTCCGTTTCTTCCTCCGCGTCTTCGGGAAGCTCGTCGTTCAGGAGCGGCTCGTACAGGCGGGCTTCAAAGGGAATGCAGTCATGGACGGGAACCCAGTGGAGGGTTTTGCCCTTGATTTTGCGGTCCGCGCCGGCACTGCCGGAGAAGGAATCCAGGTCCACGGTGCAGTGCACCTCGGTGACGTTGCCTTCGGCATCCTTTTCGCAGCCGTCGCACCGGACGATGTAGGCGCCCTTGAGGCGGACCTCATTGCCCGGGAACATCCGCTGGTATTTTTTCACGGGTTCTTCCATAAAATCGTCCCGGTCGATCCAGATTTCCCGGCCGAAGGCGATTTCGCGCTCGCCCGCTTCCGGATGATCCGGATGGTTTTCCAGGCGGACGGGTTTGGTTTCCCCTTCCGGCCAGTTGGTCAGGACCACCTTCAGGGGGTTCAGGACGGCCATGGCGCGGAGGGAGGTTTCTCCCAGCACGTCCCGGACGCAGTGCTCCAGTACGGCGTAATCCACGGTGGAATCCGCCTTGCTCATGCCGATGGTATCCACAAAGTTGCGGATGGCCATGGCCGGGTAGCCCCGGCGGCGCATGGCGGACAGGGTGGGCATGCGGGGATCGTCCCAGCCGGCCACGTAGCCGCCTTCCACCAGCTGGCGGAGATAGCGCTTGCTCATGACGGTGCCCGTCATGTTCAGGCGGGAAAACTCGATCTGGCGGGGACGGGCGGGCAGCATGTCCGCGCTTTTTTCCACCACCCAGTCGTAAAGGGGACGGTGGATTTCATACTCCAGGGAGCACATGGAATGGCTGATGCCTTCCAGCGCGTCGCCGATGGGATGGGAAAAATCGTACATGGGGTAGATGCACCATTTGTTTCCCGTGCGCCAGTGCTCCTTGTACAGGATCCGGTACATGGCGGGATCCCGCATGACGATGTTGGGGGAGGCCATGTCGATTTTCATGCGGAGGGTTTTGCTGCCTTCCGGGAACTCCCCGGCCTTCATGCGGCGGAACAGGTCCAGGCTTTCCTCCGCCGGGCGGTCCCGCCAGGGACTGTTTTTGCCGGGCTCGGTCAGGGTTCCCCGGTATTCGCGCATTTCATCCTTGGAGAGCTCGTCCACATAGGCCAGGCCCCGGCGGATCCACTCCTCGGCGATTTCATAGCATTTGTCATAATAATCGGAAGCATAGAACTCCCCGCCGGTCCAGTGGAAGCCGAGCCAGTGGATATCCCGCTTGATGGATTCCACGTATTCCGTGTCCTCCTTGGCGGGGTTGGTGTCGTCAAAGCGGAGGTTGCATTTTCCGCCGAACTTTTCCGCCGTCAGGAAATCCATGATCAGGGCTTTGCAGTGGCCGATATGCATATAGCCGTTCGGCTCGGGAGGGAAACGGGTATGAATTTCCGTATACCGGCCGTCGGCAAGATCCTTGTCGATGGCGTCCCAGATAAAATTGCTGCGGACGTTGTTTTCTTCCATGTTCGGGGCGCTCCTTTTCTGCTGCTTCAGCGCATCCGCGGGGGATGCGCTCCTATCATTATACAAAAAAGAATGCCCGGGAATCAAGGAAAATTCCTGCGAAGGGCCAAAAAGGGGAAAATAAACTTTTCAAGCCTGCGGGAAACTGATAGAATGAGGAAAAATCAGCGGGAAACGGCAGGGAGGATGAAAGCATGAACATTCCGGGAAAGAGGATCCGCAGGGCGGCCGCACTGGCGGCGGCGCTGCTGCTGGCAGCCGCACCGTTTTGCGCCGCGGGAGCGGAGGACAAACCCCGCGCCACCCGGCCGCCGCTGGTGACGGAACCGCCGGTGAGCGAGCCGGACACGCCGGAGCGGGATCCGGAAGGCTTCCTGGCGGCGGAGGGGGAGTTTATTCACGAGGACGAGGCCGGCGGGCTGTGGATGTACCTGAGCGGGGACCTGCAGGTGGTGATCCGCCGGTACCGGGATACGAGCATTCCCCTGATCTGGTTTGAAACCGACATCCGGACCCGGGGGGAACAGCGGTTCCGCACGGTGATGACGAATCCCGACCGGCCCGGAAAAAGCGGCCGTTATCCCTACGACATTGCCCGGGACGAGAAATTTGTGCTGGGGTTCACGGATGACTTCTATGCGGACCGCATGTTTGACGACAAGAAGCGGACCGGCCTGATTATCCGGGAGGGACAGGTGATCGGCACCCGGACCTACAGCAAACGGTATTACTACCTGCCGAACCTGGCCATGATGATCCAGTACGGGGACGGGTACCTGGAGGTTGCGGAATGCAATGAATACAAGGCGGAGGAACTGCTGGAGAAGGGGGCGCTGAACGTTTTCAGCTTCGGGCCCATCCTGATCCGGGACGGGGAGATCAACGACCAGGTTTACAGCAGCTTTTACCGGAGCGTGGAGCCCCGGCAGGCGCTGGGCATGATTGAGCCGGGCCACTACCTGCTGCTTTCCTTCCAGGGCCGGCGGGACGACAGCAAGGGGACCATCCTGCAGCGGGTGGCCGAAATGATGAAGGAAAAGGGTGTGACCCAGGCCCTGAACCTGGACGGCGGAAACACCATGGCCCTGTGCTTCCGGGGACGGATGCTGAACAAGGAAGCCGTTTTCCAGAACCGGATGTTTGTGCGGTCCGTGACCTCGCTGATCGGGATCGGCACCACGGAAATGCCGTAAACGACCCGAAAAAATACAGGGAAAAACCGAAACAGATCTTGCGTTTCTGTCCCGGCCTGAGTACAATCTCTTGTGGATTTTGAAAAAAGAGAAGAGGATGACGGGCAATGGATGAGGAATCACGCAAAGAGCAAATCTCCCTGTGGGAGGAAGCGCATCCGTGGCTGATGGGGACGGACGCTCCGGAAGAGGACGACGTGGATGAGGTGATCCGCTGCACCCTGGACGAAATCCGTTTTGCCTGACAAAAGCATAGAAAAAGAACCGGACCCGTTTTTTCGGGCCCGGTTCTTTTTCTGCCGGCCTGTCTCAGAGGCAGGGCGTTTCGGGACGGCCGGAAGCCATGTTTTCCCGGAGGGTGACGCCCAGCAGGAACACGGAGAAGGCAATGGCGGTATAGAGCATGACGGTATCCTCGCTCCAGTCCGCCAGGAAATGCAGCAGGCTGAAAAGTGCGCCGCACAGCACCAGGGAAACGCCGGGCAGGACGCCGCCGCCGCCCCGGGTGAGCCGCAGGAGCACCGCGGCGGACAGGGGAGCGGCCACCAGGCCCACCCGCATCCACAGGTCAAACCAGGGCTTATCAAAGGAGAACTCCGCGCAGACCACGGTGAGGGAGGCCAGCACGAAGGTTGTGAGGCTCAGGCACACCGCGGCGCCGTCCGGGCGGTGGGCCCGGAACAGGAGAACCAGCAGCACCGCCAGCGTCAGCAGGGCCGCCACCTGGGAAAAGCGGACGAAGCTGTTGAAGGTGGTGACGTAATCGTCGTTTCGCCACTGCTCGAAGAAGATCTGGGTGGTGCCCAGGAGGGCCAGGAACCAGACGGTGACTTCGCCCCGGCGGGCCCTGCGGGCGATCCAGAGCAGCAGGAGCAGGATGACCAGGGCGGCCGCGGCCTCCCAGAACCAGACGGCGTAGGACCATTCGATATAATCCTCGCCCTGGTCCGTGACAAAGGCCAGGGGGAAGAAGCAGCAGCTTTCCTTTTCCACGATGGCGCCGTAGCCCGTGCCGGCAAAGTATTCCGCCAGGCGGCCCAGCAGGAGGGCGGCGGCGGCGCCGGGAGCGGCGGCATCGGTGATTTCCGCCATGGGCCGGCGCAGCACACGGGAGGCGATGAAGGCGCCCAGGAGGCCGCCGAACACCGCCCCGTAAAGGGTGTAGCCGCCCTGCCAGAAGAGGACGAACTGCAGAACCGGTTCCTCGGTGTTATTGATATTGAAGAGACACCAGAACCAGTGGCCGAAAAGCAGGGACAGGAGGAGCATCAGCGGCAGGGCCGGCCGGGCTTCCTTTTTCCGGGCGGCGAGCAGGATGCCCAGGACCGCGCCGGCAAAAATCATCAGGCTGTATGGGGTGACCCGCAGGGCTCCCAGCGTCCAGATCGGTTCCATGGTCAGCCATTCTTCCTTTCAGGTTGAAATCGGGCGAAGGGAAATGCCTTACGGTTCGGCGGTGGCGAAATAAATCATATCGCCGATGGCGCGCTTGCTTTTGCCGCCGTTGCCCAGGGCGTTGAGGCGGTCATTGCCCAGCACCAGCTGGGCGGAGGAGCCGCCGTCCAGGTTGAAGGCCTGCAGGGCGCCCATATCCTTGGCCAGCTGCGCCATAATGGAGGTGGGGAAGCCGCCGCCGTCGGACTGTTCCGGCCCTTCGGCGGTGATGATCAGGTAGCTGAGGGGGCCCATCTGGCACAGCACGGTGCGCTGGGTCTGGTGATAGGCGCCGGTTTTGCGGGAAAGAATACCGTCCGCGGTATCCCGGGAGGGCATGTTGCCCGCTTTCGGCATGGAGGCATAATTCAGGGTGACGATTTCCCCATCGATCACCAGGGCGGGCCCGAAAACGAAGCTGTGGAGGATGCTGCCGAAGAAGGGGGCGGCTTCCACGTCTTCCTTTTTCGCGTGGCGGAGGATATGGAAATCCCCGTTTACATCGATAAACAGGCCGTCAAACTCGCCGAAGCGCATTTTCCGCAGGTTATGGCCGTTGCGGAAGATGTAGCCGAGGCCGCCTTTTTCATCAGCGTAGTACCAGTCGCCGTTGATGGCCAGGACAGACTTGAATTTGCCGGTTTTGTTATGGACGGCGGTGCCGTTGCCGCTGAAAACCTCGGTACGCAGCTGGGAAGGATCCGCGATCTGCACAAAGGTGAAGAACACTTTCGTATTCATAATCACCCGGGTTTCAATGCGGACGGAAAGGGTGCTGTCCAGGTAGCCGGCCTGGTCCGGCAGGAAGGAATCCTCATGCGGAGCGTAGGGCACGGGGGTGCTGCTTTTTTCCTTGGGGCCGCCCAGGGGAAGCGCGTCCGGGAAGGGATTTTCCAGCGTGACGGGTTCATAGGCCGGCAGGTCCGCCAGGGTCCAGCCGATGGTCCAGCCGTCGTAGGTCATCTCGGGCCGGTTGGGATCCGCCGCCGGCACTTCGGGCACCTCTTCCAGGTCCTCCAGCACGGCTTCTCCTTCCGCGTCGGCATCCATTACGGCCGAGGGAACGATGAAGGGAATGACCAGGAGCAGGACCAGCAGGGAGATCCACCAGAGAATGGGTTTTTTCTGTTTCATGGGGTTTCCTCCAAGTGATATTGCGCCGCGGCGGGACCCTGGGGTTTCCGCCGCGGAATCGTTTTATGATATCGCAGGGGCGCGGTTTCTGTCAACGAAGCCGGGTTATTCGGCGGCAGCCCGGTCCCGCTGAATCAGCTTGCGCAGGCCCAGGACGCCGACGCGGACCGCCGCGTCCGTATCCAGCACCATGGGATCCTCCAGGCCCATTTCCCGGCGGGTCTGGTTGGCAAAGACCTGCATCAGGGAGCCGGCCCGGGCCCGCCGGACCGCGCAGACGATGAACAGGGCGGCGGATTCCATTTCGCTGGCCAGGGCGCCGCAGTCCAGGAAGGCTTTCCATTTGGCCTTCAGTTCCTCCCGGACGGGCATGGTGTCCGGGCTGTGCTGGCCGTAGAAATTGTCCTTGTTATGCAGCACGCCCACGTGGTAGCGGACCCCGGCTTCCCGGGCGGCGTCCGCCAGGGAGGAAACGATGCTGAAATCCGCCACGGCCGGATATTCCGCCGGGGCGTATTCCCGGGAGGTTCCCTCCATCCGGATGGCGCCGGTGCCGATGACCACATCCCCGCCCAGCACTTCGGGGGCCATGCCGCCGGCGGTGCCGACGCGGATAAAGGTATCCGAGCCGCAGTGGATCAGCTCCTCCACGGCGATGGCGGTGGAAGGACCGCCGATGCCGGTGCTGCAGACGCTGACTTTTTCCCCTTCCAGGGTGCCGGTGTAAATGGTGTATTCCCGGTTGGACTGCACGAAGGCGGAGGAATCAAACAGGGCGGCGATTTTGCTGCAGCGGGCCGGATCCCCGCAGAGCAGGACATAGCGTCCCACATCGCCGGTACGGATTTTCAGGTGGAACTCTTCTTCGGGAGAATATACGGTAGACATAACATTTCCCCTTTCAGATCAATACTTTTTGGATGAGCTGATTATACCATGAACCTTTTTTCCTGAATACCCCGGGGAAAAGGAAAAACTTGAGATTTTCCGGAAAATCTGGTATATTCGGGGGGACAACGAAGAAAACTGAAAAAGGAGCGAGACCGATGAGTCGTGTTTTTCTGACGGTACTGGACGCGGTAGGCGCCGGTGAAGCACCGGATGCGGCGGAATACGGAGACGCCGGAAGCAATACATTGGGACACGTGATTGAGGCCTGTCATCCGCAGCTGCCGAACATGGCGCGTATGGGACTGGGCCGGATTGAGAGCACCGGATACGCATGGGACGGACCGGTCACCGGCGCCTGGGGACGGGCCCGGGAGGTCAGCAAGGGCAAGGATACCACCTCCGGCCACTGGGAAATTGCGGGGGTGCGGGTTACCCGGGCGTTTCCGGTTTTCCCGGAGGGCTTTCCCCGGGAATTCATGGAGGCCTATGAGAAGGCCATCGGGCACAAATGCATCGGCAACAAACCGGCCTCCGGCACCGTGATCCTGGAGGAGCTGGGGGAGGAACACCTGCGGAACCGGACGCCCATTGTGTACACCAGCGGCGACAGCGTGTTCCAGATTGCCTGCCACGAGGAGCTGTTTCCGCCGGAAAAACTGTATGAATTCTGCCGGATCGCCCGGGAAATGCTGCAGGGGGACCTGGGCGTGGGCCGGGTGATTGCCCGCCCCTTTGTGGGAAAGCCCGGAAGCTTCAGCCGCACGGGAAACCGGAGGGATTTCTCCATGCCGCCCTGCGGGCGGACCCTGCCCCGGGCTGTGATGGAAGCCGGGCTGGAATCCATCGGCATCGGGAAGATTGAGGATATTTTCGCCCACGACGGACTGACGAAGATTGATCACGCCGCCGGGAACCCGGCCTGCATGGACGCGCTGATCCGCTTCATGAAGACCGATTTTGACGGCCTGTGCTTTACCAACCTGGTGGACACGGACTCCGTTTACGGCCACCGGAACGACCCGAAGGGCTTTGCCGGCGCGCTGGAGGACTTTGACCGGCGGCTGGCGGAAATGACCGGCCTGCTGCGGGACGGGGACCTGATGATCATCACGGCGGACCACGGATGCGACCCCTGCGATATATCAACGGATCATACCCGGGAATTCATCCCGATCCTGGCCTATACCCCGGGCATGGACAAAAGCGTGGACCTGGGCACCCGGAAAACCTTTGCGGACATTGCCGCCACCTGCGCGGAATGGCTGGGGCTGAAGGAACGGTTTGAGGCGGAATCCTTTGCCGGGGCGCTGCGCTGAGAGCCCTTTTTCCGGATTTTTTCCGTGTTTTTTTCCGAAACGTTTCCATCGGGCCGGCCGGGTACGTATTAATATACGAAACCTGCGAAAAACCGCGGAAGCGGATGAAGGAGAATGAATGAAAATGGAAGAGAACAAGAACATTCAGGAGCTGAGCCTGGACAGCATGGAACAGGTGAACGGCGGTGTATACCGGACGGTGAACACCGGCGTGGAAGGCCTGAACGCGGCGGTCCGGAAGGGGCCCGCCAAGGGAACCGGACAGATTGCCTCGCTGGAAAACGGGACGGTTGTGGATACGATTTCGGACAAGCTGGAATATGACCCGGTGTCCGGACGGAATTTTGTCCAGGTGCAGTTCACGGACAAGAACGGAAGGTCCGGCGTCGGCTGGATTGCCGCCTCCCTGGTGGGCATGAAGCGGTAAGCGGAAGGAGCGTACGCATGCATCCAATGCTGCAGAACGTACTGAATACGGCGGCGCCGGAAGGCACCGCCGTGCTTTGGTGGATGGGCCAGATGGGCCTGTGGATCCGGATGGGGAACACCACGGTTTCCGTGGACTATTACGCCGCGCCGGACGAAGGCCGGCAGACGCCCCCGCCCGTGCCGGCGGAAGAGGTGGCGGGAATTGACGCCTTCCTGGGCACCCATGACCATATTGACCACATGGATCACTATGCCTGGAAGATCTGGGCCGGGACCTGCCCGGAGGCAAAGTTTGTTTTTCCGGAGGCCCACCGGGCGGCCGTGCTGGCGGACGGGGTGCGGCCGGAAAACGCGCTGGGCATCAATGAGGGGAAAACCCTGCGGATCGGCGGCGTGACGATTCACGCCCTTGCCGCCGCCCACGAGTTCCTGGACCGGGATCCGGAAACGGGCCTGTATCCCGCGCTGCAGTATATCATTGAGGGAAACGGCCTTCGGATTTACCACGCGGGGGATACGCTGCGCTACGAGGGAATGCTGGGCAAGCTGCAGGCATTCGGTCCCGTGGACGCGGCCATTGTGCCCATCAACGGCCGGGACGGACGAAAATACCGAAGCAACCTGATCGGCAACATGACCTTCCAGGAGGCGGCGGACCTGACCGGGGAGTGCGGATTCCGGCAGGTGATTCCCGGCCACTGGGACATGTTTGCGGGAAACACCGGGGATCCGGAAGCATTCCGGGATTACCTGGACGCAAAATATCCCGGCAGGACGGTTTGCCGGGTGCCTGTTGCGGCGGAGCCCATGGTGATTACCGCCAGATAGAACGGATAAAAAATTTCATCCCTGCCGGAAGGCAGGGATGTTTTCAGCTTTCCAGGGAAGCGTAATAGGCTTCCAGGCGGGGGCGGGCGGCACGGTAAACCGGCTCCAGGGACGGATCAAACTGGGAGCCCATGCCTTCGAGAATAATTGCGTTTGCCTTCTCGAAGGACATTTTATCCTTGTAGACCCGCTTGCTGACCAGGGCGTCGTAAACATCCGCCACGGCCATGATCCGGGCCTCCAGGGGAATTTCTTCTCCCTTCAGGCCGGCGGGATACCCGGAACCGTCCCAGCGCTCATGGTGGTAATGCGCCACATTTTCCGCCAGGAGATGGAAGTCCAGGTCATCCGTTTCCTTCAGGATTTCATGCACGATGCGGGCTCCTTCCGCAGCGTGGGTTTTCATGATTTCGAATTCCTCCGGCTCAAAGCGGCCGGGTTTGCGGAGAATCCGGTCATCCACGGCGATTTTTCCAAGGTCGTGCATGGGGGCCGCTTTGATGAGATTGCGGCAGAAAACCTCGTCCAGGGCAAAGGCGCCGGTTTCCCGCACGGCGTCGAGGAGGATACGCACGCCCTCGCTGGTGCGGCGGATATGGCCGCCGGTGGAATTGTCCCGGCTTTCCACCATGGTGGCCATGCCCATGACCAGGTTGTTGTGCATGGCCTCGATATGGGCGGTTTTTTCAGCGACTTTTCGTTCCAGATCCTCTTTGGTATAGGTGAGGGCGTTGATGCTGGACCGGTCCAGCGTATCGTCCACGCCGATGATTTCATAGCCCTTGAGGCGATTGCGGACGGTGATGGAGGCGACGGAGAACAGGTAGATTTTGCCCCCGAAGGTTTCAAAATGCCGGTTGGCTTCCGTGTCCTCCGGATGGTCCCGGTACTGCATCAGCCAGGGCAGGAGCTTATCCTGCATGGCCCGGCTGCGGTCCAGCGGGAGGTCGATGATCAGGTTGTTGAGCTGCGGCAGCAGGCGGCGGGCGGTTTCGTTGCTGCCCAGGTAATTGAGGTGCGGGTCAAAGGTAATGAAACAGGAATCATTCGTCTGGGCCATGGCCTGGGCTGCCGTATCCGACACGTTGTAGAGGCTGAGCCGGAAGGCAATGCAGATGTAACAGACCTGGGCGACGAGATAGGCGGCCGGAATCAGCTCAATTCCCGGGAAGACCAGGCGGCCGCCGAAGAAGGATGCAAAGCAGAGAATATCCGGGAAGAGTAGCAGCAGGAGGATTTTCCGGCTGACCTGGCTTTTCCGGAGCAGGGTATAGACAATGGCGGCCACACTGACGAAAAAAAACAAGGCGTTCATGATGTAGAACACGGTGTGCATGACGCCGTATTCCTTGACGAAGACCGTTTCCCCGCCGACCTGCTCCAGCGCCGCCCGGGTATAGAACAGCGGGCTGCGCCCGATGGTCTGCACCGAAAGGAAAACCGCGCTGCACAGCAGCAGGATGGCAATGCGGAGCCAGCTGCGGAGCCGGATGCCGCAGAAGTGGAATACCGTGAGCATGATGATCAGCTGCAGAAAACAGCCGCCCACATAGGTAAAACGGGTGGCTATCAGGGCCGCGTCCGTGGTCTGCGCCTGCTTCTGCAGCAAAAACGCCATGTTGGTGATCGGCACCAGGGCAAAAACCAGGGTCAGGTGAACATCAAAATGCTTTCGCCAGATGATGTGGTAAATGCCGCTCAGCAACAGGGAAAGAAGAAAGGAAACGAAATAATAAACTTGCATTCTGCACCGTCCGTGATATTATTGGTACAGATCTGATTATACATCCCGGCCCCCAATGGGCGCAACGGGGAAACCAAGAACGGGAGTGAACCGGAAAATGCTGAAACGCCTGACAGCCTGGCTGCTGGTCCTGGGACTGCTGACGGTGTGCGTCTCCGGGGCGACGGCAGCTGCCGGAACCCTGCGGAAGGGATCCCGGGGAGAAGAAGTGACCCGGCTTCAGAACGCCCTGAAGGCGCTGGGCCTTTATACCATCCGGGTGGACGGAATTTACGGAAAAGGCACGGTGGCGGCGGTGACCGCCTACCAGCGGAAGGCGGGCCTGAAGGCGGACGGAATCGCCGGGCCGAAAACGCTGGGCAGCCTTTACGGCAGCGGGGGAACCACCGGGGGCGGGAGCACCGGAGGGGCAACGGCACAGCAGACGGCGGGAAGTGTGAAACCGGCCGCAGCCTCCGGAAGCCTCCGGCCGGGGGACCGGGGCGAAGCAGTGCGGGAGCTGAAGGCACGGCTGCGGTACATCGGTTACCTGGACGGAGAGGTCAATGACGTTTATGACGACGGGACCCGCGCCGCGGTGATTGCCTTCCAGGCGGCTTCAAGGCTGACGCGGGACGGGATTGCCGGAAAGAAAACCCTAGCGGCGCTGGATACGGCCTGGACGGCGGCACGGAAGGAAACGGGCCACCTGCCGGAGGAGGCGGCGGTTCTGCTGAACCGGATTCGGCGGGAGAGCGGCGCGGTCAACGGGACCCTGGTGCTGACGAAGGACGGAAAGACGATCCTGACCTGGGGCTTTGGCGGCGCGGACCCGGAAACCTGCTTCCGGATTGCCTCGGTGACCAAATGGGTGACGGCGATCGGGCTGATGACGCTGGTGGACCGGGGACAGTTGGACCTGGACCGGGATATCAGCGACTACCTGCCTTTTACGGTGCGCAATCCCGCGTATCCGGACAAGGCGATTACCGCCCGGATGCTGCTGAGCCACACCTCCTCCCTGAGCCCGAAGGCGGAAAAATACCGCCCGGACTGGGAACGGATCGGAAAGAACGGATATGATCCCATTTTTGATGAAAGCATTGAACCCGGCACACGATTTGTGTACGCGGACTACAACGGCGCCCTTTTCGGCGGGCTGATTGAGGCCATTACCGGGGAAAGCGTGCAGGACTACATGAACCGGACGGTGTTTGCGCCCCTGGGGCTGACCGCCGCCTATTCCCCGAAATACCTGCCGGCGGGCACCCGGACGAAGGACATGCTCCGGACCAACGGCACGACGGCTATTTCCGTGCAGAACGACCTGAATTATGCCTACAACAACACGGCGGATCCCCGGGCCAACAACGGCCACACGGTGGGCGGGCTGTACATCAGCGCCGCGTCCCTGACCCGGCTGGCCCGGATGATGCTTTCCGGGGGCGAGCTGGACGGGGTGCGGATCCTGAACCGGGAAACGGTATCCCTGATGGAGGCGGACCAGCCCGGCCTGGCCCGGAGCGATTACGGGCTGAGCAATGTGCGGCACGCCCAGTTTCCCCGGGGCACCTGGTTCGGACACCAGGGACGCTACAGCGGGCTGACATCCAACGTTTACTACCAGGTGGACACGGGAATGACCCTGGCGCTGATTATGAACGGATACGATTTTCAGCTGGAGAACAACATTGTGATGCCGGCGGTGACCCTGCTGCGGAACATGGAAATGCTGGAAACGGTGTGCGGAACTCCGCAGTAAGGAGGAGACAGGGGACGGTTCTCTGTCTCCTTTTCGATAAGGAGACAGAGAACCGTCCCCTGTCTCCTCGTCCCCTGTCTCCTTATCGACGCGGGGATCTCCGGCGGTCGTGGATGTGCTCCAGGTAAAACTGGGCCTTGTTCTGATACATGTCTTCATCGGCCCGGCGGGTCAGGTCCCGGACGGAGGCAAAGGAGTTGGAGCCGCCGCGCATGGCGTAGCCGGTGGAAACCGAATAGCCTTTGGCCCGGACCATGCCTTTCAGCTTTTCCATGGCGTCGTGGACGGTGTTTTCCCCCTGGCGGAGGAAAAGGACGGCGAACTCGTCCCCACCGGTGCGGTAGACCAGGATTTTCTTGCCGGAAATATCCTGCAGGCTGCGGGCGATGACGCGGAGGGCTTCATCCCCCGCCTCATGGCCGACGGCGTCGTTCAGCTGCTTCAGGCCGTTCACGTCGGCGGAACCCACCGCGGTGACGGCGCTGCCGAGACGGGCACAATCCTCAAAGAAGGAGGAGCGGTTCAGCAGCATGGTCAGCGGGTCCAGGTTGGCGTCAAAGGAGCGGAGGAACATATACAGGAAGATGCTGCTGATCATGATGGCCGTATTCACATGGGTCCCGTCCGTTTCCGTATCCAGGATGACGGCGGTGACACAGGCCACGGCGCAGGTATAGAGAATAAAGCGCTCCCGGGTATGGTCCCTGTCCCGGAACCGCTTCCAGGTGATGATCACGGAGATCAGGATATACAGGAAGCCCACCACGAAGGCCGTATAGCCCAGGGGGCCGCGGACAAAGTGGTTTTCCGCGGAGATGGAGAAGGCAATGGGCGTGAAAAACGCGGAGATATAGATGCCAGCGTTCAGGAGAAAGGGAATCCAGAGCAGGAACGGCCGGCGGGGCCCCGGCCAGACGGTGAGCGTGATACTCAGCGCCGCGGCGGCACGCGCAATATAACCGAGAACGGAAAATGCCAGGCGGGCGGTGCGCAGGTCCGGACGGGTGGAGGCCCAGAAATCCAGGCTGTCGGTGACGATCAGGACGGCCGTGCAGATCACGGTCATCCAGTAATAGCGCTGGGAGGATTCGGGAACGCCGCGGCGGGTCCACAGCCTCAGGGAAAATCCGATCATCAGAAAAACCGTCAGGAAATGCCGGTTCAGGAGTTCGATCAGCATAGGAGATACCCTTTCATGAGAGAGAAATCCGGGCAAACCGGTCAGGAGGCCAGGAGCTTTGCGGCTTCCTCTGGGCACATGGGCCGGCCCCACAGGAACCCCTGGATATAATCGCAGCCGATTTCCCGCAGGACGTCCAGCTGCTGCTGGTTTTCAATGCCCTCCGCCAGGATGCGGAAATGCATGACATGGCCGATGGCGATAATGGCCGCCACAAACTGGCGGGCGTCCTCGCCGGAATCCAGGTTCCGGATGAAGGACTGATCCACCTTCAGGATGTCCACGGGGAACGTGTTGAGGTAGCTGAGGGAGGAATAGCCGGTGCCGAAATCGTCAATGGCCACATGCACGCCCATTTCCGTTAGCCGGCTGATGCAGTTCAGCGCTTCCTCCACGGAGTCGATCATGACGGATTCCGTGATTTCAATTTCCAGCTGGGAGGGGGAGAGGCCGCTGCGGCTCAGCGCGGTTTTGACCTCATCGATAAAGCTGCTGCGCATCAGATGGCGGACGGAGGCGTTGACGCAGAGAATCGCGTCCGAGCCGGTTTCCCGGACCGCTTTGCCGAAAAACTCGGTGGCCAGGAAAAGCACGGTATGGTCAATCCGGTCCACCAGGCCGGCTTTTTCCGCCACGGGAACGTAATTTTCCGGGTCGACGAGGGTTCCGTCCGCATCCCTGAAGCGGGCCAGGGCTTCAAAGCCCCTGAGCTGATGGGACATATCATACTGGGGCTGAAGGACAAAGAAAACGCGGTTGTTATCCAGGGCACTGCGGATTTTCCGCTCTGTTTCCATGAAACGGTCCATCCGGAACATTTCCGGGGAGAACCGCAGGATACACCCGTTGTGATCGGTCTGCTTCGCCCGGATCATGGCGGAATACGCCTTATCGGCAAGATCCTCCGGGTTTCCGGCGTCCCCCGGGAAAACGGCGCAGCCGATGGCGGCGGAAAGCACAAAATCCACATCGTCCACAATGATTTTTTCCTTCAGGGCGGCGGCGTAGCATTCCAGGCTTTTCTGCAGCTGCTCATCGGAGGTCCAGTCCCGCAGGAGAATGAGGAATTCGTTTCCTCCATGGCAGGCCACGAAGTCCCGGGTACCGGAGGAACCGTTTTCAGCAATCCGGAGCCAGCGGGAGCCGATCTGGCACAGGGCGTCGTTGGCGGACTGCTGGCCCAGGGCGTTGTTGATGCTTTTGAAATGGTTCAGATTGATAACGGCCAGGGCAAAGGGCTCGTTTTTCTGAATCAGGGTGTTCATGAGCTCCGTGACGGCAAAGCGGTTGGGCAATCCGGTGGTCCGCTCGGTGACCGCCTGTTCCTGCAGCTTTTGCTGATACTTACCGGCCCGCTGCATAAAAATGTAAATCAGCAGGGCGGCCGTAAGGGTCAGGATGTTGGTGAAGAAGCCGGGAATGACGGAATAATTTCCGCGGAACAGTTCCACCACCATCATGGGAACCGACAGGACCATCATGGCCAGGGAGACAATCAGCCCCCACTTCCGGTAGAAAACGACCAGCAGCAGGATGCAGAGATTGCACAGGGAGGAGGTTACGCCGGTCAGGGACCGGTAGGCGATCCGGGCTCCGCCGATGAGGAGGAATCCGTCGGAGGTGGAGACGAAGCGAACCATGAAGTAACCGACGAGGTAAATACCGATCAGCAGAAAGAAGCCCCAGAGCGGAGCGGAGGCGGAGGCGCCGAAGGCGTCCTGTATTTCCGAAGTCTTTGAACGGATCCCCGAGAGACGGCTCCCAAGCTTCATCAGCGTTCAACCTTTCAGTACATTTTTCCGCGGGGCCGGGCTGCCGGAATCCTCCGGCGCCGGGCAGATTCAGCATACCATTGAGGGACAAGCTTTGACAAGAAAAAGAACGGTTTTTTTCACGTACTCCGTTTCCTGAAGGATTCCCGGACGGAAACCGCGGCGGGAGAGACGTTTCCGGTCAGCGGGAAACCAGGTCGGACAGCTTTTTGCTGTGGAAGAAATCGTGCACCACCCGGTCGTATTCCGTCCAGAGGGACAGGGTCTGGCACTGATCCCGGCGGGGGCAGGTGTTGCTGCCGGATGCCAGGCAGGCGACGGGGGAGATGGTTCCCTCCATCAGCTCCAGGATTTCATCCAGAGTATATTCCTCCGGCCGGCGGCAGAGCCGGTAGCCGCCGCCCTTGCCGCTGGCGCCTGTTACCAGGCCTCCGGCGACCATATCCTTCATGATGATTTCCAGGTATTTTTTTGAAATCTGCTGCCTTTCGGCAATATCCCGGAGGGGAATAAAGCGGCCCTGATCGTTTTCGGCAAGATCGATCATGACGCGGATGGCATACCTTCCCCTGGTTGAAATCATGGCGGGATCCCCCTTTCGTGACACGCAGATTATACTACAGGGTGAATGGGCAAATCAAGGTTCCGGATCTTTGCGGGAAGCGGTTCCGCTTTTGAGCGAACCGTGATATGATGGAGGGCAGCAAGGAATGAAAGAACCGCAGAAAAAAACCAAGGAGCAGGAGGTGCCCCATGAAAAAGGACAATCCGCTTTACAACCCCGCCCTCCCGGCCCGGGAACGGGCGGAAGCGCTGCTTTCCCGGATGACCCTGGAAGAGAAGTTCGCCTGCTTTTCGCTGCGGATCCGCAACGACCGGCTGGGCATCGCGGCCTCCGCCTGCGGCGGGGAGGGCGCCCACGGCGTGCAGGCCCGGGGCGGACAGTGGGAGGCCTACGGGCCGACGCCCACCACATCTTTTCCCCAGCCCATCGGCATGGCGGCCACCTTTGACCGGGAACTGATCCGCAAAGCCGGCGACGTGACCGGAAAGGAATCCCGCGCCTTCGGCAACGCGGTGGGGAAAGGCGGCCACGGGCGGCTGGGACCTACCGTGGACCTGTGCCGGGATCCCCGGTGGGGCCGGAACGAGGAAGGATACGGGGAGGATCCGTACCTGACGGGGAAAATGGCTTCCGCGTTTATCCTGGGCATGCAGGAGGAGCACCGGTATGACGGAAAGCCGCTGGCCCCCGGGGAACGCGGGGACCGGGTGCGGACCGGCGCCGTGCTGAAGCATTTTTACGCCAACAACCAGGAATACCGGCGGGCTTTTGACAGCTTTGAAGTCAGCGACAAGGTCAAGTATGACTACGAGCTGGAGCCTTACCGGTACTGCGCCCAGGAGGGGCACGTGGAAGGCGTCATGACCTCCTACAACGAGATCAACCACCTGCCGGCCATGCTGAATCACGAGGTGCAGGACCTGCTGAAGGACCGGTGGGGCATTACCTACGCCATGACGGACGGCGGGGATTTCCTGCAGACTGTGAACTTTCACCGGTATTTCAAGACCCACGCGGAAACCCTGGCGGAGGCCGTGAAGGCCGGCGTGGACGCCATGCTGGACGATCCGGGGGAGGTGACCCGGGCTGCGAAGGAAGCCTATGAGCGCGGCCTGCTGACCGAGGCGGAGATGGACAAATCCATCGCCTGCATCCTGACGGAAATGATCCGGCAGGGGGCCTTCGATCCGGAGGATCCCTATGCGGAGCTGGACATGGCGGACGTGGGGACGGACGAGGCCAAGCGGATTTCCCTGCAGATGAGCGTGGAATCCAACGTGCTGCTGAAGAACGAGAACCATTTCCTGCCTTTCCGGAAGGACGAGGACATTGTGCTGATCGGCCACGCGGCGGAACACTGGTACCGGGACTGGTACGGCGGGAAGCCCCTTTACGAGGTGACCCTGAAGGCGGCGCTGGAAAAGAAAATGCACCGGGAGATTCCCTTTGACAACGGCCTGAACCGCTACCGTTTCCGGATCGGGGACCGGTATATCGGATGCAGCCGGCCGGCCGGCATGCCCCGGAGGCCCGTTCCTCCGGGACCGGCGGAGCTGGTGCTGACCGAGCGGGCGGAGGACGCGGTGGTTTTTGAACAGATCAACTGGGGATGCGGCAGCAATTTCCTTTACGCGCCGGAATACCGGAAATACCTGACCGCGGGCGGGGACGGAACCATCAGCCTGTCCGCCGGAGAGCCTTTTTCCTGGAACGTCATGGAGAGCTTTACCATCGGCACCGCGGACGCGGTGCGCAGGCCGGAGCCGCGGAACGCCAACTGCGTGGAGCTGACGGAGTACTGGCAGGACGAAAACGGCGGAATCCGGCTGTACTGTTTCGGCAACCGGAACGTTTACCTGGAGGACGGAAAACTGAAAACGGATCCGCTGCGGCGGGTGATGCCTGAAAGCAACACGAAGGAAGGCGGAAACTACGAGGAGGCCTGGGCTGGATCGGAGAAGGAAGCGGCGGTGCTGACCGCGGAGATGGTTTCCTCCGGCACGGAGCGGGCGGCCGCCCTGGCCCGGAAAGGCAAAAAGGTGATTGTGGCACTGGGCTGCAACCCGGTGGTGAACGCGAAGGAAGAGATTGACCGGAGCACCATTGAGATGATTCCGCTGCAGGAAAAGCTGGCGGAGGTAGTTTATCGGGCGAATCCGAACACCGCCGTGGTGCTGATCACCAACTATCCCTACGCCATCAACCAGCTGCAGGAGCTTGTGCCGGCCATCCTGACCAACGTTACGGGATCCCAGGATCTGGGGAATGGGCTGGCGGCCGCGATTTTCGGGGAGGCCAGCCCCGCGGGGCGGCTGCCCATGACCTGGTACCGGAGCGACGCGGATCTTCCGCCGCTGGAGGATTATGACCTGATTCACCACCCCCGGACCTACCGGTATTTTGACAAGCCGGTGCTGTATCCTTTCGGATACGGCCTTTCCTACACGGAATTCAGCTACAGCGATCTGCGGGCGGAGAAGGACGGGGACCGGCTGCGGGTCAGCGTGGAGGTGCGGAACATCGGCGGCTGCACCGGCGACGAGGTGGCGCAGCTGTATATCCGGCGGCTTTCCCCCTCCGGCACCGTGCACCCGCTGCGCCGGCTGATCGGCTTTGAACGGCTTCCGGACCTGGCGCCGCAGGAAAGCCGGAGGGCGGAGTTTACCGTGGACCCCTGCGATGTGGCCATTTATATGGAAACAGAGGGGAAGCGGGTTGTGGAACCCGGAAAATACCTGGTTTACGCCGGCGGATCCAGCGCGGACGAAAGGGTTTGCGCGGAGATTGAGCTGTGACAGGGAAGAACGGAGAGAGGCGGATGAGGGAAAAAAGAAGAACCTGGATCGTCCTGGTGCTGGCCCTGGTGATGCTGGCCGCGGCCGCCCGGGGGGAGGCCGGACCCGCCGGCCGGGAGGAGCGCCTGGCGCTGGCCCGGGAGAAATACAACGCCCGAACGGTCAACCTTTACCGCCAGGGATGGGGAAGGGACCGTTCGGGAAAGCTCAACATCTGTTTTTATGCCTCCGGGGGCCGGGAAGTGACCGGAATCCGGATTAAGGAATCCATTCAGATTACCGACGAGGCGGAAATGGAAGCGGTGCTGGAGCTGATTGCGGCCAACGAAAACTACGATCCGGATAAGTTCGGCACCATTTCCTTTATGAAGGCCCAGTGGACGGTGCACAACCTGCTGTACACCATGGCGGAGGGGGAAACGGAGATCGGGGAGCTGATTGCCTCCATGATGGGGGAGGACGTTTCCTCGGTGCTGGACCGGGCTGCGGAGCTGGATCTCTGCCCGGCGGCGTCCATGCCGGCGGGGGAGCGCATGCTGTATGAAATGTTCGAATGGATACAGCTGCCCGGCGGCGGGTGATCCCGGGAAAGATTATTCCGGGAAGAACTCCAGGATTTCATCGTCGCCGCTTTCCTCCGGATGGATCCGGGACTGGTTTTCAGCCAGGAAGTCCGTGAGCGCGGTATACAGGCGCATCATGCCGCCGTGGCCGCTGCGGACGGTTTCCGCATCCTCCTGCTTTCCGGCGGCTTCCAGCCGGGCAGCAACCTCCGAAAGCGCCGGCGCGCCGATGGTGCGGGCGGAGCTTTTCAGGGAGTGCACGAGAATCGTATAGTTTTTCCAGTCCCCGGCATCCAGGTATGCGCGGAGGCTTTCCTTTTTCTCCTCCGCGGAACGCAGGAATTCGGCCAGCAGCGTCCGGTACAGGCCTTCATCGCCCTGGCAGTAACGGAGGCCGGTTTCCGGATACACGCCGGCGGCGGAAAGCCAGGCAAAGGCTTCCGGAACGGCGGCAGGGTCCGCTTTTTCGGCGGCCGGGGGTTCCGCGCTGACAAGCTGCAGTTTTTCCGGCGGCAGGTATTTTTTCAGCATTTCCTCCAGCTCGCCGCAGTTGACGGGCTTGGAAAGATAATCGGTGAAGCCTTCCGCCAGGTAGCGCTCCCGGGCGCCCTGCACGGCATCCGCCGTCATGCAGATGACCGGGGTTTCCCGGTTGGCGCCTTCCGGCTGCTTCCGGAGGCGGCGGAGGGCTTCCGATCCGTCCATGACCGGCATGCGCTGGTCCATCAGGATCAGGTCGTAATGCTCGGACTGCGCCTTTTCCAGGGCTTCCCGGGCGCTGACAGCCGTATCGATCCGGACCTCCGTTTTCCGCAGCAGGCCCACCGCCACGGTCAGGTTCATTTTAGTGTCATCCACGATCAGCAGCCGGGCCTCCGGAGCGCGGAAGGAAACCCGGTATTTTTTCTCTTCCGCCGGACGGGCTTCATACCTGGAGCTGAAGGAGCCCACCGGCTCGCAGGAATGCACCTGCTGGGGAATGCGGACGGTGAAGACGGAACCTTCGCCGTAGGTGCTTTCCACCGAGATGGTTCCGTTCATCATGGAAACCAGCTTCCGGGTGATGGCCAGGCCGAGGCCGGTGCCCTCCACGGTGCTGTTGTGCTCCAGGTTCAGGCGCTCAAACCGGTCGAAGAGCCGGCCAATATCCTCCTGGCGGATGCCGATGCCGGTATCCCGGACAGAAATCACCAGGGTCAGGGGGTCCCCGGCGTTCCGGATCGGCTCCTCCGCGCGGACGGTAAGCAGGACGCTGCCCCGGTCCGTATATTTCACCGCGTTGGTCAGTAAATTGGTCAGGATCTGGCGCACGTGCACCACGTCGCCGTAAAGCCCGTCCGGAATGGCGGGATCCACCTCCGTCCGGAACTCCAGGCCTTTGTTCCGGGCCCGGAAGATGATCAGGCTGCAGGCATCGTTCAGGAGGGCGCTGAGCTTGTAATCCATCGGGGAAAGCTCTGTTTTTCCCGCCTCGATCTTGGAAAAGTCCAGCACGTCGTTAATGATGGAAAGCAGGTTGTTTCCGGCGTTTCCGATATCCCCAGCGCAGGAACGGATGCCGGCGACCGCCTCCCGCAGGCGCTCCGGATCCTTTTCCTCCTGGAGGGCATAGGTTTCCCGCAGGATCATTTCGTTCATGCCGAGCACCGCGTTGATGGGGGTGCGGATTTCATGGGACATGCTGGCCAGGAAATCGCTTTTTGCCTGGTTTGCCTGGTCGGCGGCTTCCTTTTCCAGCTTCAGGGCTTTTGCCTCATAAGCCTGCTTCTGCTCCTCCGCCCGGAGGGCTTCGATGCGCAGGGAATAATTGATTTCCGTCCGGTGGCCGATCAGGAAGAAGATGATGATCAGGCCGAAAATGACCGAGCAGATGACCACGTTGATGGCCAGCTGCTCCCAGACCTCCGCCATGAGCTCGGGGTCGTCGATCATGATGACCATATACCACTGGTCGGTGATTTTACGGACGAAGGCCGTGCTCTGCACCGGGGCGTCCCGGAGCTTGACGTAGCCGTTTTCCGTTTCCAGGATCTGGTCGAACAGCGCCAGCTTATCCTCTTCCTCCGTCAGGTATTTGCCGCGCCTTTCCTCGTCCCGATGGGCGATCAGCATGCCGCTGCGATCCACGATGAAACCGTAGCCCTTTCCCTTGATCTGCAGGGAGGAGACAATCTCCTGGATATGATTCATCATCACGTCCACGGAAACCACGTCCGTTCCGCCGGACAGCATGCGGGAGATGGAAATGATCAGGGCGTTTGTCTGGGCGTCCACATAGGGGGCAATCAGGGTGGCCTCGCCGCCCGCGGCAATGGCCTGCCGGTACCAGTCCCGGCGGGTGGGGTCGTAGTTTTCCGGGGGCACCCAGGAAAGCCCGTCAATATATTCGCCCCGGACGTAGCCGTAAAAGCCGGTGATGTTCATATCGAACTGCTGTTTCTGGTGGTTGGTTTCCTCGATGATGTAGGCGGCGATCTCCTCCACGGAGGCGCCGGTGCGGAGCATATGGTCCACGGTATCCGCCGTGACCCAGAGGGTGCTTTTCGCGGTGCCCAGGTAGTTTTCCAGTTCCGCGGCGGCGGCGGAGATCCGGTCTTCGCCCACCTCATGAATGTTGTCCGTGGCCACGTTGGTGATGGCCCGGCTGGTATACAGGACCATGCCGACCATCAGCAGGAAGATCAGCACCATCGGGGCAATACGCCGGAATTTTCCGGGAAGGCGCGTGGCGTTCTGGGGCCGCCGGAACTTCTCCCGGAGCTTCCGGGCCAGCTCTTCCGGGCGGGTTTCCTTTACCAGGATCCACGTGAACAGGACCGCAAAAATGCTGCCGAGCACCAGGACGGAGATGCCGGCAATCAGGAAACCGCGGGCCATGGAGCCGTAATCCTGGACCAGTTCCTCCCGGCTGGTGGCGATGCCCACATACCAGCCGGTATTGGCCATCCGGGAGACCACCACCCCGCGGGTGACGCCGTCATAATCCTTCAGGTAGACCGTGCCGGTGGAGCCGGAGCGGATTTTCGAAACCACGTCCGCATACGGCGCGTCCCGGACATCCATCACATTGCGGGGCGTATCCTCGAAGGCGTAGGCCTGGTTGGGATGGACGATCATGCCCAGGTTCCGGTCCACCAGGAAGGCATAGCTGTCCGGCGCCACGTCCGCTTCGCTGATGATATCCACCAGCACATCCACAAAGATGTCCGCGGCAAGAACGCCCTGCAGCACATTTTCCGCATAAATGCCCCGGGAAATGGTGATAATCGGCTTTCCGGAGTCCGAATCCCGGTAGGGCGTGGAATAGAACAGTTCACCGGTGGCGGCGGCCTCCGTGAACCAGTCCCTTTCATGGGCGTAATCCACGGTGCCGTCCGGCACAAAGTCCGAGGCGCAGGCCATGGAGTTGTCCGGATAGGTGAAATAGAAATCATAGACGACGCCTGTCCGGTCCAGCAGTCCCCGGCGCTCCGCCAGGAACCGGTGAAAAACCCCGTTATCCTCTTCGTAAATCCGGCTGACCGTGATTTCCGCTGCCAGTGAATCCACCACCGTCGCGTTGGTGCTGATCCACGCCGTCAGCTCCTGGGCGTATTTTTCGGCCACCGTGCTGTAGTTGTTTTCCATCTGGACGGTCATGCTGCTCCGGGTTCGCTGGTAGCTGACCACGAACAGCAGGCCGGTGGTGAAAAGAACCACCAGGACGATGATGCCGATGATTCGGACGCGTATGCTTTTCATATGCTTTTTCACCCTTTTTCTTTCCGATTTGCGGGGGAAAGGTCAGGCAGGTTTCAGGTTTCGCCGCGGGAAAGCTTTTTCGGCGGGGATCCGGCGCTGCCCAGCTCCCCGAGGACCGCCGAACCGATGATCAGGACGGCGCCGAGCAGATGCAGCAGGCTCAGGGGCTCTCCGAGGAAAACGGCGGAGAACAGCAGCGCGGAAACCGGATCGATATAACTCAGCAGGGCAACGGACTGCACACGCAGGCCTTTGATGCTGCCAAAGTACAGGAAATAGGCGACGCCCGTATGCACGATGCCGACGACCAGCAGCAGGACGGCCGAAAGCGGTGTGAAGCCTTCGGCGGAAAACCCGCCGGTCAGCAGGAGGTAGGGAACCATAACGAGGCCGGCGGAAAACAGCTGCACCGTTGTCCTGCGGTATACATCGGTTTCCGGCAGGCACTTGTTGAGAATGACCACCCCGGCGTAGAGAACGGCGGCTCCCAGCCCCGGCAGCAGGCCCAGGGCGCCGCTTTCCCCCGGAACCCCGCCGCCGAAAACGCCGGACACCAGCACCATGCCGAGGACGGCGGCCCCGGCGCAGAGCAGGCTCCGGCCCGACAGTCTTTCCCGGAAAATGACCGGGGACAGGAGCATGACAATGGTGGGCTGCATATAGTAGCACAGGGTGGCGACGGCTACGGTGGTGCAGCGGTAGGCTTTAAAAAGCAGGATCCAGTTGAACCCGATCAGGGCACCCGTGAAGGCCAGCCCCGGCAGGGAACGGAGGGAAGAACGGGAAGAAACCCCGTCCTTTTTCCGCTTCAGCAGGGAAGAAATCCAGATAAAAAGACCGCCCAGAATGCCGCGGGAAAAGGCGAGGAAGGCGGAGGAAAGGGGAATATTTTTACGGAAAATTCCGATTGTGCCAAAGATCAGCATGGATGAAACCATCATCGCGACAGATTTGCGGTCGTTGGGCTTTCTTTCCATGTGTTTTTCTCCCAAAATCCGGACGGAATTGATTCGGCGGTCTTATTATAAACAGGGCAACCATAAATCTGCGGCCGGAGGCGGGAAATCAGCGGGAGAAGGGAAGCAGCCCGTAGCGCTCCTTGAGATTCAGGATGCGAAGCAGGCTTTCATCGATCCGGTCCTCCGACAGGCGGCCTTCCTGCACGGCTTTCAGGACGCTTTCATAGGCGGCGGTGAAATTATAGGGCAGGAGGAGCATGTCCGCCCCGGCCTCCAGCGCCCGGACACAGGCTTCCCCGGAGCCGTAGGGTTCGTGCACCGCCTTCATGCGGAGCGCATCGGTGATAATGACGCCTTCAAAGCCCAGCTCCTGCCGGAGGAGACCGATGACGGCAGGGGACAGGGACGCGGGAGAATCCGGATCCACGGCCACCGCCGTCTGGTGGGAAATCATGACCATTTCCGCCTCGGCACGGATGCCGGCGGCGAAGGGAACAAAATCCGTTTCGCGCCAGTCCTCCAGGGTTTTCACGGAAATGCCGGAGCCGGAATGGGTGTTGCCGGAAACGGCGCCGTGGCCGGGAAAATGCTTCAGCACCGGAACGACGCCGCATTCATGGAGCGCTTCCGTAAAGCCGGCCACCATGCGGGCCACGTTTTCCGGGTCACTGCCGTAGGAACGGCCGGCAATTTCATTCCGCTCCACATCCGAACGGACGTCCGCCACCGGCGCGAAGTCCACATTGATGCCGTAGCGGGCAAGGTAGGTGCCGATGATCCGGGCGGATTCCCGGGCCTCCTCCGGGGTGCCGATCCGGGAGGGTGCGGGCTGCTTTTCCGGCAGCTTCAGCGCGCCGGCTACCCGGGAAACGCTTCCGCCTTCCTCATCCGCGCCGATCAGCAGGCCGATTCCAACGGCCTCCAGCGAGGCCTGCTGCATGCCGGCGTTCAGGGCGGCCAGGCTTTTTTCCGTCATGTTCGGGCCGAAGAGGATAATTCCCCCCACCGGGAAACGGGTGAAGGCGGAGGCGAGCTTTGTGCTGAAGGCGGTCACCCGGTCCAGCCGGGAGAACTGCTCCGGCTGCACAAAAAAGAGCTGGCAGATTTTCTCGTGCAGGGTCAGGCGGTCGATGAGATCCTCCACCCGGCTCTGGGTTTCAATGGAATCATCCACCACCAGCAGGGCGGGGTCCGGTTCCTCCGCCCGGGCGGCGCCGAGAAGCAGGAGACAGGCCAGGAAAACAACCGAAACGCCGCGGAGGCGCCGAAAAAGGGAGCCGTGCCGCCAATCCGCTGTGCTGTTCACGCCGCACCTCCTGAATTGCTTTTTTTCCGGCGGATGCCGGGCGGAAAGGATCCCCCGGGAAGGGCGTCCGGATCCGCAGACCGATTATAGCAGAATCCGCGGGACCGAAAAAGAGGGAAAACGGGGGCGGAAGGGACGGAAAGCCTTGACGCCAAAACGGGAAACGGCGATAATGAATCCAAAAAAGGAAAGGGGCGGGGCGTATGCAATGCCTGGATCCGGGAAGGAAACCGAAGCTGAGGAGGCTGCCCTTCCGGCTGAGCATATGCAAGGTGCTTTCCGTGGCGGATCTTCCCACGGAGCAGGGATTTTTCTTTATCGGCAGGACGGAGGAGGAAATTTCGCTGGTTTGCGAAACCGCACATGTGCCGGAGCGGGTTACCGCCCGGGAGGACGGCTGGCGCTGCTTCCGGGTGGAGGGCAGCCTCGACTTTTCCCTGACGGGGATCCTGTCGGGCATTTCCGGGGTCCTGGCGGAAAACGCCATCGGCATTTTTGCCGTATCCACCTATAACACGGATTACATACTGGTTCGCGGGGAAAACTTTGAGCAGGCAATGAGCGTGCTGGAGCAAGCCGGATATGAAACGTCCGGAGCGGACCGGGAGAAGGGAGACGAACCATGAACGAAGAGGCATTCCGGACCGTGGGGGGACTGAGCCACGCGGCCATCCGCACCCGGGACATTGAAAAGAGCCTTGCGTACTACACAACGGTGCTGGGGCTGCGGGAAGCCTTTCGCATGTACCGGGAGGACGGATCCCTGGGAACGGTTTACCTGTTCCTGGCGCCGGGACAGTATCTGGAACTGTTTTCCGACGGCACCCGGGAAAACCTTTCCGGGCCGGACGTGATCGGCGTGTGCCACCTCTGCCTGATGACAAAGGACATCCGGCGGTCCTACGACGCGGTGGAGAAGGCGGGGGGACCGCTGGATACCGGTATCAAAAGGGGAAACTCCCGGTGCCTGATGTTCTGGACCCATGACCCGGACGGTACGGAGATTGAAATGATGGAAATGCCGCCGGAATCCATGCAGGCCCAGGCGGACCGGCGGATTGAGGCGGAAAAAAACCATGAGAATTGAAACGGAGCGGCTGATCATCCGGGAATTTACCGAGGAGATGGCCCGGGACGTGCACCTGAACTCCCTGGACCGGGACAACCGTAGATTTGTACCGGACGAGGTTTTCGAAACCGTTGGGGAAGCCCGGGAAACCCTCGCGTTCCTGATCTCGCGCTACGGCGGCCGGGAAGGCCCGCTGGCCTGGGCGGTGCTGACGCGGCAGGGCGGGGAAAACATCGGATATGTCCAGCTGGTTCCGATTTCCGAAGGAAAATGGGAAATCGGCTATCACATTGCCGAAAAACATACCGGAAAGGGCTATGCCACCGAGGCGGTGCGGGCGTTTCTGCCCCGGGCGGCGGAGGAGGCCGGCACCGGCGAAATCTACGGCATCTGCCTGCGGGAAAACGCGGCTTCCCGGCGGGTGCTGCTGAAATGCGGATTTGTGCCGGAATTTGAGGGAACCGGGGAATACCAGGGAGAAAAACGGGAAATTTTCCGGGGAATCTGGAGAAAAACGCCCGAAGGAAACGGTTCCTGAACAAAAAACATGCTCCGGGGGATTCCGATTCCTGGAAAACTATGGTACAATGCCAGAGGACAAGGTATAAAACTAAAAAACCGCGGGGTTTCCCCGGATTCCGAAAGAAGGCAATGAGATGATTTCACTGTTGATTTCGCTGGCAGTTCTGCTGGTGGGCTACCTGGTTTACGGCCGGGTGGCGGAGAAGGCGTTCGGCCCGGACGGCCGGAAAACGCCGGCCGTTGAGTTTAACGACGGCGTGGACTGCGTGCCCATGAAGCCCTGGAAGGCTTTCCTGGTGCAGCTGCTGAATATCGCCGGCACCGGCCCGATCTTCGGGCCCCTGATGGGCGCGGTGTTCGGCCCGGTGGTGTTCCTGTGGATCGTGTTCGGCGCGATCCTCGGAGGCGCGGTGCACGACTATATGTGTGGCATGATTTCCAGCCGCCACCGGGGCGCTTCCATTGCGGAGCTGTCCGGAACCTACCTGGGCAAAGTCGCCAAATGGGGAATGCGGATCTTCTCGGTGGTGCTGCTGGTGCTGTGCGGCGTTGTGTTCGTTACAAGCCCGGCGGGGCTGCTGGACCGGCTGACGCCCGACTGGATGAACGGCACCTTCTGGGCGGTGGTGATTCTGGTTTATTACCTGCTGGCCACCCTCCTGCCCATTGACAAGGTGATCGGCAAACTGTATCCCATTTTCGGGGTGCTGCTGGTGACCATGGCCGCCGCGGTTATCGGGGGCATTCTCTTCTCCGGCGGAAAGTTTGCAATTCCGGAGATTTCGCTGCAGAACCTGCATCCCGAAGGAACGCCCGTCTGGCCCTACATGTTCATTACCGTGGCCTGCGGCGCCATCTCCGGCTTCCATGCCACCCAGTCGCCGATGGTTGCAAAATGCATTACCTCCGAAAAACAGGGACGTTCCATTTTCTACGGCGCGATGATCTGCGAATCGGTGATCGCCCTGGTTTGGGCGGCTGCCGGCGTTGCTTTCTACGGTGCCTCCCAGGTGCTGAATGACGCGCTGAAGTCCGGTCCCTCCAACGTGGTGTATGAGATTTCCCAGGGCGTGCTGGGCACGGTGGGCGGCATCCTGGCCGTGGTGGGCGTCATTGTCTGCCCCATTACCTCCGGGGACACCGCCTTCCGCAGCGCCCGACTGATCCTGGCGGAGACCTTCCACCTGGAACAGAAATCCATTCGCAACCGGCTGCTGATCACCATTCCCCTGCTGGCTGTCGGTGGACTGATTACCTGGTACGCGATCAGCAACAGCAACGGATTCCAGACCATCTGGCGCTACTTCTCCTGGTCCAACCAAACGCTGGCCATGATTGCCCTGTGGGTTTCTTCGGCGTACCTGGCCCGGCAGGGAAAGCTTACGTACGCGCGGACGCTGACGGCGCTGCCGGCCGCGTTTATGTCCGCGGTGAGCATGACCTACATCCTGATGGCGGAAGAAGGCTTCCGGCTGTCCTCCGCCATCGCGTATCCCGTGGGCATCGTGTTTGCCGCGGCGCTGTACATCACCTTCTTCCTGGCCAGCGGGAAAATGAAAAAGGAAATCGCATAAAAAATTCTTTTGTTCGCTTTTCCCGAAACGGATCCTGCGGTATGCTGTACCCCGGAGCACAGTACACCGCGGAAAAGGACCGGAAAAAAGCATGGAAAGAACGGAAACCCGCAGCAAAACCTGCTGCTTTACAGGTCACCGGGACCTGGAACCCTGGGAAGAGCCAAAGGTGCGGACGCGCCTTCGCTACTGCGTTATGCCCCTGATTGCCGACGGAGTGGTTTACTTCGGCGTGGGCGGCGCCCGGGGGTTTGATATGCTGGCGGCGGAGTATATGCTTCATGTGCGGGATGAGCTGCAGAAAAGAATCAAAATCATCTCCGTGATTCCCTATCCGGAATACCGGGCGGACTGGCCGGAGGAAGCGGTCCGGCGGCAGGATGAAATCCTCCGGAGGAGCGACAAGGTTGTCTGCGCCTGTCCGGGGGAACAGAAAGGCGCCTTTCTGCTCCGGGACCGCAAGCTGGTGGACGAATCCGCCTTCTGCATCTGCTACTGCCACCGGATGACCGGCGGAACCGCCTATACCGTCCGCTATGCCATGGCGCAGGGAATTCCGGTTTACAACACCAGTTCCTGGGATCTCCGCCGGCTGAAACCCTGACCCGCCGGCGGAGGCTTTTTGTCTCCGGGAAAAAAAGAGAAAAGGAGCGGATGGCTTTGGTCTGCATCCTGGAGGACACATCAAAGGTTCAGGGCCTTTTTGAAGGATGGGAGGAAACCCTGATCTGGTCCTGCCTGCAGAAGGTGATGGGCAGTATTTATGTGACGGATCCGGAAAACCCGCGGTCCGCGCTTGCTTTCGTCGGTTGCTTCGGATTTTTTGCCGGGGAACCCGACCGGAAACTGGCGGAAAACAAGCCGGAAGGCTTTGCAATCCTTGTTCCCGGCAGCGAAGAATGGGCTTCCTTGCTGGAAAGCTGCTATCCCGATGCGGAAAAGGCGACCCGGTACGCCATCCGGAAGGATACCAGGTTTGACCGGGAACGCCTGCGGCAGGAAATCGACCGGCTGCCGGAAGGATACGAGCTGCGGCCGATTGACGCGGAGATTTACGACCTGTGCCTGCAGGATCCGGTGACGCGGGACTTTGTTGCCGTCTTCGGCAGCCGGGAAAGATACCTGGAGCTGGGAAGGGGCATGGTGATCCTGAAGGACGGCCGGATCGCTTCCGGGGCGTCCTCCTATACCCGCTACCGGGAAGGCATTGAAATTGAAGTGGACACGGTTGAAACCGAGCGGCGGAAGCACCTGGCGGCCGCGGCCTGCGCGGCGCTGATTCTCCGGTGCCTGGATGAGGGACTGTATCCCAGCTGGGACGCCCAGAACATGAATTCCGTCCGCCTGGCGGAAAAGCTGGGATATGAGCTGGACCATGAATACACCGTTTATCTGGTTTCATCCGACAAACGGACCCACTGACGGGAAAAACAAAACCGCCCGGCGGAACTGCGCCGGAGCGGTTTTGTTTCGGGGGCTGGAACCCGGAACGGGCCCGAGGGGTCAGGCCTTCTTTTCGGGAACCAGGCGGATTACGTTCCAGGAGAGGGCGGTGAGCTTCACAGTCATGCGGCCGCCGTCCAGCTTTGCCTTGCGGCCTTTGACCGGAACGACTTCCTCCGGGTTTTCCTCAGTGTTGACCGCTTTCACGTCGTCATGATGCAGCACCAGGTGCTCTTCGGAAACCAGGTTTCCGAAGGCCCGCAGATCACAATCCAGGGTGATATCGTCCTTCAGGTCCCGGTTGATGGCAAAAATGGTTACGCTGCCGTCATCCCCGAGGGTGGCCGCGGCGTCCACCAGCGGGACTTTTTCGTAATCCTGGCAGTCATAGACCGGGGAGGACAGGATCGGCCGCAGGGCGGTGCCCCGGCCGTATTTTGACGCGTGCATCATGGGCCAGAAGATGGTCTGGGCCCAGACGCCGCCGCCGTTGCGGGTCATAATGGGCGCGATGACGTTCACCAGCTGCGCCAGGCAGGCCACCTTGACCCGGTCCGCATTTTTCAGGAAGGTGATGAGGATCGCGCCGGCCAGCAGGGCGTCCTCAAAGTTATAGACATCCTCCAGCAGCGGAAGGGCCCGGCCCCATTTGTCCGCCTTCCAGACCTCCCGGTCCTGCTGGTTGGAATGATACCAGACGTTCCATTCGTCAAAGGACAGGTTCAGCTTCTTTTTCGCGTGCCTGCGGCCGCCCACGGCGTCGCAGATGGCCACCACCTCGCGGATAAAGTCGTTCAGGTCCATGCTGCGAGCCAGGAAACCGGCCGTATCGTTGGTGGGGTTGCCGTAATAGCGGTGCAGGGAAACATAATCCACGTTGTCGTAGCACTCGCTGAGCATGGTGTATTCCCATTCGCCGTAGGTGGGCATATCATGGGCGGCGCTGCCGCAGGCCACCAGTTCAATGGAGGGATCGACCCATTTCATGACCTTGGCGGCCTCGTTGGCCACGCGGCCGTATTCATAGGCGGTTTTATGGCCGATCTGCCAGGGACCGTCCATTTCGTTGCCCAGGCACCAGAGCCGGATGTTCAGGGGGTCCTTCGCGCCGTTTTTGATCCGCAGATCGGACCAGTAGCTGCCGCTTTTGTGGTTGGCGTACTCCACCACGTTCCGGGCGGCGTCCGGGCCGCGGGTGCCCAGGTTCACGGCATACATGACCTCGGATCCGGCTTTTTTCGCCCAGTCGCAGAATTCATGCAGGCCGACCTCGTTGGTTTCCGTGGTGGACCAGGCCAGATCCAGCCGCTTCGGCCGCTGATCCCGCGGGCCGACGGAATCCTCCCAGTTGAAACCGGAAACGAAGTTGCCGCCGGGATACCGGATCACCGGGATGCCCAGCTTCCGGACCATTTCGATGACATCCCGGCGGAAACCGTTCTTATCCGCCGTGGGATGGCCCGGCTCATAAATGCCGCCGTAGACGGCGCGGCCCAGATGCTCAATGAAGGAACCGTAAATGCGGGGATCGATCCGGCCGATGGAAAAATCCCGATCCAGGATCATGGTGGCTTTTTTCACAGGAAACCCTCCTTCTCGAAAAGAAAAGATGATCAACATTATCGATAATGTTATGCCGGGGAAATGATACCATTGATTCAAACCGGCTGTCAAGCGTTTTCTGCTTCGGACGGCCGTGCAGGAACGGGGAGGAACCCATTGGAAAAACAGAAAATGCAAATTGATTTTTTCGGCTTTCGCCGTTATGATTAAACCGGAATCCGGAAAGAAACGGCCGGCGGAATCAAAACACGAAATGCGGAGGGAAAGCATGACCAACCAGGAAATGATCAGCGAACTGATCCGGCGGACCCATGAGGCCCGTTCACGGGGCGGGGAAACCCTGACCCTGACGCTGGACGAGGCGGAACAGATCATCCGGATGATGAGCGGATATCCGGGGCTGGGAGAGACCGGCAGCGGGAAAAACGGAATCGTTTTGTTTTATTGCTCCGACTGCGGAAAGAGCTTCCGCGCCGCGGGACGGGAAGACCGGGAGTGCGAGGAAAAATGGCATTACCGGACCTGGTACGCTGACTGCCCGTACTGCGGAAGGGAAATCCGGCAGACGGACCGTTACTGGCGGTAAACGGGCGGAGACCCAAATCAAAATCCGGAGGCGGTTTATGAAAATTCTGGTCATTGACGGGCAGGGGGGCCGGCTGGGCCGCAAACTGCTGGAGAATATCCGAAAAATCTGTCCGGAGGCGGAGATTACGGCGGTGGGCACCAACAGCATCGCCACCCAGAACATGATGAACAGCGGCTGCGCGGATCATCTGGCCACGGGGGAGAACGCGGTGATTGTTGCCTGCCGTACGGCGAAGATTATCGTGGGGCCTTTCGGGATTGCCACCGCGGATGCCATGATGGGGGAAATATCGCCCGCCATGGCCAATGCCGTGGCGTCCAGCTCCGGGTATCGGGTGCTGATTCCCATGAACCTGTGCAGCACCTATATTGCCGGGGTCACTGCTGGGTCGGCCGCCATCCTGGAGGACGCGATGCAGCATATCCGGCAGCTGGCAGGGGAGGAGTGCTGACCATGAGTCCGCTTCAGATCCGTAAAATGACCTATGCGGCCCTTTATCTGGCGATTGCCATGGTGCTTCCCTTTGTTACGGGCCAGATTCCTGAAATCGGCAATATGCTTTGCCCCATGCATATTCCGGCCCTGCTGTGCGGCTTTATGTGCGGATGGCCCTGGGGCATCGCGGTGGGTTTTATCGCCCCGCTGCTGCGGTCCGTGATTTTCGGCATGCCTGCCATGTTCCCGGGGGCGGCGGCCATGGCTTTTGAGCTGGCGGTTTACGGCGGCATGGCCGGCGTGCTGTACCGGGTGCTTCCCCGGAAAAAATGGACCCTTTGGCTGGCCCTGGTCCTTTCCATGATTGCCGGACGCGTCGTATGGGGAATTGCCCGGCTGGTCCTGGCGGGCCTGTCCGGAAGCAGCTTCAGCTGGGCGCTTTTCATTGCCGGGGCGGTTACCAACGCCATTCCCGGGATTATTCTGCACCTGATTCTGATTCCTGTGCTGGTGCTGGTGATGGAGCGGGCCGGTCTGTCCCTGAACAAACCGGCCGGAGGACAGAGGGCAAACAGATGAAACGGCAAAGCTTTGAACAGGAAATTCTCCGGGAACTGCGCCGGCAGATAAGCCTCCGTCCCGACATGGGGCAGGAGGATCTTGTCAAGCACGTGTTTCAGGCCATGCTGGGGCCGGGCCACCTGCTTTCCGCCCGGGAAACCGTTACGCAGAACATTGAACGGGAAATGGAGCAGATTCCGGCGGAGGACCGGGAACCCCTGACGGAAAAGCTCAGCCCGGCCTATTGCCGGCTGAACCTGCGCAGCGCGAAGGCAAAGGGCATTCCGGCATCCGTGATCGCGGGGCTGATGATATACGGCGAAGTGCCCGGCGCCTTCACGCGGGAGGATGTGCTGTGCTTCTGCGAAAAACTGGCGGCCTCCGGGGAAAACTTTTTCCGGGACCGGATGACCAATCCGGAAGAACTGGGCCGGATCCGGGAGGAAAACTGGCTTCCGTCCCATTCCGCCCTTTACCGGGAAAAGTATCTTCCCGCCTACCGGGTGATTTCCTCCGGATGGATTCCCTGCATGGAGATTTTCACGAGAATGGCCGGAATCCGGCAGGAGCGGATGCTGATTACCCTGGACGGGCCCTGCGCCTCCGGAAAAACCACCCTGGCGGAAAAACTGGCCGGAGTCCTGGAGGCTCCGGTGGTGCATACGGACGAGTATGTGGTGCCCCACGCCCGGAAAACCGCGGAACGGCTGGCGGTGCCGGGCGGCAACTGTGATGCCGGCCGCCTGGAGCAGGAAGTGGCGTCTCCCTGGAAGCAGGGGAAAACGGTGCGGTACCGGAGATACGACTGCCGGAAGGACTGCATGCTGCCGGAGGAGGAGCTGCCGGAAGGCCGGATCCTGATCCTGGAAGGCAGCTATTCCAACGTGCCGGAGATCCGGCGTCACGCGGATCTGCGCATCTTTGTGACCGCGTCCCGGGAAACCCGGGAAAAACGGCTGGAAAAAAGGGAATCCGAAGCATCCCTGCAGCGGTTCCATGAGATGTGGATTCCGCTGGAGGACCGGTATTTCGAAGCCTTCGGGCTTCCGGACGGGGAATGCATCGTCATCCGGGAAGAGCAAGGGGAGGAAGAAACGGATGGAAATTGAAATCCTGCATCTGATCGAAGGCGCCCGGCAGGCGGAGGGACTGACCGTGGTGATTGACGTCTTCCGGGCTTTTTCCATGGAATGCTATCTGTATGCGCAGGGCGCCCGGGAGGTACGGCCGGTGGGCACGGAGGAGGAAACCTTTGCCTGGCGGTCGGCGGACCCGGAATGCCTCCTGGCCGGCGAACGGCACGGGCGCAGGATTGCGGGATGCGACCTGGGCAATTCACCTTCCTCCATTGAGGGGGCCGCGATCCGCGGAAAACGGATTATCCATACCACCAGCGCCGGAACCCAGGGGATTGTAAACGCGGTGCACGCGGACGAGGTGATTACCGGCAGCTTTGTGAACGCGAACGCGATTGCAGGATATATCCGGAAACAGAACCCGCAAAAAGTGTCCCTGGTCTGCATGGGGAAGGAAGGCCTGGCCCCCGCGGAGGAGGACGAGCTGTGCGCCGAATATCTGAAAAGCCTGCTGACGGCCGGCGAAATGCCGGAAATTGACCGGAAGCTTTCCGCGCTCCGGTTCGGGGGCGGCCGGCACTTCTTTGATCCGGAGCTGCAGGAGGTTTATCCGGAGCAGGACTTCTGGATGTGCATTGCCCGGGACCGGTTCGGGTTTGTGCTGAAGATCGAACAGGACCGGTACGGATACGTATCGCGCAGGATCAGCGCCCCCTTTTCCTGAGGGATCGCCATTGACAGGGCGCGTCCGGGCATGATAGAATAGCCTGTCGCCGGCACAAGCCGGCAGCAGCCGCTGCAGCGGACCGCAGGAATGCTTTGAGTCATCAGATTCCGGTATTGTTCAAGGTGCCGATGATCCTCCCAAGAGGATGACCGCACCTTTTTGTTTTTTTCCGGAATACTGAAATCTGCAAAGAAAATAAGGAGGATTCCCTGATGAAAACGATTCGCAAAACGATCGGCCTGATGCTGGCGCTGTGCCTGCTGCTGGGCCTGGCGGCCGGAGCTTCCGCCACCACCTTTACCGACGCCCACGGCAATGTGATTGAACTGGACGAGTCCCTGGAAGCTTATTCGGACCACGTGCTGTACGGTGCGGAAAACGCGGCCCGGAAGGGCGAAACCAACCTGGGCGACCTGTGGACGGACGCGCTGCGCTGGTTTGCCGTTTCCGGCAAAATCAACGGCTTTTTTGAAGAGGACGACGTAACCGCGGGCAACACGGAAATTGCGGCGGACGCGGAGCATATCGTTGCCCTCTGGAACGGCGGAAACCTTCGGGCGGACGTGGCGGAAGGCAAGTTCGGCGCGGAGCAGCTGGCGGAAGTGCTGCCTTACCCCAACAAGGTTGCGGTGGTTTACATGACCGGCGCCCAGCTGCTGGAGACGCTGGAAGCGGCTTCCCAGGGTCTGCCCTGTACGGAAGCCACCGTCGACGCCTGCGCTTCCTTCATGCAGGTTTCCGGACTTCGCTACACGGTGGATACCGCAAAGGAATACGACAAAGGCGAAGCCTACGGCGACAGCGGAAACTGGTACCGGGCGGCTTCCCTGGGCCGCGTGGCGGTGGAGGACGTGAACGGAAAGCCCTTTGATCCGGAAGCGGTTTACGCGGTGATTACCAGCAACGCCAACTTCAATGGCATGGATTCCTCCTATATGATGAAAGCCGCGGCGGAGGAAAACGAAAAGAGCACCATTACCACGGCGGTGGTGCGGGACGTGATCTGGATGTACATTGCCGAGGTGCTTGAAAACCGGATCGGCGAAGACTACGCGGAAGTTCAGGACCGGATTGCCGTAAAATAAGCGGCGGTTTACGGGAAACTTTTTCAGAGGGGTTTGTTCAGATGCGGCCTGAGCTTGAAAAGATATTGCAGGAAACAGAAAAGGTGATTGCGGGAAAACGGGAGGTTATCCGGAAAATCCTGACGGCCCTGTTGGCGGAGGGACATATTCTGCTGGATGATGTGCCGGGGGTCGGAAAAACCACGCTGGCAGTGGCGCTGACGCGGGCGGTGGGGCTTTCCTTCCGGCGGGTTCAGTTTACACCGGACGTTCTTCCTTCGGACCTGACCGGGTTTTCCATGGTGGATAAAAACAGCGGGGAATTTGTTTACCGGCCCGGACTGCTGAAGGGCGTGAACCTGCTGCTGGGGGACGAAATCAACCGGGCGTCCAGCAAAACCCAGTCCGCGCTGCTGGAAGCCATGGAGGAAAGACAGGTGACCGTGGACGGGAAAACCTATCCCCTGGAATCCCCCTTCCTGGTGATTGCTACGGAGAACAGCGTCGGGACGGCGGGAACACAGATGCTTCCCTACGCGCAGATGGACCGCTTCCTGGTGCGGCTTTCCCTGGGCTATCCCGACTATGAGGCACAGATGGCGATGCTCCGGGACCGGCAGGGGGCTAATCCCATTGATACGGTGAAGCAGGTGCTGACCAGGGAGGAGCTTTGCGGCCTGCAGCTCGGCGTTCGCACGGTGACGTCCCGGGAGCCGGTGCTGGATTATATTACCCGGCTGACACTGGCTTCCCGGAAGCACGAGGCGCTGGAAGTGGGAATCAGTCCCCGGGGCGCGCTGTTCCTGGACCGGATGGCGAAAGCTCGGGCGTTCCTGGAAGGCCGGGATTATGTGACCGGCGGCGATGTGCAGGAGGTTTTCGCGGACGTATGCGCCCACCGGGTGCTGCTGAAGGAAAACGCCAAAGAAACTTCCGTCGGGCAGGTTCTGGAGGAACTGCTGAAAAAGACGGAGAATCCGGATCGCAGGGCCCTCTTTTCCGGACACAGAAAGCTATGAAAAAAAGCCGGATCGTTTACGGGGCCTGGCTGCTGCTGAGCATCGGGCTGTACTTTTTTGAGAACAACACCGGAACGAGGGTTGTCCTGCTTTGTGCTGTCCTTTTTCCTTTCATACCGCCGCTGCGGTCCGTGCTTCTTCCGCGGAAGGAAACGGGAGGACCGGAGCCCCGGAAAGCGGCGACCGTGCGGGGGTTCCTGCGGACCGAGACGGAGGAGCCGGGGGACATTCGTCCCTGGGTGCCGGGAGACCCGGTGCAGCGGATTCACTGGAAGCTGTCCGCAAAAAAGGATGAACTGCTGATCCGCATGGGGACTCCGGAAACGGAACCCATTGCTGAAACGGAAGAGATTCCTTTTTCGGCTGGACGGCGTGAAAAGAGGCCCGTGAACCTTCCGGCGGTGTTGTCGGCAGCGGGAATTCTGCTATGCGCGCTGCTGCTGGCGCTGGTTCCGGCGGCGAGGCAGGGCTTTCAGGAACTGTGCAACCGGCTCTTTGCGGCGAGCGAAGCGGTGAACGCCTATTCCTACCGGTATTTCAGCGTGCCGGAGAATCCGGATCTTTTTCCGGCGGTTTGCCTGCTGTGCTGTATGGGAATGCTGCTGGCGGTATGGGCGGCGATTTCCCGCGGCCCGCTGCCGGCCCTGGGGATCCTGGCGGCCTGCACCCTGGGGCAGGTGTATTTCGGCCTGGCTTTTCCTGCCTGGATCCTTATTCCCCTGTACGGACTGCTGGCGGCGCGGATGCTGATCCGGCCGGCGGACCGGAAGGCCCTTACGGCGTTCTGCACGCTCCTTTTGCTGCTGACGACCCTGACCGCGCTGCTTTTTCCCGGAACGGATGCTGCCACGGAGGCAGCGTCGGAAAAGGCCAGGGACCGGCTGTCCCGGATCACGGAGGAGATTACGGGGATCCTGCGGGAAGCGCCGGAGGGCGAAACGGAAACCCGGCATATTCATCCCCGGTCCCTGGAAAACGGCGAAGAGAACGCGGAAACCGCTCTGGAATTCCGCCTGGTGACGGTGGAAGAGGAAAAGATCGCCATGCCCCATTCGGTCCGGTGGCTGAAAATCATTCTTCTCCTGCTGCTGACCGCGGCGGCGGCGATTCTGCCTTTTGCGCCGTTCATGTGGCTGAACGCCCGGAAACGAAAGGCCCGGGAGGCACGGAAAGCCTTTGAATCGGACAATGCCGGGACGGCGGTGCAGGCCATTTTCCGGCAGGTGATCCTGTGGCTGGAAGCCATGAAACAGGGCGCCGGAAACCTGCTTTACCGGGACTGGACGGAGCGGCTGCCGGCAGGGCTTCCGGAAAACTATCCGGAACGGTTTGCCCGCTGCGCGGCGGACTGCGAGGAAGCGGTTTACAGCAATCACGGGATTACGGAGGAACAGCGCCGGGAGGCGCTGGCGCTGCTGAAAGATACCGAAAGCGCGATGTGGAAGGCAGCAAACCGGAGACAGCGCTTTTATCTGAAGTATTGGATGGGTTTGGCGGAATGAAAAGAACGTTACGGGTGGTTTTGCTGCTGATGCTCTGCGCGGGTTTATCCGGCTGCCGCGTGAGAACCGGCCCGGACCGGCCGGCAGTGCCGGAAAGGACCGGGCAGCGGACGGAGGAAGCCGGAACGGAGGACGGAGACCGGACCGCGGAGGAAACCGAAGGGGATTCCGGAAACCGGACCCGGGAGAATCCGCAGGCCTCCCGAAAGGAATATGACGAAAACCGGCCCGCAGAAATCCTGCCCGGGGCAGAGCAAACCGTGCATGAAAGCGGGGAGGGAAGCGGCTTTTCCGGATCCGGGGAGGAAGCGGAACAGCAGGCGGCCAAAATCAATGACGAGGCGGAAAAGACCGCCACCCGGGTGACGGCTGCCGAAGAGGCAGAGCAGAAGGGTACTTCGGAGGAGGCGGAACAGGCGGATTCCGCGGCAACCTATTTCTCCGTACTGCTGCGGGAACGGACGGGAGCCCTTTTTGAATGCCAGCGGCAGAATGTTTACTGGGAAACCGCGGAGGATCACCGGACCGTATTCAAAACCTCGCCGGAGCACAGCCTGATTCTGGAGGCCGGCGCCTACGATGTTTCCGCCCGGCTGCTGGAAGAAAACCTGCGGGTGGATGACGGCTGGATCGGGCGCAAGAATCCGGGCGTGATTGTGAAAGTGGTGAAAAGGAGCGTGCTGGGAACCGGCGTCCTTTCGCCGGACGCCGCCCGAAGCGTTCTGGCGGGGCTGCTGGGCCGGGACGGATGGAACGGGATTGACGCGGTTCGGAACGGGCGGGTGCTGCTGCTTTCGGAAGAACTGCTGGAAGCCCCTACGTTCAGGCTGGCGGCCGCGCTGCTGATTGCCCGGACCGCGAACCCCGACCGGTATGAGGACGTGAACCCGGAGGAAATGCTGGCCATGCTGGGAGAAGAGGCCGCGGGGAAAACCCCGGAGGGAATTTTCTATTACAATCCGGCGCCTTCGCCGTGACAGCTGAAATGCCGTAATCCACCGGATGAACCCGGATGACGGGGAGTTTTCCGGGGCCCAAAGTCAAAAAATCAAAAATCTTTCTTCGCTGCTTCCATCTTCGCTGCCGGAACGTATCAACTTTTGCAGGGAAATCCGGTTCCCTGCGGGAGAAGAGTTTCAGCAGATGAGGAGGGATGAATGATGACGATCAGCATGATGGAAGGACTTAAGGGGTATGCCGGAAAGCATATGGATCCTGTTCAGAATGTTACCGAATTCATCCGCAGGTGCAGGAAGAACGGAATGAGCAGGGAAGCGGTCATGGACGAGCTGGAGGATCGGTTTCAGTATATGACGCTGGAGGCAGATATTATCGTTGATGAGTTCTGGGACAAGACGGCCTGAAAACCGCGAGGCGGGCAGGAGGGCCCGGACGAATCCTGAAAAAGGGGGGCGCCCGGCGAATGCCGGGCGCCCTCTTTTTCGGCAAAATTGCGCTTGTAACCCTTCCCGGAATAATGTTACAATAGGCAAAGCAGAAACGACCGTCAATAAATGATTTGGAGATGAGCAGGTTATGGAATGGGAAGTCGGATTTATTGAATGGATTCAGAACACCCTGGGAAGCCTGAACAATACGATCGGAAAGGTTCTGAGCTTTATCGGCGGGGAAATCGGCATGATGCTGCTGGTTCTGATCCTTTATTTCTGCTGGAAAAAGGAAATCGGGAAGCGTGCGGCTGTGACGGTTGCAGCGCTGAACTGCTGGCTGCCGATGCTCAAGTCCGCCGTCATGCGGCACCGGCCCTATATGGAACATCCGGACCGGGTGAAGGGCGTTGCGGATGTCGGAAACAGCGCGTCGCTGGACGATGTCGCGGCTCACGGATATTCCTTCCCCAGCATGCACAGCGCTTCCGCTTCGGCGCTGCTGATTCCCCTGGCAAATGAAGTGAAAAAAAGGTGGCTGTGGATCACGGCCTGCATTATCGTGCTCCTGGTAGGCATCAGCCGGGCCATTACCGGCATGCACTATCCGACGGATATCCTGGCCGGATGGGCGCTGGGCCTTGTGGGCGCCGGAATCGTTCTTCTGCTGGAAAAGAAAGTGAAGAATGAACAGGTCCGGCACCTGATCCTGCTGGCTACCGCGCTGCCCGGACTGTTCTTTGTGCGGACGGAGGATTACTACACTTCCCTGGGCCTGCTGATCGGCCTGATCGCCGGCGTTTACTTTGAAGAAAAGTTCGTTCAGTTCAGGGAAACCCGGAATATCTGGGCGATGATCCTGCGGGTGGCGGGCGCATTTGCGATTTATTTCCTGCTGAACACTGTGCTGAAGCTGCCTTTCAGCAATGAATTCCTTTCCGGCGGCACCATGGGGGCGCTGCTGGTTCGCATGACCCGCTATGCCGTGATCATTTTTGTGGTGGTCGGCGTGTATCCGAAGGTTTTCACGCTTTATGAAAAAATCGGAAAAAAGAACTGACATCCCGGCGGGCAGAGGAGACATGAAAGCCTGCGGTCTCTGTTACTGCGCTTCTTCCTTTTCTTCCCCGAAGCGGATGATCTGCCGGTCTGCATCCACCCGGGCGCTGATGCCAAAGGGAATGATGCAGCGGGGCATGGCGTGACCGACGTTCAGGTTGAACACAATGGGAAGCGCGGGATTGCCGATGACTTCCACCAGCAGCTGCCTGTATTCATCCGCATAGGTTTCGTCCATCGGCTTTCCGGCCAGAACCCCGGACACGGAATCGAACACGCCTGTCTGCTTCAGGATTTCCAGGGCCTTCCGGTAGGTTTCGGGGGATGGCTTTTCCTCGCTGGATTCCAGCAGCAGAATCCGTCCCTTCCAGTCCCGGGCATCCGGGAACAGATGGTATTTTTTGCACAGAACCGGCATGTCCGCATAACGGGCTCCGTCAAACATATCCAGCATGGAGTCAATGCAGCCGCCGAGGATTTTTCCCGAAAAGACCGGGCTGCCCTGCAGCAGCTCAAACCCCTGGTTGGGGTGGGAGGGCGTCCGGGTGCCCACCTGATCCGGCTTAAACGAAAGCCGTTCCTCGTACCAGAGCGGGCTGGGCGTGATTTCCCGGATGCCTCCGGTGGTGATCAGCTCCAAAAAATACTGCCGGGTGTACGGATGCATTTCCGGACCGATTTCGCAGATATCCGGCAAAAATGCCTGCCCGTAAAAGGTGGGGAGTCCCAGTTTGTGCAGCATCAGATGGTTGACGGTAGTATCCGAAAAACCCAGGAAGACTTTTCCGGTTACCGCGTGAGCCAGTTCATCGTGATCAAACAGGTACGGCAGCAGGCGATAGGTATCGTCTCCGCCGATGGCACACAGAATCATATCCACAGAGGGATCGCGGAAGGCCTGCAGAAGGTCTTCCGCCCTTTTTTCCGGGTGCTCCGCAAGATACTTCAGCCCTTTCCGGGCATTGGGCATAAACTGCACCTGCAGGCCGAATTCCTGCAGCCTGCGCAGGCCGATTTCCACCTCAAACTGGACAAATTCCTCCCCGATGATGCCGCTTGACAGGCTGACCACCGCAATCTTCCGGATCATATTGTCCTCCATAAAGATTCGGGAACGGCACGGGGGTGAAAACTGCCTTCTGACGGTTTCCGCCGCGCCTGCCATTCCCCGGTTTTTTTATATTTTATCATGGCTTACGAATCGGAACAAGGAAAAAACTTCGCTTACTGCCGGGCTGCTTCAATAGCCTGTTCGGCTTTTTCCAGGAATTCCTCCGGTAGCGAAGAGCCGCAGACCTTCAGGGTGTTGCTCAACCCTTCCAGGGCGGTGGCACCTGTGTCGTCGTATACACTCTGTTTCTCCAGGTGATCCAGGAGAAGCATGTTTTCCAGGGTATAATCGGGATTCCGGTCGAACGCTGCGGCGGTTTCCACGGCCCTGCGCAGGCTTTCGTCCGAAGCTTCGATTTGTCCAAGACCGTGCTGCATCAATGCCAGATCCAGGTAAAACAGGGAGAGAAGCTTATCCGGAAAGCTGATTTGCTCCGGATCCTTTTTCATGCTCTCCACAAACCGGAGGCTCCAGCCGGCGATGCGTACTCCTTCGGCATACCGGGCTGTGCGGGCAAAGTAGGCCATATATCCGCCGATGGCGGTAATCATATCCAGGAAGTCGCTGAAAAAAGCTTTTTTCGTATACAGGATTCCTTCCTCGGGTTTTTCCTCGTTCACGGTGTACAGCATACCGATCCGCGCGTTGTTGCTGCCGGCGGTATTGTTTCGCTTGTATTCCTCAATGGCCCTTTTGTAGTCCTTCAGGGAGGCGTAGCACTCGGCAATCATATTGCGGATTTCCGTTTCGCCCAAATCCTCGTCCCGGTTCTGGGAAATCAGCTCAATGGAATGCTTCAGCAGTTCCAGGGCCCTTTTCACTTCCGCTTCCTGCCGGTACACGATGCCAATCTGGGCAAAGGTCATTCCGGCACCCAGCACAATCCGGAAATGATTGGGAAATTTTTTCAGCGCGGTTTCATATTCCCCGATGAGCTGCCTGGCGGACACGGTGACGAGCAGCCCCTCAATCCGATCCGCTTCCGTGTCCGCGTCGGTGCTGTGCATGGAGAAGCCGATCAGTGCATCCACGGATACATGGAAGATCTCGGCGAGGTCCATGATGTACGCAAGGTCCGGCTCGGAACTTCCCCGTTCCCATTTGGATACCGCTGCCAGCGTGACGCCGAGCCGCTCGGCAAGCTGTTCCTGAGTGAAACCCAGGTTTTTCCGATAGCTGCGGATATTCTCAGCCAGATGGTTTTCCATTTGTTTCCTCCTGAGGCTTTTCCTTTGACCTGGATTCTCCCTGCTTCCAGGGCGTCTTTGGTATTCATCGGGATTGCGATGTTCATCCGTGCCACCTCCGTTTGGAATGTCAGGCGGGTTCCTGTTACACGGTTATTATATGCAATCCCCGGATTCCATTGAACATCTGATTGGTATAGTTTGTCAATTATTTTTTCAACGAATAGTTGAAATGACTCCATACGAAAAACCGCAGAACGGAACAGGGAACAAAAAAAGCACCGGATTGCTCCGGTGCCATGAGATTGCGGGAATCAGTTTTTGTCTTCCAGCTGGACTTTGAGCTTATCCAGAGAGTCAGGATCGTTATTGATGTTGATGATGGCGGCTTACTCAGCAGAATTCATCATAGAGGATAAGCCTTCTATTCCATACGTCTGATACAAAGTAACATACATATCAATCATATTAGCGTAATCCGGATATTTCGCTTTCAGCGCGTCAGCAAAGTCTTGGATGTCAATTTCCTCACCTGCTTGGATCTTTTCAAAGAATGGCAGCATTTCCGCCATGATCTCGCTGAATTCCGCGGAAGGATCCTCCGGTTTTTCCACTGTGCCGTCGGTGTGGAACCGTTTTTCAAAGCCCCGCTCTGTAATGCCGGCCAGCGACATGCTTTTTACCACCAAATCACCTTCGGCGCCGTTATCCTGGGCAGCGTTATACTGGTCAAAATCCGCATCCACCACGCAGCGGTAGTCATAGACGCCATAACGCAGGGAATAAACAATGAGAATCTCCTCCTCATCCTCGCCGGGCTCCGTGCTATTGCCCCCGATCTCGAAGCCCTCCTCAGTCAGCTGAGACAGACTTTTCCCCTGCTTAGACGCTATTTCCTCGTCTGTCAGGGGCTGAGCTGTGAATTCTTCGCTGTAGGCGATCGGCAGCGTTTTCAGGTAATCGTCTGCCGCCTGCATTGCTGCTTCATGCTTTTCAAAAAAATCTTCCGCTTCATAGTCCAGATTATCAATGGCTTCGTTCAGTTCATTCAGTTTTTCGTCACAAATGGCTACGCTGCGATAGTATTTTCCGTCTTTCTGCGTTACCACGGCATAATACTCCCCCGGAACGCCGCCTGCTACGATACGGTCTACAGCACTGTCTTCCAGCGCTTCGCCCACCGTGGCATACAGAGGCGCCATTTGTCCTTCTTCTGCCAGAACTCCAAGCGCCGTGAAGAGCATCGCTACAACCATAGCCAACGCAATCAGCTTTTTCATTTCATTTTCTCCTCCCGTTGCTTATATCTGAAACCTCATGGTTTCATTTCTTTATCATGTTCGGACAACTTGCAATCTTATGTTTTCGTACTTATCCACAGGAATTATAACACAGAAAGACACAGTTCGCAATTCTTCTCTTTGCAATAATCCGTGAAAGACAGCCGAAAAACCGTTATGGCTCCGGCCGGCCGTGTGGTATAATCAGTCCGGAGATCGGAACAGGAAGGAGAACCAAACGGTGCAGGCTGTCTACCATCTTCCGGGACTGTTTGAGTTTCATGAGCTCTACCGGGTATTTCTGCCGCTGTACCGCAGGCGGCGTGACTGGTTTTACGACTGGTGTACCATCGGTTCCGTATACGGCGCTCCCGCCGGGTGCCGGTGGGACGGGGGACGGGCCGGCTTCGGGGATGCGGATCCGGAGGAAGCGGCGGAGCTGATGCGGGAATACGGCATATCGCCCCGGCTGACCTTCAGCAATTCGCTGCTGCGGGAAGAGGATCTTTTCGATCCGGCGTGCAACCGCCTGTGTGCTATGTTTGAGAAAAACGGGCCGGTTCCTGCCGGGGTGATCCTTGCCTCGGACCTGCTGCTGGATTACCTGCGGAAATCGTATCCCGGATTTTACTTCGTTTCCTCCACCACCAAGGTGCTGACTGGCTTCCGGCAGTTGGAAAGGGAACTGGAGCGCCCGGAGTTCCGCTTTGTCGTGCCGGATTTCCGGCTGAACAAAGCAACGGACCGGCTTGCGTCCCTGCCCGGGCAGCTAAAGGACAAGGTGGAATTCCTCTGCAACGAAGCCTGCCGGTTTGACTGCCCCGACCGGAAGGCCTGCTATGAAAACGTGAGCCGGAAGAACCTGGGACTGGACTGTGAGGATCATCTTTGCACGTCCCCGGATGCCGAAAGGGGATACCGGTTTTCCGACGCCATGAAAAATCCCGGATTCATCGGAATCCGGGAGATCCGGGACATTTACCTGCCCGGCGGGTTTTCCCATTTCAAGATTGAGGGGCGGAGCCTGGGAAGCGCAGTGATCCTGGAGTTCCTGCTGTATTACATGACCCGCCCGGAGTTCCAGCTTCGGGTACGGGAAGAGATCTACCTGGACAGCTCCCTGGATCTGTTTTGATGCCGGCCGCGCAACGCGCCGGATCCGGCTTTCTGGTACGGCTATGCAGGGATTGGATACACGATGCTGGTTTATGCGGACGCCCTGGCCGAACTGGGGAAATGAACCGGTAAACCGGAACGGGGAGGAGATGCAGGCATGGAATTCAGAAGAGTTTTCGATACGATTCCGGAACAGTTTGATCGGTACAGGCCCAGGTACAGCCCGGAGCTGTTTGAGTTTCTGGTTCAATATGCAAAGATCGGCCCGGGAAAACGCGTCCTGGAGATCGGGCCGGGCACCGGACAGGCGACGGATCCGATCCTGCAAACCCAGTGTGATTACCTGGCCATAGAGCTTGGGGAACACCTCTGCGCCAAAATGAAAGAAAAGTACGATCGGTTCTCCAATTTCCATATTGTGAACGATGATTTCATAACGTACGATTTCGGACAGCAGCGGTTCGATATGGTCTATTCCGCCGCAACCATCCAGTGGATTCCTGAAGAAATCGCTTTTTCAAAAACTTTTGAGTTGCTGAAGCCGGGCGGAGTGCTGGCCATGATGCTGACCAGATCCGACTACAGGACCCCCAACGAAGAGCTCTATGCAAAAATCCAGCGACTGTATGATCAGTATTTTAAACCTGATATTCCTTACACACACGGCGGCTTCAAATATGACAACGCTCCCCGTTACGGCTTTGCGGATTTCGAAAGGCGGGATTTCCGCGGGCGGCGTGAAATGAATCCCGACGAATATGTTTCATTCTGCGGTACCCACTGCGATCACATCGTGATCCCGGAGCCGCTCAGGACAGTTTTTTTCGAAAGCCTCCGGAAAACGGTTGCGGAAAACGGCGGCAAAGTCATTTTTGAGGACACCTATGTGCTGTACCTGGCAAGGAAACCGTTCGCCAGGGCGGACAATGCAGGTATTACAGCTGTACGATGACCGCGGCAAAGACCAGGAGGCTGAAGCATGTTCAGGGAAATGAGACGGTTTAAGCAGCAGATCAGCGGGGATGAATGCATCCGGATCCTGCGGGAGGAAAAGCGCGGCATCCTGTCCATGCACGGCGAGGACGGCTATCCATATGGCATTCCCATGAACCACTGGTACAATCCGGAGGACGGAAAGCTGTATTTCCATGGCGCGAAAACCGGCCACAAGATTGACGCAATCACCAAAGACAACCGGGTCAGCTACTGCGTTCATGATGCCGGATACCGGAAGGAAGGCGAATGGGCGCTGAATATCAGCAGCGTGGTCGTTTTCGGCCGGATTGCGCTGATCACCGATGAGGAAAAGGCAAAGCTGATCTGCGAACACCTGTGCAGGAAGTTCACGGATGATGAGGAATACATCCGGAAAGAGCTGCAAAACGCGCTGCCCCGTGTGCAATGCCTGGAGCTGACCATTGACCATATGACCGGAAAACTGGTGAATGAATCCTGAAAACCGTTCCGTCAAGCAAACCGCCTTCCGAAAGGAAGGCGGTTTGCTGCTGCAGGAACAGGTTATTTCCGGAAGGCTGCAGGAACCGGTTTGGAAGCTTCCTGCACTTTCTTTGCCCGGCGGGAAGCAACCTCATCAGGCATGTTCCGGATATCCCCGGCTTTGGTCAGGGCCCACTTGGTCAGGCTCGGTCCCACCAGTTCATAGACCAGCACGGAGAAAAGGACGATATTCCGAACCAGCGTGCCGTCGGTGCCGCCCAGCACCCGGTAGGCCGTGGCGCACATTCCCAGGGCCACGCCGGCCTGGGGCAGCAGGGTGATGCCCAGGTACTTCCGGACCGGTTCGGGGCTGCGGACCATGGAGGAGGACAGGCTTGCACCCAGGTATTTGCCCAGCGACCGGGCAACAATATATACCACGCCGACAAGGAGTACGGACGGATCGCCGAAGACATCAAACTTCAGCGCCGCGCCGCTGAGCACAAAGAACAGGGTAACGGCCGGGCCGGACCAGCGGTCCGCCTGCAGCATCAGGTCCTCGCTGAGCGGGCAGAAATTGCAGAACACCGTGCCCAGCATCATGCAAACCAGCAGGGAGGAAAACCCGAAGGAGAAGGAACCCGCCTGGATCTTCAGCTGGCTGACGGCAACCGTCAGGATGACGCTGCCGACAATGAGTGCGTTCCGGTTCCGGTGGGAATGGAAGAAGCGCTCCAGCCAGGTCAGCGCCAGGCCCACCAGTCCGCCGAAGGCGAGGGACAGGAGTACCTCCATGAGCGGTTCCAGGATCAGGGCGGCGATATCGGCATCTCCGTTTTTCAGGGACTGGGCGATGCCGAAGGAAACCGCAAAGATGACCAGGCCTACCGCGTCGTCCAGGGCAACCACCGGCAGCAGCACATCCGTCACCGGTCCCTTGGCCTTATACTGCCGGACCACCATCAGGGTGGCGGCCGGGGCGGTGGCCGCCGCGATCGCGCCCAGGGTCACAGCCACGGGCATGGACAGCAGGTTCGGCATGATAAAGTGCAGGGCAATCAGTGCCGCATCCACACACAGGGTGGCAACGCAGGCCTGGATGATACCGATGACCGTTGCCTGCCTGCCGGTCTGCTTCAGGGCGGAGAGGCGGAATTCATGGCCGATGGCAAACGCAATGAAGCCCAGGGCTACGTCCGAGATCATTGAAAGGGAATCCACCTGCTCAAAGGTATTGAAACCCAGGCACGGAACTCCCAGCCGTCCCAGGACGCAGGGGCCGATCAGCACGCCGGTTACCAGGTAGGCGGTAACGTCAGGCAGATGGAATTTATCAAACAGACGGGTCATCAGCAATCCGGAGAAAAGGGCAACCGCAATCAGCAGAAGCGTTTGCATAGGCATTGATCGCATCCTTTCAGATCATATGAAAAGGCCCACCATGTATCCATGATGAGCCGTGATGCTGTTCTGCCTGATCCGGCGATCCGCCGCCCATCCGATGGTGATGTCTCATCGAGCACAGGGACGGTGGATTGATCGCTGTTCCTTTGTTCGGAACATATTATAGTCCCGAAAGCGGGACTGTCAAGGGAATAAAACCGGATTGCCTTCCGCAAATATATAATCCGAAACAATCCTGAGCTCCGGCACAAGTTCTGCGCCTTTTGTGCCCGGCCTGAAGGTGCGCGAACCGGCGGACAGGTTGTTATGAGGAATGTACTGAATGCGTTTTTATCCGGTTGTTTCTCTTGATAACACCGGACCTGAAGCATTATGATCTATAGGAAGTGCTATTTGATTTTTCTCTTTGCCGCGGAGGAACGGGATGCATCACAATTTTCTGTTTGACCTTGATCAGACATTACTGGATTTTCATGCATCTGAGTATAAAGCGCTCGGCATCGTCCTGAGGGCAAACGGCCTTTCATTCTCAGATGAGATTTACAGGGCGTTTAAAGCATATAACAAATCCCTGTGGCTGGAACTTGAAAAAGGGAACATCTCGAGGAAAGAGCTTTTTACAAAACGGTTTGTGGATGTTTTCAGCCGGTGTGAAGGAGACGCCTCAGGGCTCGATCCCCTGAAGGTCAACGATGAATTCATCAGGACAATGTCTGTAAACGGCGTTCTGATGGACGGTGCGCTGGATTTTGTGAAAAAGGTTAAGGAAGGAATCCCGTGCGCCAGGATCTACATTGCTTCCAACGGTGCGACGCTGAACGCAAAGGGCAGGATTGCCTCCACGGGCCTTGATAAATACATAGACGGCCTGTTTATCAGCGAGGAGTTGGGGGTTACAAAACCTGAAGCGGCATTCTTTGATATCTGCCTGAAACAGATCGGGGAACCGAAATCGTCATGCATTATGATCGGCGATTCACTTTCCTCGGACATGCTCGGTGCAAAGAACGCTTCGCTTGATTCCGTATGGTTCAGGCCGTCAGGAGATATTGATAAAGCGATGAAGGAATACAGTATTGATTACTGCGCCGCTTCTTTTGACGAACTGTACAGCGTCCTGAAAAACTGGGCAGGTACTTCCGGCTGACTGACTTCTTCGGGAAACCCGTTGTGTTTCCGTATCAGACAGAGGGAACTCTGTTTTCGATTTGAGAGGAGGCTTTTATGAAAAGGGAATTAGGAATAGCCCGCTGTGGACTGGCATGCTGCCTGTGCTCTGAGAATGTAACCTGTAAAGGATGCAAACGGGATGGTTTCATGGAATTATCCTGGTGCAAAGATGCAGAATGGTGTGAGGTCCGCAGATGCGGGATCGATAAGAATCTGAACGGCTGTTACGAGTGTGAGCCTGCGGAATGCCGAAAAGGTCTGTATGCCGAAAAGATCAAGGCACGTGCTTTTGCAGAATTTGCCCGAAGGTATGGTGTTGAAGAACTTTTGGATTGCCTTGAACGAAACGAGCAGGCGGGTATTGTTTATCATCGTGAAGGAATTATGGGAGACTATGATGAATTCGATGATTTGGAGGAACTCGTCAATTTCATTAAAACAGGAAAAAGATGTAAAGCGAATTAGCGGCATGTCTTTTGCACGATAATCGTGTTACCTTCCTGGTAAGAAATCTCGGAAAATGTATTCTGAAATTGTCAGCTAAGGGAATCGGGATTTATGGAGTTAAAAAATATGGAATACAAAATCGAAGACCTGACAAAAGAAGACGCTGAATATATCGGGGAAAAGATCAATGAAATCGTGCCACGGGAAGTGGACGCAGACGAAGAAGAATTCGTCCTCAAAATTGAGAACGAAAACGGCGGGATCATCGGCGGATGCATTGCGGAAGCATACGAATACCACTGGTCGAGAATGTATCTCGACACCCTTTGGGTGGATGAACACTATCGTAATCAGGGGATCGGTTCGATGCTCGTCCGCGAAGTGGAGCGTATCGCAAGAGAGAAGGACTGCCGGGTCGTGACGCTCGGTACCGCCAGCTATATGGCAAGACCGTTCTACGAAAAACATGGCTATACGGTTTTTACAACGCTGAAAAAGCCAAATGGCTATATCAGCTATTCCCTGGTCAAGTACCTTAACAGGGATACGCCGGAATATGTGCCGACAAACAACAGTGCCGCGCGGTTCAGGGTCTCGCCCGGTACGGACGAAGACGCGGATGTGATCCGGGAGGGCATCGGGACGTACAGCAGCGCTTACGAGCCGGAATATGAGAGCGTCGGTTTTGACAGGAAGCTGGTAAACCGGGACGGCGGGTTTGCCGCGGGCATGATTGCGGACGTGAACAAAGGAGCGTATGGCTTTATCGACGCAGTGTTTGTGGAAGAACCGCTGAGACTTCAGGGCCTGGGTTCGTATCTTCTGACGGAAATGGAGGAATTCGCAAAGAAGCACGGCGCTTCAATGATCCTGACGAACGCGGGCGACTGGAATGTCGATTTCTTCAGAAAGAATGGCTATTTACTCAGAGGCGAACTTAAAGATGTTCCACAGGATCATTGCTGCTATGAGCTCTATAAAAAGATTTGAAGCAGCCGATGATCCCGGAATTTAACCAGGCTGATCTGCCAGGATAATCCTCCCGGAATGTCAAAATGTTTGATGTTATTCTGCTGCTGTACAGTTTCTTCCGGTTCACCCGGATCAGCTCTCATCCGCGTTCGGGCATTCGGCGATCAGGCCGGCGGCTTCCGTCGAATTGGCGTACGACCGAAGGCGCCTGGCCGCGGCGCAGGAGGACCCCTTCACCAGCAGCGCGCCGGTATTGGGCTGCGAGGCGGAACGGATCACATTCACGGCCACCCGGGCAATTGTATTGATGGAAAGCATGCGATAATTCTCCTTTCGAAAGATTGTATGGAATGATATAATGCGGGTGAAGTGAGTTTATCTTTGCGTTTTTCCTACGAAGGGAGAATATGATCATGAATGCATTGATCATCAACTGCAGTCCTGTTCGAAACGGAGCAACAGCTGAAATTGTGAGGCTGGTATCAGAAAGTTTACGTGCGCGGTTTGAAACAAAGGCTGTATGCATCGATGATTATCATTTTGCATTTTGCAAAGGCTGCAGAAGTTGTCATAAAACCGCTGAATGCATTCACCATGACGATGTGGAAGCGCTGATGGATGAGTTTGCGCGGGCGGACGTCATCGTTTCGGTTTCACCTTCGTATTGGGCGGATATTCCCGGCCAGTATAAAGCCTTCATCGACAGATGCACCCCCTGGTGCAATACCCATGAGCCGCATAAAACAATTCCTTCCGGTAAAAAAGGATATGCGATTGCGCTGCGTACCGGTCCGGGAATGAAGGAATGCGAGAGAATTATCAGCAGCATAGAGCATTTTTACGGGCATCTGGAAATTGAATGCTGCGGCCGCCTCGGCCTATGCTCTGTTGAATACAAAGAAGCGCTTCAGGACAGGATGGACGAGATCGAAGCTTTCTGCAGGCTCATCTGACACTTCGGAAACCGGAAGTTACAAAACACAGGGGATCGCAGTGCGCAATCCCCTGTGTGATCGCTGCTGCCAAAGCCGCTTCACACCTTTGGCAGCATGGTTACATAAAGCAGACGCCTGCGCCGATCCCGGCGCCGACCGCGCCTCCGATCAACCCACCGGGCAGGCCTCCGAGCACTGCACCGCAGGTTGCACCAATTGCACCGCAGGATAATGTGGTAACGATTAAGTCTTTCAATTTCCAGCCGCCGCTGATCAGCTCCATCTCTTCCGGATTCAGTTCCCTTGCGTTCAGGTTCAGTTCCATTATATTGGTGTTCATTCTTTTTTCCTCCTGGTTTTCTGTTTTATATTTATTTAGTACTTTTTCTTCTGCGGGAGCTTGTTGGCTCCTTCTGCCTATATATACGTTCTGCCGGGAGGAAATGGCAATGAAAACGAAACGTGCAGGAAATCCCGATGTGTATCGTGTTTCAACCGACTGCCTTGCGGAAAACATTGGTTCAGAAAGAGTGATGCAGAAAAACGGCGTATTTGATCAGGCATGTCAAAGCGAAGATAATGACCGATGAAAAGGGAAGGATTTCACTCAATAAGGGATATACAAAAGACGGTTTTGCGGAAAAGGTTTACATCAGCAGAGAATTGTGAGGCGATGAAAGTGGCATCGGGCAAAGAATATCTTGATTTCATCCTGGAGCAGCTTTCCGGGATAAACGGTATCACTTCCAAACAGATGATGGGAGAATACATCCTGTACCTGAACGGCAGGATCTTCGGCGGCATCTATGATGACCGGTTCCTGGTCAAACCGACAAAATCATCAATGGCCATGATGCCTGATGCGGACAGAGAACTTCCCTATGAAGGCGCAAAAGAAATGCTGCTCGTGGATAATGTAGACAACAGGGATTTCCTGACGGAGCTGGTGACGGCGATGTATGATGAACTGCCCGCGCCGAAACCGAAGAAAAAGTGAAGCTGCCACGGGAATTCTGATATGCGGACTCAACGGAACCGGGAAAAGCACGCGGGGCAGAATGCCGGCTGTCGGTGAAATATAAAAAACGCAAGGAGTTTCGGATATGAACGATGCGGGGAAACAGCATAAAAGGGCATGGGAGTACGACGCGTACAATTTCTGGGTTAAGCATAATGGAACTCCGGAAGCGAGAGCCAAAGAGGATGTCGCAAACCCGGCAAAGATGCTTCGGAAGTATGCTGCTTATTTTGATCACTGCGAAGGACTGAAAATTGCCAACATCTGCGGATCCTGCGGAAAGAAAGCAATCCCTTTGGCACTCCTCGGCGCTGAAGTGACGGTTTTTGATATTTCCGAGGAAAACAAACGGTATGCTTTGGAAACCGCGCAGGCTGCGAACGTCAGTATCAATTATGCTGTGGGTGATGTGATGGATATTGACATGGACCGGTATGGCGGAACCTTCGACGTGGTCTTTATGGAAGGCGGAATCCTTGCTTATTTCCATGATATCAACGCATTTATGCGTATTATGTGCGGCCTCCTGAAGCCGGGAGGCAAAATGATCTGCAGTGATTTTCATCCGTTCATCAAGATTATGGATACGCTGAAATTGGAGACACAGACCATGAATTATTTCTCAACGGATGTGTTTGAAGGCGAAATGGCGCATGCACGCTTTTACGATAAGGACACCCGGGAACAGTTTCCCAGGTGCCTGTACAGAAGGTATACGATCAGCGAGATCATAAATGCCATCATCAGCAATGGGTTTACCCTGAAACGTTTTGATGAACATCCCGCATGGGAAGATGAAACAATGCCCGGGGAATTCACTGCTGTGGCGATAAAGTGATGACGGGCAGGAGCTCAGATGCGGCTCCTGCCTATGTTTTTTTTGTCAATGACAGCGCTGTCACCGTTTTTTCAGTTTTTTTTGACCGGCATTGTCAATTGTATTCAGCCTGAACTTCATCGCTTCACATCATTCCTGAGCGGAAAGGATATCTTCCAGGATGTCAACCGCGCTAGCCACCATCTTCGGGCAGAATTCCGTGAACAGATGATTGTCACGGGCATATTGCACGCCTTCCGGCGTCCGGACATCGCAGCCCAGCAGCTCATTGCAGATACAGGAGCCGTTTGCCTTGCTGAAGCTGTCCATCATCAGGTCGTTCAGCCTGTTTGTCCGCAGGCGCCCTTCCTGGTCACCGGCATGCGTTTCACCGTATATCAGGCCAAGAACCATCAATGCACCGGTACATGCGCCGCATACATTTCCCCTGCGCATGCCGCTGCCGAAACAGGAACCCAGCCTGAAAGCCGTCTCTTCCGTGATGCCGCATTCTCCGGAAAACGCAGCCAGGACTGACTGAGAACAATGCAGATGATCAGCAAAGCACCGCAGTGCCCGCTCTTTCCGCTCTGCTTTGCTGTTCATAAACAACACCTGCTTTCGTTTCTTTCACCACCGGCATTCCGGATTGATTCGATATATTCACGAAGAGCGGTCCACTGGTCCTTGTTCAGGGAATAATGGCTCCATTTGCCCTTTCGTACTGAAGAAACCAGTCCGCTGTCTTCCAGGATTTTCATGTGATGGGAAAGCGTGGACTGAGAAATCTGCATTTGCTCCAGAAGTTCACATCCGCACTGTTCGCCGCAGGTCAGAAGCTGAATGATCCGAAGCCGGTTGGGATCGGAAAGTGCCTTGCCAATCAGGCTGATCTGAACCAGAGTCATAGAGTCACCTCACATCGATAAGCATCGATATAATCGTACAGGAAATATCGATATCTGTCAATATTAATGTGCTGTAACTACATTTTATGCTTGTCTTTTGCGGAAAATGGAATATAATAATGTTAGAGACGACTAATCAATCGTCTCCTGATCCTGCCAGCCCGCGATATGAGGAGTTATTGTGAAAGGTTATTGTTCTGCACAGGAAACAGCAAAGCACTGGGTATTATATCTGTTCGCCGGGTGAACCGGTACGCTTTGGAGGGAAGAATTCCAGGTGCTAAGCGACCGGGCGGATCCCGGACGATTCCGGAAGACGCTGCCAGACCGGAGAAGCACAGGTCCGGGCCTTGGCCGAAAGAAACGTCTGAAAGAAGCGGCAGGAAGGAATAATCAGATAAGCACTTGTTGCGCTTTATTTTTGCGGATGAGTTAGCAATACCTAACAGAAAGGGTGATACGAATGCCGAACGGCAGCCTGCCCTGTACTGGTTTCTCCCCACGCAGACGCTCTGCCAGGACAGCGAGCTGTTGTGTGATTTCAGATTCGTCCGCCATCAAAACGAAACCGTGGATCACTGTCATTGCGAGAAAGTAAGGAGGAACCGGCATGTACCGCGCCTTCGGCTATAACAGCACATTCATGAAGAAATCCGAAGCCGCATGGATGGCGCTCAGCGGCTCCGCGCTGCTGACAGACAGGAAGTGAAGAACGTCTGATGAATATACAGATTCTCGTTGGCATCCTAATCCCCTTTCTTGGTACCAGCCTCGGCGCGGCCCTTGTATTCTTTCTGAAACGGGAGATTTCCACGAAGACGCAGAAATCGTTAACGGGCTTCGCGGCGGGCGTGATGGTGGCGGCATCCTTCTGGAGCCTTCTGCAGCCAGCGCTGGAAAGCAGCGCGGGCATGGGCACGTTAGCTTTCCTGCCTGCTTCCATCGGCTTCCTGATCGGCGTGGGTTTCCTGCTCCTGCTGGACATGATCACGCCGCACATGCATATGGACAGGCAGAATGAAGGCCCCCGCAGCGGTTTCAAGCGCACTACCAAGCTGATCCTGGCAGTGACCCTGCATAATATTCCCGAGGGTATGGCGGTGGGTGTGGTGTATGCCGGCTTTCTCGCCGGGGACAACGGCATCACTGCCGCGGGCGCGCTGGCGCTGGCGCTGGGGATTGCCATTCAGAATTTCCCGGAGGGGGCCATCGTTTCCATGCCGCTCCTGGGCGAGGGAATGCCAAAGCGCAGAACCTTCCGGATGGGCGTGCTTTCCGGCTCAGTCGAGCCGGTGGCCGCGGTTATCACCCTGCTGGCCGCCGGGTTGGTGACACCGGTTATGCCTTATTTTCTGGCCTTCGCCGCCGGTGCTATGATGTATGTGGTGGTGGAGGAACTGATCCCTGAAATGTCGGAAGGACTGCATTCAAATATTGGCACGATTGCTTTCTCCCTGGGCTTTGTGACCATGATGATTCTGGATGTTACGCTGGGATAAAACCGCTCGCTTTTCAAAACAGAAGGAAGCTGCGAAAATAAAGGAGGATCAGCATTGAAGAGAGTGCCTGAAAACAGGCGCGTACCCCGCAGAGCTTATGGATCAGGCTCTGCGGGAATTTTTTGTTTTTGGGAAATATGGTATTATAGGCAGGTGATGGCCCGGCAGAGTATTATCTCCAGAAGACAGACAGCAACTCCAGGAGCTTTCAGTCCTGTCAGGAACAGGCGGAAGTATACCGACAGCTTGAACGCACATGCGGTACGGATGCCGTGACACTGTATCGGGCAGCATTGAAGCAGTGAAAGAAGGAATCTTTTGAAATTCTTCACCATGGGGTCAGCTGTCCCGGCAGAATATGAATATAGAATATAATGACAAAAAGGTCTTGACTCTGACGTTGCGTCATACTTTATGATGTGATTACCACGAAAAGAGGGAGGCAGGAGTCATGATGACCGTACATGAGGTGAGCAGTCTGACAGGTGTGAGTATACGCACCCTGCAGTACTATGACAGAATCGGTCTTTTGCATCCGGCAGGATATACCGATGCAGGCTACAGGCTGTATGACGATGCAGCCCTGGAGACCCTTCAGCAGATCCTCCTGTTCAGGGAACTGGAATTCCCGCTGAAGGACATTCAGCGGATTATCCAAAGCCCTTCCTTTGACCGGCAGAAAGCACTGGATCAGCAGATTAAACTGCTTGAGCTGAAAAAGGAACATCTGGACGACCTGATTCATCTTGCCCGTGGAATCAAGGAAGCAGGAGTGGATACAAAAATGGATTTTTCTGCATTTGACACAAAAAAGATGGATGAATATGCCGCCGAGGCAAAAAAAGCCTGGGGGAATACTCCGGCGTACCGGGAATATGAACAGAAGGCAAAAGGAAGATCCAAAGAGGAAACGGCGGAGGT
>JAFXRG010000052.1 GCA_017526525.1 Clostridia bacterium | reverse complement strand
GGCATGACGGATCTGTTTTCTCAGTTCCCTTGCTTCACGGGCATCCCTGAGCATATGCTGATAAAGCTCATCCGAATATATTCCGACATATGTAGATGTGGTACGGCTTCCGATACGTTTCCTGCTATACAGGTAACGTTGTTCGTTCCGGCTCTTGATCTCAGGAGTTCCGTCATATGGCAACAGTTTCAGACGAGCTTCATAATCAGCTCGCTCACGGAGCAACTCCTGGATCTTGCCGAAAGATTCACTCATGCTGCAGCCCTCCTTCTGTAGGGAACATTTTCATGCCAATTATAATAAAAAATTCCCTACATGTCTACTTATAGGGAACAAAGCCAGGCATAAACATATAAAAAATTCCCTACACACAAACAAAACGACTGCATTGCCCCTGATGTATCCAATAGACTCACAGCTATCGAATGAATCGGTAGCCGTTTTTTTCGTCCCAGCTACATATGTGTTCCTCGTGCCCGATATTTCTGAAGGAATCCACTCCCGGGATCAGGGCTAATCGTGAGCCGTGCCGCCAGCACATCTGAATCTGACCGGCGTCATCCATGAGCCACATTGCAGTTGTTGCATAGTCTTCAGTAGCCGCTTCTTCGTCGGAAAGATATTCCGGCACTTTTGCGACCGCGTTCACGCTTACAGCGGCGTATTCGGCAAACGCACCGATCGGCGCTTCATGCCCCACAAGGGTGGAAGCGCCGGTTTTTTTGTTTTTGGCTGAAGCAGAGGAAACGTACGGACTTTTCCTGTCAGGATCAATCCATGCCCTGCAGATCCATCCGGGGGAACGTGTTGATTATTGCTTTATCTTGTGTTATATATTTCTACAGGAAGAGGGGCGGAAAAGGCAGGGCGGAACGGCCTGAATCATGAGGACGGAGAGTTCATCGCATGAAAAAGAAACAGTTGACCGGCGGGAAGACTGTCGGCGTACCCCGTATCCGGCGAGGCCGCTTTACCCGGGACGACATGGAGCTGTCGCTTTTGTCCCTTCCCGCTGCGCTGTGGTTTCTCGCGTTCTGCTATGTTCCGCTCTTTGGCATTGTCTTTGCTTTCAAAAATTACAAGGTCAAAGCCGGAAAAGGCTTTCTCTACAGTCTGTTTGTGCATTCCAAGTGGGTTGGCTTCCGAAATTTCGAATTTCTGTTCCGATCGCCTGATTTGGCGGTGATTCTCCGCAATACGATTGGATATAACATTGCGTTTCTGCTGATCGGGGTGACGGTGCCGGTCGCGCTGGCCATCATGCTCACCCAACTGCATTCCAGAAGACTGGCGAAGGTGTGCCAGACAGCGGTTTTTCTGCCTCATTTTCTCAGCTGGGTCGTGATCAGTTACTTTGTCTTTGCTTTTCTGTCCACAGACAAAGGCCTGGCGAACGCACTGCTTCGGCTGTTCGGACAGCCGGAAATCCTGTGGTATCAGGATACGAGGCCTTGGCCGGCGCTGCTGATTCTGATCAATACCTGGAAAACCTTTGGCTATTCCATGGTGGTTTATCTGGCCTCCATTGCCGGAATCGATCAGAGCCTTTACGAAAGCGCGGTGATCGACGGGGCGACCAGGTGGCAGCAGGCCCGGTGGATCACCCTGCCCCTGCTGCGGCCAATCATGTCCATCCTGTTCATTCTGAATGTCAGCCATATCCTGTCGACGGACTTTGGCCTGTTCTTTCAGGTGCCCCGGGACTCCAACCAGCTGATCGACGTGACGCAGACACTGGATGTCTACGTATACAAAGCGCTGATGCAGAACAACAACTATAACTTTGCCTCGGCGGCTGGTCTGGTGCAGAGCGTGGCGGGTTGCCTGCTCATGATCGGGGCGAACAGGATCGTACGGAAGATTGATCCGGAAAGCGGACTGTTTTGAGCATACTGATCGAGAAGCACCCTGAGAAGCGGAAAGGGGAAGAAAGATGGCAAGGCGGAAGGAAAGAACGGCGGAGGACGGTCTGGGCCGGTTCAACCGGATCAGTCCTCTGACGAACGTCTTGTTTTCGGGGCTGTTCATCCTGCTGGCGGCGCTGACGGTTCTTCCGGTTGCCTTTGTGTTCATCGTTTCCGTTTCCTCGGAAGCCTCCATCGCGGAGCGCGGATACAGCTTTTTCCCCTCCGAATTCTCCCTGAGCGCCTACGAATACCTATGGAGATCGAGAAACTATATCGGCCGGGCCTTCCTGAATTCCGTCGGCATCACCGCGGCCGGCACGCTTCTGGGCCTGGCTCTTACCTCGACCCTGGGCTACAGCCTGTCCCGGCAAAGCTTCCGTCTGAGAGGGATCCTGACCACGATGCTGCTGATTCCCATGCTGTTTTCCGGAGGCCTGGTGGCGACCTATATGGTCAACACTCAGGTCTATCACCTGAAAAATACCTATCTGAGCCTGATCCTGCCCGGAGCCTGTTCTCCATTTTACGTCATTGTGATGCGGACCTTTTTCCAGACCACGATTCCGGATGGAATCATCGAGTCCGGGAAAATCGACGGCGCGCGGCAGATCCGGATTTTCGCCCAGCTGGTTCTGCCCCTTTCGCTGCCGGTTATCGCCACCATCGGACTGTTTCTGAGCTTCAGCTACTGGAATGCCTGGTATGGCGCAATGCTCTACCTGGACAGCAATCATCGGGAGATCTATCCGCTGCAGTACGTTCTGATTTCCATTGAGAAAAGCATGGCCTTCCTAGCCCGGAACGAGGAGCATTTCACGGGGGACACCATGCGCAGCATTCCCTCGGAAACCGCCCGGATGGCCATTGTCATGGTGGTGGTGATCCCCATTGCCTGTTCTTACCCTTTCTTTCAGCGCTACTTCACCAGCGGGCTGACGATTGGCGCCGTAAAGGGGTAACAACGAAACACATCCCGCGGAAGGCCGGAAAAAAAGACAGAGAAGGAGAGACGACGGCATGAAAAAGACACTGATCCTAGCACTGATCCTGATGATGGCGTTGACGGTGGGCGTCGGCTACGCAGCTGCGGAGGAGCCCGAACGGAAAATCATCTGGTGGGTTTACGGCGATGCGCCGATCGACACCCGGCTGGTTATGGAGAAGGCGAACGCCTACTCCCGGGAGCGGATCGGCGTAGAGGCTGAACTGATCTTCAAGACCAATGAACAGTTCAATGCTGACATGAGCACGGACACCTACTATGACATGACCTTCACCTGCGACTGGTGCAACAGCTTTGCCGCCAATGCTTTTGACGAACGGTTCTACGATCTGACGGATCTTGTTCCCGCGGCGGCTCCAGCGCTTTATGAATGCATCGACCTGCGCTACTGGGAGATCGCCGGATCCATCGGCGGCCGGATCTATGCTGTGCCCACCATGAAGGATATGGCCAGCGAACAGTATTTCCGCTTCGACAAGGACCGGTATGAAGCAATCGGCTTCACCATTCCGGAAACCATGGAATTCCGCGATCTGGAGCCGATGCTCAAGGCTTATAAGGAAAACTATGACGACGTCTACCCGCTGATGCTGGGCAAGGGCGGCCTGACCGGCATGACCAACTCCTCCCAATGGATCGCGGGTAGTTATCTGTGTTCTCCCTATGCTCTTGCAGGCACGGAGCGTGAAAACACGATCATCCCCTTCTGGGAGGATTCGGAACTGATGGAGCGCTACCGGCTGCTGCACCGGTGGTACACGCTGGGATACATCAATCCGGATGCCGCCACCATCGATTCCATTGGCCCCGAAATCCGGGCTGGCGTGCGATCCGGCTCCGCGTGGAAAGGGTATTACTCCGGCTACTCCAGCTGGGCCGGCATCAATGTGGAAGGGTCCCGCTATGCCGGGCCGAACATGTCCGTGGCGACCATGCGGGGAGCGATGAACGCCGTGAACGCGGCCGCCTCTGAGGAGCAGGCCGTCGCCTGTCTGAAATATCTGGAGCTGTTGAACACGGATCGGGAATTCCGGGATATCCTGCGATTCGGAGTGGAAGGCGTCCATTTCAATTATGTTACAAACGAGCTGGGGATCCGGGTTGCGGAGCGCACGGAGCAGGGGCTGAGCAACTGGTCCATGGACGGCTTTGTGACCGGTTCCGTCAGAAACGCGTCCTGCACCAGCGACTCCTATTACGACTGGGACGAGATCTACGAAGGATACAGGGATGCCCGGGTGTCCACCCTGGGGGCCTTTACCTTCAACAGGGGAGATGTGGAAGCGGAATGCGCGGCCTGCGGGGCGGTTATGGGAAAATACACCTCCGGGCTGCTGACCGGCACGCTGGATATTGACGCGGTGCTGCCTGAAATTCAGAGGGAACTGCAGATTGCCGGCATTGAGGCTGTACAGGCCGAGGCGCAGCGTCAGCTGGACGCGTATCTGGAGACACAGGAATGAAATGGAAGGGTAAAGCGGACAGCAGGGGCGTCAGCAAAGCGGTGAACCTGGCTGAAAAGGAAGCGGAAAGATACGGCGTGGAGGAGGAACAGCGTATCCGTTTCTCCCTCTCCCTGGAGGAAACGCTGCTCATCTGCAGGGACCGGTACGGGGAAACGGCCGGGGTTTCCCTGCGGATGAGGCGGCGGGGCCGGTACCTAACGGCGGAATTGATCCTGCCGGAGAGCCCGGACGGAGCGTTCGACGGAGTGGACACGCCCATGGCCGGCCTGTTGAAGGATTGGAAGGGCGAGCGCCGGAGAGGACAGGACCGCCGGATCTATACATTCCGGCTCGAAAATACCAGGGGGGATCTGCTCCGGTTTGTCTGGAAATATACCAGGCCGCATAAGGGATGGTTTTTCCTGGGCGTGCTGATGCAGGCGCTGCTGGTCGGGATTCAGGTGGCCGCGCCTATGATCACCGCGCGGGTCATCGTCGCCCTCACGGAGGGAGCAGCGGAACAGATCCTGCTGGCGGCCCTTTCGCTGCTGGTGATCGAAGCCGCGGCGAATATATTTTCCATTGCATGCAACAGGGCCTACAACGTGGTTTACAACAAGACGCTGACGCTGCTGGAGACGGATCTGGTGCATCAGGCGCTGCGGATCAGCACCCGGTGCCTGGACCGGAAGGGAGCGGGGCTGTTTATCCAGCGGCTTACCCAGGATACCTCTCAGCTGGCGACAGGTTTTAATACGCTGGCGGATCTGCTTTCTCAGTCCATTGAAAAAATCGGCATTCTTATAGCTGTGCTGATTCAGAATCGGACGGCGTTAGCCGTGATGATCGGCATTCTGGCGATACAGACCGTGATCGAAAATATCCGCACCCACCGCCTCAAGGCGGACGATCATATCTACCGCAACGCCAATGAGCGGTATACCGGCTTTGTCAATGAGATGATTCGCGGCGCGAAGGATGTGAAGCTGACTCATAGCGAAGATGCTTTTGAGGATGAGCTGGTTCGTAGAATCACGGACGCCAACGGGAAACGAATGCGGATGCAGAATCGCTCCGCGGTATTCAGTCTGGCTCGGATGGAAATCGGCTCCTTCGGCACGTATGCTTACATCGCCATGCTGGTTGCGCTGATCGCCCGGGGAGAGATCATGCCGGCAGAAGCGCTGGTGCTGTTTAACTACCGCTCCGGCATCGGGGTATCCGCTATTCAGCTGATCGGGACGCTGATGGAGTTTGCCAAGGGACTGGAGCTCTCCGCGGAACGTGTGATGGCCATCATCAGCAGTCCGGAGTTTCCGAAGGATACGTTCGGGCAGAAGCATCTGAAGTGCGCACAGGGAGAAATTCGCTTTGAGAACGTCTTTTTCTCCTATAAACGGCATTTGCCCGGGCTTTCATTCGGATGGGTGCTGAAAGACATGAACTTCGTGATCCATCCTGGAGAATCTGTGGCCCTGGTCGGTCCCAGCGGCTGCGGGAAGAGCACGGTATTTAACCTGATCAGCAGGCTCTATGAGGTGAACGAGGGCGTGATCCGGTTTGACGGGGCGGATATCCGCGAACTGGACGCTGAATCCATCCGGGGAAATCTGGCGGTTGTTCCCCAGAACCCATATCTGTTCCAGCTCACCATCCGGGAGAACCTACGGCTGGTGAAACCGGACATGACGGAGGAGGAGATGCGCACGGCCTGCAGGATGGCCTGCATTGATCAGGACATCGAGGCGATGCCCGGCGGTTATGATTCCCTGATCGACGAAAACGGGGTGAACCTTTCCGGCGGTCAGCGTCAGCGGCTTGCGATTGCACGCGC
>JAFXRG010000051.1 GCA_017526525.1 Clostridia bacterium | reverse complement strand
CGTTCTGATGCCGAAAGGATCGGAAGACCTGCTGAGTTATGTGAATGAATTCCTGGAAGAAGAAAAAGAGACGGGCCGGATCGATGAGCTGGCAGAAGAATACATTTATCGATATGTCCGGCAGGAAACGGACGAAGCGGCCTGACGGCTGACAGTACTGTGCCAATTCGGAATGATGAATTCGGAATTATGAATGGAATCATGTTTATCATGAACTATCTCCAATTCCGAATTCCTAATTACCTTGCACGCACGCAGAGTTTTATCAATCTGCTTCAAAATTCTGCGCGGCCGAACCTGCCAATGGTATCGCCAGTATAGGATGATCATCGAGAACAGACAAATGAGTCACCCACCAACCAAAACGGCTCTCCAACCGTCCTCCACTCAGGGACGATCTGAGAGCCGCTGTTTTTCTTATCCCGGAAGGGGCTGCCCTTACGGAACAACGACGGTGCTGACATCGCCGTATTCGCCGTATTCGATCCGCTTGTAATACTCCGGCGCATCGGCGGCAGCGCCGGTGTTATCCACAAAAGCGCGCGCCTGCACTTCATATTCGCCGGCAGCTAGGCTGCCGATCACCAGATCGGTCCGGCCGGCCTCAAAGGGGGCGGCGGTCCAATCATCGGTTCCCTTCAGCCGATAATGGGCCTCATAGCCATCCGCGCCCGTATCGGACAGATCCTTCACGGACAGACGGATTTCCCCGCTTTGGGCCGAGAGGGAGAGGATTTCCGGGCTGCAGGGAACAATAGAGAAATACTCCACAACAGGCGCTGCATCGGGATCCGCGCACGGGCCGATCCCCGTGATCACAGCCCGGCCAAGTCCGCACAGGATATTGTTGTCAAACGCCACCTGATAATGCTCGCCTTCTTTCAGCTGAGTATCGGCGTCGCTGTACGCCAGGACCAGGGGGATGACTGCCTGCCCGGTGTATGCCGGTTCCATCGCAATGACGATTGCGTGATCGAGACGGCCCTGTCTGACCGTGACCGGGAAAACCGTGGTCCCGATCCCCTCTGTCGTCACGGACAGCATGGCTGTCCCGGACTTTTTCGCGGTCACGTCAAGGGTTGCGCCTTCATCTTTCGGCGCCAGCTCCAGGATGTCTTCCGAGCCGGGCAGCGGCTGCCATACAATGGACGGACGCCCGATGTCGAAGCCACTGTTCACAACAAACTGCACAGAATACCGGCCCTGATCGAAGCCTTCCAGCAGGGAAAGCTGCTCACTTCCAGGCTTCAGTTTCATCCTGACGTCGTTTGCCGCCCGGTCGCTGAAAACCTTGATGGGAAAATTGTCATAGGACTGACCGACTGATATTTCCTCACCCGCGGCCTCTGTCGCCCAGGCATCCAGGACCGCCTTGTAATCCTGCCATTGCCCGTCCTGATACAGATAGCTTTCCCGTTCATTCACAATGGCTGCCTGGACGTCTCCACCGAGTCCGTATGTGCTGAACTTGACGACGTCATGGGTCCCCTCCTGATTGGTCAGCGTCACAACGGCAGAGAAATACTGGCCCTTCTGCACACGAACCTCGCTGACTGGGATGCGGTGGAAACCGGCATCGATGAAGGAGATGTCGCCTTCCGCCACCATCAGCCCGTCTTCAGGCGTCTCAAAGGCATCCCGGAGAAGATAAACCTGATAATGCACGGAGGTGTTTGCCGAGACGGTCAGGCAGGAAATGGCGCGGAGCGTTTTGGAATGATCTGCCCGGAACACATTGGCCATGGAGGCCGTCTGGATATAGGCATGGCTGCTCAGTTCGATCGGCAGGAAGTAATCGTGCTGATCTACGCTCTGCGGCGCTGTCGCAGCCTTCAGCTCCAGGGACACCGGATCACTGATCGAATGATCATAATACGAGATCCAGAAATACCCGGTATGCTGGCTTTGCTCGTTTTCAATGCCCCAGTTCCCCCTGGAATAGAAGGGAAAGGCCTCTTCCGCCGAGCCCCAGCTGTTTTTGGCCAGCCAGGCGCCGTCTGCCGGGGGCTGATGCTCCGCAAGGAAGTTTTCTTTGGGATAATTGTCGTCCCAGCCGACGATGGTCACCGCGTGGTTGGATGCGCCAAAGTCCCAGGTGTAATGCGCCCATTTGTCGCTGATGTATTTCGCCTCGTTCACATTCGTTGACGACGGATTGCTGAGATCCGCCAAGATGTTGATCATCACACCGCGCTTTTCCAGCAGCTGCTGTTTGATGGCCCTCGTGCCGGCTTCGTTATAAGCATACTGTTCTGGGCCAGGCAGTTCAGCGGGGCAAGGAAGCAAGTGGGTATCCATCAGGACATAATCCTGGTGAAACCTGAATTCATCCGGAATGGTCCAGTCGTCTTCATCGCTGTAGTGAAAGCCGCGGAAAGCGCCGTCGATATAATCCAGGACGGTAGTGCGCTCTTTGCCGTGGTATTCGAAGGCTTCTCCGATATTGGGCAGGTCCGGATGCTCATCGGAGGGGCCGACGCCCTGGGCAAAGGCCTCCAGGGCCATCAGTGTCGATCCCCCGCCGTACACTTCAAACATATCCGTGGGATCGGCCGCCGTCGTGCCTTCCCCGTTCTGCGGGCTGGTCGGATCGTTCAGCAGCATATGGGAAAAATAGCCCAGCTGCTTTTCAGACAGGTCCAGGGTTTTCCAGGCTTCCGGGTCATCGGCGTACACAGACCCCAAAAGGCTGATTTCCGCGGCGGATATCCCCGCAAAGACCCAGCAGGTGGCGAAGGGATTCTGAAACCTGACCGGGGTCACATAGCAGCGGTCGCCGACGCCGTCTCCGTCCGTATCGACGCTCCTCAGATCAAAGGACGCGGGGAGTTCCCCTTTCTGGGTCCCTTCAGCCTGCGCATCCAATGGGTCTGCAGGAAAGCATACCGTCAGGAGCATGCTCATGATCATCAGTAGCAGGATCGCTTTTTTCATCATCGTCCCATCCTCCTTTAACAGCATCTGCAGACCGCAATGACCTGATTGATTATACAGCAGGCCGGAAAGCAAGTCAACGATTGCGACCGCAACCAAACGGTGGGCTTTTGTCACTTTTGCCATAAGTCAATAAACGACCAAAAGACAGTCTCTTGCATTACATGATTCGGCATGGTAGAATATTGTAGAATAATGAAATGTGATTAATCGGCTATAAATTGAAGACCATATCCAATCATTCAATGAGCGATGGAAGGGAAAAAACATGGATCAGAATGCGCGATATCATGAGTGTTTAGAACGTCTGACCCGGGAAATGGTAAGTACGGAACAAATTCGCGTGGAAATGGTTTACGCGGATTTACAGGAGCTGTGCAAAATGCTCCGGGTTGCCAAGGGAGTTACTTCTTTTTATAACAGTATCGCTTTGGAACGCAAAGGAGAAGGCGATACATACATCCCCTACGATACCGGCGTTGAAACGGATAAAGCGCTGACAATCCGCAGTGATTTGTCCGGTGTCCTGGTAGGCCAGTGTACGGTTTATCATGCAAAAGGAGACGCACCCTGGACAGAGGAAGAGCTTTCCCGCATTGATACCATCCAGCGGATGATGCTGAACTTTGTCAGCAAAAACCGAATGAAAATGATGATTCAGAAGGCCACGCTCTATGATGATGCGGGTTTCAGCAATATCCGCCTGTTTACTCAGACCGTGGAACGAATCGGTAACGATCAGGGCCTGGGTGACTTCTGTGCGGCTCGGATGGATCTAAAGCATTTTTCCCTGATCAATCAGCAATTGGGACGGGATATGAGCAATAAGATTATGAAGAAATATATTCAGCAGTTGGAGGAAGCAGCCGGCGAGGATGGAATCGTCAGCAGACTGGGCGGCGACAACTTTGTGCTTCTTTTCCGGAAAAAGAATCTGGATCAGGTGACCAGACTGCTGGAAGGTTCACCGGTACGCTTCGGAGATGCAGAGGACGGGCGTGTTATGATCTCCGCTCACGCAGGCATGCTGGTGATCCCGGAGGATTACTATTATCATGACTTTGGTGATCTGATGGACCGGATCATCAACGCCTACAACGTTTCCAAGAGTGGTGCCCGGGGAGATATCATTTTTTCCAATGAGAAGATGATAGAGCAGAAAGAACATGCCATGCGGATCAAGCAGGTTTTCCCCGTGGCCCTTCAAAATGAAGAAATCCTTGTGTTCTATCAGCCAAAGATCAGCGTCAGTACAAATACCATCGTTGGCGCGGAAGCCTTAAGCCGTTGGTATCATAACGGTAATCTGGTCATGCCGATGGATTTTATTCCGGTACTGGAGCAGTCCATGGACATCTGCAAGCTGGACTTCTATGTGCTCGATCATGTATGCAGAGATATTCGCCGGTGGCTGGACGAAGGAAAGCCTGCGGTTCGTATCTCCATCAATCTGTCCCGCAGGCATCTGATTGACCTGGATCTGCTGGATCGAATCCTGTCTATTGTGGACAGACATAGGGTACCGCACCACTTCATCGAGTTCGAACTGACCGAAACCACAACCGATGTGGAGTTCAAAGACCTGAAGCGCATTGTAACCGGTCTTCAGGAGGCAGGTATTTACACCTCAGTCGACGATTTTGGTATTGGATACAGTTCCCTGAACCTAATCAAGGAAATCCCATGGAATATCCTGAAAGTGGATAAAAATTTCCTTCCGCTGAACGAGCAGGCAACTCAGAACAAGCAGAACATCATGTTCCATCATGTGGTAAACATGGCGAAGGAAATCGGCCTGACCTGTGTAGCAGAAGGCGTGGAGACCAGTGATCAGGTGGATATTCTCCGGAAAAACAGTTGTGACATCGCTCAGGG
>JAFXRG010000050.1 GCA_017526525.1 Clostridia bacterium | reverse complement strand
GTTTGCTGTACCCTCCATCGCCCTCGCTCGACCAATTCCAGCACTTGAATGCTGTTTGTCAAAAGCGGCGGTGGGTTACGAAATTTTGTCCGATTTTCTCCTCTAAGGTACTTGACTTTTAATAGTTAGTCTTTTCGTTCCTTGGGGAACGAAATGAGTACGTCCCCGTCGTTCCCCCGTTCCGGGAGCAGACGGGCGGGAGCGGATATATCATCGTGAGCCTTGCAAAGAAGGAAAATATGGATTATGCTGAAAGGAGGAAAGGGGAGAAGCGCTGTGAGAAAACCCTTTATTATCGGAATTGCCGGCGGTACCGGCTCCGGGAAATCCACTTTCACCAACCGGCTGAAGGAGACCTTCGGCGATAAGGTTGCCATTGTCTATTACGACAACTATTACCGGCACCGGGACGACCTGTCCTTTGAGGAACGAAGGAAGATCAATTACGATCATCCGGACGCGTTTGAGACGGACCTGCTGATCCGGCATATCCGCGAACTGCGGAACGGGCAGGCGGTCGAGTGCCCGGTTTATGATTATACCATTTACAACCGCTCCCCCGAAACGACCGTGATCCGTCCGGCAGAGGTCATCCTGGTGGAGGGCATTATGGTGCTGCAGAACGAAGAGCTGCGGGACCTGCTGGATATCAAGGTGTACGTGGAAGCGGACGCGGACGAGCGGATCCTCCGCAGGGTCATCCGGGACGTGAAGGAACGCGGCCGGGACGTGGAAGGGATTGCACGGCAATACCTGAGCACCGTGAAGCCCATGCATTACCTGTATGTGGAACCTACCCGGGCGACGGCGGACATCGTGATCAACAGCGGACTGAACGATGTGGCCTTTGACCTGGTGAAAAGCAAGATCAGCCTGCTGCTGCAGAATCCGTAAGGAAGTCAGTTGACGCCGCGGAAGCCGTTTCCGATGATTTCCGTGCTGGATGTGATGATCAGAAAAGCATCGGGATCATTCGCTTTGATGAAATTCCGCAGGAGCACCGCCTCATGCCGGGAGACGACGGTGAGCACCACGGTTTTCCCTTCGTGGGAATAGACGCCCTCGCCGTGCAGCTGGGTGGCTCCGCGGTGCAGGGTTCCGGTAATGAAGTTTTCCACCGGCTCCGGGCGGGAGGTGATGATCTGGAAGCATTTCTTGATCATCAGGTTATCCATGACCACGTCCATAAACAGGGACTTGATGATCAGCCCGAGAACGGAGAGCAGTCCGGTTTCCATGCCGAAGGCGAAGCAGGCGGAGACCGTGATGATGATATCACTGCAGAGAAGGGCCGCCCCGATGTTCAGGGAGGTATACTTCCGCAGGATCATTGCGATAATATCGGTGCCGCCGGAGGAAGCGTCCAGGTTGAAGAGGATTGCGGAACCGACCGCCGGAAGGCCGACGGCAAACATCAGCTCCACCAGGGGCTGGGTGGTCAGCGGCGCTTCCAGGGGAACCAGAAGCTCCAGCAGGTTCAGCGTGCCGGACATCAGCAGGGAGGCATAGGCGGTGCGGATGCCGAAGGATTTGCCGAAAACCGCGAAGCCGACCAGGAGCAGGAGAACATTGATGACGGTGACAAACCGCCCCGGCGTCAGGGCCGGAATATAATGGCCGAGCACAATCGCGATGCCGGTGACGCCTCCGGTGGAAAAATGATTCGGGAACTTGAAAAAATAGACCCCGGCCGTCAGGATCAATACACCGGCTGTAATCAGCAGCCATTCGCGGGCAACCGTTTTTTTCTTTTGCAGCATTTTCAACCGCTTCCTTCAGCAAAATCGGGAACCGTTATTTTTTTGCATCCATTTCCGTGGACGCCGGGTCAGCGAATAATTGTGACGGCGCTGGGAAGGTTGCAGATTTCCGTGACGGAGGCGCCTTCAGCTTCCTCTCCGTCCAGGGTCCATTTCAGGTGAGGGACGCCCTCGAAAACGAAACGGGAGGCCCGGAGGAAACGGAGGGACGGATGATCGTAATTACGGGCTGTCAGGGCGCTCAGGATCTGGTTGAGAACGAGCAGATCCGGCGGGAAGGGGATCAGCAGGGCTTCAAAGAGGCCGTCGTTCATATCCACCTGATGGTCCGCCAGCTTCAGGACCCCGCCCAGGGAGGTGGAATTGCAGACGGCGGCAAAGAGGTAATCGTCCTCATACTGCTGACCGTCCGCGGCAATTTTGATATGAATGGGCCGGATATCCGCCAGGGAGCGGATGCCTTCCAGAATGTAGGCGGCATGGCCGAGAACGTTTTTGACGTTCTGGGGAGTGGACCAGGAAACGCTGGTGAAGGCACCGAAGGAGGCGGTATAGGTGAAGTACCGGTCCTTGCCGAAACGGCCGATATCCAGCGGGGAGGGCGTTCCTTCCAGAATGGCCTGCACGGCCTTGAGGGGCTGCCGCGGGAGGCCGAGGCCGGTTGCGAAGTCATTGGTGCTTCCGCAGGGAATATAGCCGACGGGGACGGAAAGGCCGCCCTGCAACAGCCCGGTGATGACCTCGTTGAGGGTGCCGTCCCCGCCGGAGACCGCCACCAGGTCCGTATCCCCGGCCTGCTGCCGGGCATATTCCGCGGCGTCCCCGCGCTTTTCCGTGCAGAAGACCGTACAGAGGTAACCCGCCCGGTTGAAGGCGGAAACGAAATCCGGGAGCAGACGACGGCCCTGACGGGTGCCGGCATTGGGGTTGATAATCAGGTGCATTTTTTTCATCAGGGCAGGCTCCTTTCCCGGGAATGGCTTCATTTTCTGCACTTTTCCTATTCTACCATAGATAAAATCGGGATTCAATGAATCCGGCGGCGGTGCGCAGCATCCTGTACAGCGAAAATACTGGGAAAGAAATAGGCGAACAGGAGGCAAAACCTTTCCTTTTTGGGCCTTGTATGGTAGGATCATAAATGAAAAAACGCATGACATAAAAGGCTTTCGGAACGGAAAGGAGAAGAAAAAACATGAAGAAACTGATGGCGCTGCTGCTGATGCTGTGCCTGCTGGCGGCGGTGCTGCTTTCAGCGGGCTGCGCCGCGGCGGAGAACGTTGCGCTGAACGAGACAAATTTTCCGGATTCGGCATTCCGGGAATACCTGGCCGAACAGTTTGACAGCGATAAAAACGGCGTGCTGGATGAGGATGAACTTGAAAGCATCGACTATCTGCGGGACGTGCCCGGGGAGGTTCTGTCACTTCAGGGAATTGAACTGCTGCCCTATGTCCAAAACCTGGATTTGCCCGACACGAAAATGACTGAGCTGGTGCTTGAAGGCCATCCGTGCCTGAATACCATCTCGGCAACGGGAGAAAACCTGACCCGCGTCCGCCTTGCACGGATGGAAACCCTTGACACGGTGAACCTTCTGGATTGCAGCAAGCTGGAAAAGCTTGAGCTTTCAGAGGTGCCGGAGGTCCGGAATGTGTGCCTTACCCGGTCGGGAATCGCCGAGCTGGACCTGAGCGAATGCCCTGGGCTGATCACCCTGGGACTCGACGGTACAAAAGTCACGCAGCTTGACCTGTCGAAGATGAAGGACCTGGAAGTGCTAGTGGTCAGAAGCTGCAGGATGGAAATGCCGGACCTGAAAATGTTCCCGAGACTGAAGGAACTTCAGGCAGAAGGCTGCGGCCTTTCAGAGATCGACCTGAGCGGGAACCCGGAACTGACTTTCCTGAACGTGGATAACAATGACCTGACCGTCCTGGACCTGCGGAACAATTCCAAACTGGAACGGATCTGGGCCCGGGAAAACCGGCTTGCCGAGCCACCGAAGGGCTCCTGGCCCGGCCTGCGAGAACTGTTTCTGGACTTCAATCCGCTCCAGGCTGTCGACGTTTCAGAATTTTCCGAACTGGAGACCCTGTGGCTTCAGAGTACCCTGATTTCCGAAATCGACGTGACCCATAACCCGAAGCTGAAGAGCCTGCATGTGGACTCGACGGGGATTACCGAAATCGATCTGAGCCGAAACCCGGAGCTGGAGGACCTGCGGGCAGAAGTCTGTAAAAAACTGAAGAGACTGGACCTGACCCATAATCCGAAGCTGAAAACCCTGATGGCATACTGGAACAGCCTGGAGGAACTGGATCTGAGCGGAAATCCGGAGCTGGAAGTCCTGTGGGTTGACGGCTGCCGGTTCAGCCACATGAACCTGAGCGGACTGAAGAAGGTGCCGGATCCCGCTGAAATCAAATTGTACAACAACACCTGCCTGGTGGAGGCCGCGGACGGAACCCTGGACCTGACCACACTGAAGGGCTTTGACGTTTCCCGGGCTTCCGACTGGGAGGGCGGAACGGTCAGCGGAAACATCCTGACCTTCCTGGATCCGGTGGTTTATTATACCTATGACTGCGGAAGCGGTATCCGGGAAACATTTATGCTGCAGCGGGGCGTAAAGGAGGGAAACGGGTTTACCTATGCGCCGCTGAACGACGGCACGGTGATCATCCTCGGCTGCTCGCTGTCCGGGGACGTGGTGATTCCCGAAACGCTGGGCGGGAAGCCTGTTTCTGCCTTGCCCAGCCGGCTGTTTGCCTATGACCAGGGCATTACCTCGGTGCATTTTCCCAAAACGCTGGTAAAGATGGGTGAGGACGGTACGAACCTGCTGGCCTATGAGTTCACCGAATGCATGAACCTGAAGGCCATTACCGTGGATCCGGAGAACCCGGCCTTTACCTCGAAGGACGGCGTGCTGTACTCCAAAGACCTGTCCTTCCTGTATCATTATCCCCATGCAAAAACCGAAACGGAATACCATGTTCCGAAGGAAACCACGCATATGGACTGCGAAGCCTTTGTCGGGTTTACCGGAAAGCTGGATCTGTATCTGGAAAACCGGAATACAAGCTGGGCGGAATATACCTTTGCGAAGCTGAAGGACATGACGGTGTATTACCGCCCGGGCGGCCGGTCGGAAGCACGGGTCAAGGCTTTCCTGGAGCAGGAAAACTATCCGACGGATCCTTATTTTCCAACCTTCGTATCCTACGGTGAAGCCGAGGAAGAGGAAAGCTGGGAGGAGATTGCGGACCGGGTGGTTCAGGAGACCGTTACCGGCAGCATGAGTGACCGGGAAAAGGCGAAAGCGCTGCACGACTGGATTACACAGCATACGAAATATTCCCTGAAATACAATGACCAGGCAGGCGTGCTGATTTTCGGGGAAGCCCACTGCGAAGGATACGCGAAAACCTACCAGACCCTGCTGGACAAGGCGGGCGTGACAAACCGCCTGGTTTCCGGAACGGCGGGAAAGACCCTCCACCAGGCGGAAGGCCACGTGTGGAACCAGGTGAAGATCGGAGACATTTGGTACAACGTGGACGTGACCTGGGACGACCCGGTGAATATGGACGGCAGTGAACAGGGAATTGTTTCCGGCATGGAAACCCATAAATATTTTCTGGTTTCCTCCCAGGTGCTTTCCGCGGATCACTACTGGGACCAGAGCGGGGAAGCCAACATCGGGTGGATTCCCGAGGACGGCGCGCTGGTGTTCCGCAATGCGGAGGGACAGCGGGTTACCGGATGGCTGGAGATTGACGGCGGCGCCTTCTGGTTTGACGAACAGGGGCTGAACGTCATCGGAACACGGACGGTGGACGGAAAGGAAGTCACCTTTGAAAGCACCCTGCTGTTTACGGACGCCGCCGGGGATCATTTTGCCGGACGGAAAACAGAAGAGCAGGAAGAACAGGAAGAAGAGGAGAAACAGGACAAACCGGAAGAGAAGGAAGAAATCCGGGAGCTGCAGGACGTGGAAACCGCCGGAAAGACGCCGGAAATGATCCGGGAACAGGTTCAGCAGCTGGACACGGAAAAACTGGCGGAGGAGCTGAAGACGGACGGAAAGGCTGCGGAAACGCTGCGGGAGATTGAAAGCGCTGCGGGCGGGGAAACCCGGATCGTTTTCGCTGAATCCATACGGGAGACGCTGCCCTCCGTAACGGCAGCGGGCGCCAGCCTGAACGGAACGGAGCAGGAAGGCGCGGCGGTGCTGACCGTGGCTCCGCCTGAAAACCGGGAGACACTGCCGGAGGGATACAGGAGCACCGGCGCAGTCTGGTTCTCGATGAAGCTGAGCAACGTGCAAAGCAGCGAAGCCCTGAAGGTGCCGGTGGTGATTTCGGCGGAGATTCCTTCCGGGCTGGATCCGGAGCGGGTGATGATCCTGCATTATCATACGGCGGGAGCCGAACCCCAGCGGATTGTTCCCACGGTATACCAAAGCGGCGGAAAGTGGTATGCGCGCTTTACGGTGACCGGATTCAGCGATTTCGCGCTGGCGGAAACTGGAAAACAGACCGGGGATATCAACGGGGACGGAGAAGTGAACGAGAAGGACCTGCTTCTGCTGATGCGGTACTTCGGCGGCGAACCGGTGACCATCCGGGAGGAAAATGCGGACACCAACGGGGATGGGGCCGTGGACGGCCGGGATGCCCTGCACCTGATGAAATACCTGAGCGGGGAAGAGGATATTGTTCTGTAAAAGAGGGGAACGGTGGGGACGACCCTTTTCGTTCCCGGGAGGAACAGAGATGAACGAACCGAATGATCATTACAATTTACAACCGAAGGATGCGGCGGCGTATTCGGGCGTTGCGGAAAGCCTGAAGCACTTTGACAACCACGATTCCCGGATTCCGTATTACGAGCTTATGCTGGAACGGAGCCTGGAGGGCCTTTCGGAAATTCCGCTGCCTGAGGGATACCATTATCAGAATTATGCCCCGGGCGACAGGGAAAACTGGATCATCATTGAAAAGACCGCAAAGGAATTCGATACCCACGAGGAAGGCGAAGCGGCGTGGGAAAGATATTACGCCGGTCATGAGAAGGAACTTGAGGACAGAATGTTTTTTGTCGCGGACGAAACCGGACGGAAGCTGGCCACGGCCACGGCTTTCTACGATATCCGGACCGGTGATAACGGAAAGGACGGGTGGCTTCACTGGGTTGCCGTCCGGCGGGATGCGCAGGGACAAGGCCTGTCCAAACCGCTGATCAGCCATGTGCTGCAGCACATGATAAAGCTCGGGTATACCCGGGCGGTTATTCCCACGCAAACCACCACCTGGCTGGCGTGCAAGGTGTACCTGGATCTCGGTTTCCTGCCGATTCCAAAAAACGCGGAACGGAACAAAACCGGCTGGCGGATTGTCCGGACCCTGACGAACCATCCGGCGCTTTCCGGTTTTGTGCCGGTTTCCGGGGAAGAACTCAGGACGACGGAAACATGACAGCATCCCATCGTATCAATTTATGGCAGAGGTGAAGCTCATGGGTCTGACGCAGATTCTCAATGCGGTATTGATCTTTTTTCTCGAATCGGAAACAGATACCCCCTGGTATCTTTTTGTTCCGCAAATTCTCTTTCTCGTCGGCATGTGGGGCGTTTTCCGGAAAAGCGGCCTCAAACCCTGGCATGCGCTGATTCCCTGCCTGCAGGAAATCAGGCTGGGGCAGGCGGCGGGCATGGAAAAGGAAGGCCGCATCGCCGCCATGATTCGTGCCGCGATTATCCTGCTTGACGAGTGTATCCTGTTCTTCGGCACGGGAACGAATAACATCCCGATGCTGATCGTGTTTGCCAGTATTTTCCTGGAACTGCTCAAGCTGATTTTCATGGCTAAAATCTACCTGGCCCTCTGCGATGCCTATGACCGGAAAAAGGCCTGGGTTCTCCTCTGGATCCTGCCACTGGACTTCATTCCCGCCTGCATGTGGGGCTGGATGAAGAAGTATCAGCCCCTGTGGACGGCTGCGGAGATGAAGAACGACGCGTCTTCCTTCTTCTCCGGAGCGAAAGCCGCCATTCTTGACCAGGGCCTCACCGTCAACCTGGAAGAGCGGACAGTTACGGAGTTCCTGAAAAAGAAATACCTTCTTCGGGATATTCATATGTATATCCAGCCCGGCCACATGGTGCTCCTGCTGGGCGGCTCCGGGGCCGGAAAAACCACCTTCCTGAACGCCGTCAACGGCTACGAGAAAGCCAAGGCGGAGGTTGTGCTCAACGGGCGCAATATGTACCGGGAATACAAGGACATGCAGTATGACATCGGCTTCGTTCCCCAGCAGGATCTGATGCGCGGATCCGATTCCGTTTACCGCACCCTCATGGACGCGGCCACATTGCGCCTTCCGGCGGCTTTCACGCGGGAAGAGAAAGAAAAACGGGTGCAGGAGGTCATGGAAATCTTCGGCCTGGCCCCGGTCCGGAACAACCTGGTGGAGAAGCTTTCCGGCGGCCAGCGCAAGCGCCTGTCCATTGCCATGGAGTTCATTTCCAACCCGACACTCTTCATCCTGGATGAACCGGACAGCGGCCTGGACGGCGTCATGGCCCGGGAGCTGTTCCTCCAGCTGCGGCAGATTGCGGACCAGGGCAAGATCATTATCGTCATTACCCATACGCCGGACCGGGTCATTGACCTCTTTGACGATGTGATTGTGTTGGCCAAGGATTCCAACCGCACCGGGCGCCTTGCCTGGTTCGGGCCGATTTCCGAGGCGCGTACGTTCTTCGGAAAGGAAAAGATGGAGGAAATCGTCAAGTCTGTCAACCGCCAGGAAGAAGGCGGCGACGGCCGGGCGGACGAGTTTATTATGAAGTATGCGGAGGTGCAGCATGGCTGAAGCGAACAAAACCCGGACCAGAAAGGTTCGTAAGGTTCATCACACGGGGCGTACCAGCCAGATCGGCATCTACCTGGGCAAGCAGCTCCGCTTCTTCATCAACCAGAGCGACTGGAAGGTCCTGCCCATGGCGGCGGTTATTGCCGGCCTCGTGGGCATGGTGATCCGCAGACGATTCTTTGTCAGCATGGAAGGCAGCCTCATCGGCTCCTTTGCGCTGGTTTGTGTTGCTATCTGGAACGGCTGCTTCAATTCCATCCAGTCCGTGTGCCGGGAACGGCCCATCATCAAGCGGGAGCATCGATCCGGAATGCACATTTCCGCCTATGTTATCGCGCATATGATTTATCAGTTCCTGCTCTGCGCGGGGCAGACGGTGCTGACCATGTTCGTGCTGCGCCAGCTGGGCGTGCCGATTCCCCGGGGGTCCGGCACCGGGATCATTACCCCATGGATGATTCTGGATCTTGGCATTTCCATGTTCCTGATTTCCTACGCAGCGGATATGATGAGCCTTTTCATTTCCAGCATCGCCCGCACGACTACCGGCGCCATGACCATTATGCCCTTCGTGCTTATTTTCCAGCTGGTTTTTGCCGGCAGCATTATTCCGCTTCCGGAGTGGAGCAAATCCCTGGCCAACTTTACGATTTCCAACTACGGCATCCGGGCGCTGGCTTCCCAGAGCGATTACAATAACACGCCTTCCACCACAGTCTGGAACATGGTGGAAAAAATGAAGGAAAAGGAGTACGGCCGTGAGATTTCCATCGGGGAAGTCCTGGACAAGCTGGAGGATCCTGCCGTAAAAATGCACAACGATAAGGAGATTGTGAAGTCCTTTACCGTGGGCGAGATTGCGGGAATGCTTGCGGATCCTTCCGCCGGCATCGCGGACAGGAAGGTCGGGGACCAGACCCTCGGGGAGATTCTTGCCCGGCTGCAGCAGGATGAGGAAGTATCCGGGCAGAAGATCAATTCCGCCGTCACGGTGGGCGACGTTGTCGATTTTATCCGGAACAACAAGGCACTTCAGAAGCACCGCGACAAAACCTTCAACCTGAAAGTGAAAATCAGCGATGTGTTTGATTTTTTCGGAGAGGAAAACGTGAAGAACTTTGTGCAGAAGAAAACTGCGGAAGCTTCCTTCAAACCGGAGTATGCACATTCGGATGTGAATGTCATCAAAAACTGGCTGGTGCTCGGTCTCTTCATTGTTGTTTTTGCCGCGCTCGCCACGATTGTCCTGGAACTGATAGACAAAGACAAGCGCTAAAGGGAACGAAAAGGGTCGTCCCCAGCGTTCCCCTTTTTCAGACGGGCCAGGTCCGGTATTCCCGCCGCGGAAACCCACTCCATGTTCTCCGGGGACAACTCGGCAACATAACGGGAATGAACGGAATCAATGACGCGCTGCAGCGCGGGATGCTGCTGATATTTCTGAAAATCGAAGAGGTTTGCAATCTTTCTTTCCATGGGTCAACACTCCTTTCGTTTGACACCTTTTTATACGCAGCACGAACGGAGAATGGAAGCGAAAATTATTACAAATCTGTTAAATACTCCGGGGCTTTCCAGATCCCCGCATTCGGCGGATACTTGCAAAGGAACCGGGGAGGAAGTACAATAGGCAGGAAACACGGAGGAGATGAAGCATATGATGAAGAAATGGATGGCCGCCTGCCTGGCTGTATGTATTGCGATGGTTTTCTGCCTGCCGGCGGCGGGAGCGGAAGGAAGCATTCTCCGGCCCCTGGCGGAGGCGGCGGAAAAACTGCTGCTGGATACCAGCAACGTGACGATTCGCGGCAGCGCGGTGTTTACCCTGGAGGGGGAACGGTTCAAAACCGCGGAGATCCTTTACAAGCAGGACGCCAACAATTCCCACTGGCAGCTGGACCTGAAAACGCCGCGGGAGAACCTGCCGGACCGGGAAACCGGATATACGATCATCGGCAATGAAATCAACGTTTATGTCATGGAACGGTACTATCCCGGCACCTACTCGATGACCTACACCTATCCCAGCAACACCGTGCTGCGCCGGAGCACCGGGGCGGAGCTGATGTTTGCCATGGCGGAGGCTATGGCGGAGGAAACGGAAAAGGAGCTGGGGAAGGACGCGCTGACCGCGGAGGCATCCGGCGGGGTGCGGGTGCAGCTGACGCGGGAAACCACGCCGGAAACCCTGAACACCTTCCTGAACCTGGCGGCGGAGTTTGCCCTGCGCAGGTTTATGGATGTGGACTACGACCGGCTGTCTGACATGGGCAGGGGCGCCTTTGACGACTACGACACGGTGACCCAGGCGCTGCTGTATACCACGGACCGCTTTGTGGCCGGAAACACGGACTTTACGGTTTCCCGGGACGAACAGGGAAGGCTCAGCGCCCTGAAGGGCGAAGCCGAAGCGATTGTTTCTTCCGGGGACGGAAAAGAGCGGAGCGTGAAGGTTGCCTTTGACTTTACCATGGGCGAATACGGCAGCACCGAGGTGAAGACCTTTGATGCGGCCGAATATCATGTTGTTCAGCGGAAGGCGGGCGAGCAGCCGGCGCAGGCTCCGGAGGCGGATCCGGAAACCGCGGAGAACTTCTCCCGGATAGCCCGGGAGGCGCTGACGCTGGCGGGATATGACAACGAAGCGCTGCCGGAGACGACGACGACCCTGGAGAGCGGACTGATCCGGGTGTCCTTCCGGGAGAAGGATTCCGGATACAACGCGGTTTCCGTGCTGCTGCACGGGGACGGCGGCGTCCTGACGCTGACGGATCACCGGGAGGAATGGTTCAACACGGAACCCAGGGAGCCTTCCCTGCAGGAGATTCCGGCGGAGACGGCGGAAAAGCTGGCGAAGTTTGTCCGGATGGTCAGCCCGGAGCGGGCGGACGAGTGCGTATACTTTATTCCGGACCTGGAGTTCGTTGTGAACGGAATCCGGTATATGAGCGTGACGGCGGAAACCGCCGAGTATGTGGAAAACGGCGTGGTTTTTGTGATCCGGACGGAGCCGGAATTCCGGATTGTGAGCTACGACTGCACCAGTCCCTACTGATGGCATGCGGAAGCGCAAAGGAGGAATAAAAACAGCCCATGAAAAAACGCCGCGGATGCGGCGTTTTTTCTTGTACCGGGAAATCAGCGGATTTCGGCGGTAACGGATTTGGCATTTTTCTCTTCCAGGAGGTTTTTAGCCCGGGCGGTGAATTCCTGCGCCAGGGTGAATTTCACGTTCTCCGCGGAGAAGGCGAATTCATATTCAAAGTCTCCGTTTTCCAGGACTTTGGGCTCCAGAACGGAGGTGTCTTCCTGACCGACCCGGACGACCGTGCCGGGGTTCAGGTCAAAGACCAGCATGTTTTTCGCTTTCAGGGCTTCATCGTCCCGGAAGGAGAAGGTGCCGGAGAGCTTTGTGCCGGAGGCGAGGATCAGCTCAAAGGTGCTGTCATAGAACAGCTTCAGGACGGAACCGTCCGCCAGGTCCACCCGAACCAGCAGGTTGCCGTCATCACCCATGCCGTAGATATAATTCCAGTTGAGGATGGAACCGTAATTGCGGATGGCGAAGTAGTGGGGCAGCTTTCCGGGCTCGGTGAGATCGCCCAGGCCGGCGTCGTCCCGGACCACCACGGAGGCAGGAGCGATCCGGCCGCTGTTGACGATAGTGCCGTAATTGACGAACACGGAGGGAACCGGGGGATTCAGCGTGATCCGCTTGCTGACGGGGGTTGTTGCAGGAGATCCGGCCGGCGGTTCCACCGGGATGATGGCATCCGTGACCGCCGCCAGGTAGATCCGGCCCGCCTCGCTGTTCTGCAGGGAAACGGAGTTATCCAGCAGGCCGGGTACCAGCACGATATCGCCGTTGTTGATCAGCTTCGCGCCGGAGTATATTTTGCCGTCCCGGTCCTTGCCGTTGATCAGGGAGCCGGGCTCCACGCCGGACTGGGTGACATCGTCCTTCCAGGAAACGATGATGCCCTTATGGTAGGCGAACTGCCCCTTGTCCGGATCGTTGGAAATGATGAGATCGTCATATTTGCCGTTGTTGATGAGGGTGCCCAGGTTGTAGAGCTTGCCGTAAACCATCAGGCTGCCGTTGTTGGTGAAGGTGGCGCCTTCGCTGATGGTCATTTCGCCGCAGCCCTTCGGGGCATCCGCCGCCTGCTCCGCGCCGGGCTGAACAGGTTTGCCTTCAAAGCCTTCAATGGTCAGGATACCGTTGTTGATGATTTCGCCGCCGGCCCGCAGCTCCAGCAGGCCGTTGTTCAGGATATCCTTTTTGGCGGGGGTGGATCCGCCCGCTTCCGGGGTGGTGGTGGCGCCGTCCCACTCGATTTCCAGCTGGCAGGTTTCATCGATGATGAGCTTGCCGCCCTGGTCAATCACGAAGCGGGCATTGTTGCCGATGGCCATTTCCGCGCCGGTGGTGTTGCTCTTGTCCGCCAGGGTCAGCCAGGCATTTTTCATGACGAAACCGTCGGAATAGACGCTTTCACCGGAGGTGGTGTTGTTGGCAATCTGCACGTCGAAGCTGTTCACATCCAGGGTGCGCTTTTTCAGATGGTTTTCATCGGTGCCTTCCAGGCGCAGCTCGTTCGTGACGGCTACTTCGCTGATGAGCTTGACGGTGCGGCCGCAGCCGGGATCGTCCGGGGAGGCATCCTCCGGCAGGTCGTAATAGGGATCCTCGAAGGATTTCTTCAGGGACCAGTAGGTGGTACCGGTATCCTTATTTTCACCGCCGCCGTTTTCCACCGCGGTTTCCAGGGCCAGATCGGAGCCCTTGATCAGGTAGCGGGAAACGGAGTTCAGCAGGGCTTTGGCGTCGTCAAAGAACTTGGCCAGCACCTTGGCGGCGTGATCCGGGTCCGTGGACTGGGGATCATAAACGAGATCGGGATTATAGTCGCCCACATCGTCCACGTAGAGCTCCAGCGGGACATCGCCGTTGGGCACGTTTTCCTTTCCGGTGTCCGCGCCGGCCGCGATGGACGCGGTGGAGAAGAGCAGGATGTCGATATAGGGTGTGGCGCCGTTCTTATCCACCAGATCGGACAGCAGGTAGGCACCGTTTTTATTGCCCGTCATATCGGTAAAGGCCTTGTTATTGTCGTTCATGCCCATGCCGGGAATCAGGGCCCGGTTCTGCTGCTGCTTCATGTGCAGATACTGGGGCGTGGAGGCGTTGGGATCAAAGAAGGCGGAAACATCCAGCCGGGTCAGTACATAGGTGCCGTCGAAACCGGAAAGCTTCCGGTGGACGGATCCGTCCGGAGCGGTTTCCTCCAGGATGGTTACCTTATAATCCGCATAGGGCTCCGGCCGCTCTTTCAGGGTTTCGTATTCCGTGGGTCCGGTTTTGATTTCATAGCCCACGGCCGCCCCCTGGATAATGGCGGGGCTTTCCAGGGTGGGTTTGTCCAGATTGGCATCCGCAATGCTGGGCATGCCGATGGTGGGCGCCTGCTCTTTCGAGGCATTGTTGGGCTGCAGGGCGGTTTCATAGACCCCGGGGAAGTCCCCGGTTTCGGGCAGATACAGCTCCGCATTGTAATCGTAGGTCAGGTCCGTCGGGGTGGCCAGGCCTGCCGCCGGAGCCGGCGCGTCAGCCGTGGTTTCCGAGCCGGTGTTTGCCGCGGTTTCGGCAGAATCCGCCTGCTGCCCGCCTTCAGCCAGGGCGCCCAGGCTGCCCGGGAAGAGGAGGGAAAGGGCCATTACCAGAGAAACAATCAGACTCAGCTTTTTTCTCATAAACGGGGCCACATCCTTAATTTTGTAATTTATGGGAGTAATCAATTCTATTATATATACTACCCGGTTGTCAATTTCGATTTTCCTGCCGGCACGGAAGAAATGCAGAAAAAAACGGACTCCCGCGGCGCGGGAGCCCAGAAACCGGTCAGCGCCTGATTTCCACAGTGCCAGTGGAGACCAGGCGGCCGTTGACCCGGGAGAAGAGGACGGCGCCGTTTCCGGAGAAACGGAGGCGGATTTTCTCCCCGATTTTGTAGGTGACGCCGCCGAAAACCACGCTGGTCAGCAGGAAATTGCCGACCCGGATGCGGACGGTGGTTTCCATACCGGTGGGCATGGCGGAGAAGACTTCGCCTTCCACCGGGCCGTCCTCGCAGATGGAGACAAACTCCGGACGGACGCCCAGGGCCCAGTCCTCCCGGTCCAGGGTTTTGTCATCCGGGATATCCTGCACCATGGCCACGGGATAATTGAAGGGCACATCCTTGTTGGTTTTTACTTCCGGACGGACCTTGGCCTCGAAGGCGGCGATTTTTTTCTCCGCGTCCGCATACCAGCTGTCCACCAGAATCCGCTCGGAGGGGGTGAAGACCGCGTCGTATTCTCCCAGGATCCGCAGCCGGAAGGAACCATCCTCCTGCTGGCGTCCCCGGGCGTTCATGAAGTTGATGGCGGGGTTGCCGACGAAATCGGCCACGAAGGTGTTGTTGGGCCGGTTATATACCGTCAGGGGCTCGTCATACTGCTGAAGAACGCCGTTGGAAATCAGGCAGATGCGGGTGGCCAGGGTCATGGCTTCCATCTGGTCGTGGGTGACGTAGACGAAGGTGCTGCCGGTGGACAGATGCAGGCGCTGCAGCTCGGAACGCATTTCCAACCGGAGCTTGGCATCCAGGTTGGAAAGGGGCTCGTCCATGAAGAGCACCTTCGGTCCGGGAGCCAGGGTGCGGGCGATGGCCACGCGCTGCTGCTGACCGCCGGAAAGCTCACCGGGATACCGGTCCATGAAGGGTTCAATTTTCACGATGGCGCTGACCCGGGCCACAATGCGCTTGATTTCCTCCTTGGTCAGCTTGCGGGCGGCGCCGCCGGCCTTCGGATCCCGGACGATTTCACCTTCCGGGGTGACGGAAAGGCCGGGCTCCTTGATGTTGCCCAGGCCGAAGGCGATGTTCTGGAACACCGTCATATTGGGCCAGAGGGCGTAGTTCTGGAACAGGAAGCCCACGCGGCGCTTGTTGGCCGGAACGTTGATGCCGGCGTCGCTGTCGAAAACGGTCATGCCGTCAATGGTGATTTTGCCGGTGGTGGGGGTTTCCAGGCCGGCGATCATCCGCAGGGTGGTGGTTTTACCGCAGCCGGAGGGGCCCAGCAGGGTGACAAAGGCGTTGTCATCAATGAGCAGGTCCAGGTCATCCACCGCGTAAAAACCGCCCCAGCGTTTTGTTACATGCGTCAATTCGATTCTTGCCATGTTTCATCATCCTCTCTGTTATTTGGAGTCGCTGCCGATGCCGCTGTCAATACTTGCGCCGGTCAGCTTGTTGACCAGGGTATTGGACACGAGGATCAGCACGATCAGAATCAGGTTGATACCGCTGGAGAAAGCATACAGCCCCATTTCATCGAAATAGCCCAGCATGGTGGTGATCAGCTTTCCCTGGCCGCACAGCAGCATGAACAGGGTCAGCTCCCGCAGGCAGGTCATGAAGGGCAGCAGGAATCCGCTGATGATGGAGGTTTTCTGGATCGGAATGATGATCCGGAACATTCGTTTCCACCAGGGCACGTCCTGGATAATGGCGGCTTCCTCTATTTCGCCGGAAAGCTGCATCATGGAGTTCAGCGCGCTCCGGCTGGCAAAGGGGATGTATTTGATGGTACCGGCAAGAACCAGCAGGAGCACCGTGTTGTAAATGCCGATGCTGGAACCGAAGATGAAGAACGCAGCGCCCACTGCCAGGGAAGGCATCAGATAGGGCAGGAAGGCCATGTTGTTCACATAGGCGGCCCATTTGCTGCGGCGGTTTTTGGAAACACAGTAACCGATGAGGGTACCGATGGTGCCGGCGGCCAGGGCGCACAGCACCGCCACCAGCAGGGTGCCGCCGAAGGCGTTCCAGATTTCACTGTTGTACAGGATGCCCTTCTGGCCGTACATGCCGTTTTCCGTCAGGTTTTCCGACGTGATCCACCACTTGGTGGTGGTATGCCCGGCAATGCCGTGGGTGATGAAGGAATAGTCGCCGGGGTTGGGCAGGAAGGTTTCAATGGCGAAGAGAATGATGGGCAGGATGCCTGTGCACAGGGTGGTGATAATCAGGAGAATGCCCAGGATATACCGGCCGGCATGCAGGTTCACGGTGCTGCTCTGGCCGGATTTGCCGGTGACCGTGGTGAAGTTCTTGCGGCCGGAGGTGGTGCGCTGGTTCACCAGGAGAATCAGGAAACCGAAGCACATCATGATGACCGCCAGGATACTGGCCTGGCCCGCCCGGTTGGAGCTCATGCCCACGTACTGGGTGGAAAGGGTGGCGAGCTTCAGGTAATGGGGAATCGGGTAGGAACCCATGGCGCTGGAGAAGACCAGCAGGATGGTGCTGAGAATGGCCGGCTTGACCAGCGGCAACGTAACCCGGGTGAAGGTCTTCAGCCGCGGCGTGTTCAGGATGGTGGCCGCCTCCTCCAGGTTGGCATCCATGTTGCGGAAAATGCCGCCGATGAGGATATAGGCGAAAGGCGCATAATGCAGCGCCAGCACGATGGATACCGGGAAGATTCCCTCACACCACCATTTTGGCATGTATACGTGGAAGAGGGAAACGAACAGGCCGTCGTTGCCGCCGGTGACCACGTTGCTGTTGAACAGATTCTGCCAGATGACCGCCAGGGTCCACTGGGGCATGATATACGGGAAAATGAAAATGGAGCTCAGGTATTTTTTGAACTTCAGGTTGGTGCGGGTGACCAGGTAGGCAAAGGTGCCGCCGTAGAGGATGGCGCCGAAGCAGGCGAAAATGCTGATGAGCACGGAGTTCAGCAGCGGCGTCCACAGATAAATGGAAGCAACGCTCCGGACCACACGTTCCCGGCCTACCCGGGTGGTGATGGTATCCCCGAAAAGGTTGGTCCAGTTATAGACCGTATGGGTGCCGTCGATGGCCTCAAACCGGGCTGCCATCGCGGCTTCCGCGGTGGAATCGATGCTGCCGGGATGAAGCTTCACCGTATCCTGCAAAATCGTGAGCATGGGGAATACGGTGGTGACGGTTAGGATGATGCCCAGGATCAGCAGAATCGCGTTCTGGGGCTTGGACAGATAGGTTTTGACCCGGGCGGGGGCGAAGCGGTTTTTCGTTTTTTCCCGCAGGGCCCAGTCCGTGGCAAAGGTGATAATCACCAGGACCACCGCCAGCACCAGGGCGGTAATACACCAGGCCAGGGAATGCAGCGCCGGCACGATCATTACGATGCCGAAAACCGCTCCCAGAACCGTGAGGAAGGCGGCCACGCCGCAGCGCTTTGAATTGTTGCCGGAAACCAGCACCAGAATGCCGGCGACGGTCAGGAGCATCGCCACCAGGAAGGTGGCGATGCCGGCCACGTAGCTGAAGCTGGCTGCCAGGGCGCCGAAGAAGTCAACGGATACGGCGGCCCCGGTTTCTTCCGCTTCCAGCCGCAGGATGGTCGTCAGCTGATCGGTGACAAAGCCCAGATAGGACTGCACGAAGATCAGCACGCCCATGAGCAGGATCAGGCCGCCGACAATTTTTTTTGCCGGATGCAGTTTTTTTTCATTCATGATAAGCCCTGCCTCTCAAGCTTAATTACAAAGGGGAAAGATCCTTCGCTGCGCTCAGGATGACACGAGGGGAAAGTGACACGCGGACGCTCAGGATGATACGTATAATACCTACAGAAGAGGCATGGAAACCATGCCCCTTCTGTAAAAGATTACCGATGATTTTTTCTTTGAAATTACTTGCTGTTGACGATACCGTCGATCCAGTCGCTCATGGTGGTGGAAACGGAAGCGCAGTAGGCCGGGTCTTCGATGACCAGTTTGCCCTCGTTGAGCCACCAGTCATAGCCGCGGTCGTTCTTGGCGGCGAAGAGCACCTGATCCGTCACGTTGCCGTCAGCATCCTTCTGGCCGTCCTTGCTGTGGTCCTGCATGCAGGCCGGAACGGGAGCGTAGCCGCCCATGTCCTTGCCCCAGGGGGAGAAGCCGTCCGCCGTGGTGGTCATGAAAGCGATCAGCGCGCAGGAGGTCCAGGGCAGCGGGGAGGTCTTGGTCAGCATCAGGTAATGCTTGTAGCCGTAGCCGCCGATGCCGACGTAGTCATCCTGATACGCCGCAACGGTGATGTTGTTGACGGAGGATTCAGCCGTTTCTTCCACGGAGCGGAGCTTGGAGTACACCAGCAGGCCGCACTGATCCACCGCGGAGGTGGTGACCAGGGTGTTGCAGATGGGGCCGTCGTCGGTCTGCTCGTTGTACTGGCTGCACCAGAGGAAGACCCAGGCCAGGCCGTACTGGACGTTTTCGCCCGTGAGGCCCAGATCCGCCGCGTCCATCTTCATCTCTTCAATGATTTTATCATATTCAGGGGATTTGCCATCCCAGGCTTCATAGGCTTCCTTGGCGATGGCGGCGTACTTTTCGTTGGTCATCATATAAAGGAAGTTTTTGCCCACCAGTTCGGAGTTGACGCCCATGAACAGGGGAGCTTCGCCTTCGCGGACGAAATCCCACATGTTCTTGTAGGTCTTGGAGCCCAGGTTGTTGAACATGAAGACCTTGTTCAGGGTCTGCAGGGCCAGGGGCTGGGCGTTATCTTCGCGGGCGACGCCTTCCGCATTGTTCCAGTCCAGGGGAACGAAGTTCAGCAGGATGCCGGTGTCCAGCATCTTGCTCTTGATCTGGTTGCCGTCCTGAATCAGGGTCATGGAGAAGGTGTGGTTGGAACCGTTGACATCCTCGGTCAGCTGATCGAAGATCCGGTTTTCCTTGGGCTGCTGCCAGTCGAAGTTCAGGTTGTAGTTCGGATCGATTTTCTGGGCCGCTTCGATGAACTTCGGGATGGCGGACTTGCCGCGGCTGGAGTTGCCGACCGCATAGAAGTCCTTGCCGTTGGATTCTTCAATGGCTTTCTTGATGAGCTCTTCCAGGGTCATTTCCTGCGCCTGTTTGATCACATCCTCCACGGATTCGGCGGAGGCGAAGGAAACCATGGTCAGCAGCATCATCAGCGCCAACACAGCAGAAATAAGTTTTTTCATACCAGTTTCTCCTTTTATTTTATTTTTGGCGGCCATAGCCGCCCTGAACTGTGAACATTATACCGCGTTTTGCATTTTTTGCAAGAGAAAAATGGAAAAAATGGGAAGGTACGTCCACAGAAAGGATAAACAGGCCGGAAACAAAAAGCCCGCTCTTTCAACGAAAAAGCGGGAAGGGAAAACGGAAAGGAGGCGGAGACTCAGGGGGCGGGACAGACGCCCAGGGCCTTCAGCTTTTGCTCCAGCTCAACGGCGTCCCCGTGGAAAACGATGCCCTGCCAGCCGCAGGACACAGCGCCGGCGGCGTTGGCCGGCAGATCGTCAATAAACACGCATTCCCCAGGCCGGAGGGAGAAGCGGTCTGTGAAGGCCCGGTAGATTTCCCGGCAGGGCTTCACGACGCCCAGGTCACAGGAGAGGAAGGTGCCGTCAAAAAGCCGGCTGACGGGAATTTTCGGCCAGTAGATGGGCTGGAGCGTGCTGGCGTTGCTGAGCAGGTAAATTCGGTAGCCGGCGGCCTTCAGGCGGCGGACCAGGTCCTCCATGCCCGGAAGGGTATCCCCCGGATCCGACCAGGCAAAAAGCAGCCGGTGCACCGCGCCGTGCAGACGCTCCGGAAAGCGGGGCAGCAGCCGGGGCTCCGCCGTTTCCTCCGAAAGCACGCCCAGGTCCATCTGCGCCCACTCCAGGGAACGGAACAGCTCCCGGCGGATGAGATCCCGGTCCGCCGGGTCCGTGACGCCTTCCCGGTCCATAAAAAAGTCCGGATCAAAACGGATGATGACTTTTCCCATATCGAAAACGATGTTCCGGATCATTGCGGGAGAACTTCCTTTCGGTTCTTTTCCAGCTTTTTGCATTCCGCCGGATTCCTGCGGAAAAATGATACCACAGGGAAGGCGGACGGGGCAAGCGGGGAATAAAAGGAATCGGAAGGGAGAATGCAGAAGTAATATAGGATTACGTCCTCAGGGACGCGGGGAGGGCTCGGAATGACGGAGGAAAAACTGAAAGCATTGCTGGATTCCATGACCCTGGAGGAAAAGGCCGGCCAGCTGGTGCAGTGCAACGCGGGACAGTTTATTGCAAACACCCTGGAGATCACGGGACCGGACGGGGAAACGCTTCCCGCGGAGGACCTGTGCCGGGTGATGGGCAGCGTGCTGACCTTTGAAGACGCGAAACAGGCGAAGGCGCTGCAGGATATGCATCTGGCCGCGGACCCGAATAAAATTCCGCTGCTGCTGATGCTGGACGTGATTCACGGGCTGCGGACCACCTATCCCATTCCGCTGGCCATGGGCTGCGGCTTTGACGACGGTCTGGTTGCGGAATGCGCGGACATGGCCCGGAAGGAATCCGCCGCGTGCGGCGTACACGTGACATTCAATCCCATGGTGGATACGGCCCGGGACGCCCGGTGGGGGCGGATCCTGGAAACCAACTCTGAAGAGCCGCTCCTCAACAGCCGCATGGGCGCGGCCCTGGTGCGGGCCACCCAGGGGAACGATCTTTCCGACCCCGGAAACGTGGCCTGCTGCGTGAAGCACTACGCTGCCTATGGGGCGGGGGAAGCCGGACGGGATTACAACACCGTGGACGTCAGCGAGCGGATGCTGCGGGAAACGTACCTGCCGGCTTACAAGGCCTGCCTGGACGCCGGGGCCCGGCTGATTATGCCGGCCTTCAACGCACTGAACGGGGTCCCCTGCGTGGCCAACAAGCGCCTGATGAACGATATCCTGCGGAAGGAATGGGGCTTTGAGGGCGTGGTAATCAGCGACTACAACGCGGTGGGCGAGCTGGTGAGCCACGGGGCGGCGGCGGACCTGAAGGACGCCTCCCGGCTGGCCATGGAGGCCGGCTGTGACATTGATATGGTGATGAACGCCTACTACCTGCACCTGCCGGAGCTGGTGCGGGAAGGCACAGTATCGGAAGAAATGGTGGACGCCGCGGTGATGCGGGTGCTGCGGCTGAAAAACGAACTCGGCCTGTTTGAGAATCCGTATCACGGGGCGGACGAAGAGGCGGAAAAGAAAATCTATCTCTGCCCGGAACACCGGGAGATTGCCCGCCGGGCGGCGGAGGAAACCGCGGTGCTGCTGAAAAACGAGGGGATTCTGCCCTTCCGGAAGGACGTGAAGCGTATTGCGCTGATCGGCCCCTTTGCGGAGGAAACGCGGCTGAACGGCTTCTGGAGCCGGCCGGGGGCGGAAAAGTATACCGTGACGCTGCCGGAGGGCATCCGTGCCCTGCTGCCGGAGGCGGAACTGCGGACGGAAAAGGGCTGCGGCGCGGAAATCGGGGACACGGACGATTCCGGAATCGCCGCAGCGGTCCGGGCGGCTGCGGAAGCTGAAGTGGTCATCCTGGCCCTGGGCGAGCCGGAAAACGACAGCGGCGAGGGAAGGAGCCGGGCAGAGCTGACGCTGCCGGGACGGCAGACGGAGCTGGCGAAGGCCGTGATTGCGGCCAATCCGAACACCGCCGTGCTTCTTTTCAACGGACGGCCCCTGGTGCTGACCGAGCTGGCGGAAACGGCCCCGGCCCTGCTGGAAATGTGGTATCCCGGCACGGAAGCCGGAAACGCCGCGGCCCGGCTGCTTTGGGGGGACGCCAATCCCTGCGGAAAGCTGTCCGCAGGCCTGGCCCGGAGCGTGGGCCAGTATCCCATGCCCTACAACCGCATGAGCACCGGACGGCCGAAACCGGAACCGGACAATCAGCCGTTCCCCTTCACCAGCTGCTATCTGGACATGCCCAACCTGCCCCTGTATTCCTTCGGCTACGGCCTGAGCTATACCACCTTTGCCTATGAAAAGCTGACCCTGAGCCGGAAGACCCTTGGCCGGGGCGAAACGCTGGAGGTAACGGTACGGGTCCGGAACACCGGGGACCGGGCCGGAAAGGAAACGGTGCAGCTTTACACCCGGGATCCGGTGGGTTCCGTGGTGCGGCCGGTGCAGGAACTGAAGGACTACCAGAAAATCCTGCTGGCCCCCGGGGAGGCGAAGGATGTGGTTTTCCGCCTTCGGGAGGAACAGCTGCGGTTCTATGACATGGACGGAAAGCAGGTTTGCGAAAGCGGGGAGATCCGGGTTTCCGCCGGCTGGGCGGATCACCTGCTGCTGACGGAAAGCTTCACCCTGCAGGTTTGACCGAAATCTTCAACATAAACAGCAAAGCCCCCTCTTCCGGCCGGAAGAGGGGGCGATTTTTAAGACTGGATTGTCAGGAAGCTTTGGCCTTGACCCGGGGCGCGGCTTCCCCGCAGAAGGTGCCGTCCGGGAAAAGGCTCTTTTCCGGAAGCACGGTTTCCGCCTTCAGCACGTGCTCAGTCTTGACCCAGTGCTGCTGATCCCGGTAACGGGCCAGGCCCACCAGCTGGTTGAAGATGCCGACAATCGTATTGGCGAAGATGCCGCCCAGCATGACCGGCAGGGTCCGGAAGCTGAAGGAAATATGATTGTCGATCTTATCCGCCACGTAGAACAGGAACAGGAAGGAATAGATAAACAGCGCGGCGCCGAAGAGCAGGCCGGAAAGGGAGAAGCTGAACAGCTCCATGCCCGGGGTGATAGCCCAGAGGATGACGCTGGCCACGGTCTGGATCAGCACCAGCAGGTAAACGCTGAGGGAATACATATAGGTCAGCAGGCTCATGAACTCCCCGGCGCTGATGCGGCCCTGGAACGCCAGGCGGAAAAGCCGGCCGGTGTTGTTCAGGGCGACAAACCAGTGGCCCTGGCCCCAGCGGATTTTCTGCCGGATGGAGGCCCGCATGGTGGTGGGCTTTTCGTCATAAACCCGGGTGACATGGTTCCAGAGAATCCGGCGGCCTTCCATGGTGGCTTCCACCTGGATTTCAAAGTCCTCGGTCAGGGACATGGTGGTCCAGCCGCCCCGCTCATACAAATAGGAAGTGGAAATGGCGAAGCCGGTGCCGCCGATGACGCAGTTCAGGCCCAACCGGTGCTTGGCCAGGTCGAAGAAGCGGTTGGTGAGGGTGTAGCCGGTATAATAGAACCAGGCCACCACGCCTTTTTTGTTTTTGGCGCCCAGATAGCACTGGATCAGGTCGGGACGGCCTTTGTCCAGATACTGGCTGTTAACCTCCCGGAACATGTTCCGGTCCATCAGGTTATCCGCGTCGAAAATCATCATCAGGTCGTAACGGTTCTGGTACCCTTCCAGGGCCTGCAGGGCCTTGCGCAGGGCAATGGGCTTGCCGGTAGGCGCGTCCGGGGATTCCTTATGGGTTTCGATGACCCGGGCGCCGGCGCGGCGGGCAGCCTCCGCGGTATTGTCGGTGCAGTTGTCGGCAATGACATAAAAATCGTACAGTTCCCGGGGATAGTCCATTTCCTGCAGGTTGCGGACAATATCGCCGATGACTCGCTCTTCATTATGGGCGGGGATCAGAACCAGAAAACGGGATTCCGGATCATGATCCGCGTAATCCTTCACGTTCTTTTTGAAGCCGAACAGACTGATTACCAGCTGATACAGCATCATCACGAGCAGCACAAAACTGCAGCCCCCGATGATCACCTGAAGCACACCCCTGAGAAACTCCACGATGCTCTTCCTCCATTCCCGAAGCCCCTGCCCCGGTATTCACAAAAAATATTCGCAACGGGAGGTATTAAACACCGGAACGCCTTTTTTGTCAAGCGTTCCGGCACTTTTTTGGGGGTCCTTCGGCGGACTTTTTTTGCACCTGTCTTTTCTGGCATGATAGACCGGATAAATTGACAATTCCCGGTCAGGGCTTCCGGGCAGCATCCGGATTCCAGGGATCGTAGGGCTTGCCCTCCAGGATATCGGCGATGCGCCGGCAGGCCCGGCCGTCCCCGTAGGGGTTGCAGGCCCGGCTCATTTTTTCGTATTCCTCCCGGTTTTCCAGCAGGAGGGTGAAGGTGCGGTAAATGGATTCCTCCTCCGTGCCCACCAGCCGAAGGGTGCCGGCCTGAATGCCTTCCGGGCGCTCGGTGGTGTTGCGCATCACCAGCACCGGGACCCCGAAGGAGGGGCATTCCTCCTGGATGCCGCCGGAGTCCGTCAGGCACAGGAAGGCCCGGGCCTCGAAATTATGGCAGTCAAACACTTCAATGGGTTCAATGATGTGAATCCGGCCGCAGCCTGCCAGTTCCTCCTCGGCGGCCTTGCGCACCACCGGGTTCAGGTGGATGGGATAAACGGCCTTGCAGTCCGGATGCTCATCCAGCACCCGGCGGATGGCCCGGAACATGTGATGCATGGGCTCGCCCAGGTTTTCCCGGCGGTGGGCGGTGATGAAAATCAGCCGGTCGGACCCCACCCAGTCCAGCTCCGGATGGCGGTAATCCTCCCGGACGGTATGCTGCATGGCGTCGATCACGGTGTTGCCGGTGACATAAATGCTTTCCCGGCGTTTTCCCTCCCGCAGCAGGTTTTCCGCGGAAAGGGGCGTGGGGGCAAAATTATACTGCGCCAGGATGCCCACCGCTTCCCGGTTGAATTCCTCCGGATAGGGGGAATAAATGTCATAGGTGCGCAGCCCCGCCTCCACATGGCCCACGGGAATCTGCAGGTAGAAACAGGCCAGCGCCGTCACGAAGGTGGTGGAAGTATCCCCGTGCACCAGCACCACGTCCGGCCGCACCTCCTCCAGCACCTGCCGGATGGAGGAAAGGATGTTCACCGTGATATCAAACAGCGTCTGCCGGTCCTTCATGATGTTCAGGTCGTAATCCGGCTGAACGCCGAAGGTGGCAAGCACCTGGTCCAGCATCTGCCGGTGCTGGGCGGTGACGCAGACCACGACCTCCAGCCCCGGACGCTTTTTCATTTCCAGCACCAGGGGACAGATTTTGATCGCCTCGGGCCGGGTACCGAATACACACATTATCTTTTTCATGGATCCTCCGCCTTTCGGGGACATTATACGGGAGGAACGGGGAAGAAGCAAGGAAAAAAAGGTTGTCTTTTGGGCGGAGATGGAGCACAATAAGGAAAACAAAGCAAATAAGGAGGCGTTTGAAAAATGACAGCGATTGAACGTGTATGCGCATTTCTGGAGTCCTGCGGCACCTACTACCTGGCCACGGCGGAAGGGGACCAGCCCCGGGTTCGCCCCTTCGGCACCGTGATGAACTATGACGGCAGGCTTTATATCCAGACGGGGAAGGCGAAATCCGTCAGCAAGCAGCTGGCAGCTAATCCGAAGGCGGAAATCTGCGGCTTCAGGGACGGCGCATGGGTCCGGGTCAGCGGCGAACTGATCAACGACGACCGGATTGAGGTCAAGAAAGCCATGCTGGAAAAGTATCCCGACCTGCGGGCCATGTATGATCCCGAGGATGAAAATACCCAGGTGCTGTACATCCGGAACGGGGAGGCGGTTTTCTCCTCCTTCACCGCGGCGCCGGAAACCGTGAAGTTCTGATGGCGGCGGAAGCGGAAAGCCGGACAGAACTGCGAACAAAATTCCTGCAGGCTCGCGCGGCCCTGAGCGCCGCGTTCCGGGCCGAGGCGTCCCGGCAGGCGGCGGCGCGGATCGCCGCCCTGCCGGAATTCCGCCGGGCCCGGACGGTGCTGCTGTACAAGGCGGTCCGGAGCGAACTGGACCCGGAGGCCTTGCTTTCCCTGCCGGAGGCGACCGGCAAACGGTTTGTGTATCCCCGGTGCGAAGGGGAGGCGGAAATGCGGGCCCTGGAGCCGGGAGGATGGATCCGGGGACGGTTCGGGATTCCGGAGCCGGATCCGGAATCCTCCCGGGAGGTGCCGCCGGAGGAAATCGACCTGGCGGTTTGCCCCGGGGCGGCCTTTGACGCGGCGGGGACCCGGCTGGGCATGGGCGGCGGATACTACGACCGGTTCCTGCCGGCGTGCCGGAGGGCGGTGATCCTGATGGCGGCCTTCAGCGTGCAGCAGGCGGAGGCGCTTCCCCGGGCGGAATGGGATGTGCCGATGGATGTGATTGTGACGGAGCGGGAGACCCTGCGGACGGGAAAAGGGGCGGAAACGTGCGGCTGACAACCTTATGCTACATTGAAAACGGCGGCCGATGGCTGATGATGCACCGGATCAAAAAAAGCGAAGACGAAAACGCCGGCAAATGGATCGGCCTGGGGGGACACCTGCTGGAGGATGAATCCCCGGAGGAATGCATCCGCCGGGAGATCCGAGAGGAGGCCGGACTGGAGGTGCAGGACCTGCGGCTGCGGGGCATCCTGACCTTTATCCTGCCGGAATGGGGAAACGAAATGACCTTCCTGTATACCGCCCGGGCGGAGGAACAGCCCCTGCCGGACTGCCCGGAGGGGGAACTGAAATGGATTCCCGCGGAGCAGGCGGAGACGCTGCCCCTGTGGGAAGGGGACCGGATTTTCCTTCCGCTGCTGCGGGAAAACCGGGACTGCTTCAGCCTGAAACTGGTGTACGCCCCGGGCGGAGAGCTGCTCCGCTGGAAGCTGGAAGGGAAGGAAGAAATCATCGTTCGCGAAGAAAACAAGGATAGGAATTGACAAACCGGGCGCGCTTGTAGATAATAGAAGAAAAAAGGCGGGAGGGCTGTATGGTGAAAGAAATAACGCTGGATGCCGTGATTACGAACATACCTGCCGTGACCGCTTTTGTGGACGAAGCCCTGGAAGCGGCGGAGTGCCCCCTGAAAATCCAGATGCAGATTGACGTGGCCATGGACGAGATTTTTACCAATATCTCCAGCTACGCCTATCCGAACAGCACCGGAAGCGCCACCGTGAAGGTGGATTTTGAGACAGAAAGCCGGGTTTTCACCATCATCACCGAGGACGGTGGCATTCCCTACAACCCCATGGAAAAAGAGGATCCGGACGTGACCCTGAGCGCGGAGGAACGCGGCATCGGCGGCCTGGGCATTTTCCTGGTGAAAAAGCTGATGGACCGGATGGACTACCGGTATGAAAACGGAAAAAATATCCTGACCATGCAGAAAAAAATCTGATGATCCCGGACGAACCGGAAGAAGGAACACCCGAACGGGTGTTTTTTTGTCATGGTTGATTTTTGAGGGGACGGCAGGTAAAATAATATGTCAGGTTTTCTGACCCCAACCTTTTGAAGGAGCAGACAACGAAAGAATATGTTCGAAGGATTTGAAGTGGTACAGAACGCGGATATGAGCCGCTATACCACCCTGAAGCTGGGCGGGCCGGCGGACTTCCTGGCCTTTCCCCGGAGCACGGAGGAAATTGCCGCCCTGTTCAGCGAGGCCGGCCGGGCCGGGATGCCCGTGACCGTGATTGGCCACGGCAGCAACCTGCTGGTGCGGGACGGCGGCATCCGGGGACTGGTGGTGCGGGTGGAGAAAAACATGCGGGCCATCCGCCGGGAAGGAAACCGGCTGGCGGTTCAGGCCGGCGCCATGCTGGCGGCCGTTGCCGCCGCGGCGGCGGAGGCGGGGCTGACCGGGCTGGAGTTTGCCTCCGGCATTCCCGGAACCGTCGGCGGCGCCGTAACCATGAATGCCGGGGCTTACGACGGGGAGATCGCCCAGGTGACGGAACGGGTGGAGGGCATTCATCCGGACGGAAGCCGGATGTCCCTTTCCCGGGAGGAAATGGAATTCGGCTACCGGACTTCGGCGGTGAAAAAACTGAACCTGATTGTGACGGAGGTCACCTTTGCCCTACAGGAAGGGGATCCGGAGGAAATCCGGCGGAAGATGGCGGAGCTCAACGCCCGGCGGGCGGAAAAGCAGCCCCTGGACATGCCCAGCGCCGGCAGCACCTTCAAGCGGCCGGAGGGGTTCTTTGCCGCCGCGCTGATTGACCAGTGCGGCCTGAAGGGGTACAGCGTGGGCGGCGCCGAGGTGAGCCTGAAGCATGCCGGGTTCCTGGTGAACAACGGCGGCACCGCCCGGGATTTCCTGGAACTGATGCAGAAAGTGCAGACCATTGTGGAGGACCGGGCCGGGGTGCGCCTGGAGCCGGAAATCCGGATTGTGGGGGAGGAGGAACCGGCATGCAGCACCTGATTGTGACGGGCCTGAGCGGCGCGGGAAAAACCGCCTGCCTGCGGTACCTGGAGGACCGGGGCTCCTTTTGCATGGACAATATTCCGCCCATGATGCTGCCGAAGCTGCTGGAAGCCTTCGACACCACCATGACCCGATGGAAAACCGTAACCATTGCCGTGGACGCCCGCAGCGGGGAGTTTTTTGACGCCCACGCGGTAGCCCAGATGATCCGGGAACTGAGCCGGCTCGGCCACAGCGTGGAGATCATTTTCATGGAGGCCAGCGACGAGACACTGCTGGCCCGATACAAGGAAACCCGGCGGGATCATCCCCTGAGCCAGGAGGGCCTGACCCTGATGGAGGCCATTGCCGAGGAGCGGCTGCGGCTGCAGCCCCTGCGGGAGATTGCCAACTATGTGGTGGATACCACCGGCGTTTCCAGCCGGATGATGAAAAAAACGCTGGAGGAAAACCTGAAGGGCCTCAGCGACAGCGAGCCGCCGATCCGGGCGGAGGTGATGAGCTTCGGCTTCAAACGGGGACTGCCCCGCCAGGCGGATCTGGTGGTGGACGTGCGGTTCCTGCCGAATCCCTTCTACATGGAAAGCATGTGCCGCCACACGGGGCTGGATGAAGACGTGAAAACCTTTGTGATGGAGCATCCGGTGACGAAGGAGTTCATGAAAAAATATACGGACATGCTGAGCTTCCTGATTCCCTGCTACCGGGAGGAGGGCAAGCACCGCCTGGTGATCGCCGTGGGCTGCACCGGGGGCATGCACCGGAGCGTTACCATTGCGGAGGCCATCGGCGCGTTTCTGCGGGAAAAGGGACTGCCCACAGAAATCAACCACCGGGATCTGCTGCTGGAGCAGGCGCGGTGGAATACGCCGGTTGAGGACGGGGAATAACCATGGCGACCAGAGAAAGACAAAGCTTCGCGGCCGGGGTGCGGCAGGAACTGATCCGGCTGCCGGCCGGCAAAAGCTGCTGCATGCTCAGCGAAATTTCAGCGCTGACCCAGACCTCCGGGCATCTGGCGTTCCGGGGCGGCGGATGGATTTCCGTCAGCTACCGGCTGGAGGACGCGGGGGTGGCCCGGCGGCTTTTCCAGCTGCTGAAAAAGCGCCTTGGGGTGAACCCGGCGCTGCATTTTACCCAGACCTCCCGGCTGGGCGGGCGGCGAACCTGCGTGCTGACCCTCACCGGGGCGGACGCCCGGACGCTGCTGGACGCCCTGCACATGACCGAAACCGACGAGGCGGGCCAGATTCACCTGAAGCGGACGGTGCCCCGGCATCCCATGACGCGGCAGTGCTGCCGGCGGGCCTTCCTGCGGGGGGCGTTTCTCGGGGCGGGCACCGTGACCAACCCGGAAAAGGGATATCACTTTGAATGGAAGGCGGAGGACAGCCATCTCCGCCAGAACCTGGGCCGACTGCTGGAAAAGAGCGACCTTCCGTTCCATGTTTACACCCGATACGGAAAAGAGGTTGTATATCTCAAGGGCGCCCAGGAGATTGCCGACGCCCTGGCCCTGATGGGCGCCGGCCACAGCGTGCTGGCCATGGAGAACACCCGGATTCAGAAACAGATGCGGGCGGCGGCCGTGCGGGCCGCCAACTGCGACGAGCATAACGGGGAAAAAATGCTGGACGCCGCCCAGAAACAGGCGGAGGCCATCCGGCAGATTTCCCTGAAGCAGGGGCTTTTTACGCTGCCGCCGGCGCTGCAGGAGATGGCGCGGCTGCGGCTGGAAAATCCGGAGCTGAGCCTGAAGGAACTGGGCGAAATGATGGAAAAGCCGGTGACCAAAAGCGGCGCGGGTAACCGGATGAAGCGCCTGATGGACATCGCGGCCCGGATGGAGGAGGATGAAACATGATCGCATCCCTTTCCTACACCCTGATGTATCTGGCTTTCGGGATCCTGAGCATCCGCTTCCTGCTGCCCCGGCACCGGCCTCTGAACCGGATCTGGCTGGGCATGAGCCTGGGCATTGTGTAGGAAATGTGGCTGCCGGCCCTGTTTGCCTTTGCGACCGGGTTTACCGCGGCAGCCCACGCGGCGGCGGCGGGCCTGCTGCTGCTCCTGACCGCCCTGTGCTGGCTGGTTCGGGACCGGCGGGATCCGGCCCCCTGGGACGAGAAGGAAAAAAAGGCCCTGCGGCAGATGCTGCCGGTGCTGATTCCCCTGACGCTGCTGAGCGGTTTCCTGCAGATTACCCACACCCTGCGGCCGGACGCGGCGGGCAACCTGCACGTGGGGCAGAGCACCTACGGGGACCTGCCCATGCACCTGAGCTTTATTACCGGCCTGCCGGGCAAAACCTTTCCCGCGGACTATCCCTTTTATCCGGGGCACCGGCTGAGCTATCCCTTCCTGGCGGATTCCCTGAGCAGCACCTTCCTGCTGCTGGGGACCTCCCTGCAGGCCTCCCTGATTGTTCCCGGCACCCTGATGATGTTCCTCTGCTTCTGGGGCGTGCTGGTGATGGGGAGGGAAATGACCGCCGGCGGAAAGGCCGCGATCCTGGCAGCCCTGCTGTTTTTCCTCAACGGCGGGCTGGGATTCCTGTATGACTTTGACCTGGCCGGCGGCGGATGGGAAGCCCGGGAGGGCGCAGGCTTTTTTGAAAAGATCGGACAGACGATTTCCGGCTGGTTCAGGACGGTGAGCGAGCGGGTCGGGTACATTCTGACGGGATGGTACAAAACCCCCACCAACCAGCCGGATCCCAACAACCTGCGCTGGTCCAACGTGATCTGTGACCTGATGGTTCCCCAGCGGACCCTGCTGGGCGGATGGTGCGCCAGCCTGCCCTGTTTTTACCTGCTGGACGCGGTGTTCCGGCCCAGGAAGCGGGATCCCGGCAACGGCCTGCGGGGCCTGATCCTGCTGGGCGTGATGGCCGGGGCGCTGCCGCTGATTCATACCCACAGCTTCCTGGCCCTGGGCCTGGCCTCCCTGGGAATCATGGTGTACGACTGGATTCACGGGGATCCGGACGCGATGATGATCCGCCGGAAACGGCGGGATATCCTGGGCCTGTACTTTCTCTATGCCGCCATTGCCGTTGTGCTGGCAGCGCCCCAGCTGATCTGCTTTACTTTCCGGCAGGCTTTTCAGCAGGATGCCTCGCAGGGGTTTGTCCAGTTTCAGTTCAACTGGGTGAACAACCCACGGGGCAGCGGCATGCGGGATCTGTATCTCTGGTTCTATGTGAAGAACATCGGACTGCCGTTCCTGGCCCTGATTGCGGCGCTGTTTGACAAAACGCCCCGGAACCGGCGGCTCTTCTGCATGGCGGTGCCCATCATCCTGGCGGCGGAGTTCATCCGCTTCCAGCCCAACGAATACGACAACAACAAGCTGCTTTACCTGGCCTGGCTGCCCTGCTGCATGATTGTGGCGGACTGGTGCGCCTCCCTCTGGAAAAGGCTGGAGGGAACCGGCAGCCGGAAGGTCCTGGCTGTTATGGCGGCGGTGGTTACCTTCCTGAGCGCCGGGCTGAGCATCTGGCGGGAATGCGTTTCCGACTACGTGGCTTTCAGCCGCCCGGCGGCGGAAGCCGGGGAGTTTGCCCGGGACCGCACGGAAAAGGACGCGGTATTCCTGACGGGCACGGAACACCTGAACCCCATCTGCGCCCTGGGAGGGAAGACCGTGGTCTGCGGCCCGGATCTGTGGCTTTACTGGCACGGATTCAATACCCTGGAGCGACAGGCGGAGCTGAAGGCCTTCTACGAAGACCCCGAAGCCTATCCGGACATTCCCCAGAAATACGGTGTCGGGTACATTTACGTCTCCTCCTACGAACGTTCCCAGTACGACGTGGACACGGAGGCCCTGGACCGGAATTACCAGAAAGTTTTTGAAAACGAGGAAGCCGTCATCTGGAAAGTATCGGACGGCTGAAAACGTTCCTGCGAGCGCTTTCCCGGGCTTCCTTCCGGGCAAAACGAAGAAATCCTGTCCGCAGAGCGGAAACTCCGGGAAACAAGGAAAACCCGCCGCGCCTTGTAAGCGCAGCGGGCTTTTTCTGTTTCAGCAATGCCGAATCCTGTTTCAAAGGAGACGGCCCGTTTCGGGCAACTCCTGATTCCCTTATTCCAGCCCGTAACCGGCAACGATGCCGGTGAACTCCGCGGAATTCGCAAAGCCTGCATTCAGTTCATCCAGGCTCAGGCCTTCCGCAATGCGCTGTTTCCAGTATTCTTTTCCGCCTTCATCGGCAGTGCGTCCCAGGTACAGCTTGTACAGGGAATCCAGCAGGGCGTCCGGATTGTTTACCAGTTTGTTTTCGGCATCCATTTCCTGCGAATACACGAAACCTGCGGCCACCTGCTGCGGGGTCTGTTCCTTGCTGGTCAGGATGTTTTTCCAGTAAGCCAGGCCGCCTTCATCGCCGGTGCGTCCGAGGGCTTCGCTGTAGCAGCGGGCCACAAAGCCGTCGATTCCCGTTTCCTGTTCCGGCTGTCCGGCCTGTCCGCTGCTGGCGTCCACCGAACCGGCGGAAATGCCGTAGTCCGCGCAGATGGCAAGGAATTCCTGCGATCCGCAGAAACCGTTGATGACGGTATTGCTGTCGCCGCTGGCATTCAGCTGATCCACCCATCCCTGCTTTCCGGCCGGATCGGAAGGACGTCCGAGCATGGTGTTATAAAGAATTTCAACGGTTGCGTCATTGGCGCTGTTGCGGTTCAGGTATTCGGCGCTGTTCATGAACCCGCTGATAATCTGGGAGGCATTTGCAACCCCGGCGGTGAGCTGGGTGACCCAGTTGTTCAGGCCGCCTTCATCGGCGTCCCGGCCCAGGATGAGGCTGTAGCAGCGCTTCACAAAATCGGCAACCTTGGTTGTCGGGTCCACGGGCTCCTCATCTTTTTTGTTTTCATCGTCACAGGCAACCAGGCCCACAGCCTTGGACGTTTCATTGAAGATGATCCTGTAAACGCCGTCTGCTTCCACGATGAAGTTTTTCTCCAGCGGGAAGGAGACCAGCCAGCTCATGCCCTGGCGGACCTTGAATTCGTCGCCGGCAAAAAGCTGCATGTTCCCGGTGGTCCAGACTCCGTCGTCGCCAAAGGTCATGGGGATATCGGTATCCCAGTCGGTGTCGCCGATGGTACCGATGACGGTCCAAACGTCCAGCTGTTCATCCTGGAGGGGGGCAAGGGCGGCAATTTTGTCGGAGTAGTTTACCAGGGCCGTTTTCAGGCCGGCTTCGTCACTGGCGTCCTTTACATCCTGCCCGATTCCGCGGGCAATATCCCACCAGGCGCCGTGAATCTGGCCCTGGGGCACGGAATAGGCCGACTGCTCATTCAGCGCAGCCAGGCCGGGGTTTGCCTGAACCTCTTCGGATGCCTGGTCCGCCAGGTTGGAGGGACCCCAGGACAGCGCTTCAAAGCGTTCCATCTGGGCCTTTTCGCCGGTCAGGTACTGCGCCAGCTTCGACAGGGCGGCTTCTTTTTCCGCATCCACCTGGGGCTTCACGCCCATCAGCTTGCAGCCGCTGTAGGAGCCGAGGTGGTATTCCTTTCCGTCCACATCAAAGGAAGGCAGATCCGCAACGCCGAGATTGTCCCCCAGGATTCGCTTTGCCTGTTCATAATCCCAGGTGCCGCTGATGACGACGGCGGCATCCTGTTCAAACTGATCCGCACTGCCGGCGCTTACGTGGCTGGGGGATTCAACCAGTTTTTTCAGTCCCTTGGCGGCAATCAGGCCCTTGTCACTGTTGAAATCGTCCTTCACGCCGACAAAGGATCCGGTGCTGTCCGTAGTCCATTCGGAATTACAGCCGGTGGCGAAGAAGAAAGAGGCGAGATACCAGGCGCTGGTGTCGTCCAGGCCGAAATACTTGCCGGAGTTTTCACAGTCCGCCAGCAGCTTTTCCATGGAATCCACGTCCGCATCCGGAATGACGCTTTTGTCGTAGTACATGAAATAGCCGTTATCGGAGGTCATGGGATAGGCATACAGATCGTCGCCGGAGGTGGCGGCGGCCACGGTACCGGCGTTGTTGGCCGATTTGACGTTTTCAGCGGCGCCGTTGACCACCTTTTTCAGGGCGCCGGCCTGCACCAGGCGGGCCAGCTGGTCCTGCGCAAAGCAGTACAGGTCGCCGCCGGTTTCCACGTCCGTAATCATCATGCTTGCGGCATCTGATTCGGAAACGCCCTCCACCGTCGCGTTGATTGTGATTCCATCCTGATTGGATGCGTTAAAATCCGCAATTTGCTGTTTGGTCAGGTCGATGGCACTTTCCGAAACCCAGACCGTAACATCATAGCGGCCCGACGAATCGGCAGATGCCGTCATGAAAACAGAAAAAACCATGATGACAGCCAGGAGAATACTGATTTTTCTTTTCATTTTGATTCACCTTTCATTCTTTTGTCTGTACCGCTTAAGCGGTATGGCATTTTACCATTATTTTACTTTATCCCGGAAGGTTGTCAAGGGAAAAGAGGGAACGCCGGGGACACCCCTTGTCTCCGGGGAACGAAAAGGGTCGTCCCCATCGTTCCCCCCTTGTCTCCGGGGAACGAAAAGGGTCGTCCCCATCGTTCCCCTTGCTTTTTTGGGGGAGTTGTCATACAATAAAGTGATATTGTATGCGATGGAGGTGGCGGCAGAGATGACGATTGCCGTATTGATTCTGCAGCTGCTGCTGCCGGTGATTGCCGCTTTGACCGGGGTTGGTTCTTCCTGGATTGTGACAGCGGCGGTATGCGGGGTCACAACGCTCCTGGGCGCTGTGGCGCTGCCGGTGCAGGCCCTGCCCCTGGTTTTGTTCTGGGGCGTCTGCAGCGGGCTGACAGCGTGCCTGCCGATGAAGCGGAAGCTGATGCGGCCGATTCTGCGGGCCGGGATGTGCCTGGCTGCGTGGGGAATCGGGATGGCGATTCTTCTGTCGGTGACAGGAGGAAAGATTATTAACGGCCTGGCACAGGCCGGATGCGACTGGGTGGACCGGAGCGGAAACAGCACGGATCTGCTGCTGCGGTTCTACAGCATGGGGTACTGCCGGCTGACCGGAGCGGAGGCGCTGATGCCCGCGGTGCGGGTGATGGGAAACCTGGTGATTCCGGATACAGCGCGGACGCAGATGCTGCTGAGCCTGCGGGTGACGCTGGAGGAAATGCTGCCTTCGGCCATTTGCAGCGCCGTGGTGTATCACACTGCGCTGACGGTGCTGCTGTCCACGGTGCTGCCGGACTGGCAGCGCAGGAAAAAAGGGGAGAAGGGCGAGTTTTCCCCCATGGAACAGTGGTACATGCCCCGGCGGCTGGGAGCGGCGGTTTTCGCCCTGTGCATCGGGTGGGTTATTGCACTGATGGCCCGGGAAGGCATCGGACAATACCTGGGATGGATGTGCGCGGATGTTTTCAGGACAGCGTTTATGCTGCAGGGCATCTGCTGGATGCAATGGATGGGAAAGCGGATGGGCATCCGCTCGGCGGCCCGGAATCTCTGGAGCGTCGTGCTGAGCGTCATTGTGCCGCTGATTCCCATGATTATGGGAATGATTGATCAACGCAGGGACGCACGTCACCTGCGGCCGAAAGAGGAGGCTGATCAGGAATGAAGGTTGTACTGCTGAAGGACGTTAAAAACATGGGCAAACGGGACGATATTCTTACCGTCAGCGACGGATATGCGCGGAACTTCCTGTTTCCCCAGAAGCTGGCGGCGGAGGCGACCCCCGGAACCCTGAAGGAAATTGAACGGAAGCGGGCCGCCCAGGACGCCCGGGAGGAGGAGCTGCGGGCCGAGGCCCAGGCAAAGGCTGAGCTGCTGAAGAACAAGGTTGTGGTGCTGCAGGTGAAGTGCGGCGAAAAGGGCCGGCTGTACGGCAGCGTGACCGCCGCGGAAGTGGCGGAAGCCCTGGAGAAGCAGCACGGGATCAAGGCCGACAAGCGGAAGATCGACATCGGGGATCCCATCCGTGAGGTGGGCATCCGGGAGATTTCCGTATGGCTGTATTCCGGAATCACAACGAAGATGAAGCTGGATGTCCAGCCCATCAGCAAGTAACCGAGGAGCAAACATGGATAAACCGGAGATTATGAGCGGCGCGGTTCCGCCCCACAGCGTGGAGGCGGAGATCAGTGTCCTGGGCGCGATGCTGCAGGACAGCAACGCTGTGCTCCGGGGCATGGAACTGCTGAAGGCCGAGGATTTTTACATGCCGGAGCACCGGGAGCTTTTTCAGGTGATCCGGGACCTGACCCTGAAATCCAGCCCCATTGACCTGGTGACGGTGCACACGGAGCTGGCCCGGAAGGGAACCCTGGCCGGCATCGGCGGGGATGCGGCGCTGCTGCGGATTATGAACGCGGTGCCCACCTCCGTCAACGTGAAGGCCTACATCGACATCGTGCGGGAGAAAAGCACGCTGCGGAAGCTGATCAGCGCCTGCCAGAAGATTTCCGCGGAATGCTACCAGCAGCAGACACCGGTGGCCGAAACGCTGGCCGGGGCGGAAAAGGCGATTTTTGACATCGTCATGAACCGGACGGACGGGGATACCCTGAAGCCCCTGAGCGAGGTGGCATTCAAGGCCTACGAGCAGGTGGAGGAGCTTTCCCGGCTGAAGGGCGCCATTTCCGGCGTGCCGACGGGGTTTATCGACCTGGACAACCTGCTGACAGGCCTGCACGGCGGCGAGCTGGTGGTGGTGGGGGCGCGGCCTTCCATGGGAAAAACGTCCTTTGCCATGAACGTGGCATCCCACGCCAGCATCAACAAGGGCATGAAGGTGGCCGTGTTCACCCTGGAAATGCCCCGGGAACAGATTGCCATGCGCGTGATGTGCTCCGACGCCAAGGTGGACATGCAGCGGGTGCGGAAGGGCACCCTGAGCATGGAGGACTGGGAAAAACTGGCCGCCACCCTGACGCCGATGGTGGCTGCCCCGATGTACATTGACGACACGGCGGGCATTACGCCGAGCCAGCTGCGGTCCCGGTGCCGCCGGTTGATGATGGACAAAGGCCTGGACCTGATTGTGCTGGACTACCTGGGACTGATGCATGCCGACGGCCGGGTGGAAAACCGCCAGCTGGAGGTCAGCGAGATCAGCCGCCAGCTGAAGGCCATTGCGCTGGAGCTGAAGGTGCCGGTGATGGCCTGCGCCCAGCTGAGCCGGGCCAACAAGGACCGGCAGGACAAGCGGCCGGTGCTGAGCGACCTGCGGGATTCCGGATCCATTGAACAGGACGCGGACGTGGTGATGTTCCTCCACCGGGAGGAATACTACGACAAGGAAACGGAAGACAAGAACATCGGCGAAGTGATTATTGCCAAGCAGCGCAGCGGCCCCCTGGGGACGGTGAAGCTGGCGTGGCTGAGCGAATATACGACCTTTGCCAACCTGGCGAGGGAGAACGGGCCCGGCGGAGAGGCCCCATTCTGACGAGGATGGATTTTCAGATGGAGAGTTATTCGGTATGCCAGCTGCAGAAGGACATGCGGTATGAGGGATTCCTGCTGGTACGTTCCGCGGAGAAGCGGAAGGACGTCAAGGGCAACGACTACGTGGACATGAACCTGACGGACCGGACTGGGGAGATCAACTGCAAGATCTGGAACTGGGAAAGCACCGCGGAAACGCCGGAGAGCGGCGCCGTGGTGAAGGTGCGGGGCACCGTGCAGGAATACAACGGACGGCTGCAGCTGCGGATTGAGCGATGGCGCCCGATGACGGAAGAGGATCCGGTGGACATGAGCCAGCTGGTGCCCAGCGCCCCGCGGAAGGGCAGCGAGATGATGGCCGAGATCCGGGAAACGGTGAACAGTTTTACCAGCGAAAAGCTGCGGAAGCTGACGGAGGGCATGCTGGAAAACGCCGGGACGGACCTGGAATGGTTTCCGGCGGCCCAGCGGATGCATCACGCGGAGCGGAGCGGACTGCTGCACCACACCACGGACATGCTGCGGCTGGCCCAGGCGATGCTGGAGGTTTATCCCTGGCTGAACCGGGACCTGCTGCTGGCGGGGGTGATTATTCACGACCTGGCCAAGATGGACGAGCTGAAAAGCGACCGGACCGGGAACGTGACGGATTACACCCGGGACGGACAGCTGCTGGGACACCTGGTGCGGGGCATCACCAACCTGAACCGGGTGGCGGACAGGCTGAACATTCACGGGGAAACGGTGACGCTGCTGGAACATATGCTGCTGAGCCATCACGGGGAAACCGAATACGGCAGCCCGAAGGCTCCCATGTTCCCGGAGGCGGAAGCCCTGCACTGGATCGATATCATGGACGCCCGGATGAACACCATGAAGGGCGTGGAGGACAAGACGCCGGAGGGCGCCTTCAGCGAAAAGATTTTCAGCCTTGACCGGCGGATTTACCACCCGATGTACACGGACAGCGCGGAATGACCAAGTGCGATTACGAATAACGGAGGGATGCATCATGTTGAAAAAGCGTATTGTTTGTCTGGCCCTGATTCTGTGCGCGGCCCTGCTTCTGACCGCCTGCGGACAGCAGCAGGAAACCTTCCCGAACCAGCCCCGTCAGAACGGGGGCGCTTCGCAGGAGCAGACCCAGCCGACGGAAGCTCCGGCCACGAACGTGCCCCAGCAGATCAACTACGACGACGGCAGCTACGATCCCACCCGGGAAGAGGGCGGGAGCAGCGAGCAGGTTGCCGACAACGGGATCACCCCCGCGCCGATCATGCAGAGCCAGTACGCCGGAGCCACACCGGTGAAGATTGATCCGGTGGACAAGCCGACGCCCACCGCGGTGCCTGCCATTACCTTCTCCTACGCCACGTACACCGCCTCCAACCTGCGGATGGCGTTTGACGGACCTGCGGGGTGGATTCCCCAGGAGACCGGCACGGACACCTTTGTGCTGACCAACCCGAATCCTGCCATGGACTACGAGGCCAAGGTGGTGCTGCGGACCGTGGCCGTCGGCAAGGACTACACCCAGAAGGAACTGATTAAGGAAGTGCAGAACCAGGCGGACGCCATTCGGGCCGCCGGAAACTTCAAGAGCTTTGAGGTTTCCTCCACCGCCGCCCGGTTCTTTATCAGCGGAAACGGCGTTTACCTGGCCTACAAGGGAACGCTGAACGACAGCGCCGAAACGGGCGTTGCCGGCCGCGTGATCGTGAACACCTACAACAAGGTGCTGTACGTCCTGGACGTCAGCTATCCCCGGGCTGTGGCGGATACCTTTGCGGACGGCGTGTACAACAAGGTTCGCCACACCATGAAGCCCACAGAATAAGCGGCGTTTTATCCCTGGAAGAAATCCATGATCTGTGACGCGTCTGCAAAAACCGGAGACGCGTCACAATCTGTTTTTATCGGAGGCTGCTGACAGCATGAAAAAGATGAAGCTAATTCTTTCCCTGATGCTTTGCGCCGCGCTGCTGTGCGGAATTCCGGCGGCGGGAGCGGAACTGGTGCGGACCGGCATTACCGTGACCGGTGTGATTCAGTCGGAGGACGGATCCACCCGGCAGACGACGGTGGAAGGCAGTTTCCGGGTGTTTGTAAACGGCCAGGAAACCGCCATCGTGAAGGCGGGGCAGGATACCCTGACGCTGAACACCGAGGACAGGATCCGGCTGGAGCCGATTCCCCAGAGCTTCCTGCCGGAATGGGATCTTTCGACGGCCTACGTGACGGCGGATTCCGCCGCCGTGGCTTCGGGCACCCTCCAGGTGACGGTATACCGGAGGGATACGTCGAAGCCCACCGAGGTTCCGCCGCCCACCGGGACGCCCGTGATCCCCGCGTACACGGAGGGGATTCCGGAAATTCCGACCCCGGAGGCGATGCCTTCCGAGACGCCCGCGGCAACGCCCGTGCCTCCGGAGGAAACCGAGGGACCTTCCATGCCGGCGGGTCCGGAAGCCGTGGTGACGCCCACGCTGGCCCCTTATGTGCCGGAGGACAGCACCACCCCCGAACCGGTACTGAAGGGCCTGGAGGGCAGCGGGGAAACCGGCAGCCTGCGGGTGCAGGTTTTCAACGACAAGAACGGAAACGGAGTCCAGGGAAACTTTGAAAGCGGAATCCGGAACATTGCCGTGTATCTGCTGGACGCCCGGGAGGAAGCACTGCTGTGCGTGACCACGGACGCCCAGGGCATGGCTGTTTTTACGGACGTGCCGGCCGGTGAGTACCGCACCCGGGTGATTCTGCCGGAGGACTATTATTTCACCAAGGCCGCGGGGGAAAACGACCTGGCCCGGAGCGCCTTCGGCCCCTGTGCCGGCGGCAGCCAGACCAGCGGCCCGGTGCAGGTTGCCGCCGGGACGGAGACCCTGCAGGGGGTCGGCATTCACAGCGGCGCCGGGATTTACAGCGGCGTATGCTGGCTGGAAAACGTGACGGACGGCCTTTACAAAAGCGACGAACAGACAATTCCCGGCATCACGATCCGGATGGTTTACCAGGACGGGGAGGACCTGACCTACGAAACCGTCAGCGACGGGCAGGGCAGCTGGAAGATTACCAACCTGCGGCCGGGTTACTACGTTATTTCCGCCTCCACGCCCGATGGCATGATGATGGCCCGGTACACCCAGACCCGGGGCCGGCGGAGCTACCTGACCTCCGACAATCCCCGGCGGCGGCAGATTGTGAACGTGGGCAGCGTGACCACCGACTGCAACATCGGCTACAACTGGAGCGCCGTGGTGCGGGGGATCTGCTACCTGGACGCCAACTACAACGGCATTTATGACGAGGGCGAACTGCCCCTGAAGGGCGTGAAGGTCTATGCCCTGTTTGCCTACGACGGAGCGGAGGCTGCCAAGGCGGTTTCCGGTGAGGACGGAAGATATACCCTGACCGGCATGCGGGGGAACTACTATACCATGACGACCCTGCTGCCCGAGGGCGGATACCTGTACACCCGCACGGCGATGGGGGATCCGAAGGGGAACTATTTCTACGCCCGGGGCGACGCCCGGGCCGCCACCCTCAAGGGCCTGAACCTGCGGGACGCGGAACAGCGGGAAATGAACATCGGCGCCATCCTGCCGGGCAAGGTTACGGGCACGGTGTACTATGACGACGATTTCTCCGCCGCCCGGGACGGCAAGGAAAAGGTTGCCACCGGGTTTGCTGTAACCCTGCGGGACGCCGACGGCAACCCGGCCGGATCCGACCGGACCGATGCCCGGGGAATTTATGAGATTGACGGGCTGACCCCCGGGGAGTATTCCCTGGACGTGACGGCCGTGAGCGGATACGCCTTTACCAAACGGGGCGAGGGCAACGTGATCCTGAACAGAACCGGCGGGGCGGGCTATTCCGAACCCTTCCGGGTGGAGCTGGGGGCTGAGGCGTCCGGCATGGACATCGGCATGATCCGTCCCGGCACCGTGGAAGGCACCGTGTTTGCCGACCTGAACGACAACGGCATGCGGGAGGCGGACGAGAACGGCCTGAAGGGCGTTGTGGTGCGCCTGATGAGCGACGAGGGCGAGGCCTTCCGGGCGGAGATTGACGAACGGGGCCGGTTCCTGTTTGACGCGGTGATGCCGGGCCGGTACTGGGTGGAATACGAGCTGCCGGAATACACGGTGTTCGCGGTGACCGCCGAGGGCGGAAACCGGATCAGCGGCGAAGGCCGGACAGCCCGGACGGAAACCTTTGACTTTGCCACCGGGGACCTGTGGCAGGCTCCCCTGTGCGGCGCGCTGACGCTGAGCCGGATGGAAGGCCTGGCTTACCAGGACCACAACGGCAGCGGCATTCGGGACGAGGGCGAGGAAACCCTGGCCGGGGTGACCGTGCGCCTGATTCCCGGGCGGACGGACCTGGAAACCGTCACCGCGGTTACGGCGGAGGACGGCAGCTTCCGGATTGAGGATATCCGCCCGGATACCTACGAACTGGAAGTGGTGTGCCCGGAGAGCTTTGTGGCCAGCCGGACGGATCACCTGCAGCTGCCCGTGCGGGCGGGACTGAACACCCAGCGGTCCGCGCTTCCGGCGCCTATGGGATCCGCGTGGACGCAGCAGGAAATCGGCGCGGTAATTCCCGCCGCGCTGCGGGGCCGGATCTGGATGGACGAGAACCGAAACGGCCGCTATGACGAAGGCGAAAAGACGCCGGCGGGATATACCGTGACCGTTACGGACGAAGCCACCGGAACCGTTTTTGACACGCCGGTGACCGACGGGGAAGGAAAGTTCTCCGCGGAAGGCATGATTCCGGGAAGCTTTGCGGTGTCCCTGCCGTTAGATGAGAGAACCCTGGGAACGGTGCCCGGCGATTCCGTGTTTACGGAAGAGGAGGGCATGCTGGCGCTGCGGGGTATTGTGCTGCAGGAAAACGAGCTGCGGGAAGGCCTGAACCTGGGCATTATCCGGTATACGGAGATCAGCGGCCGGGCCTGGATTGACCGGGGCGGACAGCTGGAGAACCTGGCCGGCATGCGGATTGAAATGAAGGACGAACAGGGCGGCCTGATTGCCGAAACCGAGACGGACGCTACCGGCGCTTACCGGCTGACGAAGCTGATGCCCTGCGAATTCCGCCTGGAAGTGACCGCGCCGGAAGGCTGCGTCCTCATCGAGCCCGGAGATCCGCGGCTGACAGAGGAAATTCGCTCCGCCGCCGTGTCCACCAGCAACCGGACCGGCGCCACGGAGAGCATGAGCCTCCGGATGGACGAGGACCGGGAGCAGGTTGACTTCGGGTGCGTGCTGCCCGGACGGCTGGGTGACTGGTGCTGGGTGGACCTGAACGGGGACGGCCTGCAGGCCGGCGACGAACCCGGCATTCCGAACCTGCACATTGAGCTGACGCGGGACGGACAGACCGTGGCGGAAACCACCACCAACGAATACGGCTTCTACCGGTTTGTGGATCTGTATCCCGCGGAGTACGTGCTGCGGGTCCGTGTGCCTGCGGAAGTGCGGCCGACCGAGCACCGGACCGATCTGAAGATGATCGCTTCCGTGCTGCGGGAGGATGACGGGGAGACCGTGGAGTCCTACCCGGTGACCGTGGTCAGCAACCGGAACCAGTATGACGCAGACCTTGGCTTTGTCTGCAGGCAGGACGGAGTGCTGCCCGCCGGCGCCGGAGAGGGCACCGCGCAGGAATGGACTCCCAAATATTGAGGTGACACATGAAAAGGAAATGGATCTGTCTGGTGACCGCCCTGACCCTGATGGTGGCGGCCGCCGGACTGTACGCCTTCGGCGAAGAGGAACCGGTGATTCCGGTTGCGCCGGAGGGAGAAACAGATGAAATGGACGATGTGGACGGCGACGACTCGGAACAGATTCCGGTGGACATTCCGGAAGGGGAAGAGGAAGCATCCGGAGAGAGCGCTGAAAGCAGCGGAAGCTTTGAGGAAACCGTGATCCGCCTGCTGAAGGCCGGGGACGAAGGAGACGACGTGCTGTTTCTCCAGCTGCGGCTGGAAAGCCTTCAGTACTTCACCGGCACGCCGGACGGCAAATACGGCCCTGACACGGAGGAGGCCGTGCGCCAGTTCCAGGCGGACAACCAGGCCAGCGGACTGACCGTGACGGGCCAGGCGGACGAGGCTACCCAGATCCTGGCCGCCGCCACCCACTACCGGACGCTGCGCTACGGATCCGGCGGGGACGACGTGAAGGAACTGCAGACCCGGCTGACCGCCCTGGGTTACTACACGGGAAAGATCAGCGGCAACTACCTGGAGGGCAGCACCAACGGAATCAAGCTCTTCCAGAAGAACAACGACCTTGAGGTAACCGGAGTTGCGGATCCCCGGACCCAGGAGGTGCTGTACTCCTTTGAGGCGGTAGCCAAGTATGATGTGGCGGATCCCACGCCGACGCCCTTTGACGATTCCTCCTATTACCTGGTGAACGAGGATGAAAGCGGCGCGCCCATGTCCGGCGTTCCGGTCTATTTCACCAAGGAACTGAAAAGCGGCATGACGGGATCCGACCTGGTGAAACAGCTGCAGGAGCGGATCAAGGAACTGGGCTACTACGACGGACCGGTCAGCGGCAACTACATGGAAAAGACGCTGAAGGCCATCAAGAAAATACAGACCCAGAACGGCATGAAGGCTTCCGGCGTGACGGATGAGGCCACCTGGAACCTGATTTTCAACAATCCGGGCATCGTGATGCCGGGCCAGACGCCCAAGCCCACGGCCACCCCGGAACCGGCGGCCTTTGCCATTACGGTGGACGTCAAGAACCAGATTGTTTCCGTGTATACCCGGGACGAGGAAGGAAACTACACCGTGCCGGTGCGGCAGATGCTGTGCTCCTCCGGCAAGGTCGGAACCGACAGCCCGGTGGGCGACTGGGTGCTGAACGGCCGGAAGGCCCGGTGGTGCTATTTCCCCAAGTGGGGCGACTACGCCCGGTACTGGACGCGGATCAACAAGTCCGTTGCCTTCCATTCCCCGATTTACAGTTCCGTGAGCAACAAGGCCATGAAAACGGGCAGCTACAAGATGCTGGGACAGCGGGCCAGCCACGGATGCATCCGGCTGTCCGTTGCGGACGCCAAATGGATTTATGACAACGTAGGCGCGGGAACCGTGGTGACGATTACCACCAGCCTGCCGAAGGATCCGGAGCTGAAGGAAGCCCTGAAGCTGCCGGCGTCCCCCAACGCCACCTTTACCCCGGAACCGGCCATGCCGGACTACAGCCGGGAGAATCCGCCGGAGCTGAAGAAACGGAACATGGTGCAGGGCGAGCGAAGCGACGACGTCTATTGGGTGCAGCGCCGCCTGAAGGAGCTGGGCTATTACAACACCATGTGCACCGGACATTTCCTGGACCGGACGGCCCAGGCAGTCCGGGACTTCCAGAAGGACAACGGATTTTACCAGAGCGGCACGGTGAACCAGCAGCTGATTGACCTGATGGTGACGGCCGAAAAGCCGACTCCCACGCCGGAACCCACAGCCACGCCCGGACCTACCGTGACGCCGGCACCGAAGCAATAAAAACCCATAAAGGCATAAAAAGCCAGGCAGCGCGGGCTGCCTGGTTTTTTATGCCTGTGACGGTTATATTTCAGGGGAATTCTTTTTCAGTCGTCCTCTTTTTCCGACAGCCGCCGCAGGGGCTCCAGGGCATCCTGCCTTCCGGCCAGGGCGGCTTTTTCATACCAGGAAAGGGCCTGGGCGGGATCCGGCTCCATGCCTTCTCCCTTTTCGCAGGCGACGGCCAGGGCCATCATGCTGCGGGCGCTGCCCAGGGCGGCGGCTTTTTCATACCATTCGAGGGCTTTTGCCGGATCCCGGGGCACCAATTCGCCGGTCATGCAGCAATAGCCCAGGTAATCACAGGCCATGGCGCTGCCGGCTTCCGCGGCTTTTTCATACCAGGAAACGGCCGTTTCAATATTCCGCTCCACACCCCGGCCTTCAGCGTAGCACCAGGCCAGGCTCATCCAGCTGTCCGGATCTCCGGCTTCGCCGGCAAGGCGGTAGTATTCCAGGGCCCTGGCATCGTCCCGGGTGACCACGACGCCTTCCGCATAATACACGCCCAGGTACCAGCTGGCCTCCGCGACGCCCAGCTCCGCCGCCCGGAGGAAACAGTCCAGGGCGTGACGGGGATCCTTTTCCAGGAAATCTCCCCGGTCCAGCTCCCGGCCGTATTCCAGGAAGGCAGGACCGTAGTTTTTTTCACAGGCCTGCTCCAGGCAGGCGGCGGCGGATTCCGGGGACCGGGGCAGGATAACGCCGGAACGGTAATAACCGGCCAAGGCGCAGAGGGCGGCGGCATCCTGCCGGGCGGCCAGATACCGAACCGCCGGGTACGCCAGGAGCAAATTCCCGCAGGCAGCTGTTTTTCGGACGGAGTCCTGACGGGAGATGCCGCAGGAGGAGCAGGCAGGGAGGCAGTTGCGTATGCCGCAGTCAAAGCATTCCCACAGGCCTTCCACCGCACCGCAGGCATCGCAGGCGCCGCCCGGATATTCCGAGCCGCAGAGGAGGCAGATGCGGTTTTCCCCGGCAGCAGAAACCTCCTCTTCCGCGGAGGCGGAGAGGAGGGAAAGAAGCAGCAGCGCTGCAAGTAAAAGCGAAATTGTTTTACGAATCATGATGAAACTCCTGTGGAGGGGAAAAAATCAGGAACGGGGGGCGAAGCCGATCTTTTTCTGCACCTTGCGCAGGGTCCTGGAGGCAAGATACGCTGCCTTTTCCGAGCTGGCATTCAGCACGCTGAACAAATAGGCCTTATCGGCAATGAGGCGCCTGAACTCCGCCTGCAGCGGCTCCAGGGCGGCGATGACCACGTCCGCGGCGCGGGATTTCAGGGCGCCGTAGCCCTGGCCGTTCAGCTCCGCGCAGACGCTGTCCGTGCTTTCGCCGGAGAGGGAGCTGATAATGTTCAGCAGGTTGCTGACGCCGGGCTTGTTTTCCGGATCAAAGCGGATTTCCGTTTCCGAATCCGTGACAGCCCGCTTGATTTTGCGGCGGATGGCATCCGCGTCGTCCAGCAGGGAAACGAAGGTATCCTCCGGATCGCTTTTGCTCATTTTGCGCTCCGGATCCTGCAGGCTCATGATGCGGGCACCGCTCTTGGTGATGAGGGGTTCCGGCACGGTGAACACATCCCCGTAAACGCCGTTGAAGCGCTGGGCAATATCCCGGGTCAGCTCCAGGTGCTGTTTCTGGTCCGCACCCACCGGAACGAAGTTGGTCTGATACAGCAGGATGTCCGCCGCCATGAGCACCGGATAGGTGAAGAGGCCGGCGTTGATATTGTCCGCGTGTTTGGCGGACTTGTCCTTGAACTGTGTCATCCGGCTGAGTTCCCCCATGTAGGTGTAGCAGTTCAGGATCCAGGCCAGCTCCGCGTGAGCGCTGACATGGCTCTGGCAGTAGATGATGCTTTTTTCCGGGTCAATGCCGCTGGCCAGATACAGGGCGGCCAGCTCCAGGCAGCGGCGGCGGAGATCCGCCGGATTCTGGCGCACGGTGATGGCGTGCTCATCCACGATGCAGTACAGACAGTCGTACTGATCCTGCAGCTCCGAGAAACGCCGCAGGGCGCCGATATAGTTTCCCAGGGTCAGGGTGCCGCTGGGCTGAATTCCTGAAAAGATAACCTGCTTTCTTACCTGCTCTTCCATCGTTAAGGGACTCCTTATACAAATGATTCTTTATTATATCGCCTGCGGCGGCGGTTGACAAGGATAAATCACGATCGTTATAATCATCGCGGAGGCGAGGCAGGATGCTGTTCAGAAAAAGAAAAGAAGCCCCGAAAGCGGGGTATGACCCGGAAGTGAGGACACCGGTGATCCGCTGCAGCATCTGCACGGGAGAGCAGGTGGCCGGATTTCAGCGGAAGGATACAGGCGCTTTTGAAGAAGTGATGCTGATCCGCGGCGAAGAGGACCTGGCGGCTTTCCGGGAAAGCTGGGGCATTACGGGCGAGATCCGTAAAATCTACTGAGTCTGGAGCATATCGGCAATGTATACCAAATCGATTCGGGGCAGCCTGCTGCTTCTGCTGGGAGCGGTGATCTGGGGCGCGGCGTTTGCGGCGCAGCGGATGGGCATGGAGCACATGCCGCCCTTTACGTTTACCGGGGTACGCATGCTGCTGGCCGGCATTGTGATTCTTCCGCTGTCCCTTCTGATGAACCGGAAAGGGGAAGCTTCCCGGCGGACGCCGGAGGGCCGGACGGCCCAGCGGAAGGCCGGGATGCTTTGCGGGCTGCTGCTTTTTGCCGCCACCAGCCTGCAGCAGGCCGGACTGGTTTATACATCCGCCGGAAAAGCCGGGTTTGTAACGGCGCTGTATGTGGTGCTGGTGCCGGTGGCGGGACTCATTTTCCTGAAAAAGAAAACCGGCGGCATGATCTGGGCCGGCGTGGGGCTGGCGGTGATTGCCCTGTATCTGCTGTGCGTGCCGGCGGACGGATTCCGGATTGAAACCGGGGACGGGCTGGTGCTGGGCTGCGCGGTATGCTTTACCGGGCAGATTCTTTGCGTGGATTATTACGCGCCGAAAACGGATCCCCTGAAGCTGGCCCGGGATGAGTTCCTGATTACCGGGGGCCTTTCCATGATCATTGCGGTGTGCACGGAGGAAATCCGGCTGGACGCGATCCGGGCGGCGGCGATTCCGATTCTGTACACAGGCATCCTGTCCGGCGCGGTGGGGTATACGCTGCAGATTATGGGACAGCGGGAGGTCAATCCGACCATCGCCTCCCTGATCATGTGCCTGGAGTCGGTTTTTGCCGTGCTGACCGGCGTGGTTCTCCTCGGGGAACAGATGACCGGCCGGGAAGCCGTCGGATGCGTGCTGATGTTCGCGGCGGTGATTCTGGCACAGCTTTCCACGGCGATGACAAACAAGAAGATACAGAAAGGGAAGACCCATGAAACTGCTGATTGCGTCTGACATCCACGGATCGGCCCGGTGGTGCCGGAAACTGCTGGAGGCCTGGGACCGGGAAAAACCGGACCGGACGGTGCTGCTGGGGGATCTGCTGTATCACGGTCCCCGGAACGACCTGCCGGAAGAATACTGCCCGAAGGAAGTGCTGCGGATGCTGAACGAACGCAGGGAGCAGATTCTCTGCGTGCGGGGCAACTGCGACACGGAAGTGGACCAGATGGTGCTGGAATTTCCGATCCTGGCGGAGTATGCATGGATTGCCGCGGAAGGTGTGACGATTTTTGCCACCCACGGGCACGTATTCCACCGGGATCATCTTCCGCCCCTGAAGGCGGGGGAAATCCTGCTGCAGGGGCATACCCATGTGCCCTGCTGGGAAACCGTTGAAGGAATCCGGATCCTGAATCCCGGATCCGTTTCCATTCCGAAGCAGGACAGTTTCCGCGGATATATGACACTGGAGGAGGGTGTGTTTTCCTGGAAAACGCTGGACGGGGAGACGTACCATATCCTGAAATAAAAAAGGAGCCGAGGGCTATGCAGGAAATAACCTGGGAGCTTTTTGAAAAGCAGGTGGAGGCCTGCCGGCTGTGTTCCCTGTGCCGGCAGATCCGACACAAGGTGCCCGGACAGGGAGACCGGAACGCCCCGCTGATGCTGATCGGGGAAGGCCCGGGGCAGGTGGAGGATGAGGAAGGACTGGCCTTCGTGGGCCCGGCGGGGCAGCTGCTGACCAAAATGCTGGAAGCCATTCAGCTTTCCAGGGAACAGGTTTATATCTGCAATGTTGTTAAGTGCCGGCCGCCCAACAACCGGGTGCCGACCCCGGAGGAAGCCGCCGCCTGCCGGATTCACCTGCGGATGCAGACCTGGCTGGTGAAGCCCCGGGTGATTGTACTGCTGGGAAGCACCGCGGCGAAGAACCTGCTGGACCCCGAAATCCGCATTACCCGGGATCGGGGAAAATGGACGGAACGCAAGGGTGTCTGGATGATGCCCACCTACCATCCGTCCGCCCTGCTGCGGGATCCGGACAAGAAGCGCGAAGCCTGGGAGGATATGAAGAGCCTGCGGAGCAAGCTGCAGGAGCTGGGCCTTTATTCGTTCGAGTAGATTTCCCGGACGGTCAGATAGCTCATTTTCGGTTGGCGGTACTGATCCACAATCCCTTTGTTGTTCATGGTTTTCGGCCTTTGGGCCGCCCATTCTTCGGAAACCTTCACATCTGCGAACTGCCAGATGTAGGATCCGCTGCACCGCGGGTGCTGCCGGACGGCGGAAAGCTGCTCCCGGAGGATTTCACACTGCCGCTCTTCGCTCCATTTGGCACGGCGGAACGGATCATGGAAACCGGCGATGGCGCCTGCACCGATTTCGGAAATCAGGGCAGGCTTGTTTTTTGCGCCGTGCTCATCCATCCAGCGGAACAGGCGGTCGAGCAGATCGGCTGTGGATTCCTGCGTGTACCAGCCGGGATAGATGTTGAAGGAAACGACGTCCGCCAGATCCAGACAGATATCCGTAAAGAGCCGGCAGGTGGCAAAGGTAACGGGCCGGGTGGGATCCAGCGCGCGCAGCTGGGCGATCTGTTTTTCATAGACGCCGCGGCCGAAGGGCGTTTCGCTTTCACATTCGTTCAGGAGACCCCAGAGATAAATGGACGGATGATTCACATGCTGGGAGATCATTTCCTCATTGCAGGCCGCACACTGACGGGCAAACAGCTCGCTGTGGAACACCGCCTCCGGCAGCGCCCGGGCGTGGTTTTCTTCCCAGACGAGGATTCCCAGTTCGTCACAGAGGTCCAGGAAACGGGGATCATTCGGATAATGACAGGTGCGGACGGAGTTTCCGCCCAGATCGAGAATCAGCTGCAGGTCATGCAGCATGGCTTCCGGAGGAAGGGAACAGCCGAACTGGCCGTGATCCTCGTGACGGTTGAAGCCTTTGATACATATTTTCCTGCCGTTGAGAAGGAGATCCTCGCCCGCGATGCGGACGGTGCGGAAGCCGACCCGGTCAATGAGGTCGTCCGTTTCCCTTTGGCCGACAAGAAGGCGGGCTTTCAGATCGTACAGGTTTCCCTGGAAGAGATCCCATCGACGCACCCCGGTGACGGGCAGACGGACGTCCGCGACGGTACTGCCGCCGGGTGCCAGGTCCGGAAGGCGGCAGACTGTTTCGCTCCCGGCCACGGAAATGGAAAGGGAAGCATTCGTCAGCGCCTGCAGCGCCCGGACAAAGACGCGGACACAGGCGGTGAAGCTGCCGTCGGTTTCCTCCGCATGAAAGGCCATGCGTTCGAGATAAGCGCCGCCGATTTCATGAAGCTCCACCGGCCGGTTGATGCCGCCGTAGGTCATATAATCATTGGGAACATGCAGGGCGGACTGATCCGAATAGCGATTGTCCGCTTCCACCCGGAGCTCATGCTCCCCGCGGGACACCTCCGGAAGCAGGATTTCAAAGCCGGTGAAGGCGTTATAATGCTCTCCGATCCGGATCCCGTCCCAGAAGATGCGGGCGGTATGGCTGACGCCGCCGAAGCGCAGCAGCACGGCGCCGTCCCGCCGGACCTGCACCTTGCGCACATAATCTGCTGTGCCGCGGAAGGCAGCGAGGGCCGGAATGCTTTCCCATACCCCCGGAACGCCTGCCGGCAGGGGCGTTTCCTGCCCGTTGCGGGCGGTGAGCTGCCAGATTCCGTCCAGGGACCGGACGGGACGGATTTCATGTTCTGAAAAGAGCCGCTGCATTTTCTGCCTGCCTCCTGATTGCAATTCTTTTTTCATGTTCCGAAAAAGATTATAGCATATTCGACATAATCCATTCTTCTCTTTTTCCGGAATTCTTTTTCCGGGCGGCTCTTTGCTGGCGGATGCTTGCAGAATGCCTGCCGGGACCTGCACAAAGCCTGTCAGGGATGCAATGCAATGACATTAAAAAAATGCTTGCCAAACAGCACTTTCTGTGCTATTATTGCAATGTTGCAGCGATGCATGGGATTATAGCTCAGTTGGTTAGAGCACCACGTTGACATCGTGGGGGTCATAGGTTCGAGTCCTACTAATCCCACAACCCCGGAACGTTGAAAATAAAGCGTTCCGGGGTTTTTCTTTGCTTCTTCAGTATGTGCCAGATATGGGAAAAACAAGTTCGTGTCTAACATATGTCCAACAAAAAATAATACTGTTGTTCCTTTGAGATGTTCTGTCTAACAAAAAAACACTTCATGTCCAACAATAAAATATTTGAAAATGCATCAGCTTTTTCGCTGTTCAAGGTATGTGTTGGCAGCTGTAGAGCATTTCTTTTTGTATTCTTGTTGTTTTTTGATTACAATCTTGCAACAAACTTGCAACTGTGCAAGCGTATTTGAGCAAAAGAAAAAATGTACCATTGAAAAAGGCAGAAGTCTGTAAAACTTTTTTTCTGGGAACAAAAGTCCTCGGATCTTTTACTAAAATGTGCCTATGTCCTTAAAAGTCCGCAATTCTTTTTCATGGTAGCAAGGCTGAAAAGTACCGCCAGAACCACCGGTAAATATTTTCATTACGGCGCGCTTATGCGAGGTAACACTAAGCCCTGTGCCATTTACGAAAAAAAGAACATATAGGGGGGGATCTGGGAGGCCCGCCGGTATCTGGATAAAGCAAAGAAGAATACTTTCTTGATTATTTCAATTTTTTTCAGGACAGAAAACCGCGCAAACGTTAAAAACAAAGGGATTCCCTTACTTGATTTCCGTTCGTGCGTTCCTGGCTAAACTTCTAACGAACAAGGCAATCTATCTTTCTTTTCTTCTTCTGTTTCCAGCGGTTCAAATTTCCATCAGGTGGAAATTTCAAAAAAGAAAAAAGCGTCTGCATTTTGCAGAAGCTTAATAAATATGTTGATTCGTCCCAGAAGAAAGAACGTTTCAACGCATCTACAACGTTTACTTGTGTATTGGGAATGCATTGAAAATCAATAATGAAGTATTCTTATTCGTTAATGCATCCTGAAATGTATTTGCCTCCGGCGGTTGTCATGCTCTATTAATGAGTATCCTTCTTTTCTTCCTTTTGCGCTGCTTTTGTTGCACAAGCTGGGCAAAGTGCCTTACCATATTTCTTCCGGGTCAGTTCATATATTTCAGCATGGGTTTTGTTTTTACATCCGGTTATGATTCCTCCGCAAGCTGAACACAGAAAAGGTTTTACAGATCTGATCCTAACTGCATCTGTTAATTCCCCAAACGCTTTGACTTTAGCAACATACAGAATAATTCCTTTTCCCGGCCATTGATCTATATCCGGTTCATTGTATAACTTTTCTATTGTTTTGCAGTTTGTCTTATTCAGAATCAAAGGTTTCTCCGGTTCTTTGAAGGTACAAACAAGGCAGTTTTCCTTTTTGCCTTCTGTACTTGTAACTTCCTCTTCCTTAATGCTTGAAATCGTAACCGGCTTTTCTTCTCCTGTTTCAAACGCGTATGCTCCCAGATAATTAGGATTGAAGAGCTTTTTCCAATGCATTTTCTTATTCCTCCGCGATATATCCCGGCAGACACAAATCATTGATTCCGTATCCGGGAAAACTTCCTGTCTTTTGACAATTCATCAGGATTGAAAGAAGCTTGTCCCGAATCAGAAAACCATAATCCAGAAAACCCATATCAGCTTTCAGAATATTTACTGCAAAGGGTTCTGTTTTCTCAATGACTATGAAATACCATTCAGGGGTTTTCCTTGATACAGTATGATAATATCCGTCAATATAATGTGCTGCCTGAACGTGATACCCATACCGCAAAGCTTCCCTTGTGAAAGTATCCGTCCCGGCATCCGCTGCGGTTTTCAGATCTATCATGACTCCGTTTTTATATGCATCAACCCGGCATTTACACAGAAGATCATTATTATCTGTCCAGAAGATAGGCTTTTCGCGTTTTGTGCCTTTCAGAAGATCAACGGCATCCCGGTTTTTCCTGAAAGCTTTTACCATGCTCCGGATGGTATTGTAATCCTGGGATGTGATGATTTCTTTTCCTTGAGCAGATTCAAGGAAAGCTGCATATTCTTCTTTTCCGGCTTTTGTCCGTCTATCAATAGAATCCGGCAGAACAATAAAATCATTTTTAAATGCGGTCGGTGTAAGAATGGCAGAATGAAACGCCCGACCAAACTTATATGATTGAGTATCTTCCTGAACATGAGTCAGACAGTATTGATAATGTGCCGGGGATTTATGGATGTTCCACAATGTGGATTTATTTATTCCCGGCGCGGATCTGTATTCCTGTTCTGTCATAGTTTGCAAAATCTCCTTTTGTCTTAGTGCTGTTCCTGTTGCTCCATCAGCAAATCTTTAAAAAAACTGTCAGGATCATTAAAGACAATTCGCGGATTCAGTTTGACTCTTTTCCGCTGCCGGCTATCGTTATCCGGCGCTTTGTCCGGATTCTGTTTCTCTTCCGGATGCTTCTCTTTCATCTGGTATCAGCTTCCTTTCTTTCAACAATTCCAGAAGTTCAATCAATGGGATAGTAATTAACCATGATTCGCGGTTTTTTCGATGCGCGACAACCGGCATCGCATTAGGGCCAGCGTCCCGGCTTGCCTGTGCCATTGCTGCAGATATGTTCAGCTTTTCTACTCGTTTCACTTCAACATGAAATGATTTTCCGGAAAGGGAGGCAAAAACATCAGGATTATTCTTGCCTCCCTTAAAGATCTGATCATTTCTGTGAGCATAGAAACCATATCTGAGCAGAATTGATTCTATTTCGTGTTCTCCTCTGGTTCCCTTCTGCTTTGAGTTCATCTAATGGCCTCCGGATTAAAGATTTACGATGCGAAATTGATCAAGTTCGCTTTTGTGCCGGTTACTTTTTACCGGAACAAAGGGCATCAGGGTTTTTACAATCGCTGTGGCTGCTTTCTGATAATCAATCAGGGTTTTCAGGTCCGGATTTGTTTTTACTCCGGATTGGCCTCCTCCATTGTCATACGTGATTAAGGTACCCCATTGATCAATCTTCTTCTGAAGGTCAGCGATTGAAACGTTATACCATGCAAGTTGTTCTATCTGTCTTTGAATGAAATCAAGCTTGTTCTGATCTATGCCTTGAGAGGAAGAGAAAAGATCATTTAAGCGGTCAAGTTCAGCTTTTATTCTTGGTTCTTTTAGCTGGCTTTGACTTGGTTGGGTTCCACGCTTTGACATTATCAAACTCCCTTTCAAAAGATTTGATTCCATTGAAGAAATCAAGATAGAAATTGCACAACTCGTCATTTAGGGTGATGGCCGTTTGTTCCGTTCGCGGATTTGTGTTTACGTTTGCGCTTGATTCAATTACTGCATTGAATCTTTCCCCATAAATAACCATAACTTTAGAATGGTTTCTGAAGATTGACATTTTGCAGCCATGCTTCCGGCACAATGCTTTGAGTTCATTGTATTCTTTCGTATAGGTTCCTCGGAATATTTCACCACAAAAGAAATCTATGCGGTCAATATATCCGGAATCAAGCCAGCTTCCTATCTCTTTGATATCTTCTAAAGCCATGCACCAAGTCGATATGATTGCATATCTGACTTTCTGTTGCTTCAGGATCACGCGGAAATAGGTTAAACTGTCAACATCTCCACAAGAGATACAATGATAGGTAACACCGGCTTCAAAGTGCCAGGGAAGCGATTGTTCTAAAGCACATTCTGAATTAATCCTTCTGGCCCGGTGAATTGTCATAGTTTTCTTCACTTTGACAATTTCATAGGTTGGATCTTCCGGATCCGGTTCCTTTGACTTACTTTTGCTTTGTGGTGCATCTTCTGGATTGAGTCCCATTAATTCATAAATTGAAGGGATTTTATCCATGCTTTATTCTTCTGCCTCCAATGCATCCGCAATATTCCTTATTCTGGAAGCAATATAGTCAAGGGAACAGGAAACATCATCATCCTTTACGGATCCGGCAGCAATTTCAACATCATCCGCAAGCAACCGCAAATCATTATAAAAATCATCCATTTGCTTTCTCCCGTAACAGATTGATCTTGAAGGAATGATTCATTCCGAAATCTGTACCCAGCTTTGGCCGGTATAAAAATTCGGTTCTATGAAGTACATGACTTTCCCAGAACATTACAAGGGAATTGTACCGATCAATATTTACCCGGCCAGCTTTGCAGATTTCATCAACTCTTTCAAGAGCATCTGCAAGTTCTTTTAAAAGGCGCTTGTTTTCCGTTTCTGTCGCAGCCTCTACAGGAGCAAAGATATCCCGGATCTGTTCATCTGTGATAATGGTTCGTTTGTTTTCCTTCCGGATCCTGAACATTTCTGCCCGGTTTTTCAGAACACGGATTTCTTCCTTTGTCCTTATGTATTCTTCTTCGTTTTCGTTCAGGGCAGCATCTTTTAAACGTTCCTCCGCGCTTTTGATATCCAATTCGATTGAGGTATCTTTGATCTGCTCCATTTTTTCTTTTTTGATAAGACTCTCTCCGAGTTCCCTTGTGGCAGCAAAGATATTTTTTCCGGGATCAATCATTACAAACGCCTCCTCAATTTTGCTTCATTCTGTTTTTGAGTCACATACTGTGTCATTGCTTTGTGTCCGGCGCGGAAAAGGATATAATCATCATCCGACAGGTACCCGGCAGAAAAGGCCCTCTTTACACATTCAGCGCGGGTTTCACCAGAACAAACGATTTTCCCGTCCCTTTCAAAGAAATAGCCATTCTCGTTTTTGAAGAGGATATTATCTGTTTTCCTATTCTTTCCGCGCTTGCCATAGTCACAAATGCTTGTTTTGCAGATGATTTCCCGGTTCATACCCAGATACCGGATATTTTGTTTCTGATATTCAATTGCATCCTTTAAAAATCCCTGAATAGAAGATCCAACTCTTTTATCAATGCTCTGTTCCATGATTCAATCTCCTTTGATTTTATTTCGATTCGGTTTCCGGTAAAAGAATTCAAGTGGAGGTGAAAAGCCGGGATGGATGAGATAGGGAAGAAACGTGTTTCGGAAAACAGGACGTGTCATTTTTTTTCCTCCATTCGGGACATATCGGCCAGCATCCGGGACATGGCGTCATCGTCCTCGCCGGAATAATTCCGTTGCGAGTACCGTTGAGCCAGGTTCTTCTTCTTTTGTATTCGTTGATTCCTCATGATCTGGATCAGATAACCAACACGATTTTCGATTCCGTCCCAGCTTGATATAGTTTTCAGGGCATCGGAAATTTCGTTATCATTGAAACCGGATCGAATCAGTTCTTGTTTCGTTTCGTTTTCGATTTCTTCTTCAATCTCTTTCTTCGTTTGTTCTCTTCTCTTCGGGTCGGCATTGTCAACCCTTTGGGTACCCTTTGGCCTACCGCTGGGGTTAGCATTTACAAGCCTCATATAGCTATCGATCCCGTTTTTGAAGCAATCAAATTGCCGGTCGATTGCTCTGCCGACAAATCCTTCGCCGGAATCCGGTCTATAATCCGGATCCAGCGCATGGTCATACATTTGGCAAACAGCCTCAATGAAGGCTAATTTCCCAGCATTATCAAACAAAATGACATCTGCAAGTGCTGCACCGCTAAGCCTGAACCACTCCGGCTTCCCGTCGATCATTTTTTCTTATCCCCCATGATACCGGCTGAATTGAGAAATTCGATCAACCGGGAAAAATTGACGTAATACTTCGTCCCGGCCCTGATATGAACAATCTGACCGCAGAGGCAGAGCTTTCGAAGGCTGTCGTATGACAGGCCGGTGCGCTGGCTGGCTTCCTTGAGGCCGATCATGATCGGGATAGAATCAATGTTGTCCATTTTGCTTCTCCTCCGATACTCGTTTGATAACACCGATGATTTTTTCCGTTTCATCTGTCGAGAGTTCATGACGGAGTTTCCGACAAAGAACCGCTTCATGAACACCCAGAGCATCCGCTAACTGCCATTGATGAAGTTTAGCCTTTTGCAATTGATCCCTAATTTTTTGATTCGCCATATCTTTCACTTCCTTCTTGTTGTTATTGACAATCTCAGGATAACGCATTAAACTACATAAAGGAAGTTGCCGAATAAAAAGCAACATCAAACGACAACTTGCAAGGAGGGATAGAATTGTGAAAAACCGGGAATACATCATTCAAAGATTTAGAGTCCTGTATCAAAGCAAATGGGCAATAAAAGGAAAATCTCAGCAGCAATTTGCAGACGAAATAAAGAAAATACTGCCAGATTCGGGAATAAACAAAACGTATGTTTCGCGGTTGGTGAATGGTGTATATGCTCCTCGTCCGCATCTTTTACAAGCAATCTGTACTGTTCTGGGCGTAAATGCTTCTGAATTTGATCCTCAATCAAGGAATGACAAATACCGTTACTCTGTTGATTATGCAAAGAAGGTCGAAGGCGATCTTGAAAGAAGAGCAATTGAGGATTTCAAGATTGACTTAACATTCTTTCAGGGATTACGAAATATCATGCCGGATTTTGAAGAAAAATATCCTAAGTATTCTCCGCTGCATTACTACGGAATTGAAGATTCTAATCATAAGTTTTATGAAAGATCTGTTCCGGCTAAAACGCAAAAAATACCAGATGGGGAAAGCCTGTTTCAAATAACAAGGGATGGAAAAACAATTTTTCTAACCCCCTTTGATTTGAAAACTATTAAGCTGATTCAGGGATCAATAGCCAAATATGCCTCTGCTTTGTTTGAAAAGTTAACGAAGGAATTTGAAAAAGCTGAAGCAGATGCAAATCTGAAGCAAGCTGAAATGCAGCCAGATTTAAAAAGTGTAGGTGTAGAAAATTGGTATGAATATATCCTTTCAGATGAGGAATTACAGAAAATTGACAAGCTTGGTATTTATACGGAACAAGAAAGAAAGAAATACAATTTTTCAGATATAAAAAATGATGGGAGTGATAAATAATGGCCAGTATTAAACCCAGACCACAGAAGGACGGAACAGTTAGCTACGTGATTTCTGTTTCATTAGGCCGGACAGCTGAAGGAAAACAAATTTTCAAATATGCAACCTTTACACCTACATCAAAGGCACCTACAAAAGCAGAAAAGGAAGTTCAGGCTTTCGCTATTGACTTTGAAAACAAGGTAAAGAATGGGGATATTGTTTCCGGAGATAAAATCACATTCGCTGAATTTGTGAAGATCTGGGAAGAGAATTGGCTTCCGGCAAAAACTCCCGGAGTCAGGGAAAATTATAAAGATGTGCTGCGGATCCGCGTCATTCCGGAAATTGGCTTTATGAAATTGACTAATATCCGGGCAACACATATTGATAAAATAATCAAAAAGGAACAGGAAGAAGAAAAAGCACCTAAGACAGTACGGATGACTTTTACAGTTATCAATAGCGTGTTCCGGTACGCGGTAAAAAAACAGTATGTCCGGGAGAATCCTTGCCTCCGGTGTGATGATCTTCCTCCGGTGGAAATGAGAACCGGGGAAGATTTGAGTTTCTTTAATGAAGATCAGGCAAAAAGGTTTATGAATGATGCTTTGACTATGGAATACGAAATTACATTCGGAGAACGTCACAGAAAGAATAAGAAAACCGGAGAAAAATATACAATTAAAGGATACAAGGTTAAAAAGAAAATTGATTTGATGTGGCAAGTGTATTTTACAATGGCCATACATACAACCATGAGGCGCGGTGAAATGTGCGCTTTGACTTGGGATGATATTGATTTTGATAAAGGCATTATCAGCATTACTAAAGCTTTAGCCATGACAAAAGCAGACGGACAATATATAAAGGATCCGAAAACAAAAGCCGGGATTCGTGATATCTATATTCCGGCATCATTGATTACACTTCTGAAGCAATGGAAGAAAGAACAGATTGCTCTTTGCCTTAAGCTGGGGACAGCTTGGAAGGGTCACAGAAACACTATAAACAAGGCCGGAAAAATTGAGGATACTTTTGAACAGAATACTATCTTCATTCAGGATAAGGAAATCGGAAAACCGCTGCATCTGTCTACGCCTGGTCACAAGTTCCATGAAATTATTGATATGTATAATTCGACTTGTGAAAAGGAAGAAATGAAGCTTCCATATATCCGGCTGCATGATCTACGGCATACAGGGGCAACATTGCTCCTCGGAAAGAATACAGATATTGAAACTGTATCAAAAAGGCTTGGACACAGTAAAGCATCTGTCACCCTTGACATTTATGGTCATGCGCTGCCAGAGAATGACAGAATTGCATCTGAAACACTTGAAGCAATCTTCAAATAAAGTCAATCAAGAGGAAGAATCTGAAATGCATGATAAAGCGGTAAAACTGACTTTGAAAGAAATAGAATCTCTTCCGTTGGGTGCTGTTGTCTGGATTGAAGAACATGATACTCTTGATTACGATATTCCATATTACAAGGTTTATCCGATGCTTATAACTGTTCCCGGATTCGGCGGATGTATTGGGTACGCAACAAAAGAAATGTATGAAACAAAAGATATTGATAATCTATTGATTTCTGAAAAATGTATTGTGTGGGATAAAAGGCCGGATGAGAAGGAAATAAAAAACGGATTGCCTATATCTGAAGCATTGAAGATATTTAACCAGATAGAGGAAAGAAGTCTTGAGTTAAATAATATCATTCAGTTTCCTACAAAATGATTGTGAACACGCGGAGGATTGAATATAATTCCTCCGCGTTTTGTATGAAAAACTTGGGGGTCATCCGTTCAAAATGATTGTTTCATGTCTAACATATGTCTAACAAAATTAGAAAAAAACAAAAAAAGGCAGAAAAAGAAGGAAAAAGAAAAAGCCTGAAACCGTTGAAAATAAAGGAACGGAGAAAAACCACAAAAAACAGAGAAAAACACCTATGCCGTTGACATCGTGGGGGTCATAGGTTCGAGTCCTACTAATCCCACAACCCCGGAACGTTGAAGATAAAGCGTTCCGGGGCTTTTTTTTCATCCTCATGCGGAGGAATAACTGCCACTTTCTCACGCCCTTCTTGACAAAAACAGGCTCTTTCATCACAATGGTACAGGGTGATAAGAAATGAAAAACATAAAACGATTTGCGGCTGCTTTGATTGCGCTGATCCTACTGACCGGCCCGGCGTCGGCCGGAGCAGCGGCGGAAGGGCATGCGCCCGCGGAAAAAACCGTCGTGCTGGTGATCATGGACGGCATTGGGGAGTATGCGGATGAAACGGGGAATATGGTGCTGAAGGCTTCCACCCCAACCCTGGACGCCCTGAAGGCCAATGATCCTTTTCGACTGATCAGGGCTAACGGCACCGCAGTGGGCCTGCCTTCGGACAGCGATATGGGCAACAGCGAGGTGGGGCACAACGCCCTCGGCTGCGGCCAGATCTATTCCCAGGGCACCAAGCTGGTGGACGAGTCCATCGGCAGCGGCGTAATCTATGAGTCCGGCGCCTGGAAAAACCTGGTTTCCGGCCTGAAGGATTCCGGAGGCACGCTTCACTTTATCGGCCTGCTGAGCGACGGAAATATCCACAGCAACATCTCCCATCTTCTGGCCATGCTGGAGGAAGCGAAGACTGAGGGTGTGCGGAGGGTCCGGATACATATCCTGCTGGACGGGCGGGATGTGTCCCCGGTTTCCGCCCTGGACTATGTGGATCAGCTGGAAAACACGCTGGCCGGGCTGAACGGTGAAACCTTCGACGGTCGTATCGCCTCCGGCGGCGGCCGCATGCAGATTACCATGGACCGCTACCAGGCTGACTGGGGCATGGTGGAAAAGGGATGGAATATTCATGTGCATGGCGAAGGGCGGCAGTTTGCCTCCGCGCGGGAAGCGATTGAGGCGTACCGGAAGGAACAGCCCGGGATCATCGATCAGGATCTGCCCGGTTTTGTGATTGCGGAGGATGGCGTGCCGGTTGGCGCCATGAAGGACGGGGACAGCGTGATCCTCTTTAACTTCCGCGGGGACCGGGCACTGGAGATTTCAATGGCTTTCGATGGGGACACCTCCTTCGACAGGTTTGACCGGGGAGAGGTTCCGAAGGTGAAATATGCGGGCCTGCTGGAATATGACGCGGAGCTGCATATTCCACGCCGTTACCTGGTCGAACCGCCCCGGATCCGGCAGACGCTGACTGAGCTGCTGACAGAGAACGGCATCAGCGAGTATGCCTGCTCCGAGACACAGAAGTTCGGGCATGTAACCTATTTCTGGAACGGCAACCGCAGTGAGAAGTTTTCCGAAGAACTGGAGACCTGGGAGGAAGTGCCCTCCGACAACCGCTCCTTCGATGAAAGCCCCTGGATGAAGGCGTCGGAGATTACCGACAGGGTTATTGCGGCCATTGAATCCGGCGAATATGGTTTTATCCGCTGCAATTTCCCCAACGGGGACATGGTGGGCCATACCGGCAGCCTGCAGGCCACGGAGATCGCCGTGGAAGTGGTGGACCTGTGCCTGGGCAGGATTCTCCGGGCATGCGATGAGCATGGTTGTATTCTGGTCGTTACCGCCGATCACGGAAACTGCGAGCAGATGCTGGAGAAGAACAAGGAAGGGGAAATCACCGTGCGCACTGCCCATACCGTGAATCCCGTTTCCTTCATCATTCACGACCGGGACGCACGGCACGAGCTGGACACGGAAAGCCCCTTCGGTCTGGCGAACGTTGCCGCGACCATCGCGGATCTGCTGGGCGTCACACCCTATGACAGCTGGGAAAAAACCATGCTGAAATAAATGAAGACAGAGATCACTCCCGCACACTCTGCAACAGTAAAATGCAGGATCTTTCCGCCTGCCAGCCGCTGGTTAACAGGTGCAGTGAATCCGGAGGGATGAGTATGGAAAAGAATAACCTTTATCGGCCCGGTGAGGAAATTGTGGAAACCGGCAGGCTGATCATGAGACGGTTAAGGCCCGAGGACTATCGTGCGATGGCCGCATGGGATATGGACGAAAGAGTATATAAATATCTGCTGGGTTCTGCCTGCAAGAGCCCGGAAGAACCGCTTGCATGGCTTCCCAAAAAGGATCCGATGTCCAGAACAAATATCCTGATGCTGGTGATGGATAAAGAGGACGGTCATGCCATCGGCATCTACGCGCTGAACCATGAAACTGAAAGGGATGTGTGGACATTATCCTATGTGAACCGGTTTGACGACTGGGGGAAGGGGTACACGACAGAAGGAATGAAAGCCTTGATGGACCACGCGGCGAAGGTTTACGGAGCACGTTCCTTTGAGGGCGAATGTGCGAAGGAAAACGCCGGCAGCGCCGGCGTGATGAAAAAACTTGGAATGGTTTATGATCACAGCTCCTCCTATGCAAAGATTGACGGAAGCGCTGCGTTTGAATCTGACGTTTATGTGCTCAGGCTGCCTGATGTGACCGGAGCGGAGGATCAGCAAGGATAAAAGTGCACCCTCACATGTTAATGGTAAGAACCGCCGCTGCTGTTTTCTTCATATTGCCTCCTGTACTGTCAGCCGTCAAGCCGCTTCGTCCGTTTCCTGCCGGACATATCGATAAATGTATTCTTCTGCCAGCTCATCGATCCGGCCCGTCTCTTTTTCTTCTTCCAGGAATTCATTCACATAACTCAGCAGGTCTTCCGATCCTTTCGGCATCAGAACG
>JAFXRG010000049.1 GCA_017526525.1 Clostridia bacterium | reverse complement strand
GGTCAACGTGACCGATGGTACCGATGTTTACATGCGGTTTTGTCCGCTCGTAATGTCCTTTAGCCATTGGGGTTTTCCTCCTTGTATCAATTCACTTGATGTTTCATGTTCTGTGGGAATGGCGGTCACCCTCGTATTCCGGGGAGCCGCTTATTCCGCCTTGCGTCCGATGATCTTTTCGGCGACGCTCTTCGGAACTTCCTCGTAGTGGTCAAACTGCATGGTGAACATGCCGCGGCCCTGGGTACGGGAACGAAGGTCGGTCGTATATCCGAACATCTCGCTCAGCGGAACATAGGCGTGAATAATCTGGTCCTGGCCGCGCACTTCCGTGCCTTCCACCCGGCCGCGGCGGCTGGACACATTGCCCATCACGTCGCCCAGGTACTGATCCGGCACGATGATTTCGACCTTCATCATGGGCTCCATCAGGCAGGGATCCGCTTTGCGTACGGCTTCCTTGAAAGCCATGCTCGCTGCGATCTTGTATGCCATTTCGGAGGAGTCCACATCGTGGTAGGAACCGTCCGTAACCGCTGCCTTGAAGTTCACAACCTCGTAGCCGGCGATGGCGCCGCTCTTGGCGGCTTCCTGAATTCCCTGGTCGATGGGGTTGATGAATTCCTTCGGAATCACGCCGCCCACGATCCGGCTTTCGAATTCGTATCCCTTGCCGGGTTCCTGAGGTTCAAGCTCAATCCAGCAGTGGCCGTACTGGCCGTGGCCGCCGGTCTGCCGGACATAACGTCCTTCGGCCTTGGCGGGCTTGCGGATGGTTTCCTTGTAGGTAACCTGGGGCTTGCCCACGGTTGCCTCAACCTTGAATTCACGCAGAAGACGGTCAACAATGATCTCCAGATGGAGCTCGCCCATGCCGGCAATGATTGTCTGACCGGTTTCCTGGTTGGTGTAGGTCTTGAAGGTCGGATCTTCTTCCGCAAGACGCTGCAGGGCGTAGGTCATTTTTTCCTGGCCCGCCTTGGTCTTGGGCTCGATCGCGACCTCGATCACGGGATCCGGGAAGACCATGCTTTCCAGGATAATCTGGTGATTTTCGTCGCACAGCGTATCGCCTGTGGTGGTGTCCTTCAGACCCACGGCGCCGGCGATTTCACCGGTATAGATGGTTTCAACCTCTTCCCGGTGATTGGCGTGCATCAGCATAATCCGGCTGATGCGTTCCCGCTTCTGCTTGGTGGAATTCATCACGTAGTTTCCGGCGTTCAGGGTGCCGGAGTATACGCGGAAGAATGCCAGTTTCCCGACAAAGGGATCCACCATGATCTTGAACGCCAGTGCGGCAAAGGGTTCGTCGTCCGAGGGATGACGTTCCATCTTCTTCTCGCTGTCCTTCGGATCCACGCCTTCAATGGCGGGGATATCCAACGGGCTCGGCATGTAATCGATCACGGCGTCCAGCAGAGGCTGAACACCCTTGTTGCGGTAGCTGGTACCGCACAGCACGGGGTTCATGGTGCAGGCAATCGTGCATTTGCGGATTGCCGTCCGGATCTCTTCCTCGGTCAGTTCGCCGCCCTCCAGGTATTTCTCCATCAGGGCATCGTCCGTTTCCGCCACCTTTTCGATCAGGTTGGCACGGTACTCATTGGCTATTTCCTGCATATCCGCCGGAATATCCTCGTCCCGCACATCCTGTCCCAGGTCATCGTAATAGATCTCCGCGCGCATGCGCACCAGGTCAATGATTCCCCGGAAGGTGTTTTCCTTGCCGATGGGCAGCTGGATCGGAACGGCGTTGGCGCCGAGGCGTTCCTTCATCATGTCCACCACGCGGTAGAAGTCAGCGCCGGTAATGTCCATTTTATTGACATAGGCCATGCGGGGAACGTGGTACGTTTCCGCCTGCTTCCATACGGTCTCGCTCTGGGGCTCAACGCCGCCCTTGGCACAGAAGACGCTTACCGCGCCGTCCAGCACCCGCAGGCTGCGCTCCACCTCAACGGTGAAGTCCACGTGACCGGGAGTGTCAATAATGTTGATCCGGTACTGCTTCTGGGCATTGGCCGGGTCATGGGGATCGTGCCAGAAGCAGGTGGTGGCGGCGGACGTAATCGTGATGCCGCGTTCCTGTTCCTGGGCCATCCAGTCCATGGTGGCCGTACCTTCGTGAGTTTCACCGATGCGGTGATTCTTGCCCGTGTAGAACAGAATCCGCTCAGTGGTAGTGGTTTTGCCGGCATCGATATGAGCCATAATACCGATGTTCCGGACTCTTTCAAGTGGATGGCTTCTGGGCATAAAAGACGATTGCTCCTTTCAGGATTACCAGCGATAGTGAGCGAATGCCTTGTTGGCCTCGGCCATACGGTGCATTTCTTCCTTACGCTTTACAGCAGCGCCGGTATTGTTCGCTGCATCCATCAGTTCCGCGGCCAGGCGCTCGGCCATGGTCTTCTCACCGCGCTTCCGGGCAAAGTCGACGATCCAGCGCAGGGCCAGCGTCTGACGGCGCTCGGGACGGATTTCGATAGGCACCTGGTAAGTGGCACCGCCAACGCGGCGGGCTTTAACTTCCAGCTGGGGCGCAACGTTGTTCAGGGCTTCCTGGAAAACGTCGGTAGCGGGCTTGCCGGTCTTTTCGGCAACCGTTTCAAAAGCCTGGTAGCAGACGTTCTGCGCAACTCCGCGCTTTCCGTCCAGCATAATCTGATTGATCAGTTTGGTAACCACCGTGGTCCCGTGTACAGGATCCGGCAGCACTTCACGTTTCGGTATAAAACCGCGACGGGGCATAGGTTTCCCTCCTCAATAATTTTCCTGATGTAAGCGGTTTGCTTCCTCTTCCTCCGGCCCGGTGTCAGCATCACCGGGTCCCGGCCGCGAATAGGCCGGATGCGGCTCCCGCTCTTTTCGGTCCTTCCGTCATTCCTGTTCCGAAGAATTCCGGGGATCCGACTGCGGTCAGCGCCGCCTTTCGGACTGCGTCGGCAGCGAAAAACTTACTTCTTCGGGCGCTTGGCGCCATACAGGGAACGAGCCTGCATCCGCTTCGCCACACCGGCAGTATCCAGAGCACCGCGGATAATGTGGTAACGAACACCGGGCAGATCCCGCACACGGCCGCCGCGGATAAGCACAACGCTGTGCTCCTGCAGGTTGTGGCCGATACCCGGGATATAGCAGGTACCTTCGATGGAGTTCGTCAGGCGGATTCTCGCGATTTTCCGCAGAGCGGAATTGGGCTTCTTCGGCGTCTGAGTCTTGACGCTCAGGCACACACCGCGCTTCTGGGGGCATCCCTGCAGAATCGGAGCGGTGGGCTTTTTGGTCGCCCGTTCACGGCCCTTACGGACAAGCTGATTAATTGTGGGCATTAGAGCACCTCCTGAATAATATCCTCAAGATCCCGCAACCCTCAGGATCTGGAAGGCAGTTTAATGAGTGACCTTCGTCACCCGTTCAGCAGCCCGGCCGCCGCGGTGGGAACATCCACCCCGCAGATCATTCCGAGCTCCTTCATGGACGGCACCCTCACACAGGGAACGCCGGCGTTTTCCGCGCTGCGCACAACCTGCTGATAAATGAAGGTATCCGCATCGTTGGCTGCATAAACCCGTTTCACGGTTCCGGCCTTCAGCGCCCGGAGCACCTGCTTTGTTCCGACAACCTTCCGGCCGCCTGCCTTCAGCATTTCCATCCGCCAAAGTCCTCCTTCCGTTCCCTCGCGGAGCGCACCTGAAAAAGGGCGCACTCCACCCGGGGCATGCTGCAACTCGACTATCATATCATCCATTCCGTTGTCTGTCAACGTTTTTATGGCTTTTTCTGCAATTTTTCCGGCTTCTCCGGTGCAACGGAAAACGCCGGGCACTGCCCGGCGTTCCGTTTTGTAGATTTTCAATCGTTCGTTTCATCAGAAACTGTAGGAATCCTTGATTTCGATATCCTTGTACCGCTTCATGCCGGTACCGGCCGGAATCAGCTTGCCCAGGATCACGTTTTCCTTCAGGCCGATCAGCGGGTCCACCTTGCCGCGGATGGCGGCTTCGGTCAGCACGCGCGTGGTTTCCTGGAAGGAGGCGGCGCTCAGGAAGCTTTCCGTGGCCAGGGAGGCCTTGGTGATGCCCAGCAGGATACGCTTGGCGATGGCGGGGGTGCCGCCTTCCATAATGGCCTTCTTGTTGGCTTCCTCGAACCGGAAGATATCCACCAGGGAGCCGGTCAGCAGATCGGTATCTCCGCTGTCCTCCACCCGGACCTTCCGCAGCATCTGGTGAATGATGATTTCAATATGCTTGTCGCTCACGCCGACGCCCTGGAGCCGGTAAACGCTCAGAACTTCCTTCAGCAGGTATTCCTGAACGGCCTTCACGCCCAGGATCCGCAGCAGGTCATGGGGATTCACGGAGCCTTCCGTCAGTTCGTCCCCGGCGTTCACGTGATCGCCTTCAGCCACTTTCAGGCGGCTGCCGTAGGTAATCTGGTAGGCTTTGGTATCCTTGGGATCTTCGTCGGAAGTGATCACGATCTCCCGGCGCTTCTTGGTTTCCTGCATGGATACGGTGCCGGCGATCTCCGCCAGGATGGCGTCCCGCTTCGGCTTCCGGGCCTCAAACAGTTCCTCAACGCGGGGAAGACCCTGGGTAATATCCTCGCCGCCCGCGATACCGCCCGTATGGAAGGTACGCATGGTCAGCTGTGTACCGGGTTCGCCGATGGCCTGTGCGGCGATAATGCCGACCGCCTCGCCCACGTCCACCTTGCCGCCGTGTGCCATGTTCTCACCGTAGCAGCGGGCGCAGACACCGTTTTCGGTGCGGCAGGTCAGCACGGAACGGACGCTGGCCTTCGTAATGCCGCGGGAAGCAATTTCACGCGCCATCCGATAGTCAATGGGCTCGTTCAGCCGAACCAGAACCTCGCCGGTGGCGGGATCGACAATATCCTCGGCGGCGGTTCTGCCGCGGAGACGGTCTTCCAGGGATTCAATGGACTGGCGTCCGCTCATCAGCTCGGAAACCGTGATGCCGCGGACCTTTTCGCCCCGGCTTTCGAAGCAGTCTTCCTCCCGGACAATGACTTCCTGGGAAACGTCCACCAGGCGGCGGGTCAGGTAACCCGAGTCGGCGGTACGAAGCGCTGTATCAGCCAGGGACTTCCGGCTGCCGTGGGAGCTCAGGAAGAACTCCAGCACTGTCAGGCCTTCACGGAAGTTTGCACGAATCGGCAGCTCGATGGTTTTTCCGGAAGGAGAAGCCATCAGGCCGCGCATGCCGGCCAGCTGGGACACCTGTGCGGAAGAACCGCGGGCGCCGGAGTCGGTCATCATGCGGATCGGGTTGAAGGTATCCAGGTTCGGAAGAATCTGGTCACGCAGGTTGTGGGTGCAGTCATTCCAGATGGTGATAACCCGGTTGTACCGCTCGTCTTCGCTCAGCAGACCGCGGCGGAAAAGGTTGTTCACCTTGCGTACGGCTTCGTCCGCTTCCGCCAGCATGGTTTCCTTCACGCCGGGCACCTTGATGTCCGAAACGGAAACGGTGATGGCGCCCACGGTGGAATACTTGAAGCCCAGCGCCTTGATCTTGTCCAGCACCTGTGCGGTGCGGTGTTCACCCTGGGTATGGAAGCACTGGTCCACGATCTTGCTCAGCTGCTTCTTGCCAACCAGTTCGTCAATTTCCAGCTGGAACATGTCCTCCAGGCACTCCCGTTTCCGGAAGCCCAGGTTCTGGGGCAGCGCGTCGTTGAAGATCAGGCGGCCCAGCGTGGTATCAATCAGCTTGGTGCCGGTCTCGCCGTTGAAGGTGCGTTCAATGCGTACCTTGATGGGAGACTGCAGGGTAATCTGGCCCAGGGCGTATGCCATCTCGGCTTCATCCTTGCTGGCAAAAATCCGTCCGGAGCCCTTGGCGCCTTCGTGGATGATCGTCAGGTAGTAGCAGCCGATAACCATGTCCTGAGAAGGCGAGATGACCGGGCGGCCGTCCTGCGGTTTCAGGATGTTGTTGTGGGCCAGCATCAGGAAGCGGGCTTCTGCCTGGGCTTCCAGGCTCAGCGGGACGTGAACGGCCATCTGGTCGCCGTCAAAGTCGGCGTTGAAGGCGGTACAGGCCAGGGGATGCAGTTTGATGGCCTTGCCTTCCACCAGGATGGGCTCAAAGGCCTGAATACCCAGGCGGTGCAGCGTAGGTGCGCGGTTCAGCAGCACCGGATGGTCGCGGATCACCTCTTCCAGGATATCCCAGACCTCGGGGCGCACCTTTTCCACGGCGCGTTTGGCGCTCTTGATGTTGTGGCTGTGCTTCAGGTTCACCAGCCGTTCCATGACAAAGGGCTTGAACAGCTCCAGTGCCATTTCCTTCGGCAGGCCGCACTGGTACAGCTTCAGTTCAGGCCCGACAACGATAACGCTGCGGCCGGAATAGTCAACGCGCTTGCCCAGCAGGTTCTGACGGAAACGTCCCTGCTTGCCGCGCAGCAGATCGCTCAGGGATTTCAGCGCACGGTTTCCGGGGCCGGTCACAGGCCGTCCGCGGCGGCCGTTGTCAATCAGGGCGTCCACGGATTCCTGCAGCATGCGCTTTTCATTCCGGACGATAATGTCCGGAGCACCCAGTTCCAGCAGTCTCTTCAGGCGGTTGTTCCGGTTGATCACCCGGCGGTACAGGTCGTTCAGGTCGCTGGTGGCGAAGCGTCCGCCGTCCAGCTGAATCAGGGGCCGCAGGTCCGGCGGAATCACCGGAACCACCGTCAGGATCATCCATTCGGGCTTGTTGTGGCTGGTCCGGAAGGACTCCACAACCTCCAGGCGCTTCACCGCGCGGGCGCGCTTCTGGCCTTCGGTTTCCCGGTCCCGTTCCTTCTCGGTCAGCTGGGCAATCTCCGCCTTCAGCTCTTCGCTCATCTTGTCCAGGTCCAGCTCCATCAGCAGGTCCCGGATGGCTTCAGCGCCCATCTTGGCCACGAAAGATCCTTTGCCGCAGCGGGCTTCGATCTCCCGGTAACGGGCATCGTTGATCAGCTCCAGGCGCTTCAGGCCGGTTTCCTCGGTATTGCCGGGATCCAGAACGATGAAGTTGGCGAAATACAGAACCTTTTCCAGGTTCCGCGGGGAAATGTCCAGCAGCATTCCCATGCGGCTGGGAATTCCCTTGAAATACCAGATATGGCTGACAGGAGCGGCCAGCTGAATATGGCCCATGCGCTCCCGGCGAACCTTGGCGCGGGTCACCTGCACGCCGCACTTGTCGCAGATCTTGTCCTTGTCTTTGAACTTGATCCGCTTATATTTTCCGCAGTTGCATTCCCAGTCCTTGGTCGGTCCGAAAATGCGTTCGCAGTACAGGCCGTCCCGTTCGGGCTTCAGCGTACGGTAGTTGATGGTTTCAGGCTTGGTAACCTCTCCGTGGGACCACGCAAGGATCTGTTCCGGGGAAGCCATGCCAATCTGAATGGAATCGAGGTTGGAAAGTTCGAACAAGGAGTCCACTCCCTTCAAATTCTATAACACTTAGCTCTTCTTACAGGTCATCGTCCAGATTCAGATCGGGCAGGTCATCCACGCTGAAGTCCTCAAGATCTTCCATATCCTTCTCATCCAGCGTAACGTCATCCGCATCGTCAAACGACTTGCCGAAGTCCAGATCGTCCTCGGACATGCTGAAGGCTTCCTCGGCGGCTTCTTCCAGGTTTTCGTCTTCCTGCGCTTCGGAAACTTCCTCCGCGGAGGGAGAGGCAACAGCAGGCCGCGCCGTGGGCTGTTCGGGCTGTGCCATGTCTTCCGGATCCAGTTCGGGAATGATGATTTCGTTCTTCTGGGCGTCCAGTACGCGCACGTCCAGGCTCAGGGCCTGCATTTCCTTCAGCAGCACCTTGAAGCTCTCCGGAACGCCGGGCGTCGG
>JAFXRG010000048.1 GCA_017526525.1 Clostridia bacterium | reverse complement strand
CAGCACCTATCCCTCCGTCCGCTCGAATATCGTCGTCGTGGCCCACGGGGATACGGATTACCTGGCCGCCTATTTCACCGCGGATGAGCCGGTGGATATTGCCGCCCTCCGGGAGCATCTTTCAAAATACCTGACCGCCTACATGGTGCCCCAGGCCTTTATGCAGCTGGATGCCATGCCCATGACCGCCAACGGCAAGATCGATAAGAAGGCTTTGCCCGAAATCAACCGGCCCGACGGCGTCAGATCCGTCAGGCAGCCTGAGAACGAACTGCAAAAGACGCTGTGCAGCCTTTTCTCGAAGGCATTGGGCATGGAAGTCGGCCTCGATGATGATTTCTTCGCGCTGGGCGGAACATCGCTGACCGCCGCAAAGGTCCTCATGGGCGCCATGGTGCAGAATATTCCCATCGAGTATCAGGATATCTTCGATGCGAAAACAGCGGACCGCCTGGAACTTCTGATCCGCCGCAGAATGGCCGATGATACGGCGGCTCCCTCCGTTCCGCAGGAAAAAACCGGCCATGAGGACCCGCAGATCGAAGAAGTGCTTGCGCACAATACCCGCGAATTCGCGTCTGAGATCCGCCTGGGCAGCATCGGCAACGTGCTGCTGACCGGAGCGACAGGCTTCCTGGGCATCCATATCCTCAGGGAACTGATTGAGCACAGCGACTGCAGGATTACCTGTGTCCTGCACAAACGGACCACCGTATCCCCCGACAGCCGGCTGCGTCTTCAGCTGTTCTATTACTTTGACAACGATTATGCCGGGCTGTTCGGCCGCCGGATCTTTGTCCTGGAGCGGGATCTGGCCGATGCAGACAGTATGGCCGGCCTGGCGGATGAAGAGTTTGACACGGTGATCAACTGTGCGGCCAGCGTCAAACATTTTGCGGACTTTGATTTCCTGAAGCAGATCAATGTCACCGGCGTGGAAAACCTGATCCGGCTGTGCCTGCGCAAAAAGGCCCGCCTGATCCATATCTCCACCGTATCCGTCAGCGGAGAAGCGCTGGACGGTGCGCCGGCTGAGGACAGGCTGACAGAAAACCGCCTGAATATCGGCCAGGATGTCACGTCCAATGTCTATGTGCATACGAAATACCTTGCGGAGGAGCAGGTGCTGCGCGCCGTCGCCCGGCAGGGTCTGGATGCGAAAATCATGAGGGTCAGCAATCTGATGAGCCGCCGGGAGGACGGAGAATTCCAGATCAATTTCCGCAAAAACAGCTTTATGAATTCTTTACGGGCCTATGCCGCGCTGGGTTGTTTCCCCTACTCGGGCATGGATGAGCAGGAAGACTTCTCGCCCATCGATGAAACAGCGCAGCATGTGATCCGGCTGGCGGGCACCCCCTCGTCCTTCACGGTTTTCCATGTGTATAACTCCCACACCGTGGACATGGCGGACGTGATCGCCGCCATGGAATCCTGCGGTATCCTGCTGGAGCTGGTGACCGATGAGGTGTTTGACAGCAGGCTGAAGCAGGGCCTGGCAGATGATAAAATCAACGCCCTGCTTTCGCCGCTGGTCAATTACGATCTGACGGATGATGAACTGCGCAGGGAGATTCCGTGTGATAACCGGTTTACGGTGCAGGCGCTCAGCCGGCTGAATGCCCGCTGGTCCATCACGGATATGGATTACCTGGAAAAGATGATCCGGATGCTGCAGAAGCTGGGATTCTTTGACTTTGACAAAAACTGACCGGAAGAAGCGGTTCAATCCCGGCTGAAACCGGCGTTTACGCCCGTTCAAACCCCAGATACCTTGTGCCCTGGAAAGAAAGCCGGCCCTGGTCGCCTTCAGCAAGCATGCCGTATTCCGAATCCTTTACGTTCAACTCCATCCGCCGGCCATTATCCATTTCAAAGGTGGCAAAGTACCGGGTATAGGTCGGAGAGCCCATCGCCCGCATGGAGGCATTATATCCCGCCGTGTGAATTCCGTGGCCTGAGACCTTCATCCTTTTGGACACGACCCGGGCGTTCATGGTCTGCACCGGGGAACGGTTATTCCTGATCCAGACATAGACGGCTCTTCCGCTCAGGACAATCGTTTGCTTCAGCGAAGCCTTTTTGATGATCATGCTCATCACTCCTTCGCGTGATTGTAATCCCGAATCCTCCACCTGTCAGCCCTGTCCGGACTGATTTGTCTGCCGTTCGGCGGGAAAACCGAAAGCGTCTGAAGGGAATCCTTCCGTTATTTGGAAATCTTGATTCCAGGCCCAGGGAGAAAAAGAAACGGATCGCGGGTATCAATTTGAGAGTCAACATATCATTCGATTCAAGTCATTCTTCTCATCGATTGACAAGAATGACAAGAATGGTTAGAATGTGAGAAACAATGTGGGAAGAAAGCGGGTGCAATGGATGAGACAAGACAAAAAAGCGTCTGCCGGTTTCCTGGAAAGTGAAACGATCGAACTGAAACTGGATTATTCAGAAAGTATCCGGAAGGATATCATTGCCTTTGCCAACACCAGCGGCGGTACTATCTATGTTGGAGTCACTGATGATGGCACTGTGGTCGGCGTTTCCTCTCCTGACCTGATGATTCAGCGGATCGCAAATATGGCGAGAGACGCCATCCGGCCTGACGTGACGATGTTCATTCACTATGATTCTCTGGAGACGGAAGGCAGGAATATTGTCAAGGTATCCATACAGCGTGGCACGGGAAGACCCTATTATGCGGCAGATAAGGGACTGCGTCCATCGGGCGTTTTTGTGCGTCAGGGAACTGCTGCTGCACCGGCGACTGAAGCGGGTATTCGTCAGATGATCAAGGAAACAGACGGAGACACGTATGAAGACGTGCGATCTCTCCAACAGGACTTGACCTTCACCTATGCGAAAGACATTTTTGACAGGTGTGGTCTTGATCTGGAGCTCCCGCAGATGCAGACGCTTGGAATCGTGTCCTCCGATGGTATCTTTACGAACCTCGGCTTGCTCCTGTCCGACCAGTGTCCGCATATCATCAAAGCAGCGACTTTTTCGGGAACTGACCAGGAGCAGTTTCAGGACCGGCGGGAATTCACTGGCTCGCTGCTCAAGCAGGTCGATGATGCCTATGCGTTCCTGGATATGCGGAATGATACTTCTGCAACCTTTGAAGGGGTTCACCGGGTTGACCATCGGGCTTATCCGCCTGCGGCGCTGCGCGAAGCGCTGCTGAACGCCATTGTTCACCGGGATTATGCATATTCCGCCAGCACACTGATCGGTGTCTACAGTGACCGTATCGAGATTATATCTGTAGGCGGCCTTATCCCAGGCTTTCATCTGAATGATGTGACATCCGGTTTGTCGATCTGCAGGAATCCAAAGCTGGCCAATGTCTTCTATCGCCTGAGTTTGATTGAAGCTTACGGAACCGGGCTGAAGAAAATTCTGGCTGCCTATCACCATATGGAAGCGGGACAATTGTTCCAGGTAACTGAGAAGGTATTCAAGGCCACGCTGCCGAGCCTGAACAGTGTCCGCCCCCTTGAGCTGCACAGATCTGCTACTTATCAAACGGCTGAGGAAATGATCCTTGCATATCTTTCCACAAAAGAACTGATTGCGAGGCAAGAAGTTGAACAGATCACGGGGACCAGTTCTTCATCCGCTGCCAGAGTGCTGAAACGAATGGTGCAGAACGGTGTGCTGATTAGGATCGGGGAAGGCAAGAATACCAGATACATGCTTGCAAAGACATAGGATACGGTAAGAAATGTATCATCCGGAAACAATTGCAGGAGATCACGGACAGCCAGTCGCGAAAAGAATACAGAATGGAAGAAAAGACAATGAAAGATATGACGGTCTGGGCCATCCGGACAGAGAACGTGCGACGCCTTGACATTTCGGGGTTGGAAGCCCTCATGCCGCAAAGGATGGAAAAGGCGAAACGATTTCGCTTTGAGAAGGATCGCCTCTTGTGCATCGGCGCAGGTTATTTGATGATTCAGGCGCTCGGAATCCGAAACGAGTCGGTCCTCAGGTATGGGGCAAATGGAAAGCCGTTTGCCCCCGGTTATTCTGCCTTCAGCCTGTCGCACAGCGGTCAATGGTGCGTG
>JAFXRG010000047.1 GCA_017526525.1 Clostridia bacterium | reverse complement strand
CAGGGCAAGGGCGAGATCGAGGTAGCGAAGCACCTGGAAGGCCGCACCCTGAAGGACGGCGAGTTCACCTTCACCCTGAGCGGGATTAACGGCGCACCGACAAAGGACAAGGACGGCAACGAGATCACTGATCTGACGGTGGCGAACAAGGGCGACCACGAAGCAGTGAAGTTCCCGGCGCTGTACTATGGACTGAGCGAAGCCGGAACTGAATACCATTACCAGATCGTTGAAGACACGTTCAGCATTGCGGGTGTAACCCGTGATACGACGACCGGTCCTGACGTGATCTATGTAAAGGTAACGGTAGGCGCGGACAATGGCGACAGCACGCTGGCAGACGCGACGGTCGAATACTACAGCGATGCAGCGATGACAGTAAGCCTGGTGAAGTCCGAGTTTGTGAACAATTATGACGCACAGGGCAAAGTTATACTTACTGCGCTGAAAGAAATTACTGGACGCAACCTAAAAGCTGAAGAGTTTACCTTCAAACTGACCGACATGGAAGGTAACGTAATCGGCATGAAGAAGAACGCCGCAGGTGGAGCTATTGTCTTCGATGAGATCAACTACAACCAGAAAGACATGGTCAGCAAGGATGCGGCAGGAAACGATGTCATCCTGACTAAGACGACGAGACAGTATCAGATCTTCGAAGTCAAGGAGACGCTGGGCGGCGTGAAGTATGACGAACATGTTGAAACGATTACCGTCACACTGACCGACGACCAGAAGGGTACGATCACCGCGACAGCGGACAAGACCGGCGCGGCAGTGAAGTACACCAACGAATACACCTCCAAGGGCAGCGTTGTGCTGACCGCCATGAAGGTGCTGACCGGACGGAACCTGACGGCAGATGAATTCACCTTCAAACTGACCGACATGGAAGGCAACGTCATCGATACGAAGAAGAACGCCGCGGGTGGCGCTGTGGTCTTCGACGCGATCGACTACACCGAAGCTGACATGGCCGGCAAGAATGAAGAAGGCAAGGATGTCATCCTGACGACGACGACGAGACAGTATCAGATCTTCGAAGTCAAGGAGACCCTGGGCGGCATGAAGTATGACGAGCATATCGAAACGATCACCGTCACACTGACTGACAACCAGGATGGCACGATCACTGCGAAACCTGACAAGAGCGGCGCGGCAGTGAAGTTCATCAACGATTACACCTCCAAGGGCAGCGTAGTGCTGACCGCCCTGAAGAAACTGAACGGACGGAACCTGAAGGCCGGTGAATTCACCTTCAAGCTGACCGACATGGAAGGCAAGGAAATCGATACCCAGAAGAACGCCGCGGACGGAACCGTGACCTTCAAGGCGATCGACTACACCGAAGCCGACATGGCCGGCAAGGATGAAGAAGGCAAGGATGTCATCCTGACGAAGACGACGAGACAGTATCAGATCTTCGAAGTCAAGGAGACGCTGGAAGGCGTGACGTATGACGAGCATATCGAAACGATCACCGTCACACTGACCGACAACCAGGATGGCACGATCACCGCGACACCGGACAAGAGCGGCGCGTATGTGGTATTCATCAACGATTACACCTCCAAGGGCAGCGTTGAGCTGAGTGCCCTGAAGGAACTGACCGGACGCGAACTGCTGGCGGATGAGTTCACCTTCAAGCTGACCGACATGGAAGGCAATGAAATCGACACGAAGAAGAACGCCGCGGACGGAACCGTGACCTTCAAGGCGATTGACTTCACCGAAGCCGACATGGCTGACAAGGATGTCATCCTGACGACGACGACGAAGCAGTATCAGATCTTCGAAGTCAAGGAGACGCTGGGCGGCGTGAAGTATGACGAGCATATCGAGACGATTACCGTCACACTGACCGACGACCAGAAGGGTACCATTAACGCGACAGCGGACAAGACCGGCGCGGCTGTGAAGTTCACCAACGAGTACACCTCCGAAGGCGGAATTGACTTCACCGCGAAGAAGACGCTGGTACGCCGTGAACTGAAGGCCGGCGAATTCAGCTTCGTGCTGAGCCAGGCGAAGGTTGACGCGGAAGGCAACGTGATTGAAGAGACGCCGATCGAGACCGTCGAAAACGACGCCGAAGGCAAGATCTCCTTCAGCACGATCCCGTACAGCGAAGCGACCATGGTGGATGAAGACGGTAACATCCTGAAGACCAGGACCCTGTACTACACCATCAAGGAAGTCAAGCCGGACGATGCTGACAAGACCGTCATCTACGACAGCAAGGTGGTTCTGATCCGGGTGGATCTGGCAGACGAGCAGAATGGCAAGATCACTGCGACGGCTTCCGATAACGCCAAAGAGATCAACTTTACCAACATCGTAGTGAAGACCAGCAAGGTGGATATTACCGACCAGCATGAACTGGAAGGCGCTACGATCCAGGTGATCGACGTTGAAACCAATGAAGTAATCTTCGAGTTCGTGTCCGGTGTGGAAGCCACCGAAATTGAGAACCTTGAAATCAATAAGGTCTACAGACTGGTTGAAACGGTTGCACCGGTTGGCTACAACCTGCAGGAGACCTCCACGACATTCAGCGTGGATGAGACCGGTACCTACCACGGCGATACCAACACCAATGAGGAAGGCGTGCTGCTGGTAGAAGACGACATCAGCCGCGTACAGGCGACTGTGAAGAAGGTCTGGGACGATGACAACAACCGTGACGGAAAGCGGCCGGCAAGCATTCAGGTCGACCTGGAGGCCAACGGCAAGGTTATCAAGACCGTAACCCTGTACGATAGCAGCAACTGGATGCATACCGAAAAGGGCCTGCCGAAGGTTGATGCTGAGCAGAAGGATATCGTTTACACCTGGAGAGAGCATGAGGTGGGCAACGGATACACTGTGACGAACCCCGGCGCGACGAGCGGAACAGTGACCACCATCACCAACAGCTACGGACCCGAGAAGATCGATATCCCGGTGCAGAAGGTATGGGAAGACAACAACAACGAGAAGCAGCTGCGGCCGGCGCAGATCGCTGTACAGCTCTTTGCTGACGGAGAAGCCATCGGTGAACCGGTGGTGCTGAACGAAGCGAACGGCTGGAAGTACACCTGGACGGGAATGAACAAGAATGCGAACCCGACCGGTGCAAGCGGATCCGCAAAGCCGATCAAGTACAGCGTTGCCGAGACGGAAGTACCGGCAGGCTACACCCCGACAGTGGACGGCTTTGTGATCACGAACACGCTGGAGACGGGCAAGCTGCAGATCGAAAAGACCTTCGAGTTCACTCCTGTTGAACCCGAAGAGCCGGATAACACGCCGGTGGAAATCCCGGTGATCAAGAGCTGGGACGACAACGGCAACCAGGACGGCAACCGGCCGGAGAGCGTAACGGTACGCCTGCTGGCGAACGGAACGGAAGTGGCTTCCACCAGCCTGAATGAGGAGAATGGATGGAAGTTCACCTTCACCGATCTGCCGAGACTGGACGAGGCCGGCGAGAAGATCAGCTACACGATCACGGAAGATGCTGTGAAGGACTACAGGGCCGAGATCAACGGATACAACATCCTGAACGTCTACGAGCCGGAGACCACCAGCGCGACCGTGACCAAGACCTGGAACCACAACGGGAATCCTGAGAACCTGCGGCCTACCAGCATCTATATGAAGCTGAGCAACGGCAAGGTGGTGCTCCTGAACGAGGAGAACAACTGGACCGCGACGGTGAACGATCTGCCGGTACGGGTGAACGGAACAGAGGTCAACTACACCTGGACCGAACAGACGGTCGTCGGATACGTGCTCGACAGCATGACGCAGGAAGGCACCGTAACCACCTTCGCCAACCGGTATGTGCCGATGGCGAACGGCGAAGAAGACAAACCGCAGCCCAAGAAGGGCGGCGACACCTGGACCGTGTTTGAAGAATACGAAACCGCACTGGGCGGCGAGACGATTATCAACCACGTGGGTGACTGCTTCGACTAAGATGAAGCAAACGGCCAGGGAGCTTTTGATGGCTCCCTGGTTTTTTTTGACGTTTGGGGATGCGATGATAAGATCCTTCGCTGCGCTCAGGATGACACGGGGGTTACGGGGAAAGATCCTTCGCTGTGCTCAGGATGACACTGATGGAGGATCCTTCGCTTTGCTCAGGATGACACGGGGGGTTACGGGGAAAGATCCTTCGCTTTGCTCAGGATGACACGGGGAGCGCTCGGGATGACATGAGGGTTTGTACGGACAATTTTTGGTTGAAAAGGGTGGGGTTTCCGTGTAAGATATAGAAGAAGCAACGGCTGAAACGCCTGCAGATCGGAGGAGGAACATACCCTATGAAAAAGATAATCAGTTTCCTGTTGATGCTTTGCCTGGTTCTTACGATGACGGGCAGTGTTTTTGCGGACGGAAATACGCAGATCTATGCTTCCGCGTTTGCCGCGGGAGATGATGACTGGTTCGGCCGGGGATGCCAGGTTTACCATACGACGGAAGCGACCCTGAAGGCAGAGGGGCGGACGGCGGACTGGAACTCCCCGGGAAGATATTTTGACCTGACGGGCGGATGCGAATACACGGTCAGCGTGGAGATCCTGCAGAACGGCGCGGAGCAGGCCAACTTCATCATTTCCCTGGAGCGGCCGGACGCCACCGGCACCACGGGCTGGGAGCGGCTGGTGACCGGGAACGGCGTGAAGAAGGGCGAATGGACCACCGTGAAGGGTACCTTCACGGCCGGAAACTATGACAGCTACCTGCTGTATGTGGAGACGGACGGTTCTCCGGAGCTGAGCTACGAGATCCGGAACTTTACGCTGACAGCTCCCGCCGGGGCGCCTACACCCAAGCCCACGGAAGCGCCCGCCGAGGTGAAGGAAGTGGCGCTGGAGGACCTGCCCAGCCTGAAGGAAGCCTACGCGGGCAAGTTCGATTTCGGCGCGGCGGCTCCCTCGAGCGCGTTTATGGATCCGAAGCTGATGAAGCTGATGTACAGCCAGTTCAGCATTCTGACCCCTGAAAACGAGCTGAAGCCGGACAGCGTTTTGGACGTGAGCCGGAGCAGGAAAATGGTGGCGGATACCGGAGACGAAACCTCCGTGGCGGTACGCTTTGACGCGGCCAAGCAGCTGCTGAAATTTGCCCAGAGGAACGGAATAAAGGTTCATGGACACGTGCTGGTCTGGCACAGCCAGACGCCGGAAGCATTTTTCCACGAAGGTTATGATTCCAAAAAGCCCTTTGTGACCCGTGAAGTGATGCTGGGCCGGCTGGAAAACTACATCAAGACGGTGCTGACCACCACGGAAGAGGAATATCCAGGCGTGATTGTCAGCTGGGACGTGGTGAACGAAGCCATTGACGACGGAACGAACTGGATCCGGAAGACGTCCCCGTGGACCAAGGTCATCGGAGAGGATTTCATCAACTACGCCTTTGAATATGCCCGGAAGTATGCCGCGGAAGGCGTTCTGCTGTACTACAACGACTACAACTCCGCCATGAGCGGCAAGATGAACGGAATCATCAAAATGATCCGGCCCCTGATTGAGGCGGGTACCATTGACGGCTACGGATTCCAGATGCATCACACCACCGGATCGCCTTCCAACCAGGAGATGGCCCGGTCCGTGAAGAAGATTGCCGACCTGGGACTGAAGATGCGGGTGAGCGAGCTGGACATCGGTATGAGCAAGTATACGGAGACCGGCCTGAAGGCACAGGCGGACAAATACAAGGCCATGATGGAACTGATGCTGCAGTACGCGGACCAGACGGAAGCTGTTCAGGTTTGGGGCCTGACGGACAACATGAGCTGGAGAAGCTCCAGCTATCCGCTGCTGTTTGACCTGCGCCTGAACCCGAAGCCGGCGTTCTACGCCTGCATTGAAGCGGCGCAGGAAAGCAAGTAAAAAACTATGCCGGAAACGGCCGGGCAAAGGGTTGACAGGGAAAAACCACAATTCTATAATAGGAAACAGCGATCACCACTATATTTTGTGGACAGAGAGGAAAAAGACATATGAAGTATCTGCTTGGGATTGATCTGGGCACATCCGGTACGAAAACGGTTCTGTTTGACCAGAACGGCAAAGGCATCTGTTCCGCGACGGTGGAGTATCCCATGTACCAGCCGCAGAACGGCTGGGCGGAACAGGATCCGAAGGACTGGTACAACGCTGCGGTCAGCACGATTCACACAGTGCTGGAGAAGAGCGGCGTCAGCAAGGACGACGTGGTTTCCCTGGGAATCAGCGGCCAGATGCACGGCCTGGTGATGCTGGACGAAAAGGACGAGGTGATTCGTCCCTCCATCATCTGGTGCGACCAGCGGACCGCGAAGGAATGCGAAGAGATTACCGCCAAGGTTGGATATGACAACCTGATCCGGATTACGGCCAATCCCGCGCTGCCGGGATTCACCCTGAGCAAGCTGATCTGGGTTCGGAACCATGAGCCGGAAAACTACGCCCGGTGCAAGCATGTGCTGCTGCCGAAGGACTATGTGCGGTTCATGCTGACGGGGGATTTTGCCACGGAGGTTTCCGACGCCAGCGGCATGCAGATGCTGGACGTGCCGAACCGCTGCTGGAGCGATGAGCTGCTGCAGATCCTGGATATCGACAAGAATATGCTGGCCAAGGTCTATGAGAGCTGCGAGGTCACGGGCCACATTTCCGCGAAGGCGGCGGAGCTGACCGGACTGAGCGAGAAGACCCTGGTGGTGGGCGGCGCCGGCGATAACGCGGCGGCGGCCGTGGGCACCGGCGTGGTGGAAGACGGAAAGGCCTTCACCACCATCGGAACCAGCGGCGTTGTGTTTGCGCACACGGACAAGCTGGCCATTGACCCCAAGGGCCGGGTGCACACCTTCTGCTGCGCCGTTCCCGGCGCATGGCACGTGATGGGCGTGACCCAGGCGGCGGGCCTGAGCCTGAAATGGTTCCGGGACAACTTCTGCGCGGCGGAAAAGACCACCGCGGAAGCCATGGGCGTGGATACCTACGAGCTGACCAACCAGGAAGCCGCCAAGAGCCCCATCGGCGCCAACAAGCTGATTTACGCGCCGTACCTGATGGGTGAGCGGACCCCGCACCTGGACAGCGACTGCCGCGGCATGTTCTTCGGCCTGAGCGCGATGCATCAGCGGAGAGACCTGCTGCGGGCCGTGATGGAAGGCGTGACCTTCAGCCTGAACGACTGCCTGGGCGTGCTGGCGGGCATGGGCGTTGCCCCTGAAACCATGCTGGCCTGCGGCGGCGGCGGAAAGAGCCCCCTGTGGCGGCAGATGCTGGCCGACGTTATGAAGTGCCCCGTGGCCACCACGGTGAACACCGAAGGCCCGGCGCTGGGCGTGGCCATTCTGGCCGGCGTCGGCGCGGGACTGTACGGCAGCGTGCAGGAAGCCTGCCGGGCGATGATTCACGTGAATCCCGCCCAGGATCCCATTGCGGAAAACATTCCGAAGTACGAAAAGGTCTATGAAGTATACAAGAAGCTGTACACCACCAACAAGGATCTGTTCAAGGATCTGAGCACGATTGAGTGACGGACAGGAGAGTTGACCGATGAAATGCCAGTTTTGCAGCTGCCTGGACAGCAAGGTAATTGACTCCAGACCGACAGACGACGGAAACAGCATCCGCCGGCGGCGGGAATGCATCAACTGCGGCAGACGGTTCACCACGTACGAAAAGGTGGAAATGAGCCCCCTGTTTGTTGTGAAACGGGACGGCAGGCGGGAAGGCTTTGACGCGCAGAAAATCAAGGCCGGCATCCTGCATGCCTGCGACAAGCTTCCGGTGAGCATGCAGCAGATTGACGAGATCGTGACCCGGGTGGAGCAGAAAGCCTACGCCACCATGGAGGGCGAGATTGCTTCGGAAAAACTGGGCGACATGGTGATGGCCGAGCTGAAGGAGCTGAACGACGTGGCCTACGTGCGCTTCGCGGCGGTTTACCGGAAGTTTACGGACGTAGGAGCGTTCATGAACGAGCTGCAAAAGCTTGTGGACGAGAAAATGTAATTCACCCGGGAAACGGAAAACAATCAATTGATCAGGCGGAGGAAAAGAAAAATGAGCATAAAGTGCGAAGTATGGGGAAAGAGCCCCAAGGGCAAGGATGTTCATAAGTTTACGATGACCAATTCCATGGGCGCTTCGGTTTCCGTGATTGAATGGGGCGCGATCTGCACCTCCATCATCGTGCCGGATGCCGGCGGAAACATGGACGACGTGGCGCTGGGCTTTGATTCCCTGGACCGCTACATCGGACCCCACGGATGCTTCGGGGACACGGTTGGACGCTACGGCAACCGCATCGGGGCCGGGAAATTCTCCATTGACGGCAAGGAATACCAGGTGGCGCTGAACGATCACGGCGTAAACCACCTGCACGGCGGCAACGTGGGCTTTTCCGCCCATTTCTGGACGGGCACCCCGAAGGAAGAAGCACATCAGGACTCCGTTTCCTTCCACCGGGTGTCCCCCGACGGAGAGGAAAACTACCCGGGCAACCTGGACGTGACGGTGACGTACACCTGGAACGACATGTGCGACCTGATCATCCGCTACGAGGCCACCACGGACAAGCCCACCCTCTGCAACCTGACGAACCATACCTACTTCAACCTGGGCGGCCACAAGCACGGCACGGTGCGGGACCACGAGGTGACCATTGACGCCGACGTGATTACGAAGGTGGACGACGGCCTGATTCCCACGGGCGAATACATGCCGGTGGTGGGAACGCCCCTGGACCTGCGGGACGGGCTGCTGATTGACGAAGGCCTGGAAGTGATGGATTCCTGCCCGCAGATGATTCCTGCCGGCGGATACGACCACAACTTTGTGCTGCGCAAGGGCAGCGCCATGGGCGCGGCGGCCAGCGTCTGGCACGAGGAGAGCGGACGGTACATGGAAGTGCTGACGGACCAGCCGGCCATCCAGCTCTACACCGCCTGCACCCTGGACATCAAGGGCGGCAAGGAAGGCGCGGACTACGGAAAGTTCTCCGGATTCTGCCTGGAAACCCAGCACTGCCCGGACGATCCGAATCACTCCAATTTCCCGGGTACCACCATTCTGCGGCCCGGCGAGAAATACGACACCACCACGATTTACGCCTTCCGGGCGGACGAATAAGGAAAACGAAAACCGGGGCCTGCGTCCAAAGCGCGGGCCCCGGTTTTGATTGGGAATTTATTCGGGAAGATCCTCCAGGTTATCCAGCTTTTTGCGGATGGTCCTGGTTCGGGAAACGGCGGAATCGATGGATTCGCCGGCCTGGTCCAGCCGGTGGCGGGTGGCCTCCAGCATTTCCGCAAAGCGGGCAAAGTCCGTTTTGATTTCTCCCAGCAGCTGCCAGACCTCGCCGCTGCGCTTTTCAATGGCCATGGTACGGAAGCCCAGCTGCAGGGCGTTAAGCATGGCGGAGAAGGTTCCCGGGCCTGCCAGCACCACACGCTCGTCCCGCTGCAGGGATTCCACCAGGTCCGGGGACTGAATGGCCTCCGCATAGAGACCCTCCACCGGAAGGAACATGACGGCAAAATCCGCGGTATGGGGCGGGGCGATATATTTGGAGGCGATTTTTTTTGCCTCCGATTTCAGGCGCTGGGTGAGGCCCTTGCGGGCTGCTTCGGTTCCGGCAGCATCCCCGGCCTGGGAAGCTTCCGTCAGGCGGAGATAATCCTCCTGGGGAAACTTGCTGTCCACCGCCAGGAAAACCGTGCCGCCGGAGCGGTCCGGAAGGCGGATGGCAAACTCCACGCGTTCGGCAGAGCCGGGAACCACGGCGACGTTTTCCTCATACTGGCCGGGGGCCAGGGTCTGACGGATCAGGCTGCCCAGCTGCATTTCCCCCCAGATGCCCCGGGTCTTCACGTTGGTGAGGACCTTTTTCAGGTCGCCTACGCCGGCGGCCAGGGTATGCATTTCCCCGAGGCCTTTATAGACGGACTCCAGCCGCTGGCTGACCTGGGCAAAGCTGGTATCCAGCTTTTTATCCAGGCTTTCGGAAAGACGCTGGTCCACGGTTCTCCGCATTTCCGAAAGCTGGCGCTCGTTTTCCAGGCGGAGGGCGTTGATTTTTTCCTCCTGGTTGCGGGTGGAGAGCAGCACCTGGCGCTGCATGCTTTCCAGCAGGGCGGACTGATTCTGGCCCATCTGGGACAGGGTGGTGAGGAGATTCTGATTCGCGGTCTGCAGGGAGGAAACGGATTCATCCCGCTGCGCGTCCAGCTCGTCCAGCAGCTGATTGCCCAGGACGGAAAGGTCGTGCTCCTGCTTCAACCGGGTGCTTTCCTGACGGTGGGTCAGGGAGGCCTGGCGGACCAGGAGAATGACCAGGAGGACGAGGCAGGCGATGAGAAGTATCAGTTCATAATCCATAATTACCTGTTCGCTGTCCGGAGGCAGCGGCGTTTTTCATGTTACGGCATTTCGCGGCGGCCTTCCAGGGCCTTCAGGAGGGTGACCTCATCGGTATACTCCAGGTCGCCGCCGACGGGAACGCCATGGGCGATACGGGTACAGCGGATGTTCATGGGCCGGACCAGGCGCGCAATATAGGAAGCGGTGGCTTCGCCCTCCACATCCGGATTGGTGGCCAGGATGACTTCCGTGACCTTTTCCGTAGCCAGGCGGGACATGAGCTCCTTCAGGTGAATATCCTCCGGGCCGACGCCCTCCATGGGGGACAGGGTTCCGTGAAGTACATGATAACGGCCGGCGTATTCATGGGTGCGCTCCAGGGCCGCCACATCCCGGGGATCCCGGACCACGCAGATCTGGCCGTTTTCCCGTTCCGGATCTGCGCAGACGGAACACAGGTCTCCGGCGGAATAATTTCCGCAGACCTTGCAGAAACGGATGGCTTTACGGCCTTCCCACAGCGCCACGGAAAGGGCACGAACCTCTTCCAGGGGCATGGAGGCGATGAAATAGGCATAGCGGAGGGCGGTCTTCTGACCTACGCCGGGAAGACGGTGCAGCTCCGCCGCCATGGTTTCGATCGGTTCAATCTGGCTGCCCATTAAAACAGACCGCCCATTCCGGGAGCCATGCGGCTCATGGTGGTTTCACGGGCTTCCTCGCCCTTGCGGAGGGCTTCGTTCACCGCGGCCATGATCAGATCCTGAAGCATTTCGATGTCATCGGGATCCACAACCTGGGGGTCGATGGTGATGGAAGTGATTTCGCGCTTGCCGCTGACTTTGACGGAGACCATGCCGCCGCCGGAGGCCGCTTCGTATTCCGCGGCGTCCAGCTGCTCCTGGGCCTCCTGCATCTGCTGCTGCATTTTCTGGGCCTGGCGCATAAGCTGCTGCATGTTGGCGCCTCCACCGAAGCCGCCGAAGTTCTGTCTTGCCATAATTTTTTTCTCCTTTCAGATTGTTGACTGTTCAGGGATCATCCTTCCCGATTCCCGGAAGGTCCGGGAGGGGGAAAAATCAGGGATTGGGGCCGTCCTCCGGGGCAGGCTCCCGGAGGACGGGAACCACCGCGGTGATGATATCGTCCAGGATGGCCATGACATAGGGCATGCCTTTTCCGGAACGGTTCTGGAGCAGGATTTCGTTTTTGCCCAGTTTGGTGACCGGGGAGCGGAGCTGGCTGACCAGCAGGTCCGCGGGGGTGCTTTCGGGAAGCACGCAGAAGCCGGCGATCTGGCGGCCGTTGGAGCCGTTCTTGTTGAAATAGAAGCAGCGTACGCCCTTGCCGGAACGGTTCTGGGATTCGAAATCCAGCTGGGGAATGCGCTTGGCCCAGCCGCGCTCCGAGAAGAGAATGACTTCATCGCCGTCCTTCAGGGGGCTGACGAAGGAAACCTCATCCCCGGATTCCACGGTCATGGCCCGGACGCCGGAGGCGACGCGGCCCTGAACCGGAACCCCGGAGAGGGGGAAGCGGATGCTCATGCCGCCCCGGGTGACCAGGAGCAGATCCTCCTGGCCGGAAGCCTGGCACACGGCCAGCAGGGAATCGTCCTTTTTCAGGGACAGGGCCGGGTATTTGCGGGACCGGACATCGTAATCCGCGGCGGCGGAGCGCTTGATCATGCCCCGGCGGGTCAGGAACAGGAAGTCCGGCAGGGTTTTCAGCTTTTCGGAATCGGCGGTGAGCATATACAGCGCCTGTTCCCTGTCCTCCAGCCCGGCGAGGACACCGGCCAGCAGCTGGCCCCGGTCCCTGGGCTTCGACTCCGCCAGCTTTCCGACGTTCACCGGATAGCAGTTGCCCAGATCCGTAAAGATATACAGGTTTTCCGCTGTGGTGCAGGGCAGGAACCAACGGGCCGCGTCGTCCGGGTTTTCCTCCCGGGCGGGCAGGGGCGTGCGCTTCAGCTGGGCCGGGGAGATCCGCTTGAGGTAGCCGCTCTCCGTGAAGACCACGACCGCGTCCTCCGGCACCGGGGTATTGTCCGGCAGTTCCACCGGAACCTCCTCCGGGGATTCGAGGGTGGTGCGGCGCCCGTCGCCGTACTGTTCCGCCAGGGCTTCCATTTCCTTGCGGATGACATCGCGGAGCTTCTTTTCACTCTTCAGGATGCCTTCCAGGCGGTTGATTTCCTTCAGGATATCCGCATATTCCTTGCGGAGGGCTTCCATTTCCAGATTGGTGAGCTTCTGGAGACGCAGATCCAGGATGGCCTGGGCCTGCACTTCCGAAAGGCTGAAGCGTTCCATGAGGGCGGCTTTGGCTTCCTTCGGGCTTTTGCTGGCCCGAATGAGGGCGATGACTTCATCCAGGTTATCCAGGGCGATCATCAGGCCTTCCAGGATATGGGCCCGGGCCTTGGCTTTTTCCAGGTCGAACTCCGTGCGGCGGGTGACGACCTGCTTCTGGTAATCAATATAGGCGGAAATGAGCTTTTTCAGCGTCAGCAGCACCGGCTTGCCGTTGACAATGGCAACCATATTGACGCCGAAGGTGACCTGCAAGTCCGAATACTTATACAGGTAGGCGAGCACCCTGGCAGGATCCACATCCCGCTTCAGCTCGATAACGGCCCGCATGCCGGTGCGGTCGCTTTCATCCCGGATGTCGCAGATGCCGCCCAGGGCCACTTTCTTTTCCTCGCTGAGCTTATGGATTTTTTCCAGCATGGCGGCCTTGTTGACCTGATAGGGCACCTCGGTAATGACCAGCATTTTACGGCCGTTGGCGCCGTCCTCCACATGCACCCGGGCCCGGAGGGTCAGCTTGCCGCGGCCGGTTTCGTAGCCCCGGCGGATTTCCTCATTGTTCAGCAGCACGCCGCCGGTGGGAAAGTCCGGTCCGGGAAGCAGCCGCATCAGGTCATCCAGGGAGATGTCCGGATTATCCATCTGGGCCAGGACGGCGCGGACGGCTTCCCCCAGGTTATGGGTCGGGATATTGGTGGCCAGGCCTACGGCAATGCCGTTGGCGCCGTTGACCAGCAGGTTGGGGAAACGGGCCGGAAGCATATCCGGCTCCTTCAGGGTATCATCGAAATTCAGGCGGAAGGGGACGGTATCCTTTTCGATATCCCGCAGCATTTCCATGGCCAGGGGCGTCATGCGGGCTTCCGTATAACGCATAGCGGCGGCGCCGTCCCCGTCGATGGAGCCGAAGTTGCCGTGGCCGTCCACCATGGGGGCACGCATGGAGAAATCCTGGGCCATATGCACGAGGGCGCCGTAGACCGAGGAATCCCCGTGGGGATGGTATTTACCAAGGCAGTCGCCGACGATACGGGCGCACTTGCGGTGGGGCTTGTCCGGCGTGGTGCCCAGTTCCATCATGGTATAGAGAATGCGGCGCTGAACGGGCTTGAGGCCGTCCTCCACCCGGGGCAGGGCGCGCTCCAGGATGACGTGCTCAGCGTAGGGCATCATGCTGTTGTGCATGACGTCCTCCATATTGATATCAATAATCCGGGAGGGATCGTCCTTCACGATGGGCTTTTCGGGTTCTTTTCTCTTTGCCACGGAAATCACAGCCTCCCTTCATCAAAGGCGGCGGCGGCCGCCTGGCTGGCGCGGGACGCGGCGCTCTGGTCCAGCTTTTCGCCGAAGCTGTCTTCCTTGTTGAAATCCGCGTGCTCGCTGATATAATCCCGCCGGGGCTCTACCTTATCCCCCATGAGGACGGTGGTGAGCCGGTCCACCAGCGCGGCGTCCTCAATGGAGACGCGCATAAGCTTGCGCTGGGAAGGATCCATGGTGGTTTCCCAGAGCTGTTCCGGGTTCATTTCGCCGAGGCCTTTATACCGCTGCAGCGTATAGCCCTTGCCGGCAGTACGGGTGGCTTTGGCCAGTTCCTTGTCGTCATAGGCGTAGATCACGTTCTGCCCCTTCTGGACCTTATAGAGCGGGGGCATGCCGATATAGACATGGCCGTTGGTGATCAGGTCTTTCATATAGCGGAAGAAGAAGGTCAGCAGGATGGCCCGGATATGGGCGCCGTCCTGGTCCGCATCGGAAAGGATGATGACCTTGCCGTATTTCAGGTTGGAGAGGGAGAAGCCCTCGTCGATGCCGGTGCCCAGGGCGGTGATGAGGGAGCGGAATTCCTCGTTGGCCAGTACCTGGTCCAGGTGCTTTTTTTCGACATTGAGGGGTTTGCCGCGGAGGGGAAGGATGGCCTGGAACCGCCGGTCCCGGCCCTGCTTGGCACTGCCGCCGGCGGAATCGCCTTCCACGATGAACAGCTCGTTATCCTCCCACTTCCGGCCGGTGCAGGAGGAAAGCTTGCCCACCAGGGGAGCGGCTTCCAGCTGGCTGGCCTTGCGGATATTGTCCCGGGTTTTGCGGGCGGCCTCCCGGGCCTGGGCGGCGCGGATGGCCTTGGCCACGATGGCGGAGGCCACTTCCTGGTTTTTGAGGTTGTCCAGCCAGTCGGTCAGCTGCTGAGAGATGATGGCTTCCACCACGGGACGGACTTCACTGTTGCCCAGGCGGCCCTTGGTCTGGCCTTCGAACTGCGGGTTTTTCACCATGGTGGTGAGCACACAGGTGAGGCCTTCGCGGAAATCCTCCCCGGAGAGATTATTGTCCTTTTCTTTCAGCAGGCCGGCCCGGCGGGCATAATCGTTGAAGCACTTGGTGAAGGCGGCCTTGAAGCCGGTTTCGTGGGAACCGCCCTCCGGCGTATTGATATTGTTGACATAGGAGAACAGGCTTTCGGTAAAGCCGTCCGTATACTGAATGGCGGCGCGGCAGATGACGGTGTCCCGCTTGCCCTCCAGGTAGATCACGTCCTCCTGCAGGGCGGTTTTTCCGGCGTTCAGATACAGCACATAATCCGAAATGCCGCCTTCATAGCAGAAAACGCGGGTGCGGGCTTCCGGATCCGTCAGGCGCTCATCGGTAAAAGTGATGCGGATGCCGCGGTTCAGATACGCCAGCTCCTGCAGGCGGCGGGCTACGGTTTCGGTATGGAATTTCACATCGTCAAAAATCCGGTCGTCTGGCAGGAAACGGACCAGGGTGCCTTTTTTGCGGGTGTTGCCCAGGACTTCCAGGGGACCGGAGGGCTTTCCGGCCTCCACCTTGCGGGTGGAGGGGTTTTCCTCGGAGGTGAAGGCCATGCGGTAATGGCTCCAGTTCAGGAAAACATCCACGGTGAGCCAGCGGCTGAGGGCGTTGACCACACTGGCGCCCACGCCGTGGAGACCGCCGGAATAGTCGTAATTTTCGTTATTGAACTTGCCGCCGGCGTGCAGCACGGTGAAGATGACCTCCACCCCGGGGATACCGAGGGTCGGATGCGTGTCCACCGGCATGCCGCGGCCGTTATCCCACACACTGGCGGAGCCGTCCTTATGCAAAGTGACGGTAACCTCGTCCGCGAAGCCGTTGGACGCCTCGTCAATGGCGTTATCCACAATCTCCCACAGGAGATGATGCAACCCGCGGGAGGAAGTTGTTCCGATGTACATGCCGGGACGCATACGGACGGCCTCCAGGCCTTCCAGCACCTGTATATTCCCGGCGTTATAGGTTTGCGATGTCATGCTTGCTCCTTCAATCTGAGGGGGAACAGGCCCCCGTTCTGCCCGGGAGGACACAGAACCCTTCCCGGGACGTGAACCGTTTTGAACGATACTTTCAAATTATACCATAAAATGGGGACAAAAGAAAAGGGGAACACTAGATTTTGCGCCCCGAAATCGGCTCCGGACCCTTGACAGGGCTTTTGAAAACGGGGATAATGAAAACATTATGAAGGGAGAGATGCGCATGAAGCGCTTTTTATGCGGACTGCTGTGCCTGTGCCTCCTCTGGACCGGGATGAGCCTGGCCGCGGCGGAGGAAGACACGGATCCGGAAGGCCTGGAAAACCTTGACGACCTGGGCCTGAGCGAGGAAGAGCTGCGGGAGATTGAAGAGCTGGACAGCGAAGAACCCATGGAGCGGGTGATCGGCAAGGTTTATCCGGAACCCACAGCCGCCGATTTTGACGCGAATTCCCCGGCGCTGTATACCTGCACCATCCGGGACAAGAACCCGAACATCTACAAGACCATGGACGCGGACGACCTGAGCGCCGCCAACGTGCTGCTGCACAAGACCGGCTCCATCAAGGACGTGGACGTGCTGTACGTGGGGCTGCAGTGGCTGATTGTGCGGAAGGACGGAAAGATCGGTTACGTGCTGCGCCAGTGGGTGGAAAAGCCTTCCATCAAACCGCTGGATCCCGTGAACACGCCGCCTTTCAACGTCCAGAAGCACGCCTATACCGCGGTGACGGCCACCAGCTGCCACGTGCGGAAGAACATGAGCTTCAACGAGGGCACCGAGGATGACGGCAACAACTACGTGATCCTGAACCCGGGAACGAAGATCACCATCTGGAAGTTCTACGAGGGCTGGGCGGTGGTCAACTACATGCGCAACTACGGCTACATCGACCCCAACGAGCTGACGGAGCTGCTGCCCGTTTCCCCCACGGACGAGGAGCTGTACGAGGACTGCCCCATTGCCGCCTATACCAGCTACTACAAGATGGTGCAGAGCAAAACCAACATCAGCCGGATTCACAACATCAAGGTCGGCAGCGAGCTGGTTTCCATCGTGATGAACCCCGGGGACATTTTCGACGGAAACGCGATTATGGGTCCCTACGGGAGAAAGAGAGGATACGAAGAAGCTCCCGTGCTGATCGACGGGAAGACCGTTCCGGGCTACGGCGGCGGCACCTGCCAGGTGGCCAGCACCCTTTACAACGTGGTGATTCAGCTGCCGGGACTGAAAATTCTCAAACGCCACGCCCACGGCGGCAACGGCGCCAGCTACCTGCCCATTCATTGCGACGCGGCGGTGGGGACGGACACCCTGAATTTCCGGTTCCAGAACATGTATGATTTCCCGATCCGGATTGAAGCGTGCACCAGCAGCGACGGAGCGCTGTCCATGCGGATTTACAAAGCACACTGACCCCAGGCGGCCTTCGGGCCGCTTTTTTCGGGAAAGGGGCCGGAACAGGTGAAAACGGAGAAATAGATGTACGTATTTTTCGGGTACGGCTGTTTTCAGACCGGGGTTTCTGTGGTAAGATGATACCTGTCATAAACGATAAAAGAACGCCGGGAAGGCGGGGAGGATTCAAATGATTGATTTACAGCATGTAACCAAGACTTACGCAAAAAACAACACCAAGGCTGTGGACGATCTGAGCCTGGAAGTCAAGGGCGGGGAGCTCTTCGGCTTTATCGGGCCCAACGGCGCCGGCAAGACCACCACCATCAAGCTGATGACGGGCGTGCTGACTCCGGACGGGGGCACCATTACCATGGCGGGCCACCGGATGGACCAGGAACGGCTGGAAGCCCAGCGGATGATCGGTTTTGTTCCGGACGGGAATGACCTCTACGACCGGCTGACGGGCATGGAATACCTGAACTTTATGGCGGACGTTTACCAGGTGAGCCAGGCGCAGCGCAAGGCTCATATTGAAAAATACCTGGATATTTTCTCCCTGGAGGATGCTGTGAACAACCAGGTTCGTTCCTATAGCAAGGGCATGAAACAGAAACTGGTTGTGATCGGCGCCCTGATTCACAATCCCCCGGTATGGATCCTGGACGAGCCCCTGGGCGGCCTGGATCCCCGGGCGGCGCACCTGCTGAAGGAAGAAATGATGCGGCACTGCAAGGAGGGGAACACCGTGTTCTTCTCCACCCACGTGCTGGAAGTTGCGGAAAAACTCTGCACCCGCATCGGCGTGATTTCCCATGGCAGCCTGCGGGCGGTGGGCACGCTGGAAGAGCTGCGCTCCGGCGAGGTCGGCGCCAGCCTGGAAGAGCTGTTCCTGGAGCTGACTGACGATAACGGAGGCGAAGAAGAATGACCCCTTTTCTTGCGCTGCTGAGGCTGCAGCTGCTGAGCCGTTTTGCGGACTATAAGCCGAAAAACCTCAGGAAAGCCATGGAGGAGAAGCGGGGCAAAACCGTCGGGATGTTTCTCGCGATCCTGTTCCTGATCGGCTACCTGGGCGTGATCCTTTACATTGTTGAAACCAAAGCGCTGGACGTGCTGACCCCGGCCGCGGGTGCCCCGGCGGAAGCGGACCTGCGCAACCTGCTGGTGATCCTGGCGGTGGTGCTGAGCACCGGCGGAACGCTGGTACTGGCCTTCTTCTTTGTGATGAGTTCCCTGTACCTGGGCCGGGACACGGTGTTTATGGCGTCCCTGCCCCTGAAACCCAGGACCGTCCTGACCGCGAAACTGGTGCAGATCTGGCTGTCTGAAACACTGATTGACGCAGTGATCCTTTTGCCGGCCTGCATCCTGTACGGTACCCGGGTGGGCGTTTCCGCGGACTTCTATATCCGGATGGTGCTGGTATGGCTGATTGTTGCCATTCTGCCGGTGAGCATCGCGGCCATTCTTTCCGCCTTCCTGACCCGGCTGACGGCCCTTTGGAAGCACCGGGAAATCGTGATGACGGTGGGCGGGTTTGCCCTGTTCATTGCCTACATGATCCTGATGATGAACGTGGGCAGCATTACCGGAGACAGCGCCGAAGGCGGCGAAATGCTGAGCCGTTTTTTCAGGGAAAATCAGGTCCGGATTGCCGGGATGACCAGCTATTTCCCGCCGGCCGGATGGGCCGCGGAGGGCATCCTGGGAGACTGGGGCAAGCTGGCGCTGTACGCGGCGGTATCCTTCGGAGCGGCGGCGCTGGTGATCGGCGTGCTGGGCATTTTCTACCGGAAGCTTTCCCTGCTGCAGGCTGAAACGCCCCAGGCAACGAGCCGGAAGGGGATCCAGAAGGGTTCCATTCGGGAAGGAAACGCCTTCAAGGCCAACGTGCGGCGGGAATTTGTATCCATCCTGCGGGTGCCTTCCTACGCCATCAACATCCTGCCCATTGCCTTTATGCCCCTGCTGATGGTTGTGATGATCGGCTTCAGCATGAACCGGGGCGGTTCCAACGGACAGGCGGCCTTTATTTCCATCGGGCAGACGAGCTCCGCGGCGATCATGTGCATTATGGCGGCGGTGATTGCCTTCATGAGCGGCATGAACCCGGCCCTGAGCACGGCGGTAACCCGGGAAGGAAAAGGACACGACTTTATCAAAGCCCTGCCGGTTTCCCCCCGGACGATCATTCACGCGAAGATTGCGGTGGGTTTCGGGCTGGAGGTGCTGGGCGTTGTTGCAGCCGGGATTGCCTTCAGCATTCAGGTTCCCGGGTTTGTGATTGAAACCGTGATGGCCATTGTGCTTTGCCTGCTGTTCAGCTTTGCGGCTTCCTGCCTGGCCCTGAGCCGGGACGTGAAGAAACCCAAGCTGGACTGGGTGACCGAACAGGAAGCCGTGAAGCAGAACTTCGGCGTACTGATTTCCATGCTGGTATCCTGGGCGACGCTGGCGGCACTGGGCGCGCTGGGCTTTGTGCTGGTTACCAGCGGATGGACGCTGATTCCGGTATTCGCGGTGCTGGCGGTTATCCTGGCGCTGATGAGCTTCGGCGCGTATACCCTGCTGATGAAAAACGTTGACAAGTACTACGTGAAAGGCTGACCTGAACACAGTTACGGCGGGAAACAGGAGGCGGACGAAAAATGAAAAAACGGATTTGCGGAATACTGGCGGTTCTGATGCTGACAGTGCTTGCGGGAGGCGCCCTGGCGGAGCAGAAGGTGATGCTGCCGGACAGCCGGATGAGCGTGACGCTGCCGGACGAGCTGGAATACGACGGTCCGGGCACCACCGCAGGAGATGACGCGGATTTTGCCTATGTTTCCCCTGAGCTGGGACTGGAGGTCTGGTTTCTTCACTATGACAGCCAGGGCGTGACGCTGGAAAAGCTGGCGGAGGCCCTGCAGGAAAACTATGACCGGGTGGTGATAACCCGGATCGGCGGGACGGAACTGCTCAAGTACGAAACCACCGATCCGGGGGACATCTTCGGGGAAGAAATGAAATGCATCGGATATGTGGTGATGGACGGAAAGCAGATCCAGGAGCTTGTTTTCTGGTATGCGAACCAGCGGGCGGCGGACCTGACCGCGGAGATTATTTCCACCATCACGGACAAGGATTGACGGAGATATGAGCTTTACACACCTGCATCTTCATACAGAGTACAGCCTGCTGGACGGAGCCTGCCGGATTTCCTCGCTGGTGAAACGCCTGAAGGAACTCGGCATGGATTCGTGCGCCATTACGGATCACGGGGTGCTCTACGGCGCCATTGATTTTTACACGGCTATGAACGATGCGGGGATCAAACCCATTATCGGTTGCGAAGCCTACGTATGCCGGGACCGGACGGACAAGTCCGCCGCGGGAAGGGAAAACAGCCACCTGATTCTGCTGTGCGAAAACAACACGGGATACCAGAACCTGATGCGGCTGATCAGCGAAGGCTTCCTGACGGGATACTACTACAAGCCGCGCATTGACTACAACCTGATCCGGCAGTATCACGAAGGGCTGATCTGCCTGAGCGCCTGCCTGAGCGGCGACCTGCCGAAAATGCTGCTGAACGGCCAGGATGAAAGCGCCCACGCCTACATCCGGGAAATGCAGGAGATTTTCGGAAAAGAAAACTTCTATGTGGAAATCATGGATCACAACCTGCGGGAGGAGAAAACCGTTCTCCCCCGGCTGATTGCGATTGCCCGGGAAATGGACGTGCCGCTGGTGGCCACCAACGACTGCCACTACCTGGAGAAAAAGGACGCGCCGGCCCAGGAAGTGCTGATGTGCATCCAGACCGGAAAAACCCTGGCGGACGACCAGCGGATGCGGATGGAAACCGGGGAGCTGTATGTCAAGAGCGAAGAGGAGATGCGGGCGCTGTTCAAAAACGTGCCCGACGCGGTGGACCGGACCCGGGAGATCGCGGACCGCTGCAACGTCAGCTTTGAATTCGGCGTGACCCGGCTGCCGCATTACCCGGTGCCGGAAGGGGAAACGGCGCAGCAGATGCTGCGGCGCCTTTGCGGGGAAGGGATCCGGCGGCTGTATCCGGACGCGAAGGAGGGGGACGAACCCTACACGCGGCTGGAATACGAACTGAGCACCATTGAGAAGATGGGGTATGTGGATTACTTCCTCATCGTGTGGGACTTCATACACTACGCAAAATCGAACGGTATCATGGTGGGACCCGGACGCGGCAGCGGCGCCGGATCCATTGTTGCATATTCCCTGGGGATTACCATGCTGGATCCCCTGCGGTACCAGCTGCTGTTTGAGCGCTTCCTGAACCCGGAGCGGGTTTCCATGCCGGATATCGACGTGGACTTCTGCTACGAGCGGCGGCAGGAAGTGATTGACTATGTGGCCCGGAAATACGGCGCGGATCACGTGAGCCAGATTATCACCTTCGGTACGATGGCGGCCCGGGGCGTGGTGCGGGACGTGGGCCGGGTGCTGGGCATGAGTTACCAGGAAACGGACGCGGTGGCCAAGGCGGTGCCCATGGACCTGGGCATGACCCTGGAAAAGGCCCTGAACCTTTCCCCCGTGCTGCGGCAGATGTATGAGGAACAGCCCCGGGTGAAGGAACTGATTGACACAGCCATGACGCTGGAGGGAATGCCGCGGCATGCCTCCACCCACGCGGCAGGCGTGCTGATTACCGGCAAGCCGGTGATGGAATACGTTCCGCTGCAGCGGAACGACGAGGTGATTACCACCCAGTATCCCATGGGCACCATTGAACGGCTGGGACTGCTGAAAATGGACTTCCTGGGCCTGCGGACGCTGACCGTGATCCGGGACACGCTGGACATGATCCGGGAAACCGGCCGGGACATGAAGCCGGAGGATATTCCCCTGGACGATCCCAGCGTTTACGAGATGATCAGCCGGGGAGACACGGAGGGCGTTTTCCAGATGGAAGGCGCGGGGATGACCGGCTTCCTGACAAACATGAAGCCATCCTGCTTTGAGGATATCATCGCGGCCATTTCCCTGTACCGGCCGGGACCGATGGATTCCATTCCCCGGTATATTGCCGGGAAACAGGATCCTTCCAGCGTGAAATACAAAACCGAGAAGCTGCGGCCGATCCTGGACGTGACCTACGGGTGCATGGTGTACCAGGAGCAGGTGATGCAGATTGTGCGGGACCTGGCGGGGTACAGCTACGGCCGGAGCGACCTGGTGCGCCGGGCCATGGCAAAAAAGAAACACAAGGTTATGAACGAGGAGCGGGAGATTTTCGTTCACGGGCTGAAGGACAAGGAAGGCAACATCACGGTGCCCGGCTGCGTGCGCAACGGAGTGCCGGAACAGGTGGCCAACGAGATTTATGACGAGATGATCTCCTTTGCCAGCTACGCCTTCAACAAATCCCACGCGGCGGCCTACGGCGTGGTGGCCATGCAGACCGCCTGGCTGAAGAGGTACTATCCGGTTCAGTTCATGGCGGCCATGCTGAACAGCGTTTACGGCAACACTGGCAAGATTGCCGGGTACATTCAGTACTGCCGGAGCCAGGGCATTGCGGTGCTGCCGCCGGACGTGAACCGGAGCCGGTGGAAATTCACCGTGGACCGGGACGGGGAAGGCAAGCCGGCCATCCTGTTTGGCCTGGGAGCCGTGAAGAGCGTTGGGGAAGGCGCGGTGAACGCCATCCGGCGGGAACGGGAGCAGAACGGACCCTACCGGGATATTTTCGACTTCTGTCGGAGAGTGGATCCGACGGAATGCGGCAAGCGGGTTGTGGAAAGCCTGATCAAGGCCGGAGCCATGGACCGGATGAACGCCAACCGGCGCCAGATGCTGGCGGTTTATGAAATCGCCATGGACGCCAACCAGAGCATCCGGAAAAAGAACGTGCAGGGACAGGTGAGCCTGTTTGACATGCTGGGCGAGGAAACCGACCCCCTGTTTACCGTGGAGAAGGGCCTGCCGGACCTGCCGGACTGCCCGCCCCAGGTGAAGCTGCAGATGGAAAAGGAAGCCGCCGGGGTGTACATGAGCGGACATCCGCTGGACGAATACCGGGAGGTTCTCAGCCGGCTGAGCTTTACCACCGCGGAACTGACGGAAGAGGAAAACGAGATTCGGGACCTGGATGGCCGGTTTACGGACATGGGCGGGATCCTGACGGAGGTGAAGGCCAAAGCCACCAAGAAAGGGGACCTGATGGCCTTTGCCACGCTGGAGGATATGACCGGGCAGATTGAATGCCTGGTGTTTCCCCGGGTTTATGAGAAATACCAGCCGCTGCTGCAGGAGGATGCCACGGTGGTGCTGAGCGGGAAGATCAGCGTCCGGGAGGAGGAATCGCCGAAGCTGCTGGTGGAGCGGGTTTCCAGGCTGGCGGAGTGGAACGGAAAGGCTGCGGAAACGCAGCCCCGGAAGACGGCAGAGGACGGACTGAGCGATCCGCAGCGGGCGGAAAAAGCGCCTCACAAGCTGTTCCTGCGCCTGGCACGGAAGGACATGGACCGGGTGAGCGTGCTGCTGGCGACGGAAGCCGGGGAGATTCCGGTGTACATGCATATTCCCGATGAGAAGATTACCCTGCTGAGTCCCCGGGAAAACTGGTGCAACGGCGGGGAGGCGTGCCTGCGGAAACTAAAGGACTTTATCGGCGCCGAGAACGTGGTGCTGCGGTAGGAAAAAGAGACCGGAAGGAGGGAGCGCGGTGATCCGGGCGGAACACCTGACCAAGAAATACGGAAGCCTGACGGCGCTGCGGGACGTTTCCTTCCGGATTGAAAAGGGAGAAACCGTTGGCCTGCTGGGCCGGAACGGCGCGGGAAAAACCACGCTGCTGAGCCTGCTGACCGGCTGCTTTCCGCCGGAGGACGGTGACGTTTTTATCGGCGAAAAGAGCATGATGGGAGAGCCGGCGGCCTGCAAGCGGCAGATCGGCTTCCTGCCGGAAAGACCGCCGCTGTACGACGAAATGACGACGGAGAGCTATCTCCGGTTTGTCTGTGAGCTGCGGGAGGTGCGGAAGCAGGGAATCCGGGAGCATGTGGAAGAAATCCTGGCGCTTTGCGGCCTGCAGGAAGTGCGGGGACGGGTGCTGGGACACCTGAGCAAGGGATACCGGCAGCGGGCCGGCATTGCGCAGGCCCTTTGCGGGGCGCCGGAGATCCTGGTCCTGGACGAACCGACGGTGGGACTGGATCCCCGGCAGACGGTGGAAATCCGGGAGCTGATCCGCCGCCTCAGCGGGGAGCATACGGTGATTTTTTCCAGCCATCTGCTGAGCGAGGTGCAGCAGGCCTGCACCCGGGTGATCATTCTGGACGAGGGCCGGATGGTGCTGGATTATGACGCGCAGCGGCCTGAAAACAAAGAAATAAAGGTGCGCCTGAGCATTGCGGGCGATGAGAAGACGGTGATCAGCCGTCTTCGTCATCTGGACGGGGTGCTGGGCGCCGAAGCGCTGCCCCGGGAGGAAGACGGGGTTGCGGAGATCCGGCTGACGGCAGCCCGGGGCGAAAACAGCGGAGAAGCCCTGGAACGGCTTTTCCGGTCCCTGGCAGGGAGCGGGCTGGCGGTGCGGATGATGCGGGAGGAACGGGAAAGCCTGGAGGAGATTTTCCTGCGGGCGGTGCAGGGATAGGAAGACGGAAAAGCGGAAAAAACGGGAAAGGAGGGGAAACCGGATGAAGGCTGTATGGAAACGGGAAATGCAGGGATATTTCTTTACGGCGGCGGGATACGTTTTCCTGGGCGTATTCCTGACGGTTTCCTCGGTGCTTTTCTACCTGGAGATCCTGAACCAGCGCAGCGGGGACCTGCCGACCTTCATCGGGGAAATGAGCTATCTCTGGATGCTGCTGAGCCCGGTGCTGACCATGCGGCTGCTGGCGGAGGAAAAGCAGAAAAAGACGGACCGGCTGCTGCTGAGCAGCCCGGTTTCCCTGATCCGGATTACGGCCGGGAAATACCTGGCGGCGGTGACAATGCTGGCGATGGCCGCGCTGCTGACGCTGCTGTATGCGCTGGTGGTGGCCCTTTACGGGCGGGTTTATCCGGCGGAGCTGGCGGTGAACTACCTGGGCTTTCTTCTGCAGGGATGCGCTTTTGCGGCCCTGGACCTGTTTATGAGCGGATGCGCGGCGACGCCGGCCACCGCGGCGGTGCTGGCCTTCGGCGCCAATTTCCTGCTCTGGATTCTGGATCTCCTGGAAAACGCGGTACAGGTGGGATGGATTTCGGAGGTGCTTCGGTTCTGTTCCCTGTACGCCCGGAACGAATCCTTCCTGATGGGACAGCTGAGCTTTGCCGGCATTCTGTTTGACGTGTCCTTCACGGTGCTGTTCCTGGCACTGACCGTTTACCGGCTGAACCGGGACCGGACCGGGCAGGGAACCCTGCGGAGCCTTTTCCGGAAAAAGAACGCCGGACGAAAGGAAAGACGGTACGCGGCGGTGACGCTGGTCCTGCTGGCCGGGAGCCTGATTGCCCTGAACATCGGCGCGGAAACCCTGGAAAAACGGTACGGATGGCGGGGGGACTACTCCTTCAACAGCATTTCCACCCACAGCGGCGTGACGAAGGATACCCTGGAGCACCTGGAGCATCCGGTGCATATGACCGCGCTGTTCCGGAAAGGGGACGAGGACGCGCCGCTGATTGAACTGCTGAACCGCTACGCGGCCGCCAGCAACCTGGTGACCTGGGAACAGGCGGATCCGGGCCTGAACCCGGCGCTGCTGCAGCGCTTTACCACGGACAGCGCGGCACCGGGAGAAAACTCCCTGATCGTTTTCTGCGAGGAAACGGGCAAATGGCGGATTCTTGGGCCGGGGGACTATGTGAGCCTGGGGATGGATACGGAAACCGGCGAATACAGCTACACCGGATGGACCTACGAGAGGAGCATTACCAACGCCATTGCCTGGGTGACCCGGGAAAAGACCCCGAAGATTGTGATTGTCCAGGGACACGGAGAGCTGGCGGGGGATGCCCTGACCCATTTTGACGGACTGCTGTCCGCCAACCGGTTTGAGGTGATTTACGCGGACCTGGGCCGGGCGGACTATACGCCGGATCCGGAGGACGCATTGGTTTTCTTCAGCCCGCAGACCGATATCAACGAGGAGGAGCTTGCCAAACTGCAGGCTTTTGCCAACGCGGGCGGCAGTTTCCTGTTTACCTGCGACTACAGCGATCCGGTAGCCCGGATGCCGCGCCTGGCGGCGCTGATGCGCAGCTACGGCTTTCAGCCGCTGGACGGGATCATCCTGGCGGACCGGAAGGATCCCGACAGCTATTACAACGGAAACCGGATGTACCTGATTCCGGAAATGTGCTCCACGGACCTGACCATGGACCTGATCGGATCCGGCGCCGTGCGGATCCTGCTGCAGGGGGCCCGGGGATTTGCGGAACCGGAGGAAACGGACCGGAACCTGGTGGAAAGTCCCCTGCTGCGGAGCGCGGAAACGGCTTACCGGAAGGTGCTTACCGGAGACAGCACCAGCCTGGAAAAGGCGGAAGGGGACGAAGACGGGCCCTTTACGCTGGCCCTGCAGGCCCGGCGGGTAACCGGAGGCGGATATGTTTCACGGGCCTGCGCGGTAGGCTGCTCCGCGATGCTGACGGACGGGCAGGTGTACTCCATGACGGACTGCCAGCAGCTGATTGTGCGGATGGCGGAGTTCCTGCTGAACCTGGACGCGTCTGACCTGAATATCATGGCGAAGGAAGCGACGCGGCCGGCCCTGGGAATCGGCAGCCTGCGGACCGGCGCGGTGCTGATTACGCTGCTGCCGGCGGCGGTCCTGCTTTCAGCACTGCTGGTGCTGCGGAAGCGGAAAACGAAATAAAAAAACAAACCGGGAGACGGATTGTGTTAAAGGTAGAAAGAAAACAGCAAGGAAAGCAGCCGCGGAGATGGATGCTCCTGGCGGCACTGCTGGTGCTGCTGGCAGGAAGCGTTACGGCGGCGGTGCTGCTGCGGAAAACAGAGGAGCCGCCGGCTGTTTCCCTCCATGCCCGCGAGGATCACAGCGGACTGCTGGAGGACCGGGCCGCGGAGGAACTGGTTTCCGTGACGATCCGGCGCCGGGGCGAGGAAGCCTGGACGCTGACGCGGGGCGGGGACGGCAGCCTGGTACCCGCGGACGGCGGGGAATGGACTGTGAATGAACGGCAGGCGGATTCCCTGCGGGGAGCCATGACCCAGCTGCGCTACGAAGACATTCTGACGGCGGATCCGGCGGCCTGGCACGGACGGGAAAAGGAATTCGGCCTGGAGGATCCGCTGGTTACGGTTACCGGGAAGTTTTCCGACGGGAAAGAGAGAACGGTCCGGATCGGCAACAACACGGGACTGGAGGAGGGCTGGCATTATATGGCGGCGGAGGGCGACGATAACCTGTACGCCGTTTCCGCCGGGATTGTGGAAGAAATGAATATCGAGTTCGCGCTGCTCCGCCCGGTGCCGAAACCGGAGATTTACGCGGCGCTGCTGGACCGGATCACGGTGGAGGACGCGGAGGGAAAGAAGCTGGCCGAATGGACGCTGAAGGGCTCCGTGACGGACCGGGACGCGGGAAGCAGCTGGATTGTTTCCGCGCCTTTTACGGCCCCGGCGGATGAGGAAGCGATCCGGAACCTGAAAAAAAGCGCGGAGAATCTCCGCCTGGGAGTCTACACCGCGCCGGCCTCGGAAGAAAACCTGAAGCAATACGGCCTGAATCCCCCTGCCCGGACGCTGACGTTTCACATGGCGGCGGGCAGCACCGGCACGGTGGGTGAAACCGGCGCCTATGACATCCGGGATCACGAAGAACGGACGGTTACCATGACGGTGGGCGGCCGGACGGAGGACGCCCTGGCGGATTACGTACGCTTCGGGGACGAAATATTCACGGTCAGCGCCTTTACCCTTTCAACGTTTTCCGAACCGGATCCCCGGGGAACGGCGGCCCGGTATCCGGTGCTGACCCCGCTGGAATCCCTGGAAAGCGTGACGGTGGAAGAGCAGGGAAGAACACTGGAATATACGCTGCGGACGACGGAACGGATTACGGAGAACGGGGAAACGGAAACGGTCCGGAGCTGTACCCTGAACGGGGAGGAGATTTCCTGGGACGCGTTTGAGGCCGCATACCAGCGACTGCTGACGGTGACCTTCAGCGGAACGCTTCCGGACAACGCGCAGTGGCAGGAAGCCTATAAAAAATATACGTTCCGCACGCTGAGCGGCGGAACGCATACGGTGAGCCTGAGCAGCTGGGACGGCATGCATGACGCCGTGACAGTTGACGGTTCCACATTATTTTACCTGATCAGGGGCGGGATGACGGAGCTGCCGGCTGAAAACCGATAATGCTCCGGCCGTTATAGAGAATGCTGACGGTTTCGCCCGGGGTCCACTGGGGAAGCGGGAGCTCCGCATCCCAGTAAAGGGTCATTTCCCGGGAACCGTGCTTGTCCGGATCGCCCAGGAACGTGATGCAGCGGCGGGTTACGCCGTCCACCACGGAGGGATCCGGATCCACCCGGACAAACTCCAGCTCCTTCTCATGGCTGCGGCCGGAGAGCGCCGAACGGACGAGCCGACCGTACCGCAGGAGGGGAGCGCAGAAAAGGTCGCTGTAAAAAACCGCGAAGCATCCCGCCAGGCTGAGGGCAACCATGGCCAGCCACTCGGTACGGACAATCATCGCGTAGATGAAAACGCCCAGCAGCACGGCCAGGATGACGCCGAGAAGGATCAGCCTCCGGGAAAGCTGCTGATGAACAGAGTTATAGGATTCATCGGTATACAGTGCCTGCATTTTTCTGCTCCTTTTGAAAAACGCGCCTTCCCTGTGCAAGAGGAAGGCGCATTATTTGCTTGATGTGTCGGGAAAAAAGAATCAGATCAGCTCGAGGATGACCATTTCGGCGGCATCGCCGCGGCGCGGTCCGAGCTTATAGATACGGGTATAGCCGCCGGAGCAGTTCTTCTCGGCATTGCGGGCCTTGTATTTCGGTCCGATTTCCCGGAACAGCTTCTCCACGACGGGGTGCTTGTTATCCTTGGTGCGTTCCTTGTATTCAGCCTTGTTTTCGTCCGCCTTCTTGGCATCCTTCAGGTCATACAGATAGGCCATCATGATGCGGCGGGCATGCAGCTTGGAAGGAGCATCGTTGACAACGTCCAGCGTGATGAGCTGGCCCTTGTCGTTATGGGTTTCCTTGGTGGTGGAAACCGTATTGTCGCATTCGCGCACAGCCAGAGTGATCATCCGATCGGCAATCCGACGGACTTCCTTGGCCTTGGAAATGGTCGTTTCGATACGGCCATACCAGATCAGATTGGTCACCTGATTGCGGAGCAGCGCTTTGCGCTGATCAGCCGTGCGACCCAGCTTGCGTTGGTTAGCCATGGGATTATCCTCCTTAGTCTTCGTTGGGTCGCAGGCCGAGTCCGAGAGCGTTGAGCTTCTGCTCAACTTCTTCCAGGCTCTTGCGGCCGAGGTTGCGAACCTTCATCATGTCGTCCTGGTTCTTCTGCACCAGCTCAGCAACGCTGTTGATGCCGGCGCGCTTCAGGCAGTTGTAGGCACGGACGGAAAGATCCAGTTCCTCGATGGTCATCTCCAGAACCTTGTCCTTCTTATCGTCCTCGGGCTGGACCATGCTCACGGGCATGACCTGGTCGGTCAGGCTGATGAACAGGTTCAGGTGCTCATTCAGGATCTTGGCGGCGCTTGAAATTGCCTCTTCAGGCTTCAGCGTGCCATTGGTCCAGATTTCAAGGGTCAGCTTGTCATAGTCGGTGATCTGTCCTACACGGGTGTCTTCCACCTGGTAGTTGACTTTCTTCACGGGGGTGAAGATGGAGTCGATCGGGATCACGCCGATGGGCATGCTGGGGGTCTTGTTTTTGTCGGCGCTGACATAGCCGCGGCCCCGCTCGATGGTGATCTGCATCTGCAGATGCGCATCTTCGTTCAGGGTGGCGATATGCAGGTCCGGATTTACGATTTCCACTTCGTCATCCGTCCTGATATCTCCGGCAGTCAGTTCGAAGGGGCCCTTTACATCAATGCTGATCTGCTTGGGGCCTTCCGCGAACATCCTGCAGGCAATGGATTTCAGGTT
>JAFXRG010000046.1 GCA_017526525.1 Clostridia bacterium | reverse complement strand
GTCTTCGTTTACGATGACCGCATTGTCGTCTTCTACAACATCCGTGGCGGCAAGCAAGTCACCCCCACAGACCTCCTGGATTCCCTCAACGAAAAAGAAGATCCCGAATCCAACGAATCGAATTCGGAATCTTCCAGCGGAATTGGGTATTTCAAATTCGAACCCATGTACATATTCCTGCACGGAGTCTTCGGATGCGTCTTCAGATTGTAAACTACAAATGAAATTTGAGCAACCCCCCATTTCATCAATTCGGAATCGGCTGGACTTTGTCGTCTGCAGCCGATTTTTTTTTGCCTTCTAATAGTTCACGCGCACGCGAGATCGGCCCGAAAATAGGGCCTTTTTCGGGTGAATGAAATGGTGTTTTTTTTCACAAAATTTAGTGAAATATCGGGCTCACCGCCGCCGCTCGCGCGCGCGCCACGCGCACAGTACCTGCGCACGCGCGGGCGGGTGGGCGCGTCACATGCGTGCGCGGTAAAAGCAACCCCGTAGGGGTTGCATCCAGGGCGCGAGCGCGGGCGCGTGGCGCGTGTGCGCGGTAAAAGCAACCCCGTAGGGGTTGCATCCTGGGGCGTGCGTGCGGGCGCGTGATAGCGCGTGCAGGGCGGGTGTCCCCGCTGCCCCGGACCTGCGGCCCGGGAGACTGGCAGCTGTTCCCCTGGTCCGGATCTGCGGGGCGCTGTTCCCCCTGCTCCGGATCTGCGGGGCGCTGTTCCCTCTGCTCCGGATCTGCAGCCCGGGAGACTGGCAGCTGTTCCCCCTGGTCCGGATCTGCGGGGCGCTGTTCCCCTGGTCCGGATCTGCGGCCCGGGAGACTGGCAGCTGTTCCCTCTGCTCCGGATCTGCGGGGCGCTGTTTCCCCTGCTCCGGATCTGCTGACCGGAAGCCTGGCCCGCTGTTCCCTCCACTCCGGATCTGCGGGCCGCTGTTCCCCCTGCTCCGGATCTGCTGACCGAAAGCCTGGCCCGCTGTTCCCTCCACTCCGGATCTGTGGGGCGCTGTTCCTTCTGCTCCGGATCTGCGGCCCGCTGTTCCCTCTGCTCCGGATCTGCTGACCTGGATGCTGGCCGCTGTTTCCTCCACTCCGGATCTGCGGGGCGCTGTTTCCTCCACTCCGGATCTGCTGACCGCTGTTTCCTCCACTCCGGATCTGCGGCCCGCTGTTCCCTCTGCTCCGGATCTGCTGACCGGAAGCCTGGCCCGCTGTTCCCTCCACTCCGGATCTGCGGGGCGCTGTTCCTATAGGATAGAATCATTTTTGACTGGCCTTTTATCCTGTCGAATGAGGAAAAAAAGGACCCATAAACAGCGACAGAAAAAAAGTTTTTCCTTATTTTTCAATGGCTCCAGGGCTTTTTTGCTGCTTTTTTCAACTTTTTTCGAAAAAAAATCAAAAAAATTTTTCGGAAAGCCGGGCAAAAAGTGCTTGAACCCGTTGAAAAATAAGGCCGCAAGGCAATTTGAAAAAAAAGCTTGACAGGTTCAACCGACGGGTGTATCATAATGGCGTCGGTTGAACCGACAGAAACACAAAAAACAGGAGGCCAACACCATGAAAACCACTTTTGAAACCCGCTGCGGAATGAGTCCCCGAATCCATGAATTGACGATTGACGGCCCGCTTTACAAGTTTGTGCGGGAAAACAAGCCTTCCGGAATCATCCCCTGCGGATATATCGGCATCGGGATTTGGCTAGTCGATAGCTGCGGCGATGAGTGCATTGCTGCATGGAGCTTCGGCGACTCATGGGATAAAGCGGCCCGCCACTGCATCAATTATTCCGAATCCGGCAGGGCATTCATCCGGAAGGGCGGGCGTCGCTGGTACCTTGATGAGGCCCTGCGGATTGCCGCTTGATCAAGCCGAAACGGCCCGCCCGGGCCGTCCGTCGGGGTTCGCCGTCCGGCGCTGATGAGGCAGGCGAAACACTATAAAATCATTGAAAGAGAGGCCAACACCATGAAAGATCTGTACACCGAAATCACCAACAACATCATTGCTCAGCTGGAACAGGGGATTATTCCATGGCGGAAACCCTGGACGGGCGTCCGTACCGGCGCGATATCTCACGCAACAGGCCGCGCGTATTCCCTGCTGAATCAGATGTTGCTTGCAAAGCCCGGGGAATATATCACCTGGAATCAGTGCAAGGCTGAAGGCGGATCCGTCAAGAAGGGCGCGAAAGCTAAAACCGTCGTCTTTTGGAAGGTGCTTACCCGCGAGAAAACCGACGACGACGGCGCCATCATTACCGACGCGAACGGGCGCCCGGTGCTGGAAGGGCTTCCCGTTCTCCGGTACTTCCAGGTCTTCCACATTGACGACTGCGACGGGATTTCCCCGAAATGGGCCAACAAGCTGCCCGCCGTCGCTGCTGCTGATGAACGCGCTGAAAATGTTTTGATGGACTATGTACGCCGTGAAAACATTTCATTTGAAAACGTAATAGGCGATAAAGCCTATTACGCGCCGGACCTGGATCTCATCCACCTTCCGATCATGGAGCAATTCGGAAGCACTGCGGAATACTACAGCACCGCATATCATGAAGCCACCCACAGCACGGGCCACAGAACGCGCCTAAATCGTTTTGATGTATCCGCCGCCGCTGCTGCTTTCGGATCCGAAAGCTACAGCAAAGAAGAGTTAGTCGCCGAAATCGGCAGCGCCTGCAGCCTGCATGAATTAGGGCTTGAAACGCCCGACAGCTTCCGGAATTCCGCTGCCTATATTCAATCATGGCTTCGGGTTCTGAAGGATGACAAGCGCATGATCATCAGCGCCGCCGCCCGGGCTGAAAAGGCCGTGAAGCTGATTTTCAACATCAAGGAAAGCCAGGCGGACGGGGAATAAAAACCCCGTCCCCCGACGCCCTGAATTCATTCCGCCTGAAGATGGCCCGCCGGTCACGGGCCGAAACGATCCCCGCAGGGATCGTCGCGGAAAACCGCCAGGACAAACGCCCTGAAATCATTTTGAACGACGAAAGCAAAAGGAGGAAATGAAAAATGTTGACTTGGAACGAGCTGAAGGGCATGGAAAACCGGTTTGAGATTGTCAAGGATCTGAAGGCGGACGCCGCAACACTGGAACGGATTCAGAAAGAATGCGTCCAGGCTGAAAAAAAGGTGATTGATTCCGTCGCGGAATTTGCCGACGCTGTAGGAATGATTCGCGCCCGTGTCGCCATTGCTTCCCTTGTGAATTCCTGCTCATGGGATGGACGCATTAGCCGGAGCAATGCCGCCTGGGCCGCTGATACGGAAGGCGCACTTGATGAGGAATGCTGTCAGCATTTCGGGATCTATACGGCAATCCACCGCGCCCACCTTGATCAACTTGTATCCGCATTCCGTCGCCTGGAAAAGGAACAGGCGGAAGCCCCTGCGGATCCTGTTCCCGCTGCTGAAGAACGCCCGGAAATCATTTCGGAATCTGTAGCCCCTGAAACCGTCACCGAATCCAGCAAAGCCGCTCGCGGCCCTGTCAAGGAAAAGGATTTCGCCGGTGGAGCACTCACCGGAAATGGCTGGTCCATTGTCTTTGATACTGGTATGAACCGGACTCGCGTAATTGTCGCGGACGCCCTCCGGGAAACCCTGAAACCCCTGATTGAGTCCGCCGGATTCTTCTACAGCAAGAACCAGGGAAGCTGGAACAAGAAACTCACCCACAGAGCCCACAGGGCCGCGCTGGACCTTGCCGACAGCATCCGGGCCGCGCTGGTATAAAGCCAGCGCCCGCCCTGATAACGCCCTGAAATCATTTTGAAGGAGGCCAACACCATGACATATTTCGAAAAATCCGTATCGTTCGCCCTTGCTTTTGAGGTTCGCCGGGATCGCCCAAGCGCCACCCAAGGCAGCGCGACAGTCTACCTGAACGGGCAGGAAATCATTACTTTCAGCGATGATATCCGGATGATTCGCCCCGGCGAAAAATACTATGGTCCGCTGATTGGAGACTGGGCCAGCGTAACGCCCGATTATCATTTCATCCGCGCCCTTTTGTGGAACAACCTGGACAGCATTTACCACTATTCCGACAGACCGAAAGCCATCATTGAGCAACTTTGCCAGGCCAGCAATCCCGGATCCGTCCGGACCTAACGCCCTGAAATCATTTTGAAGGAGGCCAACACCATGAAAAAAGCCATTGCCATTTTCGCCCTGCTGGTTGCCGTCGCCGCTGCAGCGTATCACCTGGGCCATAACGCCGGAAAGCTGCACGCCATCACGGAAAGCTGCATCTGGACCGTTGACAGATACGATCCGGACGCGCCGGAGGAAAGCGCCTGGGGCGAATATGATCAACTGATATATATCGAGATCGACGGCGAAATCTGGGAGCATGGCATGTTCCAGGGATAACGCCCGGAAATCATTCCGCCTGACGATGGCCCGCCGGTCACGGGCCGAAACGATCCCGCCGGGATCGTCGCGGAAAACCGCCAGGACAAACGCCCTGAAATCATTTTGAAGGGAGCCTAAAGCAATGACACTGTATCTTGAAAAGCGCGGATGTGATTTTTCTAAAGACGACGAAGCCGCCCGCCGTGAAAGCGATTTGGGAAACTATCGTCTATTCCTGGAATTCATCGACAAAGATGGTCGGCGCGTCTGTGGGGACGTGCAGCGCCGGACGATCCGGGAGGACCGCTGGAACGAGAAGAAGCAGACACGCGAATGGAATAAGGTTATCTCTGAATACGGCCTTGGTATCCATTGGCAGTATGAGAATTATAAGGGCTGCTATGGTTACCCGCTGGATCCGTTTGGACGCTTCCGGAAAGCGGATGTCCTGCGACTGGTGAATTCTGTATCCGCCGTCCAGTATGACGCTGTTGAAATCGTGGATACGCTGCCGCCTGCTGCTCATGATTATCCGGAAAGTGCGCTGGCCTTGGAGCGGATCTATCTGGCTAATGATCATGCTGAACTGTTCGAATCCATGAAGCAGAAAGTCCGCGAGAATTTCATCTCCTGGAAGAATGCGCATGACTTTTCATTCCGGTCGATGGATCCGGATGAATACAAACAGCTGACCCTGCTCGCTTTCCAGCTGATGGCGGAACAGTATGGGATCATCTCTACGGATATCGCATCAGCCGGAACGCGCCTGAAGCCGGGCTGCTTGATTGCGCATCATATGACGAAGCATTTTTTCGAAGAGCAGTCTATTGTGGATCCATACGCCGACGAATCATTCCTGAAAGAATTGGAAATCCTTTCCCCGTATTATGTGGGCCGATATATCCGCTGATGAAGTCCCCATAACACCCCGCAATCATTCCGCCCGACGATGGCCCGCCGGTCACGGGCCGAAACGATCCCGCCGGGATCGTCGCGAAAAACCGCCAGGGGTAACGCCTTGAAATCATTTTGAATGGAGGATGGAACCATGACGAACCAGGAAAAGAACCAGGAAGTATTCGACAAGCTGTCAGAGCTGGAGGAATTCTTCTTCAACAAGTCCCGGAATCCGGAGGAATTGGAATACTTCCAGCGGATCCTGTTTGAAATGCACGGATCCATGAAGACGCTTGTCTGCCAGTGGCACAACCTGACCGGCTGCAAGAACCAGTAACGCCCTGAAATCATTTTGAATGGAGGAATTGAACCATGACAAACGAGCGCATTTCTGAGCTTGAAGCCCTGGGCTTCAGCCGCTGGACAAATGGCAGCATGGATCGGCTATATATTAACGCCGCGCAGCTTGGCCTGAATTGCGAATACTACAAGACCGGGAACATCAGCCGCGCCGAATTCAAGGGGGAATCTATTTCGAATAGTCGCGCTCGCGGAATGAAGGCAGCGAAAACCTATATCGACATTAAGACCGGGCGGGCCTACAGCGACAATGAAACGCTGCTGGAAGCAGTCAAAGAGCTCGCCGGGATTAACTGATGCTGACAGACGGTGCCCGGGCTCCGCTCGGACATCGCAGCCAGCATCAGCTGGAGAAAGAGAGGAAACCCATCATGAAAACCTACGAAAGCAACCTGAACCGAATCCCTATTGTGCTGGCCGGAGGCGGCAGCTATGCCAAAGCGCAGATCCTGCCGGACCTGCCGGAGCTGGGGGACACGTTCGACGGGCGGACCGTCCTGGAAGTCCGGCCCAATCCCTTGACCTGGACGGAGCAGAAGGATCCCGAAGTCTGGGCGTATTCGATCTGGTACCTGCATCTTTCCGGCGATATTTGGCAATATGTGGCCGTCCATGAGCCGGAGTCCGAAGAAATCTGATTTCATAGATCATCAATGATCATTGAGAGGAGCCAACACCAATGGAAAATACAGCCAACACCACGCGCGTCCGCCGGACCACCCGGTTTGCGTATTACTACCCGCCCCGCCCGAAGGCCGCAGCGCGTCCGCGCCGCGTTCCCTTCTGGCTGAGCGAGCTCATCGAAAGCCTGCTTTTCTGGCCCGTATTATACGTATTCTTTCGCCTGCTGATGTGCCTGCTCTGCTGATTGACAAGTCGGTTCTACTTCATGTATCATGCTTCAGAAAGGAGGCTGACACCATGGCTACCACCCGCTCCATCTCTCAGATGAGATACGACAAAGAGAAGTCGAAGCATTACGGCATGAAGCTGAACCTGCGCACCGATGAGGATATCATTGCGATGCTGGAAGCGCAGCCAAGTTTTCAGGCATACGTGAAGCAGCTCATCCGCGCCGACATCGCGGCCCACGGTATTCCGAAATCATCAGAATCCACCCCGGAATGATCCCGGCTAACGCCCCGAAATCATTTTCGTTCGGCAACGCCCCGAAATCATTTCAAAAAAGGCGGTGGCGCTTGACACGCCATCGCCAATGCTGTAGAATGAGGTTGCAACAGGAGTCACTCCTTGACGGAGATATCCAATGACAAGCCTCCGGAGTAGCTGGTATCTACCCGGAGGCTCTTTTTATCGTCTGGATCCGAAATAAACGGTCAAGACAAGGCTGGCTACCGCGATTACGGCCATAAACAACTCTACGGTCGTCATGCTAACCACCCCCCTTCCTTCCGGCAGGGAGGACTCCGGGCATTAAGCCCGCTCACATACAGCGAATATAGTTTATCACGCGGTTCATGCCTCGTCAACAAACCTAACGCCCCGAAATCATTTCACTTCAGCGCCGCCCGCTCCCGGGCCCGGCGCTGTTTTGTTTTGCCCTTCTGTTCCTGCTGCCGGATCCGCCGTATCTGCTCGTTCCATTGCTCCACGACGATCATCAGATCCCGTTTCTCCTCCTCCAGGATCGCTTTCGCGTCCGTTTCGCTCTGCGTCATGGCCTGGCATTTCATGATCTGCCGTCTGAGCCCCATATATTCGCTGATGATTCCCCGCCACTCGTCGATCATATCCCGGTTCTCGTCATAGCTCCCCGCCGGGAATTCCTCCAGCCCCTCCGCGTACCACAGCGCGGCCTCGCACAGCGCCTCGCATACGGTCCGGATATTCTTCTCCCCAAACTTAAACTGATACCGCATTATCGCCCATGCTCCTTTCCTCAGTCATACATCCGGTTAATTCTCTTCGCGGCGATCTTTTTCTCGTCGCTGGCAATGCCGATATAGATCAGCGTGGTGGCTGCTGACGAATGATTGAACAGTCCCATCAGCGTCGCGATATCCTTGGTCATCTTGTAATAGTGATATCCGAACGTCTTCCGCATGGTATGCGTGGAGATATGGGTATCCGTCCCGCCCATCCGTCCGGCCTCCTCGATGGCCTTCATGTAGTTGTATGCTGTGCGCGTCGTGATATGCTTCGGCTCATGGGAGATTCTTCCCGTCTTGTCGGATGAGAATACGTAGTCATTCTCACCCATCCCGGCCAGCATGGTTTTGTATGCCTGCTGCAGCTTGTCCGGCAGGAAGATTTCCGTCTCCTTCTGTGTCTTTTTCTCGACGAGAATGATGCTCTCCCGCCCGCGCACGTCCCCGACCCGCAGCCGCACGATATCGGATATCCTTCTCCCGGTATAGATTCCCGTCATGAACAGCAGATATCGCTTTTTGCCGATATCGCTTGTGTCCTTCTCCAGGATTTTGACAAGCTCCTGGATCTTCGTCTTGTCCCTGATTGGCTGTGCCTTGGCCATCCGTTGTATCCTCCTTCGTTTTCATGTCCTCTATAGAATCGGAAAACGGACCCGCCCCGGAACCCTCGTTTCTTCAGGCTTTCCGGTCTGTCGTTTTCTCGTTTTCCGATTGTCTCATTTTCGGAAATCGCGGCCCCGGGTGTCAGAGATATGGGTTCCGTGAGGTGTTCATCCGGAACAGTTCCTTCCCGGCCTTTTCCAGGATCTTGTCTTCAATCTCCCCCTTGGTGATCAGGTCGGTGATCCGCATGTCGTATGAATATTTAAACCCGTGTTCCTTCATCTCCGCCCGCAGGTTCCGGCTGGACTGGTCGCGCAGATAGATCTTGAATGCAATCGTCCCCTCGTCGTCCTCTTCCCCGATCTGCAGATGGCTCCACACGTAGTCCCACATCTCCAGCTGCTCCTGCCAGTAGGCCAGTTCCTTTTCCAGTCGTTCCCTTGTCACGATCATTTGTTCGCATCTCCTTTTTCACTTTTCTTTCATAATCGGAAATCATGCCCGAAAAAAATAGGGAGAGGCCGGAAGATCATTTCCGGCCCCTGCCCTGTTTTTCCCGCAGCAGTTTCTTTTTCTCGTTCTTCAGTATCCCGGGCCGTGACGGCGTGCTCCGGGCGCAGTCAATCTTCTTCTTTCGGATCTCCGCGCACCGTGCCGCGTATTCCCGGTATTTTTCGCATTCAGCGTGGCATGTGGGGCTTCTCCCCGGGCAGTCCCGCACGCAGGGGATCCCCATGCCCCGTTTCATTCCTCGCGGCCCTCCGCCGCGTCATCAGGCGGGGCGTTGTTCTGCGTTCCGGTTTTGGTTTCGTCCTCCGCCTCCGCTTTCGCCCCGGGCCGCAGCATGGGGATGTTGTTGTTGAATGCCTGGTAAACCGCCGCCTCGATCTCGGCCAGGTCCACCCGGAAGCCCATCTCCTCCAGCTGGTTGCATACGTATTCCAGCTTTTCCCGGCCATTCCCGGCCCCGAAAACCTGCTCCGCCGCATAGACCAGGATCTTCACCATGGCCCGCAGGTTGGCCTGCTGCTGGGCGGTGGTTTTGCTCTGGATCCAGGGGATCAGCCGCCGGGCCACCAGCGCGGCCACCAGTGTGATCAGTGCCATGATGATTGTCGTCAGATCAATTTCCTTGATGATAGTCGTCAGATCAATTTGCATCTTCCCGATTTTCTCCTTTCTCGTTTTCCGGATACCCGCAGAAAAACCCCATCAGAAAAACCCGTCATGAAAAGCTCAGGAATTCGGTCATCATGTATCCCATCCGTTTCCCGTGGCGCACGTAGCACCAGTCCTTTTTGTAGCTGCTCACGGTCAGCACGGTCCCGATTGGCACCCGTTCCAGCACTGCCGCGTTCCGGCTGGGTTTGGCCCGCAGGTTCACGGTGGAGCCCTTCTGGGCGATGACGGTCGCGGTCAGCATGGCCGTGCCGGTCTCCGGATCCGCCGGGGGCGTCGTCGGCGCGGGCGCGGGGGTCGGCTCGGCGCTGTCGCTGATGTACCTGGCTTTCAGCGATGCGGCCCAGGCCCATTTCCCGATGCTGCTGTCCGTCTTTGCCGTGGGGCTGGTCATGTGGATGATCCGCAGCGGGCTCACGCTTTTGACCACGCCGATGTGGCAGTAGTCCGTAAGGTCGCCGTTATAGTATTTTCCTCCGGGCTTGTATCGGCTCTTCAGGTCGTATCCATCGTCTCCGGGGTTCTTGGCCTTGAATACCACGTCGCCTTCCTTCAGCACGCCGGTCCCCGTGATTTTCCGGATGTTGTCCACCTGCATCCTAAAGGTGTAGTTGGTGCCCAGCGTGGAGAAATCATTCACGCCGCATTCCCGCATCCCGTATTTGACCATCCCGATGCAGTCGCATTTTTCCTTGCTGCTCGCGCCCTTGACGTATTCCGGCTTCGCGGCCACAATCTCGTCGCATTTCCGGATGAATTTCGTCCTCGTCGTCGCCATTATCCGTTCTCCTCCGCCGCAGGATCATTCTCCGCAGGATCATTCTCCGCCGGTTCGTCGTCCGGGTTCTCCGCCGTTCGCTTCCAGGTCAGCCCGAATTTCGCCTTCTCCATCCCCGCCAGGATCGCCTTCTCATAGACGCTGTTCCGCGTGTAGGCCCATACATTGATCAGCATGATCACGGATGCGCATATCGCCAGGTAGACTGCCGCGTCCGCAGCCCCCGGCACCCATACGCATATTGCCGCCGCGATCAGCATGAAAAGGAACCAGAACCGCGCCGTCCATGTCGCCAGCTTTTTGGAGAATTGCTCCTTCGGATCCATCATCCGCTTCATCGGCGTCAAACCCTTCCGATCAGGCTGTTTGTGTATGCCTGCAGGTCGTCCCTCGCTTTACGCATCTGCTCGTCGTTTCCGTTGTGCAGCCCATGATCCAGCACCGCCGTCAGCGCTTCACAGCTGACCCGCAGGCCGTCCCGGATGATGGCGTTGCTCTTCTGGATGGCTTTCAGCGTCGCCTCATGGTTGTCCAGCCGATCCTTGTCAGATGTCAGCTTGCGGTCGATCTCCGCGAATCGGGGTTCCAGCTTGGCCAGCACCTTGTCCGCGATCACGTCCGTCAGATCCTTTCCGGCCAGCTGCTGATTGGTCACTTTCCGTTCATGTTCCTTCCGGATGATTTCGATGACCTTGTATATCAGCACCACCGCCGCGCATAACCCCAGCAACACCAGTACGAAATTCCACAGCATCACCGGGGTGATTCCCTCGATTGGCTGTACCTGAGACATAGTAACTCACCGCTTTCTTTTGTCTTTGATTGTCGATAGATGGGCGTTTCTTTCTGTCCTGCGCTTATGCGTATTTCAGATAGTCGTTCTTCACCTGGCTTTGGTCCAGCACGATATAGGTCATGGTCGTGTCGAGTTTAGCGTGCCCGAGAATGGCACTGACCTCCTGGATGGGCATTCCGTGCTTGATGAGGTTGGTGGCCAGGGTTCTCCGGAATTTATGGGGATGCACGTGCTTCACGCCTGCGGCCTTCCCCAGCTTCTTCATCATCACGCGCACTCCTCCGGCCTTCAGCCGTTCGCCGAACCTCCCGGCGAAGAGCGCGTTTCTGTCGTCCCCTTCTTCTTCCCGTTCCAGCAGGTATTCCTTCAGGGCCATTCCGGCCACGGGATCCAGGTATACCCGTCGTTCCTTCTTGCCCTTGCCGAATACCTTGCATTCCATCTGGTTCATGTCCACGTCGTGCCGGTTCAGCTGCACCATTTCATTGATGCGGCACCCGGTCGCCAGGAGGAAGGTGATGATGGCCCGGTCCCGTTTTGTCTCGCAGGCGCGTTTCAGCTGTTCGATTTCCACGTCGTTGAACGGGAGCCGGATCTTCTTCTCACATTTGATCGGCCCGATATTCTGCATCGGATTGATGTCAATCAGCCCTTCCCGGTGGAGCCAGGTGAAGAAGGTATTGAAGATCTGCCGCTCCCCGTTCAGGGAGGAATCGGCGATGCCGCGTTCCTTTTCCGCGCCCATGTATTTCCGGATGTGGTATACCGTCATATGTTTCGCGCCGACGCCCGTGAATTTCATCAGCTTTTTAATCACATACCGGTACCGGGTAATTGTACTCTCGCACCTCCCCTCCACCCGCAGCGCGTCGGTATACGCATCGAGCAGCATATCATTTGCGAATCCGCCCGCTTCCTTGGCCGTGATATCAAAGTTGCACAGGATATCCAGGACCGTCTTTTCCACTTTCTCCATGTCCAGCGCCGTCAGCACATGCTTCAGGTTTTCCCGCATCTGGTGCTGGAACATCATTGCCGCTTCCATACCCATTGTTTCTTTCCCCTTCCATGTCCTTTTAAGGATATGTCGGTAATAATAACATCCTTTTAAGGACTTGACAAGAGGTTTTTTGAAGGGGTATAGTATAAGTAATGATTGAGTTATTTGGAGGGCGTCATGATTATCTATCAGGGCATCTTTGAAAAGCTCACGGCAGCGGGTTATTCGGCCACCCGTCTGCAAAAGGAAAAGTTGATTCCGGCAAGCACGCAGGATCGTATCCGCCATAACAAGCCGATCACCACGGGAACGCTGGATACCATCTGTACCCTCTGCCATTGCCAGCCTGGAGACCTGCTTATCTATGAAAAGGACCCGGAGCCATAACGCTCCGGGTTCATTTTTTGTGCTCCCAGTTTTCCTCGTCGTCGTCGGCCATCACCATCAGGCCCAGGAAGAATACGGTCAGGAAAACCCCGATCATGATTCCGATCACTACGCCCAGCATTTGATCACCACCAATCCGGTCATTTCAGTAAACGGCGGCATCCCCTCCGATGGTTTCCCCGCTCCCGCCGATGCCCGTCCACCCAGAGGAGAGGGGCGGGCAAAGGACTGCTCCGACAGTGATTTATTTTTTTGTGAGATCCCCGCCCTGTCCTACCTCATCCGCCCGCGCCCTCAGCGCAAGCCTTCGGACATGGCAGGGATCGTTTTGTACAATCGCTGAATTCAGCGTTTTTTCAGCGATTGACGTGCTGTTTTGGTCACAATAAATCAGAACCGCGGGCAGGGATTTGCACCCTGCATGGGACGTCCTCCATTTGACTCCCTTGATTATGCGTCTACCTATTCAGCCACCACGTCATATTTAAGTTACAATTCGGCTCGACAAACCACGCCGTGTCATGGTATAACTTGTCCATCATTTAAGGAGGTCGCAAGCCATGAAAGATAACCGTTCTCGTAGTACCCCC
>JAFXRG010000045.1 GCA_017526525.1 Clostridia bacterium | reverse complement strand
TGTTGCTGAAGGATCAATCTCTCTGGAGGCTTTGGCTAGTTAGCAAGTTATCTACAATCTTCGCCTCTCAGAGGCTTGTTTGCTATACGCTTCTTTGGCTGGTGGCCCTGCTGCACTCTTAAATGATGTTTTCACACTATTGCCTCCTGCAGGAAGGTTGGTCTTGCCGCGGCACAGCATGCTCCGTTCCCGAAAGCATGCCGTCCGTCTCTGCACGCGTCAGCGGCCCGGGCACCCAACAGCCATAAAAACGCAAAATTCCGGATATGTATTTTCAAAGTAAAAAGACGCGGTCGTCCGGCCATGAATCGCATGGTGCAGAAAGTCCGGTAAGCCTGTGGATTATAGCATGTTTTTGCCGCTTTTGTCCATTTTGAAAGGTTTGCAAAGCCGCTTTCCACATCGCCGCGGGAAATCGTACTGTTAATACCAGTCGTGTTTTTCACCGCGGTCCAGCGCGGTGATCTGTTCCATCTCTGCCGGGGTCAGTTCAAAGCCAAACAGGTCGAGATTCTCGCGGATATGATCCGGATTCGATGAGCCGGGGATCACCACGATGCCGCGCTGAAGATCCCATCTCAGGATCACCTGCGCGGCGGAAACGCCGTGGGCGGCCGCAATGCCCAGGATCGTATCATCTGTCAAAAGCTCTTTTGTATAGCCTCTGCCGCCGAGGGGATACCAGCACTGTACGGCAATGCCCTTTTCCTGAATGAATGGAACAACATCCTGTTCCTGATAGTACGGATGGATTTCATTCTGCACCAAAGCAGGCATGATATTGACCTGCGGCAGGAACCCGGTCAGCTCTTCGATATACCAGTTGGACAGGCCCAGGGAGCGGATTTTCCCTTCTGCAACATATTTCTCCATGGCCAGATAGGCGTTTACGTCATTGCTGCCGGGATGATGCAGCAGCATCATGTCGATATAGCCGATATCCAGCTTTTCCAGCGCCATGTCAATCGCGGCTTCGGGATCTCCGAACTGGCTGGGGTAGATTTTTGTGATGACAAAAATCTCCCCGCGGGGAATGCTGTATTCAGCCATCGCCTGCCTTACGCCCTCGCCGACGGCCTCTTCATTGCCGTACATATAAGCCGTGTCAATGAGCCTGCCGCCGTTTTCAAGCAGGGCCATCACGGAATTCACGCAGGTGTCATGGTCGAGGGCATAGGTGCCAAGGCCCAGGATGGGCATTTCATACCCGCTGTTCAGCAGCACGGTTTTCGTATCAAAGCTGAACTGTCCCGCACGCGGCTCCTCCGCTTTCAGGCCGATGCTGTCGAGCCATGACGCGATATCTTCCCTGGAAGCGCCGCCCGGAAACCGCCTGCTTTCCAGCCAGGTGACCGTTTCCGGAACGAGGGGCTGCAGGTTTTTCGCGCTGGAGCCCAGGCCGCTGGAATGGGAAGTGCAGAAAGTCACCAGCGTTTTTTCACTGAAATCATAGCTCTCAAGGAAAGTGCTGATGATCCGGGGCGCCTGTCCGTGCCAGATGGGATGGCCGATGATCACCGTGTCATACTGTTCCATGTTTTCGACCCGGCCGCTGATGGCAGGGCGGACGGACGGATCGTCCTGCTCACGGTCACAGCGTCCGCCGGTATAATAAGCAAGATCTTCCTGTGTATAGGGTTCCTCGGGTACGATCTCATACAGATCGGCATGCAGGTGCTCCGCGGCGTATTCCGCCAGGGGGCGGGTCGTGCCGGTTGCGGAAAAATACGCCACCAGGATGTGTTTTTGCAACGGGCGTTCCGCTGATGCGAACACGGTTTTGCCTGCGCAGATCATCAGCAGCGCCAGAAAAACAGACAGACGTTTTTTCATTCCGGACACCTTCCCTTTTTTGATATTTATTGCATCGGAACAGCAGCAGCCGCCCGCAGCATGAGGACGGCGGGGCAGCCATGAACTCATTGTGAAACGCTCCGGATCAGTGCAGATAGCGGCGGAAGAATTCATCCAGCCTGTCAAAGGGGATGACGTGATCCCTGCCGCCGTCGTACAGGTCGGTATGGACGGCGCCGGGGATGAGCAGCAGCTCCTTGTTTTCCGTGTATTTGCTGTCCCTGGTCATGTCGGCATAGGCATCACGGCTGAAATAGCAGGAATGGGCCCGGTCGCCATGGACGATCAGCACAGCGGAGCGGATTTCGTCCGAATACCTGAGGATGGGCTGGTTGATGAAGCTCTCGCAGCCGATCACGTTCCAGCCGCCGTTGGAGTTGAGGGAGCGGGGATGATAGCCGCGTCCGGTCTTGTAGTAGTCGTAGTAATCCCTGACGAAGAAGGGCGCGTCCTCCGGCAGGGGATCCGCCACGCCGCCTCCCAGCCTGTACTCGCCGGCCTTCAGGTCTTCCAGCCGCCGGGCACACATGGCGGCGCGCTTTTGATAACGGGCTTCCTCGCTGTCCTCAGCATCAAAATAGCCTTTGGCATTGACGCGGGTCATATCGTACATGGTCATCGCGGCCGTGGCCCTGATGCGGGTATCCAGCGCCGCGGTGTTGAGGGCCATGCCGCCCCAGCCGCAGATGCCGATGATGCCGATGCGGTCCGGATCGGCTTTTTCATGAAGGGAGAGGAAGTCCACCGCCGCCATGAAGTCCTCCGTATTGATATCCGGAGAAGCCATATACCGCACATTGCCGCCGCTTTCACCGGTAAAGGAAGGATCGAAGGCGACGGTCAGGAAGCCGCGCTCCGCCATGGTCTGGGCATACAGGCCGGAGCACTGTTCCTTCACCGCGCCGAAGGGGCCGCAGACCGCGATGGCGGGCAGCTTGCCTTCCGCGTTCTTCGGCGCATACAGATCCGCCGCCAGCGTGATGCCGTACCGGTTTACAAAGGTTACCTTGCTGTGTTCCACCTTTTCGCTCCTGGGGAAAGTCTTGTCCCATTCCTGCGTCAGCGCCAGCGTTTCGGTCTTTATCATGGTCTCTGTCCTTCCTTTCAGTCCTGTTCCTGTTTTTCCGTCTCCCGGATCAGCCAGTCCAGCTGATCCACTTTTCTCTGGCAGGCGTGCAGCTCGTCCATCATTTCACAGCGGATTCTCCTGAGCCGTTGCTTTGCCTCCGCGTTCCTGTGGTCTTTCAGCAAGGATGTGATCAATTTCATATCATCCGCGCTGATGCCAATGTGATCCATACACTGCCTTGCTGTTTCCGGTTGCATGGTTTCCTCCTGCCGGTTCCGCCCTTTGAGCTGCTTCCATGATACAATCTTGCGGAAATTCGCGCTAATAGTTATACTGAATATCATGATATTCCTTTCTGGCATTTCATCAGGGGGGCAATATGGAGATCAGGACATTGCGCTATTTCCTGGCGGTTGCAAGGGAAGAAAACATGACCCGGGCGGCGGAGCAGCTGCACGTCACCCAGCCGACGCTTTCCAAAGCACTGAAAGCGCTGGAGGATGAATTGGGGAAAAAGCTGTTTACGCGCCACAGCTTCAGCATCCGCCTGACGGACGAGGGCGTTCTGCTGCGCAACCGTGCGGAAGACCTGGTCGGCATGGCGGACAAAATCACGCGGGAGTTTGTCACCCTGGACGATATTACCGGCGGGGATATCAGCCTGGGACTCGCTGAATCCTGCCAGATCCGGACGCTGGCCCGGGCTATCAGGGAATTCAGGAAGCAGTACCCGCTTCTGCGCTACCACATCACCAGCGGCGACACGGAGCAGGTTACGGAAAAGCTGGACAAGGGGCTGCTGGATTTTGCGGTGCTGGCAGAGATTCCGGATCCGGCCAAATATGATTCTGTTGTCTTTCCCCGGGCGGACCTGTGGGGCCTGGTTTTTCCGGCGGACGATCCCCTGGCAAAGAAAAAGGCCGTCACGGTGGACGACCTTGTCGGTCTGCCTCTGTTCTGCTCGGAGCAGAGCTGGCGCAGCGACATCCCCAGGTGGTGCGGGGACCGCATGCGGGATCTGCGGCTGGAAGGTTCCTTCCGGCTGTCGTACAACGGTTCCATGTTCGCGCGGGAAGGACTTGGCTATCTCCTGACCTTTGACCGCCTGGTCGACACGTCACCCGGTTCCGGCCTGGTCTTCCGTCCGCTGTCACCGGCGCTGGAGAACAAATTGTATCTGATCTGGAAAAAGTACCAGACATTCTCCCCGATCGCGGAACGGTTCTTAAAGCACCTGAAGATGAGTTTTGCGTCAGAATAGCCTGTTGCTTTTCCGCTTTCGGCAATCAGGAGTGAGTAATGCATAACCTGCCTTCATGCACGGAGGTCCGGCCGGCTGCGGGGTTTCCTGTTTTTACGAAGATATGCTATTATCTGAACCGGAAGCCAGTCATGGCTTTGCCGAAAATCATTCGAACCAATGAGTTCATTCAGGCAGAAAACCGATGATCGGAGGGAATAAAGATGAAACGGTTCATGATCCTGGCGGCGGTTCTGCTTCTGGCGGCAATGGCCCTGAATGCAGCAATCGCGGAGGAAGCGCTTCATCCGGTGGTGGTGATCAGCGAAGTGCTGGCCAGCAACGATTCGGTCGCTGCTTATCCGGAAGCGGGATATACCGACTGGATCGAGATCTTCAATTCCGGAGATACTGCCGTGGACCTGAGCGGATGGGGGCTGAGCGACAATCCGGAAAAGCCGGGGAAATGGCGGTTTCCTGACGGAACCACCATCCGTCCCGGGGAATACAGGGTCATTCTGTGCGACAAGGACACGGGGAAGAACGGAGGCGCGGAACTGCACGCGTCTTTCTCGATCAGCCGGAAAAGCGGAGAGGTCATTACCCTGACGGACGCGGAAGGCGCCGTGCATGACCGGATCACGCTTCGTGAAATGAAGACGGATGTCTCCTTCGGACGGAGCCGGGAGGACGGCGGCCTATACTATTATGACCCGCCCACGCCTTTTGCGGCAAACAGCGGCGGCTTCGCCGGATACGCCGCGATGCCGTCGTTCTCGGCGGAACCCGGTTTTTATGATTCGGCCCGGCTTTTGCAGATCATCGTCCCGGAAGGCACACAGGTGTTTTATACCCTGGACGGATCGGAGCCGACGCGGGAATCCGCCCTTTACGGCGGGGAAACTCTGGAAATTACCGCTACGACCGTGGTCCGGGCCAGGGCTTTCGCAGAGGGGATGATCCGGCCCGGCGATACGCTCACCGGTACGTTCTTTATCCAGGCGGATCACAGCCTGCCGGTGGTATCCGTCACGGTGGATCCGGATGACCTGTGGGACCGCGAACGGGGAATGCTGACCGTCGGAAAGAATGTCAACAAAAAAAACGGCCTGCCCTTCAAAAACACGGTTTACCGGAAAGTGAAAAACTCCGGGGTCAAATATGAATGCTATGTGGAGATGTACGACGACGCCGGAAAAAGGATCATCAGCCAGGGCGCGGATATCTCCCTGAACGGCGACTATTCGCTGGACATGCCCCAGAAGAGTTTCAAATTCAAAGCGAAAAGCAAATACGGCGAAAAAACGTTCAACGCAAAACTGTTCCCGGACCGGGATTATGAAGAATACAAAAGCTTCGTGCTGCGGAACAGCGGGAATGACTGCATGTGGACCCGGCTGCAGGACGGGTTCCAGAGCCGGCTGATGGATCTGTGCGGAAGCATCGTGGCCCATCAGGCATGGAAACCTTATGCGGTATATCTGAACGGTCAGTACTGGGGCCATATGAACCTGCGGGAACGGGTGGACGAATATATGGTCGCGCAGTTTGAGGGGCTGGATCTGGAGGACGCGGACCAGCTGAGCCTGCTTTATGCAAACGGCAGCGTGAAGAGCGGATCCAATACGGAATACAAGGCCATGATTAAAAAGATCAAAGCCGGAAAGCCGGCCAAAAAGCAGGAGGATCTGCAGTATATTCTGGACAACGTCGACGTGGAAAATTATTTCACGTTTATGGCTTTTGAGATGTTCTTCGGCAACAGCGATATCGGCAATTTCCGCATCTATCGCCTGGACGCTCCCGGGAGCAAATGGAAATGGCTGATCAACGACCTGGACTACGGCCTGTGGGACTCCGGATTCAACAGTCCGAAGAGTTATACCAAGAAAAGCGGAATGGGCCAGCTGAATTTCGACAATACGATCTTCCTGAAGCTGCTGACCGTTCCGGAATACAAGGACCGGTACCTGACCATATACGGTGAAATCTATCAGAAACTGACAACGGACACGATGATGGAAGTGCTGGATGAACTGGTGGAGCTGATTCTGCCGGAGATGGAGCAGCACTGGCTCCGCTGGGGACCGGAAAACGACAAAAACGTCATTTCCGAAGTGCCTACGACGGCGGAAGGCGCCTATAAATACTGGCAGAAGCGGGTGGACCGCCTCCGGAATGTAATCCGGAAGCGGCCGACACGGCTGTGGGATTTTACAAGAAAAGCCTTCAGCCTGAGCACAAAGGATATGGAGAAATACTTCGGTCCGAAACCGCCGATGCCGCCTGAAGCCATCTGATCAGCCCGGCTGGCAGTTTCAGGCCGTCTCACTCCTCTGTTTTCAGGGCTGCCACCATATCAATCGTCCGGTTTTTCCGGGAGATCATCAGTCCCACCGCCAGGGATACCCCGAAGGTCAGCAGCACGCTGACGAGCCAGGTAGCCGGGCCCAGGACCAGCTTCAGCTCATATTCCGACGCCAGCGCCGTCAGCAGGTACTGCAGCACCCCCACACCGGCGGGAATGCCGATCAGGATCCCGATCACCGTCAGCCACATATTCTGGATGATCAGCAGCCGGCCGATCCGTGAATCCCTGAATCCGACCACCTTCAGCGTTGCCATTTCCCGGTACCGCTCGGTATAGCTCATAATACCCAGGTTGTACAGCACCACAATGCCCAGGATTATCGCGGCGATCACCAGCAGCCAGATCATCTTGTTCATCAGGTCCATAAATGTGTCGAAGGAATCCATGATGGACTTCTTGGACTGGGTATTCAGAATGGAGCCGCCGGCAGGAATGTCTTCCCGGTCTGTAAAGACCGTGCTGACCGTATAGGAAATCCCTGCACGATCGGCAAAGGCGGCAGTCATCACGATACTTTTCGTCATGGAGTCCAGGACGCCGATCACAGGTACCGTAATCTCCTCATCGCCGCCATAGGGAGAGAACGTAATGCTGTCACCCGCTTTCAGGTGAAAGTCGCGTGCAATACGGCTGCAGATGTAGGCGCCGTCATCCGACAGGGTCAGGATCTTCATATCGGCATCGGCAAACCGAACTTTGTCCCGGGTTATGGAATAGATCTCCAGGCTGTAGCCCTTGTCCCCGATCTGGACGGCCCGCTGGGCGCACCAGTCCCCTTCCAGTTTCTCCGCCAGGGCAAAAGCTTCCTCGTTTGACACGTTCTCCGTGTCCAGGTTGACCCGGTAACGGTAATTGATCGCCTGTTCATAAAATGTATCCAGGAAGGAATCCATGGTATCCTTCATTCCCATTCCACCCACCAGCAGAATCATGCAGCCGACGATGCCAAACAGGGTCATAAAGCTCCTGGATTTGTGGCGGAAGCAATCCCGCAGATTCCATTTGGTGCTGAAAGACAGCGACTTGAAGCGTTTTGTTTCCTCCAGCCAGAGATGCTTCACCCGTTTCGGCACATAAGGCCGCAAAGCATCCGCTGCGGTGCCCCCAAGCATTTTCCGAACGGACAGGAACCCGATCACCGTCAGGAAAACGTTAATCAGCACAATCACGATCCAGGTAAAAGCCGGAGCGTACAGCGGCCATGCAGGCAGATCGATATAGGTGGCCATAGCGCCGTCAGGACTCAGGATAAACCGTCCGAGACCGTATCCGATGCCGATCCCTAGGAGGGATCCCATCAGTCCGATGATCAGGGCGTAGGCGGAATAGTGCCGCAGGATCCGCCGGTCCTTAAAGCCCAGGGCTTTGAAGGTCCCGATCTGGGTCTTTTCGCTGGCGGTGATCCTGTGCATGGTGGTCACCATGGTAAGGATCGCGATCGCCAGGAACAGCACCGGCAGAATGGAACCCATCGTGATGCCTTCCTCCACCTCTCCCCGGGCCTCTGCCCAGGAGATGGTTTCGCTCTTGTCCAGGATCAGGCGTGTGGCCCCAAGGGCTTTGTCCGCCTTTTCCACAAACTGTGCTTTCGTCAGTCCGGATTTTACATTGATCTGGTGATACAGGGAGGATCCCAGGACTGCCCTGTAAAGCATGGGAATGGCGTTTTCCAGCATCACCGGCGAGATGTATGCATATCCGTAGGAAGTATAATCCGGCATCATCTGGGTTTCATCCGGCACACAGATCAGGTATTCGCTGGATTTGACCAGTCCTTTTACCTTGCCCGACACCGTAATGGTTTTATAGCTGACCGTCAGGCTGTCTCCCACATGGATGCCGTTGGCCGCGGCATAGGAATCGGAAAGCCAGATACCCTCCGGGTCTGTATCGCTGTAGGCTTCGCCTTCCATCAGCTGAATGCCGGAAACCTTCATGTTGGTACTGACGGTCAGCGCGATGGTGTCCGTGTCATCCTTTACCGCGGTATTGACAGACAGATAACGGGTCGCGTCCTCCACGCCGTCGATTGCCAGCACTTTTTCCAGGTCAGCTTCGGAAAAACCGCTGTCGGAAAAAATCCGGAAATCCGCAAAGCCCGTGGCTTCATAGATCTCCCGGGTGCTTACATCCAGGGAATACCACTCGATGTTGAAGCCCAGAAACACCCCCACGCCCAGGGCAATCATGATCACCATGGAGATGAACTGAGCCTTGTAATGCCAGAGGGTGCGGAACAGTTTTTTCAGCAGCATTACCAGTCCACCTCTTCCACGGCCAGGGGATGATCCTGTTTCTCACAAGACTTGATTTTCCCGTTCTTGACCCGGATCACCGTATCCGCCATTTTCGCAATATTCTGGTTGTGCGTGACGATGATAATGGTTTTTCCCATATCCCGCGCCATGGAAAGCAGCAGTTTCAGCACCATGACTCCGGTTTCGGAATCCAGGGCGCCGGTGGGTTCATCGCACAGGAGAATATGCGGATTCTTGGCCAGTGCCCGTGCAATGGAAACCCGCTGCTGTTCTCCGCCGGAAAGCTCCGAGGGGAAGTTATGGCGGTGATCCTCCAGGCCCACCGCCCGAAGCATGTCGTGGCTTGATAATGGATTTGGGGCAATCTCCTTGACCAGGGCAACGTTTTCGATCACGGTCAAAGTGGGAATCAGGTTATAGCTCTGGAAAACAAATCCGACGGAGGCGGCCCGGTATTCAGCCAGTTCATTGGGCGTCAGGGTGGAAATATCCTTCCCGTTCACCAGGATGGTTCCCTCTGTGGGGCTGTCCAGTCCGCCCAGCAGGTTCAGCAGGGTACTTTTTCCGGCCCCGCTGGGGCCCAGTATCACAATGAACTGCCCTTCCTCAAGGGATAAATCCACATGATCCAGTGCCCGCTGTTCATGTTCGCCGTTACGGTATACCCGCGATACGTTTTTGAATTCCACAATGGCCATTGTCCGCAGCCTCTCTTCCGTTTCAATCATTGTTAGCCGCAACTAACGCCTATAATTTACCACAGACAGTTAGTTTTGTCAAACCCGCTGGGTCCGTTCCTTATTCCCCAAAGCAGTAAAACGGCAGGAAGATCTTCAGTGATTTCACGGAAAATGCGCGGGTGATGTTCAATTCGGCCTGAAACAAGCTCCTCCGGCTTGCCGCGGTCCGGTTCACCCGTATCAGTAAAAGCCTTTCAGGGAGATCCAGACCTGTGAGTCATGGGAGGAAACATAAAGGGTTCGGCCGTCTTCCAGCGCAATCTTTGCTTCATAGATTCCTTCTTCGCTTTCTTCAGCCCCGAAATCCGTAACCAGCCAGTTCACCAGGCCGTTCCACAGGTTAATGCATTCCCCGGTTTCCTCCAGCAGGCCGGCCAGCTCCATTCCTGTCGGATCCGGATACCAGTACTCATCCGGATCATTTGCATGGATCCCGACGATTCCGTCAAACCCGCAGTATGCCACGTTCATATCCTCCTGGAACATGGCGTTCATCGTTACAATCGGTTCATCCAGGGTTCCGTGCTCCGTATACAGGAGAACACCGGTAGGCTCCCCGTTAATGTCGCACAGCGAAAAAGCCCCGTCATATTCCTCAGACAGAATCCATCTGTCTCTCTCCATATCCCTCAGCGCAGTCTCTCCGAGAACATAACTGTTTTCGTTTCCGTAGAGCATAACGAACGTCAGCATGTCCCGGTCTGTCAGCGCCGCGGTAAATCCGGCGGTGAATTCACGGGCGGCTTTACGTTCTTCCGCCCATTCCCCCTCCGCCCATGCGGCGGCGCAGGACACAAACAATACCAGTGCCGTCAGGAATCCCAGAATCTTTTTCATTGCTGAAGCCCCCTTCCTGCCCTGTCAGACGCCGGCCCGGCGGAAAAGTTCCGCCGGTTCTTCATTTTTTTATGCTCCGGCCCCCGGCTTTCTTTCCCGTTCGTGAAGCCCCCCGTTTGCTGCAGGATACCGTAAAAGGAGAATCCGGACAACAAACGGTTGACAAAACCGGATCCGCCTTTCTATAATAAGCGCAGCAGTGAACCTGACAACAGCAGGCAATCCTGCATTACGAGGTGTGTTTGGAGACTGTTCTGTAACGGGGAACGTGGCTGATCAAAAGAGAGCGGTGACATGACCGCTTGTTTGCTAATGCCATGGCGCGGTACGGGCAGGGTCCGGGCACTTTTTGTTTTGCCTTTTTCGGTGCTTCCCCGCCGCATTCTCCGGTTCTTGTTCATGTCATAACAAAATTGAACAAGAGGGATCACCATGACACAGGATATGCTTTCACTCGGTTTTGACCACATCATCGGACAATTGCAGGAAATGGCCGTCTCCCAGTCCGCGCGCCGGATCCTGGGCGATACGGAACCCATCCTGAACGAGAGCCTTTGCCGCGCGCGGATGGAGGAAACCACCGCCGCCCGCCGCGTAATGGAAAACCTGGGCACTCCGCCCCTGACAGAGACAGAAACCACACAGGCCGGCCTGGCCGCGGCACTGCAGGGCGGCATGCTTTCCACCGCGGATCTCTGCTCCGTCGCACGCTTCTGCGCCGCCCTCCGGCGTCTGCGCCGCTACCTGCAGGGAGCGGCTCCGTTCAGCGCCGCCATCGCCTCCTGGCATTCGGAGCTTCCTGAGCTGGACTTCCTGGAGGAGGATATCAGCCGTTCCGTCCGGGAGGACGCCGTGCTGGATGACGCCTCCCCGGCCCTGCGTGACCTTCGCCGCCGGCGGGAGCATACAGAGCAGGGAATTCGTGAAAAACTGAACCAGATCATTCTTCATCATAAAAAAGAACTGGCGGATGCCTACATCACACAGCGGGGCGGAACCTATGTGCTTCCTGTCCAGAAGCGCTTCCAGGGCCAGTTCCCCGGCCGGGCCGTGGAAGTTTCCGGAAAGGGTTCCACCGTATTCATGGAGCCTTCCGCTGTCCGGTCCCTGCGCCAGGAACTGGACCAGCTGATGATCGATTTGGATACGGAAGAGCGCCGGGTCCTCTGGGAGCTCAGCGGCCGGGTTGCTGCCGAAGCGCAGCCGCTGAAAGACGCAGTCCGCGTCATGACAGACCTGGATGTGCTCTTTGCCCGGGCAAAGCTGAGCCTGGAAATGAAAGCCCGTCCGGCAGAAATCACGGCAGAGCGCCGGATCTGCCTGGCGGATGCCCGGCATCCGCTGCTGAACCCGGATACCTGCGTACCGCTCAATCTGGATCTGTCCCTGCCGGATGCCGGCATCGCGGTCACCGGACCGAACACCGGCGGAAAAACCGTCTGCCTCAGGACGGTAGGCCTGCTGGTCCTGATGGCCCAGAGCGGGCTTCATATTCCCTGCAGGCAAGGCACCGTCATCGGTATGATGGACCGGGTGCTCTGCGATATCGGCGACAGCCAGAGCATCAGCCAGAATCTTTCCACTTTTTCAGGCCACATGACCAATGTGATCCGGATCCTGCATGAATGCAGCCGGGACAGCCTGGTTCTGCTGGATGAGCTTGGCAGCGGCACGGACCCCGCGGAAGGCTCCGGCCTGGCGGCAGCCATCCTGGAAGAACTGCTCCGCCGCAGCTGCTTCTTTATGGTCACCACCCATGACCCGCAGATCAAGCAATGGGCGGAGCACACCGACCATGTTGTATCCGCCCGGATGGCCTTTGACCAGGCCTCCCTGCAGCCCCTTTACCGCCTGGAGCTCGGAAAAAGCGGCAAAAGCTGCGCCATCGAAATTGCCCGGCGGCTGGGAATGGACGAAGGGCTCCTGGCCCGGGCCCGGCAGGTAACCGATCACGGCCCGGAAGCCGCTCCGGAAGAACGGTACCGGCCGATGCCGGTTCCCTCCACCCGCCTGCAGCGCCGCATGCTCCGGAATGAAGGCGATTTTGAGCACTTCACCATGGGGGACAGCGTCCTGCTGCTTCCGGATAAAAAGAACGCGATTGTCTTCCGGCCGGCGGATGATGCGGGCAACGTCATCATCCAGCTGCAGGGGCGGAAGCTGGCCGTGCGCCATAACCGCCTGAAGCTCCTCGTCCCCGCTTCCGAGCTGTATCCCCCGGATTATGATTTCTCCATCGTCTTTGACACCGTCGCCAACCGGAAGGCGGCCCACACCATGGACCGTAAGTATGATCCGGACGCGGTCATCATCCTTAAGGAAGGACAGGGCTCATAAACAAACCGGACAGGGGCCGAACGTTTCCGTTCCGGTCCGGCAGGCTGAAATCCGGTGCTTTTGTTCCGGCGCTGAGCAGGGTTTATTCCCCCTTCGTTTCTTCCGGTTCCTGCGGCCGTGAGGATCCGCCGGTTTCATTCCGGATAAACCTCCTGACCGTTTTCATGATTTTCCGCATTTCCCGGATATCCGTGTCCACGTCGCCGGTTTCCAGGGAATGATTCGCGTTTTCTGTTTCATAAAGCGGAATATCCAGCTTCCGGCAGCCTTTTTCAATGGCCTTCGTATCCGCCCACGGATCCGCGGTGCCGTGAAACACAATGGAATCACGGGCCGCAAACTCAAATGACGCCTCCACCGGAGTGAAAAGAATCTGGCGGCATTTCAGTCCGCGGCGCTTTGCATACGCCGCGCAAACCACTGTTCCGACGCTTTTCCCGATGAACAGGATCTCTGCATATTCACTCCAGTCAATCTCCCGCAGCAGTTCCTCCGCCTGTTCCAGCGCCATCTGTGCGCATTGACGCATCTTCTCCGCGTTGCCTTTTACGCCGTCCGGAAATCCGGAATACCGTACCGGAACAACCTCCCATCCCAGGCCTTTGAGCATTTTCCAGCTGTAATACAGCAGCGGCTTGTCACAGGTATATCCGATACCGGGAAACAAACACGCAATCCTTTTCATTCTCATTCTCCCATTCCGCAGCCGCAGCGTTCCGGGCCCGGACTCTTTTTTGGCTCAGCCGAAGCGGAAGGACATAAAGTCCGCCGCGCCGGTTCCCCGGAAAGTGAAGTATAAGGCATGTTTTCCCTTTTCAATCTCAAGAGGCGCCGTGAAAACCCGCCAGCTTTCCGAAGGCGAAACCGGAATCCGTGCCGCCACAGCCCCGCCCCGGCCGTCCCGGACCACGAACTCGCCCTCCGCCGTGCCCCGGATCTCCACGGAGAGTTCCTTTGCCGATCTGAAATCAAACCAGCGGTACCCCGCGGTGGCTCCGTCCGTCATATTGCTGATATACTGGTTCGGATGATCCTCCCGGTCTTCACCTTCCTGCGTAAATGCCGGATGGTTTTCATCCTGCTGCTCCCGCAGGCTCTCGGTGGTGCCGTTTTTACTGTACAGGTGGCAGGCAATGCGCGCCTCATAGGCGCCTTCGTCTTTCAGGGGGCCGCCGTTCAAGCCGCAGGAAGTAATCTCCGCCTGATGGAAAGCCTCCCCGTCAAAGTATATTTCCTCAGCGCAGGCCTGCCTGGAAAAGAAATGGCGGTTTGTCTGGCGGTGATAAAAAACGTACCACTTTCCATTCACAAACGCCACGCTTCCATGCGTGTTTCCGCGGTAGTTCAGGGCTTCCGTATTGCCGTTGACGCCGATATCGGCGTTTGAAACAAGGACGCCGCCGAAACGGTACTCTCCCAGCGGAGAATCCGCCACGGCCCAGCAAAGCTCATGCATCCAGCAGGATGAATAGATAAAGTAATATTTCCCGTTGATCTTTCGGACGGAACTGGCCTCAAAGAAGGGGTGCGCTTCATATTCGGTTCCGTCCGCGTCATTGATGGTCGGCAGGTTATGATACGGTCCGCTCTTTACGGTAACCATATCCTGCTCCAGTTCCATTTTCAGGCTGTCTTTATCCACCGGTGTCTGTTTGTATCGGGGACTGTTGCCGGAAAATAGATAAATCCGTTTGTCATCGTCGATAAAAATCCCAGGGTCAAACTGCCGGATTTCATCCGGCCGGCTGCCGAGAATCTCTCCGTTCGGGCGGCGGACAAAATCAAGAAACTCGAAAGGGCCTGCAGGATGATCCGCAACCGCAACGCCGATCTCCTTCAGGAAATCCAGGCAGTAGTACAGATAGTACCGCCCGTCGTTTCCGCAGCATACATCCGGAGCCCACAGTGCGTGGGAACCGTCGGGATTCCTGGGGTCCTGCGTCTTCCGGTAGATGACGCCCTCATAACGCCAGTCGGAAAGATCGTCTTCCGGCGCCGACCAGCACACGTAATCGTTGGCGCAGTAAACCTCCCCGTTGAACCGGTCATGGCTCCCGTAGATATAGAGCCTGCCGTTAAATACCCGGGGCTCCCCGTCCGGAATGTATTCATAGCTTGGCAGATAAGGATTGAACACCTGTTTTTTCATAACCGATCATTCCCCATAAATTTATTTACCGGACAAAAGGCTTTTTCTGCCGGTATCATATCACATTCCGAAGACGAAAAAAAGCTGCAGGGCGCGTTGTTGCCATGATCGGATACGCCTATGAGGACATCCGGGACCAGATCGACGCCTGCAACGCGGACGTGCTGCTGATCGGCGGGGATCTGTTCGATGAAACCACAGCGGAGTCGGACGCGGAAAAATTTGTTTCGGTTCTGGAGACGATACAGAAGCCGAAATACGGAATCTATTATGTTTACGGAAATCACGACGGCCTGGTGGAGGACTGGGTCCCCGGGGCGAAGGACGCCATACTGAACGCCGGCGTGAAAATCCTCGCCGATGAAATGGTGACCATCGGGGAGGATATCCAGCTGATTGGCTGCCTGGCCTCTTTTTTCTTTCCGGAGCGGAATAACCCCTTATAATTCTCCCCGATAATCCTGTATCCTGACCTTTCCTGATGTTATCATGGGTTCGCGGTCAGGAAATGACCGGCACAGGCAAAACGCCGAAGCGAAAGAAACAGAACAAGGAGGAAATAAACATGGCAAAGAGTTTTTTGGATGAACTGACCGGATATCGTGTAAAGGTTGAACGGGACGGCAAGGAAATCGTGAATGTTCCCGGAATCCTGGCCCTGCCCGGATTGCTGATTGCACCGAAGCTGAGCATCGCCGGCATGATTGCCGCGCCGCTTCTGGGATGCAATATTCACCTGGAAAATGAGGACGGCAAGGAAGTTGATATCGGGAAAGCCGTGAAGGAAGCGGCGGGTTCCGTCGCAAACACCGCGGCCTCCGCCGCAAAAACCGTGAAGGAAGAAATCGGGAAAGTCTGGGATGACTTGTCCGCCGATGATCCGGAAGGATGCCCCGAAGGTGAAGAAAACGAGGACGATCCGGCGGAGCCGACCGTTGGGGAAGACGGCATTCCCACCATTCATGTGCATTCCGATGATTCCGGAAAAGAATAATCGCCTCTCCCCCGGTTAACAGGCAGGGGCAGGAAAATCCTGCCCCCTGCTGTTTTTTTTGCCGGGAAAGAAAACCCGTTTCGGGAAATCATCTCCTTCTCCGGTCTGTTTTGGTGTTTGAATAATACTTTGCCTTTTCCGCATACATCATTTCATCTGACTTTTTCAGCATTTCACTGATGGACTTTTTGCCGTTCCCCCCGTAGCAGTATCCGGCGGCGCTGGTGTATTCTGTCTCGGAAAGCTTGTGCATAATACGTTCAATCAGTTCCTCCACTTCGCTTTGCGATGTTTTCCGGCAGATAATCACAAATTCATCGCCGCCGATCCGGTAAACAGCCTGCCGGCTGTTCAGTTCGCCGGTAAAGCATTCCGTGATTGCAATCAAAGCCCGGTCACCGGCCGCATGGCCCTGGGTGTCGTTGATTTCCTTCAGGCCGTTCATGTCCAGGGAAATCAGCGCCGTAATATCTTCCGGATTGATTGTGCTGTCATCATAAAACGCCTGGAGGTTCAGCACCCGGGTAAGGGGATCGATTTTGCTCAGGTGATGGATGGAAAAAACATAATGGACAAACAGGGCAATCATAATGGTGGTGCAGAAGATCTGCGCAAAGTTCCTTCCGAAAATGAACGGAAGGAAAACACCGGAAGCAAATGCAAGCCCGAGAAAGACAAGCGGAATGATTTCCGTATAAAGCTTGTTGCTCTTTTTGTAAAGAACGAAGATCAGGTAAACCCCGTAAAGCCCGGGAACGATATACGGAAGGTAGCCGAGGGGGCCCCGCTGCAGCGTTCCGTCCTCCGCCAGGCCGAAAACAACACCGGTGAAGATGGAAATGACATTGATCACCGTCAGCGCTGCCGCGGGAATAAAGACAATCCACCTTGTTTTCTTTTGCAGCGCATAGAGAATCATCGCGACAATCATCGGCGTCGCGCTGTACCGGACAGCCATCAGGATGATCCGGGACGTCCGGTATCCGCCGAGATCGGCCAGGTAAAACTCTTCAAACACAACGACCGAAAGAAGAAAAACACCGGCAATCAGGATATACATCCGTTTTACAGAACCTTTGTCCTGGAAACCCGTTATTTTCAAAGAAATGGCAAAGGCAATCCCGGTAAGGATCATTGCCCAGTTCTGGATCAGGTAGTCAAGGAACACGTTATCCCCCCCTGCCCCGCACAATCTGCATAAATCTGCATATGCCAATTGCAGCGGTTTCACCGAAGCTCCGCCGTTGTTCTGTTGCGCCGGACAAACGGATTTTACCATTTCTCCGGAATCATGTCCACAGGAACAGGAGGCCGGGCTGCAGTCTTTTTCCTCAGAGCCGGACCGGAATGAAACGAGGACGTTCCAGAAGATGTTTGTTCGGACTGTGAAGCGCAAGAAACAGCCCTCCCTGCATCGACCGGAAAAGCATGCCGTGGCCGCCGTCCTCCGGAAACAGGGGTTCCAGCTGGGTAAAATGTCCGTCGATATCGCCGTTGTCTGAAACGGCCAGCCCCTGGGCGTATCCTTTTTCGGAAAAACCGGACCAGAGGCACAGCAGCGTTCCGTCCTCCTTCCGCCAGAGAAAAGGGCCGTCCGTTACCGTTCCGTCGATCCCGGAGGAGTGATGTACTTTGCGGCTCCACGGGGCATCGGAAGCCCGAAAGAGCAGGAACGGCTTTCCCGCGGGCGCCCGCAGGTCTTCCGTGAGCGGCATGGCATGAATCTCCCCGTCCCCGGCCTGGACCCATTCATGGCAGAAAACCATATAGGGGGTTCCGTCCGGCGAAACGTAAAAGGTTCCGTCCAGGCATTCCCAGTCCTCCGGCGTAACCGGTCCCTCCGACCACGGTTCAAACGGGCCGAGGGGCGACGCGGACCGCAGGATGGCGGTTCCCCGCCGCCGGCTTTCGCTTTTGAAGCTGGCAAACATGTAAAAATATCCCTGCCGGAAATGAACTTCCGGAGCCCAGTAATTCCGGTCCGCCCAAAAGGATCCGTCATTCCGGAAACAGACAAACGGCCCTTCCCAGGAAACCAGGTCCCGCCCGGTATAGACGTCGAATCCGTCCGCGGGACCCCAGCAGGTTTCGCCGCGGGTTCCGTAAAGGTAATACATTCCGTTATGCACAAGAACAAACGGGTCCCGGATATTGATCTGATCTGTACGAAGCATTCTGCGGTTCCTCTTTTCCTTTATAATGAATCAGCCTTCCCTTCCGGACCGATATCCGGCGCCGAACCCTGTCCGCCCCGTCCGCGGCGGTACTGGAGAGGCGTCTCACCGGTAACCTGCTTGAAACGGCGGATGAAAGAACCGGAGTCGTAGTAACCGGTCTGCGCACTGATTTCCCGGATTGTCATATCCGTCGAGGCCAGCAGTTCTTTGGCATGTTCCACCCGCAGGAGGGTCAGGTATTCCAGGGGAGACATTCCCATCTTTTCCTTGAACGCCAGGCTGAAACGGGTTGTGGAAATTTCGAAGGAATCCGCCAGCGCGGTCATGGAAATTTCAGGATCGCTGAAATGTTCTTCCATATAACGCACAACCTGCCCGATCTCATCTTCCTCCTGAACAGGGTCTTCTTCGGAAGGCTCCTCGCTCAGCAGGCGGTCGCACAGGCCGCGGAGAAGTTCGTCCAGGTCGTCAATCGACTGGCAGGAGGTCAGGGAAAAAATATTATTGTAGGTTTCCTGTACGGAACTTCCGTCGGACAGCGCGGCGGAATGCATATGCACCAGGGAATTGATCACGTCGCTGTAGATCATCCGGAATGCAAAAGGCGACATGTTGGTATTCTTCAGGAAATGCAGCAGGTCGTTGATCCGTCCGTCCAGGACTTCCCGGTTCCCGAGGACCAGCGCCTGGCTGATCGCGGTGGTGATCCTGCGCGCCTGCGGCAGTATTTTCGGAAGGTTCGTGGAAATATCGCTGTAGCGGAGCACTTTCCGGCTTCCCATCACAAAACGGTTTTCATAGGCGGAGAAGGCTTCCAGATAGGCCGCGGATGCTTCTTCAAAGTCCGCGTGGGAAAGGGACAGCGATGTCACACAGGGCTCTCCCCCCGCTTCACCTTCCATGCGGATGGTTTCAGCCATTTCCGGAAGCATTTCCGGGCTGTCGGCAAAGATCAGGTAGAGACTGGCTTTCAGCGCCACCAGTTCAACGCCTGCTCCTGAATATCCGGAAAAGCGGGTAAAGGGAGCCGCGTTCAGGTCCAGCGGATGATCATTTCCGCCCGTTCCGGCGGACAGGACGATTGCATAAACGGCGCGGTCAATCTCCAGTCCCACGGCACGCGCAGCGGAAACAGCCTCGTCTCTTGAGGAAAAGCGTCCCTTTACAAACCTGAAAACAAAATCATGCCGCTGCACGGGAATCGCGCTGTCCAGCCTGGAGGACAGCTCCTGGTTCCGGGTCGTAAGCCGGCGGATCCCGGTGGAAATCTGCTGCAGTTCGTCCGTGGAGGCCTCCTCTTCCTGGCGGGAGAGAAGGCCGGTAATCGCCCGGATCGGCCGGGCGTGACGGTTGGCCATCCACAGCGCGAGAATCAGGGACAGTAACACAAACGCCGGAAGGATTGCCAGGTTGCTTAAAATCTGCTGCGTTACAGAGGATGTAATATCGGAATTCCTCAGGACGGTTGCATAGGACAGGCCCCGGGTTTTGCTGGAAAACGTCACCTGCGTCCATTCCTGTCCGTCCCAGCGGAAGGACCGGGAGGGATTCTCCTGTGAGGGATCCAGCTGATCCGGGGGAACAGACAGCTCTTCAGCTGAGGAGAGCAGCACGTCATTCTGGAAAATATAGGTATTGAGATGGCCTTCAATGGCATCCGCGAAAAGGGTCTGGTAAACGTTATCCTTGATGAGGAAAACCAGTACGCCTTTTCCCGTGCCGGGGGCAGACCCCAGGGGGACGAGGAACGTCACAACGCGGGAGCTGTCCACCAGCGTGGAGGATACCTGCTGGGCCGGAATAACGGTCAGCCTGTCCGTAGTGCTGATCATGGAAATCAGCCGCTCCATGGGCAGGAACTCATACCGCATCATCCGTGCAAAAAGGGATATCTCCATGGAGGAGGCGGAAGAATAGATCCTGTCGTCCCCGAAGAAATACAGGAAAACCTGGTCACAGAAAGTGGCGGTGGAGGTATAGGGAACCAGCTTCAGCTGCAGGTCATAGGCCTTCCAGGGCTCCTCATCATACCGGAAAAACTCGATATCGGGGCTCATGCCGATTTCCTCTGCCATATTCATCATGGCGGAAATATAGCTCTCATGCTGGTTTGCGATCCGGGAAAGCCGGTTGATCTGGTTGTCAATAAAGTCCTCCCGGGAATTCCCGCTGAGCCGGACATACAGATAGCCGGTAATGCTGAAAAAAAGCAGCAGTACAACCGCGATGTACGACAGGGCATAGCGGATGAAGACAGAGGACCGGCTCTTTTTGATCACGCTTATTTCTCCTTCCAGCGGTCATAAATCTGCTGGTAAACCTGGCAGTACTCTTCACACCCGTTTTCCTTCAGATGGCGGCGGAACGCCTCAACGCGCTCTTCCGTTACGCCCTGGGTAACCATTTCGACAATCCCGGCATCCACAATGGATTTCAGCTTTGTTTTCAGGCGGGCCGTTTCAGAAGACTCCGCCGTGGTTTTTGCCGCCACCGCCGTCAGCACTTTGGCGGATACCGGTTCAAGAACGCCCGCCTGCTCGTATCGTTCGCAGTAGTCGGCCTTTTCCCGGCGATGGGCCGCGGGAACATAAACAGAGGCATAGTACTCCGCGGGGGCAAAAAACTGTCCGCAGATCACGGGAACGGTCTGGTAAAGCTCGTTATCCGCGGGCACGTAGGCAACTTCATACCTCCCGTCTTCCCGCCGGATCAGCGTATCCCCGAGAGGACCGTTCTGGGACACAAGCATGTTTTCCGTTTCAAACTGCGCGTCAAGCCACCGAAGGCAGGCTTCGATATTCCGGTTGCCAACCGTCAGCGCCGCCCCGAATTCAATAATATCCATATTCCTGGGAAGGCAGGCCGTCGTTCCCTCCGCATGCACCGGCAGCATGATTTCATAATCGGCTGTGATTCCGGGATTCAGTGCGGTGTTTTGCAAACGCCAGTAGCTGAACATCCCGATATTGCCTTCATTGACTTTTGCCGCCCAGATGCTGCTGCCCTGGCTGATGAAGTCAATATCCAGCAGCCCTTCCAGATACAGCTGATGAAGCCAGCCTGCAGCCTCAAAGAACGCGTCTTCCTCCGGGGCAAAGCGCACCTTCCCCTGACGGTCCGGATAAACAAAGTCCTCGTTCAGCGGAAGCCCGAAGAAGGAAAAAAGATTGTAAATCCCGGTGGTGTTATCGTCAAAGGTAAACTCCAGGGGAATTTCATCCCGAAGGCCGTTCCCGTTCGGGTCATCGTTCCTGAAATGACGCAGGACCTCCGTCAGCTCCCCTGTGGTTTCCGGAACAGGAAGCTTCAGCGCGTCCAGCCACTTCCGGTTGATGAAAAAATGGCCGTTGGTATTGACATCCTGGGAAATCAGGAAACCCAGCTGGTAGATGTGGCCGTCGGAAGCAGTCAGCTGCTGCCGAAGGCCGGCCGCGTCCATCCGGGCGGCATAATTGGGCAGGAATCCCTTGTCAATATACTCATCCAGCGGAACCAGAAGGTGCCGGGTTACACCGTATTCCTCGATATCAAGGGAGCCGCGCAGAATCATATCCGGCATTTTGCCCTGGGCAAAGGCCAGGGCCACCGAACTGCTCCACTCCGAATCCTTGACCTCGGTAAAATCCACATGGACGCCTGTCTGCTTTTCAATCTGCTGATAGTACCACATGCTGCTGAAATCAACCGCGATGTTGTCGATTTCATATTGCAGCGCGGTATATGATTCCGAAGCGCCGGGAGATTCCTTTGAAACAGGATCCGGAGACGAACACCCCGCCGGCAGGAAAACAGCTGCCGCAAGCAGGCAGATCAGTTTGATGGTACGCTTCATATGTACTCCTTTATACGGCAAAAGGGCACCGCCGGCGGGAGCATGCCCTGCGGCGGTGCCCGGCGGCTTTCGATGCGGATATTGTAGCATCTCAGGCCGCGGCATTCAAGGATTTACTTTGCCAGGTATGCATCATAGGCATTCTGGTACAGTTCGATATAGCGCTCGGAACCGATGGCTTTCGCCTGCGCAAGGAAGCTGTTCCAGCTGTCATCCGTCACACCGTTGCGGACAAAGTTCGCGAAGGATTCCTCCACCAGCTTCTGCAGCTCGGTGTAGATATCGGACGCTTCGGTGGCATCCTCGTTGCTCAGCTTGCTCAGGTCACGCAGATACTGGAAGCTCTTCGGCTCAAGCACGCCGGCCTCGGCGTACCATTTGCTGTCCTCGTAGCGTTCCACCCGATGGGGAGCCATCTGGTAAATGGAGGTGTAGTAATCGCCCGGCGCAAAGAACTGTCCCATGGTTACCGGTACAAACTGATACAGGCCGTTATCCGCCGGAATATCAATCACTTCATACTTGCCCTCGTCGTTCAGGACAATCTGCTCTCCAACCTTTCCGTTGAGGGAAACCATCATGGTTTCGGTTTCCAGCTGGGCATCAATCCACTTCAGGGCAGCCACGGGGTCCTTGCAGTTCCTGGTCAGATAGGCGCCTGCTTCCGGCACTTCCAGGATCTGGGATACGCAGGCCTTGAAACCGTTCGCGGCAGGCGGGAGGATCGACTTGAAATTCTCCACGTTTTCCGCTTTGATGGCCGTGTTGATCAGCCGCAGGTAGCAGAAATAGCCCACCTCGCCGTCATTGACTTTATTGGCCCAGAGATTGGAGTCCTGGGTCAGGGATTCCGGATCCATCAGTTCTTCCTCATACAGCTGGTGCAGCCATTCGACGCAGGCGCGCCAGCCGTCCTGTTCACAGGTGAACCGGACCTTGTTGTTCTCATCGATAAAGTAGTAATACGTATTCTCCGGCACCCCGAAAGAGGCGAACTGATTCCAGATGGTTTCCGGTCCGAACTGGGTATAGGAAGCGGAGAAAGGCCACTTGATTCCGTCGGCCTTCATGGCACGAAGCAGCTCTGTAACCTCATCGATGGTGGTGGGAACCGTCTTGCCCAGCTTGTCCAGCTCTTTCTGATGGACATACCAGGTTCCGGTATGGTTTACGTTCTGCGCCATCAGGAAACCGATGTAATAGGTTTTTCCGTCGCTGGCCGGAATGGAATCGCCGGCGTTGTTGATCTTCAGGCGGCTGACATAATTGGGCATGATTTCTTCCGTCAGGTATTCATCCAGCGGAAGCAGCAGTCCCTGGGAAACGCCGTATTCTTCCACATCCACGGCATGGCGGATGATCATGTCCGGCATCTGGTCCGGCACGGCAAACATCAGGTTGACATTTGTCGCCCAGTCGGCGTCCTTCACCATCTGGAAGGTAACGTGGGTATTGGTCTTCTGTTCCAGCTCGTTAAAGAACCAAAGGTTGTTGAAATCAGTGTTCTGGTTCTCCAGCGCGTACTGGAAGGCGGTGAGCTCCACCTTGTCCTCCGCGAAGGCGGCGCTCAGGCTGAACAGCATACAGCAGGCCAGCAGCAGGGAAACGAGTTTCTTCATACGGGTATCCTCCTTTTTTATTTCAGGGCCCGAAGCCCCAGAATACACATCCGTGTTCTCTTCCTCACCGCTCCGCCGGCGGCCGGAAGCGCCTCATCCCTTCAGGGAGCCGATCATGACGCCCTTGACAAAGTATTTCTGCATGAAAACATACAGCAGCACGGCAGGAACCGTGGAAACCACAATGCAGCAGTATTTGGCCACCTCCGCCTTGCGCAGGGCTTCCTGCAGTCCTCCCAGGTTATCCGCATAGGCAGCGAAGAATGTATCCGAGGAGCCGGTGGAGGTCAGGGACGCAAGGATTTCCCGCAGCACCAGCTGGAGGGGATAGAGGCTCCTGTCCCGCAGCATGACCAGGCCGGTAAAATAATCATTCCAGCGCGCCACGCCGTAATAAACCGCCAGGACGGCCACGATCGTTCCGGAAAGCGGAAGCACACACCGGAAGAAATACGTGAAATGATCCGCGCCGTCGATCACTGCCGCTTCATAAAGGTCGTTGGGGATACTGGTCTGGATATAGGTCCGGGCAACCATCAGGTTCCAGACGGAAACCAGGTTCATCAGGATCATCACAGCCCGGGTGTTGTAAAGGCCGAGGTCCCGGATGTTCAGGAAAATCGGAATCAGGCCGCCGGAAAAGAACATGGTGAAGGTGATGGCCAGGTTCACAAGCTTCTTGCCCGCAAAACGGCGGGAAAGGGCATATGCCGCCGCCAGGGAAACGATAACGCTCAGGCCGGAGCCCACAACGGTGTAGAAAATGGAATTCAGGTAGCTTCCCCAGAGCTCGCTGTACTGAAACACCGCTTCATAGCCCATCAGGGAAAAATCCACCGGCCACAGCAGAACCCTGGCCTGCAGCACGGCGTCCGGATCCGAAACGGAGGCGATCAGAATCAGCCAGAGCGGATAGAGCACAATAAACAGCACAATGATCCAGAAAACAATGTTGATCCCGTTGAATATCCGGTCTTTCCGGGTTTCACGCACGCGGTTCTTCTTTTTCACGGCAAGCGCGGTCATGGCTTTCCCTCCCTTCCTAAAACAGGCTGATATCGCTCATTTTGCGGGAAACGGCGTTCACCAGCATAATGATCGCGAAGTTAATCACATTCAGGCACAGGCCGATGGCGGAGGCATAGGAATACTGGGCTTTGGATGCGGCAATGCCGACATTGTAAACATACACCCCCAGGATGTCAGAGGTTGCCATATTCCCGCTGGTCTGCAGCAGCAGCGCCTTGTCCGTATTGGAGGAAAGCAGGGACCCGCAGTTCAGGATCAGCATCATGACCGCGATGGGAACCAGGTGCGGAATGTCAATATGCCGGATTTTTTCCCAGCGGGTGGCCCCGTCGATGGTGGCCGCCTCATACAGCTGCGGATCGATGCTGGTCAGCGTCGCGATATACAGGATGGTATTCCAGCCGGCGTTCTGCCAGATCTCTGAACCGATGAACAGCGGCCTGAACCAGCCGGCCTCCATGATAAAATAGATGCTTTTCCCGCCGGCCGCGGTAATCAGGTGGTTGATGATCCCGTTGGTCGGAGAGAAAAAGAGGTAGATCATTCCGGCCAGGACCACGGTGGAAATAAAGTGCGGTACATAGATGGCGGTCTGTGCAAAGCCCTTGAAGCGCTTCCGGTTCAGCTGGTTCAGCAGGATGGCCAGCAGGATCGGAATCGGAAAGCCAAAGAGCAGGCCGAAAAAGTTCAGCAGGAAAGTGTTCAGGAACATCCTTCCGCAATAATAGCTGGTAAAAAACTTTTCAAAATATTTCAGCCCGACCCACTGGCTTCCGGTAATCCCGAAGGCCGCCTTGTAATCCCGGAAAGCAATCTGTACGCCGTACATCGGGAAATAACAGAACACAATAAAGAAGGTCAGGCAGGGCAGCATCAGGACCCAGAGCTGCCAGTCCCGGCGCAGGGTCATTGCCGCCCTGTGCTTCAGGCTTCCGCGTCGGGGGGAAGTGGAAACGGAGATGCTCATCAGGGAACCTCCTTCGGTGTATTCAGAAAAACGGTCTGCTTCATTTTGCACCCTCATTATCAGCAGCCGAAAGCAAAAAAGGAAGAAGCGAAAATTTTGCATACCGTTGATTTTTCAACGGTTTCCGGCATCCGGAAGGATATGCAGAATTTTAGCTCCTGTCCAAAAAGGGGTTCAGATGATACAATTTTCATGTTGTGAACAGAATCCGGACAAGGGAGGAAAAAACGAAATGACGCTGCCCGAAACAAGCGTTTCGTTCCGCACGGAAAACGATCAGCTCCAGCGGATCTATGATGCCGCGGAAACAAAAAGCCGCCTGAACCTGCGGCTTTTCGGCACGGATCCCGTGCTGGTGGAGGGCGGCGGATATGAAAAAATCTGGCTTGAAACACAGCCCATGGGCGGAGAAATGTATGCCCTGCGAAACCTGCAGGCAGCCCTGAACAACTGCCTTCTCTTTATGCGTTATCAGCGGGAAGACGGAAGACTTCCCGGATCCATTCAGTGTACAGGCGGAAAAGTCGAGCCGCAGTTCAACAAATACCAGGGCTTCTGTTTCCCTTTCCCGGCGCTGAATCTGTATTACCTGGCGGGAAAAGACAGGGATTATCTCGAACAGCTGAAGGAAACGCTGATCCGGTTTGACGCCTGTTTATGGAAAACCCGGCATCTTTCAGGAAACGGACTGCTTTCCTCTTTCTGCGTTTATGATACCGGAGAGGACAATGCCCTTCGCTACGGGGACGCTCCCTGCTGGTGGGAAGAGGACGCACCCCCGGAAGGATATCAGGTTGTTCCCATGGCCAGTATGGACGTAACCAGCTGGAGCTTTGCCGCGAGGGATACCCTGGCCGAAATCTGCCGGATCCAGGGAGATCCGGTGCAGGAAACATGGCGGAAAAAGGCGAAAGCCGTAGCCGCGTCCCTGGAAAAGGGCCTGTGGGATGAGCAGGAAGGGGCGCTGTTTGACAGGGACAGGCACGGAAAACCCATCCGTATTCTCTGCCACAACCCCCTGCGGTGCATGTACTGGGGCAGCCTGTCCCCCCGTATGGCGGACCGCTTTGTGAAGGAACACCTGCTGAACGCCTCGGAATTCTGGACACCCTTCCCGCTTCCCAGCGTGGCGGCCAATGATCCGGCTTTCCGCAACGCGCCGGAAAACAACTGGAGCGGGCAGCCGGAAGGGCTGACGTACCAGCGGGCCATCCTGGCGCTCGAACGATACGGCTATCATCAGACGGTAACGGCGCTGGGACAAAAACTCATGGATGCGGTCGGCCGGAATCACTGCCGGTTTACCCAGCAGTATGATCCGTTTACCGGAAAGGCCTCCCTGATCAGCACGGACACCCACCAGCCGGTAAACGAAGGCTGCGGCGAATCCGTCCAGGATGCCTACGGGCCCACCATGCTGGCGTGCCTGGAATACACGGCGCATCATTACGGAATCTGCCCGTACCTCGGACAGGTCTGGTTCAGCCTCGGCACAGGAGCGCCCTATGAATACCGGGCGGAGTTTTATCAGCACCGTTACGCCATCCGCAGCAGCGGACGGGCCGCTGAAATCTATGCGGACGGCAGGCTCCTCGGCCGGTGGGACTGCGGATTGCGGATCATTACGAAGGAAACGGGAGAAGTCCTGCGGACCGTGCGGATCGAAGCGGCGGAGGCGGACGGATGAATTTGTCATCCCGGATTATTTTTGGTATAATACGAAAAAAAACAGAATGAGGGGAAAACCATGCGGCATGAAAATCCGCTCCTGCGGGGGCACTCTTCGGATCACCGTTTCATTACCATGGGTGAAATCATGTTGCGTCTCACACCGCCGAACTACGACAAAATACGGGTAGCCAACAGCTTTGAAGCCAGTTACGGCGGATCGGAGGCAAACATCGCCCTGGCGCTGGCCAACCTGGGAACAGACGCAACGTTCTTTTCCGTTGTTCCGGACAACAGCCTGGGAAAAAGCGCGGTGCGTGCCCTGCGCTCCAATGATGTGCACTGTACGCCCGTCATTCTTTCCACGCCGGAGGAAACCCCTACCCATCGGCTGGGAACGTATTACCTGGAAACGGGATACGGCATCCGCCCGAGCAAGGTTATTTACGACCGGAAGCATTCCGCCATCACGGAATATGACTTTTCCGGCGTGGATCTGAACGCCATGCTGAAGGATTTTACCTGGCTGCATCTTTCGGGAATTACCCCGGCGCTGGGGCCGGGCTGTGCCGAACTGGTGCTGAAAATGCTGAAAACCGCCAAAGAACTCGGACTGACCGTGTCCTTTGACGGAAATTTCCGTTCCTCCCTGTGGAGCTGGGAGGAGGCGCGGGATTACTGCACCCGCTGCCTCCCCTATGTGGACGTGCTGCTCGGAATCGAGCCCTACCATCTGTACAGGGATCCTGAAAATCCTTCCCTCGGGGACTGGAAGGACGGCGTTCCGCTGCAGCCCTCCTATGAACAGCAGGATGAAATTTTCCAGGCTTTCATCCGGACCTACCCGAACCTGAAATGCATTGCCCGCCACGTGCGCTACGCGCATTCCGGTTCGGAAAACAGCCTGAAAGCCTTCATGTGGTATGACGGGCACACCTTTGAAAGCAAGCTGTTCACTTTCACCATCCTGGACCGGGTCGGCGGCGGAGACGCGTTCGCCTCCGGACTGATCTACGCCATGATGCACGAGGACCGTCCCATGGATATCCTGAATTTCGCGGTTGCCTCCAGCGTGATCAAGCATACGATCAACGGCGATGCCAACATTATTGATGACGTGCAGACCATCCGGAACCTGATGAACATGAATTACGACATTAAGCGGTAAGCCGCCCCTTCTTTCGATAAACGGGCCGCTTCAGGGCCACCGGAAAAAGCCAGTCCCTCCCGCCGGCAGGAAATCTGCGCGGCAGGCTGACTGGCTTTTTCCGTAATGCGGAGCACCCTGTTTTTCTTTTTTCGTGAAATGTGTTTTCCCCCTGCGGTTTATCAGCCCTGAAGCTTTGAACGAATCAGGGCAATCAGTTCCTCATACTGTTCCGGCGTCAGCGTTTCCCGGCCCGGATTCATGGCAAAAACGCCGCCCCATTCAAACCCGTCCCTGTACTTCGGCACCAGATGAAAGTGCAGGTGATGCATGGTGTCCCCGTAAGCGCCGAAATTGATCTTGTCCGGATGGAACAGTTCGTGAAGCACCTCCGCCGTACGGTTGACATCCTCCATAAACTGTATCCGTTCTTCCCGGGAAAGTCCGGTAATATCATCCACATGTTTCCTGCATGCCACGATCACCCGGCCCCGGTGGCTCTGCTCCCGGAACAGGATCACCTTGGACATGGGCAGTTCGCAGATTTTGATCCCGAAGGCATCCAGCAGCTTTCCCTCGCTGCAGTAGGAACAGTTTTTCATTTCTTCCGTCATGATTCTCCCTGCCTTTCTGACAAAAAGTATATCCGGTTATATCTCCCTGACAAGCCCTGTACGTCCGTCTTCACCGGAAATTATACCATGGCGGACCGGTTTTTACCAGATTTGCCTGTTCGATCGTTCATGTTGTTCTTTCGAAGAAAAAACCGGAAAAGACGTCCGCGACTGATCCTGAAAGCAGCATAAACAACGCAAATACCGCCACCGGGGCACACAGCCTGCCGGCGGCGGTATTTGTTTTTGGTTTTTCCCGGTTAATTCCCGGTTTGGACAATGAAATCCGCAATATCCTGAATCACCCGGGCGTCCACATGATCCGGGCGGGTATAAATCTCCGCTCCCTCCGTTTTCCTGCCTGCGGTGAAGGGATGCGTCAGGCCCGGATAGGAAATCAGGTGCCAGTTTTCTTTTTCTCCCAGCGCGTCTTTCCAGATTCCGAAGTCTTCCAGGGTCACCTGGTAATCTTCCTCTCCCTGCAGCAGCAAAACCGGTACGGAGATTTCTTCCGCGGCCTGCAGGATATCGTAGTCCGCCAGCCATTTCCAGTAAGCGGGGTAAGCCCCGGCCACCTGGGTTTCCACGTCCAGCGCATCCAGGTCCTGCAATTTATCCAGTTCCGCAAACAGGCTGTCCTTTTCCGCCTGCTGCTCGGCTGTGATTTCCGGCATCAGGGAATAGAGAAATTCATACTGTTCCCGCATCAGTACCTCCAGCGGCCTGGGCGAAGCCGCCATCATAATGAAACCCCTGGCTTTTACCGGTGCTTTTTCCAGTTCCCGGGCAACAGCCGGAATTGCGTTTCCTCCCAGGCTGTGACCAAGCACATAGAGGCGGTCCGGATCTATCCTGTCCTGGGCGGCAAGCAGCTGCAGGGCATTCACGGCATCCTCCAGATATTCTTCCTTCAGGGTGATCGTCGGGTCGGTTGCCATGTTTACGGCGTAGGTGTAGGTCCGTTTGTCAAAGCGGTATACCGCAATTCCCTTTTCTGCCAGGCCTTCCGCCAGGTCACGGAAGGGTTTCAGTTCCATAATCGATTCATCCTTGTCGCTGGCGCCGGATCCCTGCAGGAGAACCACCGCCGGAAAAGGCCCTTCTCCCTTCGGCACCGTCAGGATTCCGGGCAATTCCCCCAGCGAAGGAACCGGCAGGGCCAGCTCAATGGCGTCAAAGGCATCCGATTCTTTTTTTGGTTCCTCCCTGTTGCCACTGTAGATGCCGGTTTGCAGGCCTGCGATGACCCCATCCTGCACAGCCAGGATCAGGTCCGCTTTCATGGCGGAAAAAGCACAGGGAACATGGAAGATCTTCAGTCCTCCCGCCTCTGCTTCATATGCCGGCAGTACGGTTTCCGGACTTCCCAGTGCCGCCAGCTGCTTTGCCATGCCAGCCGTTCCGCCCAGCTGTTTGAGTGCAGCCTCCATTTGAGCGGAGAATGCCCACGTATTTTCCAGCTCTTCCGGATGCTCTCCCAGGAATCCCGCAATAAATTCATCCGCATCCGCGGCCGTTTCCATTTTTCTCCCTGCATTCTCTGCCCCGGCGCTTCCGCACACGGCCAGCATAACCATCAAAGCCAAAATTGCCGAAATCACCTTTTTCATTTGGTTTTTCCTCCCCATGTCTCTACGCAGAATCCGTGATGACCGCACTTGACGCAGGTCAGCTTCCGGGTCTTCGGTGTATGCGCCGCAAAGAATGCTTCCCTGAATGCGGGCCTGAAAACCTCGTGGCACTGAGGACAAATATAGGCCGTGTGCCCGAAGTAGTAGCATGACCAGATCACTGCGTAAAGAATTGCCACTGCAAGCCACAGAACGAAAGGCCACCAGATCCCTTTGAGAACCCAGAGCAGGATGGAACCAATTTGCAGGATGCTCACGGGAAGCCCCGTCAGCAGCATATTCCTGTGCATGGCGTCCATTTTCTTTTTGTTTTCCATAACCGTTGCTATGTCACCAATGGTTTCTGTACTGACCGAAGAAACGGTTTTCAGTCCTTTCTTCAGCTCTGTCAGGCGGTCAAGTTTCTTCCTGCGCTCCCCGATTTCATCCAGGAGCAGCTGTTCCTGCTGCTCCAGCAATACGGTAACCACGCTTTCCGAATTTTCTTCCTTCATCAGCTGACCGATGGTATCCAGGGACAGGCCCGTTTCCCGCAGGAAACAGATGATCTTCATCTTTTTCAGATCTTCCGCAGAATACAGCCGCCGGCCTCCCTCCGTCAGCGCGCTGGGAATCAGAATGCCCCGCTGATCATAAAACTGAACTGTACGGACCGTAACGCCGCACGCTTTCGCCAGCTCTCCTGTCGTATACTGTGACATAGCTCCGAACCTCCTTTCAGCGGCCATTTTACGATATGACGCTGCGTCACAAGCAACCCATGACGCAGGGGGATTTTTTATTTTTTCTCAAAAAACGTCAAAAAAACATGCATTTTCGGCGCGGCTCAGGAGGCTTCCCCGGGAGATTCCGCAGGAGGCATCCCGTGGAAGGGATTCCAGCGGCCGGAAAGATAATGCCGGACAAAAAGCGCAAACAGCAGCAGGTTGTGACAGATCATGCATCCCCAGGCCGCCACCAGGCCCAGTCCGAAACAGTGAATGCAGACAAAGGTGCCGACAATCCGGACCGCCCACATGCCCACCACATTGTATACAAAGGGCGCCACGGTTTTTCCGACCCCCTGCATCAGTCCCTCCACAACAATGGGAATCCCGTAGAAGGGCTCCGACACAGCCACCATGCGCAGCACCGTGGCGCCCAGGCGGATGACGCTTTCATCGCTGCTGAAAATCCGGACCAGCGGCTCCGCCAGCAGGAACAGCAGGCTCCCGGAAACGATCATCAGGGCCAGCTCCAGCGGAATCACCGTGCTGCCCAGCCGTTTCAGCCGTTCGCGGTCCCTGGCCCCATAGGCGTTTCCGCTGAGGGTCGCCGCCGCGGTCTGCATGCCGTAGCCGGGAATGTAGAAGAGGCTTTCCACCGTATTTGCCACGGTATGGGCCGCGGTGGAAACACCGCCCAGGCTGTTGATCATGGAGGCAAAAACCACATACCCCAGCGTAGTGGCCAGCCGCTGGCCCAGGTTCGGCAGCGCCACCCGGCCGCAGGCCCGGAGCACCTCCCCGTTCGGGCGGAAGGAACATCCCCGGGGCGAAATCGCCTTATGGCGCCAGAGGGCTATGCTCAGCGCAACCCCTCCGTAAACAAAGGCTGCCGCACTTGCCCAGGCGGCCCCCTCCACCCCCAGGCCGGCGCCGGGCACCGGAATCGTGACGCCCAGGAGCGAAATCTGCCGCGACGGATAAATCAGGAAAAAGTTCAGCGCCACGTTCAGCCCGTTTACCGCGAGGCCCACCCGCATCGGCGTGCGGGAATCCCCGGCGGACCGGAGAACCATGCCGAACAGGATGGAGGCCGTGCGGAAAATCATGGGCAGGTAAAGAATCCTGAAATACCGGGAAGCCGTATCCCGAATGCCGGGATCCACCTGCATCCAGACCGGAACCCGCCCGGCGACAGCCATGGTCAGAGCCGTCAGCAGGCTGCCCAGCACCAGTGCCGCCAGGCACGCCTGGGCACTGGCCTGGCGGGCCCGGTCCGGCTTTCCGGCGCCGAACTGCCTGGCAATAAAGGCCAGGAATCCGACGCCGACGGCGGACACCACGCTGCCGACCATCCAGTTCACCGTTGAGGTGGCGCCTACAGCCGCCGTTGCCTCGGTCCCCAGGGAGCCCACCATGGCGGTATCAATGTATTGCACGGCGGTCTGGGTCAGCTGTTCCAGCATGGTCGGCCAGGCAAGGGTAAAAATGGCTGCCAGCATGGTCCGGTCAAACCTGCTTTTCCACCGCATCCTGTTCCCCCGCCTTCCGTGCAAATTTGCTTTTTGTGTGCTTCCGTTTCCCCGTCATCGTCCGTCTCCGGCCGCCGCGCGTTCCGCCCGGGGTCCGAATCCCGGAAAGCCTGTAAAATATACCATGAAACAGCCGGTGCCGCAAACGGGAAACCGGGCCGCAAAAAAGCGCTGACCCTTTTCAAAGGCCTGCGCTTTTTCCTGCGGCGTTGAAATCCAACCGGCTGAAGCCGTTTCCCCGCCCCTTATTTTTGCATATACTCCTTCACGCACTGATCGATCACGTTGCTGATCTCCTCCTGCGGAATGCTGAACTGCTGCAAAGTAGCCGGCATGACCCTGGAGGCCGTTTCCCGGATTGTGCTTTCGCTTTCCCAGACGGAATCGTCATTTTTCTTCAGTTCGTCATCCAGCACCGTTAAAAACAGGGGCATACGGAACAGCTTCACATACCGGGCAACCAACGGATTCCCGGCCACCGTTTCCAGAAATTGCTTTCTTCCTTTCACGCTCATCTTTCTCCTTGCCTTCCTTAACGATATTTGCTCTTTGCAGTAATCAGATTTTAACTTGAAAACCGCACCGCTGTCAATCGTTCATCCGGGCTTCCGGCCGGAACGCAGCTGCTGGCCGTAGTGTTCCATATGGGCATTAACGGGCTTTGGATCGCCGGGGCTTCGCTCCTCCGGTCAGAACTGATGCAGCAGCCAGCGGAAGCCTCCGGCCTCCAGGCGGACGGTTCCGGCATCGCCTTCCTTTCCGCTGATCAGGTCCGTATAGGCTTTTTCATCCCCCGGCCGGACCTTCTGCGGCTGGTCCAGGAAGTTGAACAGCGCCAGCAGCTGTTCCCCGCAATAATACCGGCCGATTCCCAGCACATGCTCATTTCCTGTATCCAGCACCCAGACGTCCGCCTTCGGGTCAAACACCCGATGCTTTCTGCGGATTTCCTCCAGCTGCCGGACCGCGGCAAACATCCGGCCCTCCGGCGTGGTTTTCTTCCGGCGCTTCTCCGCCTTTTCCCAGTCCATCGCTCCCCGGTGCAGGTACCGGCTGTCCTCCCTCCGGAGGGGATCGTCATGGTAGGACGGATCGTTGAGCCGGGCAATTTCATCCCCGCTGTAAAGCACCGGAATCCCGCTAAGGGTAAAAATGAACGCGTGCAGCATCCCGTCCAGCCGGAGCGCCCGGTTCATGGCTTCCCTGTCCCCGGTTTCCAGGGCCTTCTCCACGCCGCACAGGGAGGCGGTGGTTCCGCAAAGCCGGGCGTCCCCCAGGCGCGGATCGTCGTTGTAGAGCTCTCCCCGGGCCGGGCTGTCCTTCCATTTTCCGGTCAGGTAATCGTTCAGGAACTTTTTGTGGGGAACTTCCTCCTGTGCAAACTGCCGCAGGAATCCGAAATCCAGTCCCCACCCGATATCGTCATGGCACCGCAGGTAATTCACGAATGTATATTCCCGCGGCAGGCTGAACACCTGCCGCATCTGGTGCGCCAGCAGCCTGGCATCCTTTGTGGCAACGGTATGCCAAAGGGTCGCCATGGTCGTCACGTTGTAAAGCAGATGGCATTCCGGTTTTTGCACCGTTCCGAAATAAGGAACCACTTTGTCCGGCTCCATCACAACCTCTCCCAGCAGCAGCGTCCCGGGGCAGACGATTTCGCAGGCGATTCGCATCATCCGCACCAGCGTATGCACCTGGGGCAGGTTCCGGCAGGAGGTGCCCAGTGCTTTCCAGATATACGGCACCGCGTCCAGGCGGATGGTATCCGCCCCGTGATTGCACAGGTTCAGCATATTGTCCGTCATATCGGTGAACACGGCAGGATTCATATAGTTCAGATCCCACTGATAGGGATGAAAGGTGGTCATCACCGTTTTTCCGGCCTCCGGGCACCAGGTAAAGTTTCCCGGAGCCGTGGCGGGAAACACCTGCGGAACCGTCTGCTCGTAGGCATTCGGAATTTCCCAGCCGTCATAGAAGAAATAGCGGTCCTGGTATTCCTTTTCCCCGGCCCGGGCCCGCCGGGCCCATTCGTGATCCTCGCTGGTGTGATTCATCACAAAATCCAGGCAGAGGGCGATCCCCCGGGCCCTGCAGTCCTCCGCCAGCTCCCGCAGGTCCTCCATCGTGCCGAGCTCCGGCTGTACCTTCCGGAAATCGCTCACGGCGTATCCGCCGTCGCTCCGGTCCTTCGGGCTTTCCAGCAGCGGCATCAGGTGAAGGCAGTTCACGCCGCTCTCCGCAATATAATCCAGTTTCCCGCGGACTCCCGGCAGGGTTCCGGCAAAGGCGCCGGCATACATCTGCATCCCGGTCAGGCGGCGGTCTTTATACCAGTCCGGGTGCGTTTCCCGCTCCCGGTCCGCCGCCCGAAGGGATTCGGGGCGCTCCTCCCGGCAGCGGTAAAGCATCTCCGTAAAGCCGGCATAGGCTTTTTCATCGGAATGGTACAGCTCATAGTACAGCCATTTCAGTTCGTCCTCATGGCGCCTGAAGCGATCGGAAAATTCCGGGTCCCGGTATTCCATCAAAGCCATCCCTCCCCTGCCTGGTTTTCTTTTTCGTAAAGCCCGGCGGATTTCCCCGGTTTTCCGGCCGGTTTCCTTCGGTTTCTCATTTTTTCAGTTGATCGAACTCTCCTTCATTCTACCTGTTTTGCGGTCGTTTTGCAATAAAATTCCCGGCTCCGCATTTCCTTGCCCGAATCCCTTTTCTGTGGTATTCTATCTGGAGAAATTCAGACAGCAAATCAAAAGACCCATGAAAAAGCATCTGGCGGTTTTTCATGGGTCCGGTTCGATGCTTTTTTTGTATTCTGCCAGAAAGATCCGGCAACAAAGGACGATTGCAATGAAGAAGGAAATTTCACTTCCGGAAGACAGCCGCAGGAAGATATACCGGATCGGCCTGGTCATCTGCGCGGCCAATTTTGAGCGCCATCAGATCATTATCCAGGCGGTTCATCAGGTTCTGAAGGAAAAAGGCCCCTACGCCCTGTATGTCATCACCAATTACGGGGTGTATTTCGGGGATCATTTCATCCTCCGGGGAGAAGGCGCGGATTTCTCCCTGCTGGATCATATTCAGCTGGACGGATGCATCCTGGAATCCGTTCTTGCCAGCGACCGGATGGTCAGCCTCTTTGCGGAGCGCCTGCGGAAAAGGAAAATTCCCGTCATTGCCATCAACCTGCAAATCAGCGGTACCCCGTCCGTAAGCCTGAAGCTGGCCGGGGCCGGCCGGCAGATGATGAAGCACCTGATTGAGCAGCGCCGGTGCGACAAAATCTATTTTGTCATCAATCCGGGCCACAGTATAATCTGCCAGGAAATGCTGGAAATCTACCGCAGTGAGCTGGAAGCCCACAACCTGCCCTACGTTCCGGAACGCATCCTGGAAAGCCTGGTTTCCGTCCAGAACGGGCGGGACCTGCTGGACCGCATCCTCAGCCTGGAGCCGGGATCCGGACGCCGGGCGGTCATCTGCACCCACGACGTCTGCTCCGTCGGCCTGTGCCTGGAAGCGGAAAAACGAAACATCCGGATACCCGAGGACCTGCTGGTCTGCTCCCTGAACTACAGCCAGAACAGCATGATCTTCCGGCCGGATATTACCGGCATTGACCGGATGGACCGGGTCGCGGTGGAGCTTTCCTGTGATTTGCTGATCCGGATGATTTCCGGTGAATCCGTTCCCATGAACAATTATTATGAGGGCGTTCTTCGGTACGGATCCAGCAGCGGCAGTGAAATCGATGAAGCATCCCTGCTCCGGCAGCGGTTCGCGCTCCAGCACCAGGCCGTCACCAAAATCGAAACGGGCGGACAGGTCAGCCGCATGATGCGCTTCAATGATTCCCTGGAAAAAGCGGAGTCTTTGAAAGACTGGGCCGAAAGCCTGTATGAAACCCTGCTGGATCTGGGCTGCAAGGGATTTTACTGCTGCCTGAACCGGGAGGATATTCCCTATATCGAAAGCAACCGGGAGGATCCGAAAACGGAGAGCTCTCCGGATTACGACAGCCTGATGACCGTGGTCGCGGGTTATTCCCGGAGAACGGGAGAAATCCGGAATCGCGAGTTCCCCCTGCAGGAGCTGGTTCCGATCCGGCCGGAACCGGGAGACCAGTTCCTGGTGCTTCCGGTTCACCACGCCAACCGCAGCTATGGCTATATGGTTTTTCTGAATGATGACCTGCCGATTGAGCAGTATGTTTACCGCATTTTCCAGGAAAGCCTCGGAAACAGCATCGATAACCTGCATAAAAAGATGATCCTGAAAGGCAACCTCCGGGAGCTGGACCGGCTGCATATGGAAGACCAGATGACCGGCCTTTACAACCGCTTTGCCCTCACCCGTTTTGCGGCGGAATTCACCCGGCAGCCGCGGTATACCGTCGCACTGGCGGATCTGGACGGCCTGAAGCAGATCAATGATACCTACGGGCATCTGGCCGGCAACAACGCCCTCTGCATGGTCGCCGAAGCCCTGAAGGATGAACAGGCAAAAGACGACCTGATCCTCCGCTACGGGGGCGATGAATTCCTGATCCTGTCAAAAAACACGGATCCGGATTACTGGGCGCAGCTCAGTGAAAGCCTGAACCTCCGGCTGTGCCGGGGCGTGGAAAAGCAGAAGCTTCCGTATTCCGTCGGAATCAGCTTCGGCTATTCCACCTGCGACGGAAGCGAAGCCCCCAGCATCGAGGAACAGATTGAGCGGGCGGACCGGCAGATGTACAGCCACAAGCGAAACCGCCGGACCCGTTCCGGTTCGTAACCGCCTCCGCTTTCCCTCAGCCGAAGCAGATATCGCCGCGCTTTGCCGGCAGCGGCGCTTCGTCTCCCAGGTAGAAGGAGGCAAAGCCTACCTGATTGTAACAGATATTCTGGTTTGCCGCGGAATTGCGGTACCAGGGGTCATGCATCAGGCAGCGGATACCGTATTCCGTCGGCGCGAGGGTCCGCACGATCACAATGTGGTTTTCCCCGTCCGTCAGGATCAGTTCCTCCCGCCAGTCGCCGAACAGGTCCGCCTTGAGGGTGGGGGTCTTCTTCATGCCGGAGGAAATCAGTCCGGTGGTCAGATACGGTTCAAATTTCAGTGTTTCCTGATCAGGAATATGCACTTCGCTGCCGTTGCAGGCATAGTGGGTCAGTCCCGGTCCGAACCAGACCGCGTTTTCTCCCTGGGGAATGCCCCGGGGACTTTCTGTTTCCGTCAGGACCCGCCCGTCCACCAGGCTCCGCACCCGATGTCCGCACTCAGATCCGCCTGCCATGGCGCCGGGCCAGCGGTTGGAGAAGTTTCCGGCCACGGAACCTTCGTCGTCATCCCCGGAGAACTCGCCGAAAACCATGGAGCTTTCCTGAACCAGCTTTCCGTCTTTCCGCCGGAGTCCCCGGTTGGGATCATGGGCCTCCGGTCCCGGCAGCCAGCCGAACTGGCGCCCGGTATGCCGGTCGTCCAGCGTATATTCCTCGGTTCCGGAATAAACACGAATCTCCCCTGCCGCGTTCACCGGCAGCAGGGCACTGCGGTCCCCGTGCTGCAGGCCGGCCCAGGCATTGCCCGGAATCCGGCGGATTTCGTCAGTGGCAATATTCTCCCCGAATTCCGGTTGTTTTCCCGTTCCCTGCAGCATCGGCAGGATATCCCCGCAGAGCACCCGGGGCAGCAGGTGCTTTCCGTCTTCGGACAGGCTGAGGTTCATGCCCTTCAGCACCACCTCGTCCCGGCCGTCGCCGTCAATGTCCGCCATGTCCGTAAAGTGGTTTCCCCGGGCCCGGTAAAGCTCCGGTCCGTCTCCCAGGGTCCAGCATTCCGGATCCTCCGAGTCAAAGGTCACCGGCTCAGCCAGCCTGTTTCCTTTCATGGTATAAGCCGCAAAGGTGGTCCGCTGGTAATATCCCCGCTGAATCACGGCGTAATAGTTTTCCCCGTCCAGGCAGGCAACGCCGCCCGCATAGCGGTTGGCGCGGTTTCCCTGGCCGTCTCCCCAGACCGGGTATTTCCAGCGGTGCGCCAGGAAATATCCGTCCTTTTTCTGCATCACCTGCACCTTGTAGCTGTCCAGGGTATCCGCCCCGGGCAGGGGATCCGTGATTGTGCAGAAATTCCCCCGCTGGGTCATGGGATCCAGGGCAAAATTATCCCCGTCTGCAGAAACGGCGATCCAGGGGAACGCGTAATCCACGGTATCCAGAATCACGCCCTGCCGGCCGTCAAACCCGATAGCGGTTACGTATTCCCGGTGTCCCGGTCCCATGGGGCCGATATGGTAGGATTTGATCCATGCCTTCCGGTCCGGGTCGTTGGGCCCGTCGTTGCCCTCGGAACGGACCGGGGACCTGTAGCAGATGTCAAAGTTGTTCAGCAGCGACCATTTACGGCGCAGCTCCTCCGCGTTTCCTTCCTCAAAGTCCAGGATAAACCGTTCCGTGGTGCACCGGAGTCCTTCCTCGCCTCCCACCACATGGTCCGCGTCTTCCGGATAAATCACGCGGCCTTTCGCCTCGTCCCAGAAGCCGACCCGGGTTCCCGGGGCTGTCTTCAGGATGATTTCCGCCCGGCCGTCCCGGTTAAAATCCTGCACGTGCAGCATGGTTTCGTGATCGTTGGACGATTTCACGTTGTATCCCATATCAATCCGCAGGAGCAGCTTTCCGTTCAGCTTGTAAACGTCAATATATTCCGGCGCGCTGACATTGAAATCCGGCCTGTAAATGGGATCCGAAAACATGGGATCCGGGCTTTCCGCCCGCCATTTCACAACGATTTCATACTCGCCGTCCCCGTCAAAATCCCCGACGCTCATGTCCTGCGTATGGTATTCCGAACACAGGGAGGTTTCAATTGCCCCGGAGGATGTCCGGGCGAAGGGCAGCGATTCCCCGCTGTCCAGGGCGCGCACATAGCGGATGAAGGCTGCCTCCAGTTCCTTGTACAGCTCCTCCGTAATCCGCCCGTTTTCCGGCCGGCACTCCGGTTCAAAGGGCGTGCCCAGATATCCGGAAAGCCGGTCGCAGATTCCCCGAAGCGTTTCCCCGCTGACCGCCTCCCCGTTTTCATAGGGTTCCCGGAAAGCCCGCAGCAGATCCATATCCACCCGGTACCAGTCCTCCCCGTTTTCCAGGCGGAAAGCCGCCGGATCCGGGGTGCATCCCGGTCCCACGGAAACCCCGCGGTAGGAAAAATGCACCAGCGGAACCCGCTCCGGCGGCGGGCACAGGGCAATGCGGTGAACCGCGGCCCGGAAGGCCTGTCCCTCCGCGCCCGCAAGAGGCTCCAGCAGAGGCAGCATCATGGACTCCCGGACACCTTCCGTTCCTCCGGCCACCGGGGCAACGGCGTAGCAGTCCCCCGCCTGTCCCTCCGGATCCGTCCAGCAGCAGGGGGTTGTGTTCTTTTTCACAATGCCCGGGTTCTCTTCATAATGACTTTCGGGTTCCACGTCCCGGGGAAGGATTTCCGTAATCCGTTCCCAGGGCCCTTCCCCCCGTTTCCGGTAAACCCGCCAGGCAATTCCGTCCGGCTCGTCTCCCAGATACCGCCAGCTCAGGTAGATTCCTTTTTCTGCCCGGGCCGCAATCAGCCCCCGGTTCAGTTTCTCCATTCTCCGCATACGAACGCTCCCTTTCTCCGTTCTGTTCTCTCCGCAGGCACTGACTTTTCCCCGGCCGGATCCTTCCCGTCAGCGATCCACCAGGCGCTGGCGGTTGATCCATTTTCCCCTTTTGTAGTAAATCACCAGGACAATGCTGGTAATCGTCCAGGAAACCGTATAGGAAAGGCAAAGCGACAGCAGCGTGCCGAACCAGGAAAACACCGTCACAATCCAAATCACCCGGAACAGGCAGATCCCGGTTCCGATAATAACCACCGGATAAACTGCGTCCCCTGCGCCCCGCAGCACGGCGGACAGCACTTCCACCAGGACCCAGGTGAAATAGAAGGGAACAAAGTAGGACATCACGGTGTAGGTGGTCTGGACCACCGCCTCGTCCGGGGTCAGCAGCCGCAGTGCCGGAATGGCGGTCAGCATCAGCCCCGCGCTGACCGCCCCTGTGATCACAAAATGCATAATCAGGCCCTGCCGTACGCACTGCTTCACCCGGTCCGTCCTTCCGGCCCCGTAATTCTGTGCGATAAAACTGGTAATGGCCGCGCCCATGGCATTGCTGATCGCCCAGTAAAATCCGTCCGTTTTTCCGCTCATGGCCCAGGAGGCCACCACCACCGTTCCCAGGGAATTGACCGCCACCTGAATAATCATATTGGAAATGCTGTACATGGAGGACTGCAGCCCGGAAGGCACGCCCAGCCGCAGCATGTTCTTCAGGTATACCCCCCGGACCCCCAGTTCCTTGAAGGTCAGCCGGTATTCCTGGTCCCTGCGGGCCAGCTGCCGGGTTAACAGCGCCGTGTTCACTCCCTGGGCAGCCACCGTGGCCACGGCCACTCCGGCCACGCCCCAACCGAACGCTACCACAAACACCGTGTCCATCACAATATTCAGTACGCATCCCACCACCATAAACAGGAAGGGATGAAAAGAATCCCCCACCGCCCGCAGAATGCTGGATTCCATGTTCAGCACCATCAGGAACGGAACGCCCAGGAAATAAATCCGCAGGTACAGCACTGCGCCTTCCAGGGTTTCCTCCGGCGTATTCAGCAGCCGGAGCAGCGCCGGCGAAGCCACGATTCCGAGAATCATCAGCCCCAGCCCGAAAAGCCCCATTACCGTCACCGAGTTGCCGATGGCCCGGTTCAGGTCCTCTCTCCGGCCGGCTCCGTAAATTTGCCCGATCACCACGGAGGCGCCCGCGGTCATCGCCACAAAAAAGCCCACCAGGACGTTAATAATCTGGGCGGAGCTTCCGCCTACCGCCGCCAGCGCATTGGTTCCCACAAAGCGGCCGACAATCAGTCCGTCCACAGCGTTGTACAGCTGCTGAATGATCGTGCCGGCGGCAATGGGAAGAAAGAAAATCAGCAGTTTCTTCCACACGCTGCCTTCGGTCAGGTTCGTTTTTTCTTTTGCATTTCTCATTTTTCAAACCACCGTCCGGAAAACTCCGCCACAGCTTCCGCCAGTTTTTTAATTTCCCAGTGGGTCGCGTTGACCGTCAGGTCAAAAGCGCTTCCGTCCACTGCGCTTTTTCCCGTCAGGATTTCCCGAACCTGCCTCCGGTTCCGGTCAATGCGGCGGATATTCCGGAGGATTTCCTTTTCCGTCAGGCGCTCTCCGGGTTCCTTTTTCTCCTCATACCGTGCACACCGGGCCAGTCGGCTTCCGATGTCGGCGCACACAAAAATCCGGAAGGGATCCGCATCATGCAGAATCACGTCCGCATCCCGTCCGACAATAATGCAGTCGTTGCCTTCCGCAGCGATCTCCTGGATGATCTCCCGCTGCTTCACCAGCACCTCTGTCTGCCGCCATCCCGTTCCCACAGGCTCCCGGAAGCTGCTCCGGTAGGTCAGCTGAAACTGGTGCCATCCATGGCCGCTCAGGGCTTTGTGCACATACTCCGGATCCAGGCCCTGCTGTTCGGACAGCCGCTGGATGATTTCCCGGTCATAGTAGTCCCACCCCAGCAGATCCGAAAGCCTTTTGCCCAGTTCCCGGCCTCCGCTGCCAAACTGGCGGCTGACTGTAATGATTTTCGCCACAGCCGTCTGTCATCTCCTTCCGCGATGCTTTTCGGATTCCGTTGCAAAAAACCCGGATTTCGTCTTTTCCTTCGACGGCATCCCGGGTTTCAGCGGAACAAAGTTCCAGGCGGACCGAAGCTGCCCGCCTATTCTGCGCTGCAGTTCCGGCTCCATTTTACCTGTTATTCAGTTTTTAATCAACAGGGATTCCCCCGTCAGATAATGTACAGATCCCAGCTGTCCGGCGTCTTCTCCCTGCATTCCCGGGCGAATTCGGCCAGGCTCTTTTTTTCGGTAAACTCCGTGATTAACCCGTTCAGCTTTTTCCACAGGCAGGTATTCACGGCATCCCGCAGGGCTGATCCGTCCCCGCTTTCCCCGGGAGGCATTTCCTCCAGAATGCTGGTATCCAATGCGTTCAGCACATCCGAAAGACGGATTTCCTCCGCCTTTCTGGCCAGGGTATACCCGCCCCGCAGTCCCTTCTGCGAACGGATCAGCCCCGCCTGCTTCAGATGCGTCAGGATCTGCTCCAGGTACTTCTGGGAAATTTTCTGCCGGTCCGCAATTTCCGGCGCGGAGACACTGTCTCCGTTCTCCGTATGCAGTGCGATATCCGTCAGTGCCAGCACACCGTATTCAACCCGGGTGGAAAATTTCATGGGACACCTCCTGTTCTGTCTGTCGCTGTCTTGTCCAGCGAAAAAAGCGTCCTCCTGTCAGGACTGGTGAGCCCGGAGCCTGCCGGAAATAAAGCTCCCCAGAAGCTGAATCAACTGTACAATCACAATCAGAATCACAACGGTCAGAATCATCAGCGCCGTGTTCATCTTTTCATAGCCGTAGGTCAGCGCCAGATCGCCCACACCGCCGCCGCCGACATAGCCCGCCATGGCCGACGCCCCAAGCAGTCCGATGGTCCCGGTCGTCAGCGCCAGAACCATGGATCCGAGCGTTTCGGGAATCATAAAATACCGGATCACCTGGAACACGTTGGCCCCCATGGCCTGCGCCGCCTCAATGATCCCGGGAGAGCACTCCAGCAGGCTGTTCTCGATGAGCCGGGCCAGATACGGACTGATATACAGCACCAGCGGCACCAGTGCCGCGGTGGACCCGATGGTGGTTCCCATCAGCATCCGGGTGAAGGGCATGATGGTCACCAGCAAAATCACAAACGGCACCGACCGCACAACGTTCACATACAGGTTCAGCACCGTATGCACCGCGGCGGCCGCTTTCCCCCGCAGGATCCCGCCCTTCCGGGTCAACACCAGCGCCAGCGCCAGCAGGAACCCGATCACCGTTCCGATCAGCAGCGCCCATCCGACCATATACAGGGTCTGCTGGATATTCAGCAGCAGCCGGCTCCATTTCACCCCGAAAATTTTTGTATCCGTCCAGTTCATGCTCCGGTTTTCCTTTCCGTTCCCGCCCTTCAGGCGGTTTCTGTCACCGTCCGGTTTTCCCAGTCAATGATCAGCCGCTTCCGTATGGCGCCGGACTTGTCGATATATGCCTCCGCCGCGTTAATCTGTTCCGAATCCCCGATCAGCTGCAGGATGAAAACGCTCATCATGCTTCCCTGCATCGGTGAAATATTGGCCCCGACGATATTCACGTCCAGCCCTTCCCGCCGGCACAGGCTGGCAATCACCGGTTCGTTGACCGTATCCCCGATAAACTTCAGCTGCTCCAGCCGGTAATGCCGGTTTTCGGAGCGGATCGTGTCATAGAAGGTTTCCGGCACCTGGTCGTTGATCACGGTCCGCACAAACCGCCTCGTCACTTCCGCCTGCGGCTGCCCGAACACGTCCAGTACGTTTCCTTCCTCCACAATCTTCCCGTTTTCCATCACGGCCACCCGGTCGCAGATCATCTGAATCACCTGCATCTGGTGGGTAATCAGCATAATCGTGATACCCATTTCCTGGTTGACCCGCTTCAGCAGCTTCAGGATGGATTCCGTCGTCTGCGGATCCAGGGCGCTGGTGGCCTCGTCGCACAGCAGGATTTTCGGTTTCGTGGCCAGGGCCCGGGCAATGCCCACCCGCTGCTTCTGGCCGCCGGAAAGCTGGCTCACATACGCGTTTTTCTTTTCCCCCAGCTCCACAAAATCAAGCACTTCGGAAACCCGGCGTTCAATCTCCGCCTTGGACCGGCCTTCCATCCGGAGGGGAATGGCAATGTTGTGGTAAACCGTCTTCCCTTCCAGCAGGTTAAACTGCTGAAAGACCATGCCGATCTTTCTCCGCAGGATGGACAGGGCCTTCCCTTTCAGCCCCGAAAGCTCCTCCCCGTCCACCCGGACCGTTCCGGTATCCGGGGTTTCCAGCCGGTTCACCAGCCGGATCAGGGTGGATTTCCCGGCGCCGGAAAACCCGACAATTCCGTAAATTTCCCCTTCCTGCACCTGCAGGCTCACATCCTGCAGGGCATGCACTTCCAGGTTCTTTTCCCTGAAGGTCCGGGATACGTGTTCCAATCGGATCATGGCTTCTGCTTCACCCTCTGTTTTATTCGTCCTGTGCGGCTACCGCCAGCTTGTGGTCTTCCCTGATTTTGCGCAGCAGTTCCGGATCGGTGATCAGGTCCGCGGCGGTCAGCGCCAGGGCCTTGGCTCCCAGCGCGATGGACCGGAGCCCGGTCTCGCTGCGGCTCGCTTCCACCTTTTCAATGCTGTGGCCGGCCACGGGTTTGTCGCTGATCCGGATCATCGGCTGGATTACCGGAATCACCTGGGAAACGTTCCCCACGTCGGAGGATCCCAGCGGGAAATTACGGTCGTCAACGGTTTCTCCCAGGGACAGCAGGTTCTTCCGGTACACCTCGTCGAAGGACGGCGTCGGAACCACGTTGTCAATCAGGTTCCGCTGGGCGGGCTCCAGCAGTCCTTCGCATCCGGTCTGCAGCGCCGCGCCCTTCACAATCTCCTCCAGGCGGTGGTAAACCTTCATCATCCGGCCCACCGTGGAAGCCCGGACATAAAACCGGCCCTCCGTCAGATCCGGAATGATGTTCGGCGCGTCTCCGCCCTTCGTCACAATTCCGTGAATCCGCACATCCCCCGGCAGCTGCTGCCGCAGCAGGCCGATGGCGTTGAACACCAGCACCAGCGCATCCAGGGCGTTGATGCCGTCCTGGGGCGCGGAAGACACGTGGGCCGCTTTGCCCCGGAATTCAATCCGGATCGGCGCGCAGGCGATTTCCGCGTGGGTCAGTTCATGGTGGTCCGACCCGGGATGAACGCACAGCGCCGCGTCCACGTCCCGGAAGAAGCCTTCCCGGACGAAGCTCCCCTTGGCGCTTCCGTTCTCTCCGCCTTCCTCTCCCGGGGTGCCGTAAACCCGGATTTCCCCGCCGATCTCCTCAATGACCTGCTTCAGGGAAGCCGCGGCCAGCAGGGACGTAGCGCCGAACAGGTTATGGCCGCAGCCATGCCCCAATCCGGGCAGCGCGTCGTATTCCGCCAGGAATGCCAGCACCGGTCCGGGCTTGCCGGAGCGGTAAACGCCGGTAAATCCGGTGGGGTGGCCCGCCACGTCCACGGTGACCTCAAAGCCTTCCTTCCGCGCCTGTTCACTGAGCAAGGCGCAGGCAAATTCCTCGTGATTGCTTGTTTCCGGTTTTGCGTGAATCTGCAGCGCGATTTCCCGGTATACCGGATACCGGCTTTCCGCGTACTGCAGGATTTTTTCCCTGATACTCATATCGATTTCTCCTGTTTCCGATGTATCCGGACAAACAGCTTCCGGTTGTGGGTTCTCCGGGCCAGCAGGTTCCCGCTGCCCTGCAGCAGAAAGGTCAGCAGCAGCAGGACGATGACGCAGGCGTTCACAATGTCCGGATGGTTCTGGTTCTGTCCGTAGTTAATGGCAAAGGATCCGATTCCCCCGGCGCCCACCGCCCCGGCCATGGTGGTCAGGCCGATCAGGCTGATGGCCGTCACCGTGGTCACGCGGATCAGGTCCGGTACCGCCTCCCGCAGGTAAACCCGGAAAATCAGGCCCGCGGTTCCGCTGCCCATACTCCGGGCCGCCTCAATCTTTCCTGCGTCCACACCGCTCAGCGCCACCTCCACCTGCCGGGTGTAAAAGGGTACCGCGCCGAACACCAGCGGCAGGATTGCGCCTTTGACGTTGATGGCCGTTCCCACCACCGCCCGGGTCAGCGGAATCAGGAAAATCAGCAGGATGATGAAGGGAATGCTCCGGAACAGGTTTACCACTGTGTTCACCAGCTGGTAAACCACCAGGTTCTGGCGGATCCCGCCCTTTCGGGTCACCACCAGCAGCACGCCGAAAAACATTCCCACCAGGAAAACAATTCCCCCGGCCTTCCAGAACATCTCAAAGGTTGCGCCAAAGCTTTTCCAGAACTTATCCCGGTACGTGTAAAGATTCGGTGCGGCGGTTCTGATGAACTCCTCCATCCTGAAGCACCTCCGTTCTTACATGATGATTCCTGAGATAGTCAATTCCCTTTTCGATGCTCTCCGGTGTGCCGCTGAGGATTCCCACAATACCGCCCAGGGGACTTCCCTGGAGGTACTCCGCGTCCGCCAGCAGCAGGTTCAGGTCCACCCCGGTCTCTTTCGCCGCGCTGGTCAGCACATGCTGGCCGACGCATTCTTTTTCAAAAGTCAGCCGCACCAGCAGCTCCCCTTCCCGGACGTTCGCCAGGTCCGCGTTGTCCCGGATCATCCGGTCAATCTTCCCCAGCAGGGAGGAGGAAGCCACAAAGCGTCTGCTGATCTCCGTTCCCGGATTGGAGAACAGGTCGTACACGCTGCCCTCTTCCACAATCCGTCCTTCCTCCATCACGGCAACCCGGTCCGCAATCCGTTTCACAACCGCCATTTCATGGGTAATCAGCACCACCGTAATTCCCAGCTTCCGGTTCAGTTCCTTCAGCAGGGTCAGAATCGATTCCGTCGCTTCCGGATCCAGGGCACTGGTGGCTTCATCCGACAGCAGAATCGGGGGATTGCCGGCCAGGGCCCGGGCAATGGCAACCCGCTGCTTCTGGCCGCCGGAAAGCTGGGACGGAAACACATCCGCTTTGTCCGTCAGCCCCACAAGCTCCAGCAGCTCCATCACCCGCTGCCGGATCCGGATCCGGTTCTTCCCGGTATGCTTCAGGGGATAGGCGATATTGTCGAACACCGTCAGCCGGTCCAACAGGTTAAAGTGCTGAAAAATCATCCCGATTCCCCGGCGCAGGGCGTTCTCCTGCCGGGCGGTCATCTTCCGGCCGCCAATGGCGGGCCGCCCCTGCTGCAGCACGATTTCCCGGTCGTCTCCGATCCGGAGCTCCCCGGAATCGGCATATTCCAAAAGATTGAGGCAGCGCACAAGGGTTGATTTGCCCGCTCCCGAATACCCGATGATTCCGTAGATGGAACCCTTTTCCACCCGGAAGGATACATCCCTCAGCGCGGTCACATCCCCGCTTTTCAGGTGGAAGGTTTTGTTCAGGTGCTTGACTTCAATCATTGCGGCTGCCTCATTTCTGCCGGTTCAATCGCCGGTTTTTACTGAATGGCTCCGGCGGCTTCCTTCAGGGCGTCCAGGGAATCGAACTTCTCGGAGTACAGGGTCAGCGGGGCAATCAGCGTATCGCCGATCACGGTCAGGTCGTATCCGTTCTGTTCCGCGTCTTTGTTCAGGTAAGCCTTGTGCTGGAAGGCATTCAGCTCAATCTCGCCCGCGTTCAGCGCTTCATTCGGAAGGTTGTAGGCGTCAAATTCCACCAGCTCGATGTAGATGCCCGCATTTTCCTCGTCCAGCACCTTCTGAACGGCTTTCCACTGATCGTTGTTGGCGCCGCATACGCCGACCCGCACAACAGTCTTTCCGTCCCGGGAAGACTGGTATTCACGGATGGCCTGGGCATCCTCCGCCGTCAGGGTGATGGCGCTGTCATAGGGGAAGGCCGGGAAGAAAGCTTCCTCGTAGTTCACCAGCAGGAATTCCGCCACCAGCTGGGTCTGATAGGCTTCCACAACAGTCCGGAAGGTTTCGTTTTCCTTGTCCGCCGTCCGGGCCACGATGATGTTGACGTAGGGATTGTCGCCGGATTCGCTCTGCTTCTCAATGATCAGGCCGTCCCGGGAGGGAATCAGGCCGTAGGGAATGGCGTAGGTTCCGTTGATGGTGGAGGCGCCGAAATCCTGCAGGGTGGAGGGCAGGGTATTGGCCTGCACGGGCTTCACCTCAATGTCGTACAGGTATCCGGTGATATCCGCGATTTCCGGGGTGTAGCCCGCTTCCGGTTTCACCGTAATCAGGCCCGCGGTTTCCAGCAGCTTGATGCCGCGGGAAAGGTTGGTGCCGTCGTCCGGAATACCGATCTGCAGGGTTTCAGCAGCCGCGGCCGCGGCGGTCAGGGCCAGAACCAGCGCCAGAGCCAGCGCAAAGAATTTTTTTGTTGCTTTCATATTCATGATCCTCCTGTTCTCTTTACATCATCATTTTTCAGTCTTATTCCGCCAGGTCCGCGAACAGTTCTTCCGGAATCCACCACAGGCCTCTCCAGGCGCCGTCCGGTGCGTTTTCCTTGTCCAGGTATTCCTTGAACTCCTTGGAATGATACGCGGCCACAATCGCTTTGGCCCAGGGGGCGTCCACGTTCTCCGCCTTCACAACCACCTGCAGGATCAGGTGGGGCAGCACGTCCTCGTTGGCCAGCGCCGTGGATCCGTCAATGCCCGCGTTGTAAACCACCGAACCGGTAATGGCAGCGTAGTCATAATCCTGGATGGCCGCCGGAATGGTCAGGCTCTTCTGCTCAATCAGCTCCAGTTCGTAGGGATTTTCCACCACGTCGTCCACGGTCACCGCGGAAATGTCCACGTTCTCATCCAGCTTGATCCAGCCGATCTTCTGCAGGATCGCCAGGCAGCGGGCCGTGTTGCTGGCGTCGTTGGGAATGGCCACCGTGAAGCCCTTGCCCACCTCATCCAGGGAAGCGTGATTGACGGAATAGATGCCCGCGGGAACGGTGGGGATCACGCTGATGGGAGTCAGGTCGCCGTTGTTGTTGGCGTTGAAGTTGTTGGCATAGGCGGTGTGCTGTTCAACGTTTACCTGCACCTCGCCGGCCTGCAGCTGCTGGTCCGCCACCAGCAGTTCAGAGGTTTCCACCACTTCGAAGGTGTAGCCCTGGGCTTCCAGGATCGGAATGATGGCCGCTTCAAACAGTTCGGTGTAGGGTCCCTGGGATTTGGAATACTTGATATGGGTCAGCTCTTCATCGGCGAAGGAAACCGCGGCGGTCAGCAGCAGCGCGGCAGCAAGCAGAATGGCAAAAAACTTTTTCATGGTTTGTATCCCCTTTCAATTCATTCATCAGTAATGATTCATTAAAAAAACCGGAGGCTTTCGGAAAGCTCCCGGGCAAGGTGTCTGTTCAAGTGCCATGTTTTCAGCAACATCGCATCAACCGGAGGCGCGCAAAGCAATCGCCGGACGCCCCGGTCCCACCGCATGCCCGGGAGATCAGCATTCGACAACACATGCCGGTTAAGCTTTTGTATGTTCCCTTCACGGTCATTGCCCCGCTCCTCCTTTCGTATGAATTGAGCAGAGTATAATCCCATTTGTCTACTATGTCAATAGGTTTTTAGGATATTTTCAAAAAGAATTTTCTTCCGCCGTTTTTTTGCCTTATTCCCCGCCTTCGTGCAACCCGGATTCCGAAAGAAAAGAGGCTCCGCACCCATCGGATGCGGAACCCTGTTGTCCCTTCTGTTTCTCAGAAATCAAACTCCGCTGCTTCTCCGTCCTCGCCTTCCTCTGCTTCCGGTTCCTCCGGAGCCTCGCCGAAGTAGCTTTCCAGAATGGCCTGGCTCCAGGTCACATGGTCAGTAATAACGTAGTTCTGCAGCTGGCTGGTGAAAAAGTCAAAATAGACGTTGCTGTACAGCGGAATCGCCGGCAGCACTTCGTTGTACCGTTCCTGGAAGCGGATCCACTTCACAACGTACTCATAGAAGCTTTCCGGTTCGGTCTTCCGCATGTCCACTGCCCGCTCCCACAGCTCTTCGTCGTCGCTGTAGGTATTGTTCCAGATCAGGTGATCCGGCGTCGGATCCGCAGAATAGGTGATGCTCGGGTCCACGATAACATGGAAATCCGTTCCCAGATAAATCATGTCCGTGGTCCGTTCCTTTTCCCGGTAATAGCTCTTCAGCAGCTCCTCCATGTCTTCCGGCACCAGCGTCACCCGGATCCCGGCTTTTGCCAGATTGTCCAGGAAATTTTCCTGAATCGTATCCACGATGTGATTCCCCCGCGGATACATCAGCGTCAGATCCAGCGCCGTCAGTTTGTCGTCAATCTTCTTGCAGCGTACGTCGTCCACGCCCGGCTGATACGTTTCCCCGTTCCGGTTCAGCGTCCATCCGGCCTTGTCCAGCAGCTGGTTGGCCTTCACAATTCCGGGCTTCTCCCCGTCTTCCGTTTCCGCGGAGCCCACGTTGTAGTTGACCAGGTTGTCCAGGTTTAGCTCCTGCCATTTTTCAAGAATCGCTTCGTATTCCTCATCCGTCTCCGCGTAGATATTCGGATGCTGCTTCATTTTCTCAATTTCCGCCGGCGTCAGTTCTTCCGCGTCGTCCTTGTAAACCACGGGGTACTCCAGCGTACCGTTAATGAGCCTGTACTCCCACTGTTCAATCCCGTAGTAGCCGTTGACCACCAGGCCGTAGTAGCCGCAGTAATCCTGGGTCATCCGGTCCCGGTCCATACACCAGGCCATGGCCTGCCGGACTTCCATTTCATGAACCGTCGGGTTTTCATAGGTAAAGGTCAGGAAAGCCAGTCCGATCCGCGGATAATTCTGGTAGGCAATCTGCGCACCGTCTTCCGTTTCCGCTTCTTCCCCGGTCAGCTCTTCGTCTTCTGCGTCCCCGGCCGGTTCAGCATCCGGGTCCATTTCCATACCGTCGTCTGCCGGTACCGCGGCCTGTCCCCGGCCCATGCAGGCGTCAATGGTTTCGGCGTAGGTCACCTTGTTCGCCAGGTGAAGCCTGCCTTCCCGGAGGTCCTCCGGCAGGGTGTCGTTATTCGCCACCGTATAGGCAATCCTGCGGATGGTCGGCTTCAGCAGGTACATGGTTTTCGTCTTTCCGTCCCGGGTCATCTTTTCCGCCCGGTAGATGTTCGGGCCCGTGTGGCTGTCCGCCTCTACGGTACCGCTGCCGACGCCGGGGAACGGCCGTGCCTCAAACCGGAAACCTTCAGGCAGTTCATCGCCCAGCCATACGCCTTTGAAATATTCGTTGATCTCAAAGTGGCTTACCGTTCCGTCCCAGCTGACCAGCTTATACGGTCCGCTGACAACCTTCGGATGGCTGTTGTATCCCGTTTCCGGATCCAGGATTGTCTTCCGCAGCAGGTCCGCCGTAAACACCGGCTCCTTCACCGCGGGATTTTCGTTTCCGATCCATACGCCGTATCCGTATCCGTTCCCCAGATCCACTTCGCCGCCGGCGTATACCTTGCATCCGGGAGCAATTTCCCTGATGGGATACGGAACGCAAAGCAGCAGGCCCGGCTCAAAGAAGTACGGCAGGAATTCGCCGTCCAGCGTAATGGCCAGCTGGTGTTCGTCCAGCACGGCAACGCCCTGCAGGTAGGGCAGCGCCCCCTGCAGGTATTCCCGCGATCCCAGGATGTGCTCGGACCGGTAAATCTTTCCTCCGATTTCATCGATCTCGCGGCTCATCATCAGCAGCAGGGAAAATGCATAGTCCCACGCTGTGATGGGCGTTCCGTCGCTGTAGAACAGGTCTTCAAAAAGACTGAAATAATAGGTCTTGTTTCCGGCGTCGTCCGATGTCACCAGCAGGTTTTCCACCACGGATTCATCGATTACGTAAACCCCCTGGTTCTGATCCCAGTTCACCAGGTTGTATCCGTGAATCAGGGCCCGCACGTCGATATCGGCCGTGTCGTTGCCAAACATCTCGGTGAAGAAATCCCCCTTGGTGATCGTCGGATTTCCAACCCACAGCTCGTCGGGATAGAAAACCTCTGTTTCTTCCTCTTCTGCGGGGGTTCCCGTATCCCCGTACTCTTCAGCCAGCGTCGTCAGGGGCATCATGGATCCCGCCAGCAGCAATGCCAGCAGAAAGGATAAAGTCCTTCTGAACAGGTTCTTCATGATTTTGCGCTCTCCTTTCTCTTCGGTTCGCTGCCGGGATTATTCGAAGTTGTCGCCGACATGGTTCATGCAGATGCCAAGTCCGAGCGGTGTCGGCATGTCGTCGAATTCGTAGAGGATCTCCTGCTTCTTCGGTGTGTCTTTCAGGACGCAGCGGTTGGTGAATGTGGTGGTGCTTCCCTCCACCTTCACGCCGGTCCGGGTGTAACCGGTAACGCTCTGCTCGCTCCAGGTATATTCAATCAGCTTTGCATTGTCGTACTTCGGCAGGTCGTCCACCGTCACGGTCCATCCGTTTTCTTCGTTCAGGTAGTACTCGTCTCCGGTGCTCAGCGTCACCCGCAGGTTCTCCGGCCGCAGGTTTGCCTCGTTGTTGTTATCGTCCCAGATCTTGGTCACGGTCACCGATACGGTCGGTACGGGGTTGCTGACCCTCTCCAGCGTAACCGCGTTTTCGTTGCCGACCTTCACTGTTGTTCCCTTGCCGCCGTTCACGACGATGCCGGGACCGTCGTGGGAAACCAGCGCGCTCTCCAGCACCTCCACCGTCAGGAACACGGATCCGGACTTTCCGGGCGCCACATCCGGAATTGCCCAGATGACCACGCCGTCCGTCAGTTCTCCGCCGTAGCTGCAGGATATGAAGTTCACGTTCGTGTCCAGCTTATCCTTGATTACCACCGTCGCAGTTTCCTGCAGGTAGTTGGTGTAAGTGATTTCGTAGGAAATATGGTCACCGACCTTCACCGCGCCCAGGGCGCCCGTGCCTTCATACGGCGCGACTTCCTTCTTGTGGGGCAGTTCGGGCAGCGGGTTCTCCACTACTTCCAGCGCAAACTCGTTATCGTTGCCGATCTTCACCGTCGCGGTTTCGCCGCCGTTGACCACCTTGCCCGGTCCGTCCAGCGAAAGCTTCGCGCCTTCCAGTACCCGCACAGTCAGCTTCACGGAACCGGCTTTCCCGGCGGGCGCTCCCGGAATCGTCCAGACAACCACGCCGTCGGTCAGTACGCCGCCCTGATCCGCGGAAACAAATTCCACGTTTTCGTCCAGCCGGTCGCGGATCACAACCGTAGCTGCTTCCGTCTTGTAGTTGATATAACTGATTTCATAGGTAATCTCGTCGCCGACATCAACCAGGCCCAGCATGCCGATGCCTTCATACGGCGTGATTTCTTTCTTGTGCGGTTCTTCCGGCACGGGATTTTCCACGGTTTCCAGGGAAATCTCGTCATCGTTGCCGATCTTCACCGTCGCGGTTTCGCCGTTATTGACAACCTTTCCGAGCCCGCTGTTGGAGACCAGGGCGCCGGGCAGCACCTTCACCGTCAGGGTCACAGCGCCTGCCGTTTCCGCCGGTACGTCCGCCAGGGTCCAGTTCACCACGCCGTCCGTCACCGCGCCGCCGTTGCTGGCGGAGACAAATTCCACGTTCCGGTCCAGCTTGTCTCTGATGGTTACCGTCGCGGCTTCCGTCTTGTAGTTCCGGTAGCTGATCTGGTAGGTGATCTCGTCCCCGACCTTCACCGCGCCCAATACTCCGTTCCCTTCGTAGGGCGTGATTTCCTTCTTGTGCGGTTTGTCATCCTCCGGCACCGGGTTCTCCACAGTGTTCAGGGTGAACTCGTTATCGTTGCCCACCTTCACAGTGGCGGTGTCACCGCCGTTGATGACGCTGCCGGTTCCGCCGTTGGACACCAGTGCGCCGGGCAGCACCTTCACCGTCAGGGTGACCACACCGGACTTGCCTGCCGGTACGTCCGCCAGCGTCCAGGTTACCACACCGTCCGCAAGCGCTCCGTTATCGCTGGCCGAGATGAACTCAACATTCTTATCCAGCTTGTCCTTGACGGTTACCGTCGCGGCTGCCGTCTTGTAGTTCCGGTAGGAGATTTCGTAGGTGATTTCGTCGCCGACCTTTACCGCTCCCAGCAGGCCCGTGCCTTCGTAAGGCTTTGTTTCCTTCTTCTCCGGCACCGGGTTCTCCACCGGGTTCAGAGTGAACTCGGCATCGTTGCCCACCTTCACCGTAGCCGTATCGCCGCCGTTGATCACGCTGCCGGTTCCGCCGTTGGATACCAGCGCGCCGGGCAGTACCTTAACTGTCAGGGTGACCACACCGGACTTGCCTGCCGGTACGTCCGCCAGCGTCCAGGTTACCACACCGTCCGCAAGCGCTCCGTTA
>JAFXRG010000007.1 GCA_017526525.1 Clostridia bacterium | reverse complement strand
GTCACGTCGCTGGGGCTCTTCCGGTTCAGGTATTCAGGGCTGAACATGAAGTTGCTGATAATCTGGGAGGCGTTCGCCTGGCCGCTCTCCAGCAGGCTCACCCAGTTGTTCAGGCCGCCTTCATCCGCGCTTCTTCCCAGGATCAGGGAATAGCACCGGCGCACGAAGGAGGAAACCAGGCCTTCAACGATCAGGTTCTGGTCCGCCACGGTCAGGGTCGTTTCCTTTTCGTCCCGGTTGAAAGTGCCGGAAGCGGTGAAGTCCACCAGGGAAGAACCCTTCTCCGCATTGTCCTTTACCTTGAACAGCAGGGAGCCGATGTTTCCGTTCAGCGCGTTGGAGATATCGGCGATGGCGATCTGGCCGTCCTTGTATCCCTTCTGAATCGTGCCGTTGATCGTCGTATCCTGATATTCAAACCGTTTGGCGTCGTAGGTATACTTCAGGATGGAGAACGCGGCGTCCTTCGACTCCACATTGATCGGTACTACAACGTTCTTTCCGGGGTTCGCGGAAATGTCTTCCGCCACCGCGCCGCCGACCATGCACAGTACAAGGGCCAGCGCCAGAATCATGGAAACCTTTTTCATTTCATGTCCCTCCGTCTTTATATTTTAACTACGCAATTCCACAATTACCTTTTTTTGTATGTAATAGTATTTTACTCACGAAGATGTTTGTTGTCAACATCCCAATCCTGTATTCAGCCGTTTCCGGATCCCCGAATCCCTTCACAAATCCGGATCCATGGTTTTGAATATATTAAAACGCAGAAGAATCTTCAGGACTCTTCTGCGTGTGGAAACCAAATGGGATTAATCCAGTCCGTAGCTGTGCACGATATCGCCGAACTCCACGGACTGGGCAAAGCCTTCGTTCAGGGCTTCCAGCGGCAGGCCTTCCTCGATGCGGTGTTTCCAGTATTCCTTTCCGGCCGCGTCAGCCTCCCGGCCCAGGTACAGCCGGTACAGGGAATCCAGCAGCGCGTCGGGGTCTTCCGTAATCTTCTGCGCGGCGTTCATTTCCGGGGAGAAAACGAATCCGGCAGCCACTTCCTGCGCGGTCATGCGATCCGTAAGCAGCTCATCGCACCAGTAGTTCAGGCCGCCGATATCCGCGGTGCGGCCCAGGCCTTCCCAGTAGCAGCGGCTGATGAAGCTGGTCAGCAGGACGTTGGCGTTCCGGGGTTCGGAGTCATCCACGTACCCCACCCGCATGCCGTAATCCGCGCACAGGTTTTTGAACTCGTCCGATCCGCCGAACCCGTTGATCACCAGGTTTTCGGAGCATCCGGCGTTGACAATTTCCATCCAGCCGGCCTTTCCCTCCGCGTCGGAGGGCCGGCCCAGCATCGACAGGTAGAGCATTTCCACCACGTCGTCCTTGCTCACGCCCCGGGCCTTGAATTCCTCGCTGTCCATCATGTCCCGAACCAGGTTTGCCGCATTCACATGGCGGCTGATCAGCAGCTGGGTCCAGCTGTCCAGGCCGCCCTCTTCGGCTTCCCGGTTCAGGAATACGCGGTAGCACTGTCCCACATAGCTGCGGATTTTTTCCTCATCCGCAATCAGGGTGTCCTCCACCGTGACCTTGAAGTCCTGGACGGTCACCTTTGCTTTCTCTTCCATGATGTCATAGGCGTTCACCACCCGGAAGGAGATTTTGTAATCCCCGGGAATGGCTTCCTCATCGATTTTGAAGGTCAGGTCCCCCAGTTTTCCGTCCAGGGGCTTGCCGTCCAGCCGAACCAGGGAGGCGCCGTTCTTGCCCCAGTATCCGAAATCCGTTTTGCCGGATTTGAATTCAAAGGTTTCCCGGTCATATTCGTTCCGCAGCGTCATGATGATCGCGTTCTTGGTTTCCGCGGTCACCTTCAGCTTGACATCCTCCCCAAGTTTCTGCGTGATGTTCACCGTCGCTGCCGCCGATCCGGCGCCCAGCAGGAGAATCAGCGTCATGCACAGTGCTGCCAGTTTTTTCATGGTACAATTCCTCATTTCCGCTATGTTTCTTCAGGTTCTGCCCCGTCGTCCGGAGCCGGAAAGGCATTACTCGATCGGAGCCACCAGGCCGGTGGGGACCCAGATGGCCTGGAATTCCGGCGACGAGAAGATGGTGGCGGCAATTTCCGCCCGGCTGCTGCCCTGTTCCATCATATTGAGCATCATCTGCAGTCCGCCTTCGTCCGCATCCCGGTGAAGCGCAATCCGGTAAAGCAGTTTCACGTAATCCACGTTTTCGGGCAGGTGATTCCGGGCTTCGGCACTGGTCAGGATCGTGATCATCAGATCCGGTACGCTGATCATTCCGCCCAGGTACTTTCCGCACCAGTCGTTGAATTCTTCCGGTGACGCGGCGCGTCCGAGGCCTTCCCGGTACAGCTGGTCCACCAGCGCCGTCAGGGTGTAATTGGCGTCCCGCGGTTCGGGTACCGTGGCAAAGATGCCGGGATCCACGCCCTGGGACTGGTACAGGTTCGCAAATTCCTCCGATCCCGCAATGGTATTGATCAGATACCAGGAGCTCATACCGATATCCATGGCATTCAGGAATCCAGCGCTGCCCGGGTCCGTATTGGGATCCACCCGCCGGTTCAGCATGATCTGGAACATGGAGGAAACGCGTCCCGCATTGCTGATTTCCGGCGCGCTGTAGGCAGGATAGCTTACGAAGGAAGAAACCAGATCGTAAACCGTTCCGCCCAGCCGCAGGGAAGCCGCCCATTCCCGTTTCACCGGGGCCAGCGTCCTCGGTTCACTGTAGATAAACTCGAAGGCGTTGTACGCAAAGATGTTCACGGGCCGTCCCGCCGCGTATGTTGTCACAAACTCGTCCAGGGATTCGCTGATCTTGTACTGCAGGACATAGGTCCGGTATCGGATCAGGTATTCCTGGCACTCACCGGAGTAAGTCAGTGTCTCCGCAAGGGCAGCCCTGCTCAGGGCGTTGCTCGCCAGCAGGTTCACGTTGTAGTCCCTTTCGCCGTCGGAGGCTTCCCGGCCCAGCATCAGCTTGTAAAGCACCTGAACGAAGTCCCCGTTTTCCAGGCCGCGGTTGATAAACTCTTCCGAATTGACGAAAATGTTCATCAGGGCCTCTTCGGTCAGTTCCTTGTCCCGGATCATCGTGCCGTAGTGATTCAGGTCGTCCGGGGAGGGCGTCCGGTCCAGCACGGTGTGGTAGCAGTGGGTAATGAAGCACGTGGTTTCGTAGTTCTGGTCCCGGACCTCCGTCAGTTCAATGGTCCCCACGGCAATACCGTCATTCTTGCACAGTTTGACAAAATCTTCATCCTGAATCAGCTTGTCCAGCACATAGTACATGGATGCGCCGTTATCCAGGTATTCCACGTATTTCAGGGAATCCGCGTAGGTGCCGTATTCCGCCACGGAAGGATCGTCCGATCCCCTCCGGTTCAGCAGCACGTCGCACAGCTCCTTCACCCGCTGCTCGTTGGAAATATCCTTGTCCCGGAACTGCGGTGCAAAGGCAAATCCCACGGCCAGTTCCGCGCCGGTCGGGTTCGCGGCGGGAATCACTTTCGCCCAGTTTTTCTTGTTGCTCAGTTCAATGTCCTGGTCAAAAATGTATTGATACGCGTTCCGGGTAATCTTGTAAACGTCCCCGCCGTTGGAAACCTCCGCGCAGAACAGTTCAAACTGGCAGATCCGGGCCTGCGCCTGGCTGTCCCTGAAGTTGCCCAGGCTCACGAAGCTCTCGTTGGCCCGCTCATAGTTTCCCTGCTCCTTGTAGCTCATTGCGCTGTCATACTGCATGATCTTGGAGCATTCGCTGGCCCGCTGCGTGCTGTCGGAATAATTCCCCAGCTGGGAGAAAATGTTGAGGGCGCCGGCATAGTCGCCGCTTTCCATGGCCGCCACGCCCGCTTTGTAGGAAATGGCATTGCGGCAGGCCGCCAGGTTGGTCTGGCTGTCATACATGGAACCCAGCGCTTCAAAAATCGCCGCCGCGGCCTCCGGTTCCGTTTCCATAATGCTGACCGCGCGCTGGTAATCCAGTTCCTTTTTGCATTCTTCCGCGCGGACCTGCGCGTTGTAGAAGCGGCCCAGGCTTTCAAAAGCGTCTTTCGCTTCCGCATACAGTCCGTTGCTCTGTTTGTTGGAAGCGTCTTCATAAATGGCAATCTCTCTGAGCCGGTCCTCCGCCTTCGCAAAGCCTTCGTTGCCCAGGCGGGTCAGGGCCCGTTTCGCCGTGCTCAGGTCACCCGAATCAATATTGCGAACCGCTTCCTCATAGTCAATGTTCTGCTGGCAGAATGTCGCGTGTTTCGCGGAATCCTCATAGTTTTCCGATGCCAGGGTTTCAAACAGCGTCAGTGCCCGGGCATAGTCCTGGTTTTCTTCCAGGGCAATGGCCCGCGTATAGGTGGCACCCCGGTCCATCAGGGTTTCCAGGTCTTCCAGCCGTTCCGAAGCGTCCTTGTATTTCTGGCCGGCCAGCTCCTGAAGCAGCCGCTTGGCTTCTTCATAGCTTCCCTTGTTTTCCATGCTGGCAATGGCCTGGTTGTATTTGTTCCGCAGTTCCTCCGCCTCAGCCACCTTTGCCAGGCCTTCGTTCATTTCCGATGTGCCCTGGTACTGCTCCAGCTGCTGATACAGCTCCCGGGCTCCGTCCAGGTCCTCCCGGGCAAAAGCTTCCTCTGCTTTCTGCAGGGTTTCAGCCAGGTTGGTCTGGCGGATCTGGTCTTCCGCGTCCAGGAATCCGGCTGCCAGAAGCTGGTTGAAATATCCCCGGGCCTGCGGATAGGATCCACGCAGCAACAGCATCCGGCCTTCCAGGTAATCCACCCACCGGCCGCAGTCCGCAGCCCGGGCCGCGGCGCTGTCCCCGTTCAGGGAGAACTCGTTGTTCGCCAGTGCCTCGAAAACTTCCTTGGCGGATTTGTAGCTGTCCTGGGAATCCTTGTAGTACTGCAGCATGGTCTGCACCTCGCCGGTGGCAAATCCGTACTGCCGTTCCGCCTCCGTAATCATCTTCAGGCCTTCGTTGAAATCGGCGCTCTGCTTGATGCCGACCTCCGCCTGGGCCGCCAGCTGGCTGATCGTCTCGTCCGCGGTTTCAACCTGTGCCAGCAGGTCCTTGGCTTCCTTGTACTGCTGTTTGTCCAGGAAGTCCCGCGCCCGGGCTTCCTTCTCCCGGATTGCCGCGTCCGATGTATCCGCCTCGTTCTGGGTCAGGGCCTTAAACTTTTCAGCCGCCAGCACATACTCGCCCTTGCCCAGCAGCTCCATGGCGCCAAGATATTCCTGCCGTGCCTGCCCTGCCTTGATCTGTTTCTGGCAGTCCAGGATCCTGTATTCCTTGCCGATCAGTTCGTTCAGCTTATCGATACCCTGGGTAATGGTCGCGTCGTTAGCCAGGTACCCCAGCGCAATCTGGTACTGCTGTTCGTTGCGAACCTTCTCCGCCAGCGCATCCTCATGCAGCTGTTCCTGCAGGATTTTCGCCGCCTGCTCCGGATCCGTTTCCGCCAGGGCCTGGGCTTCCTGAACCTGCTGCAGGTGCTCCGCCTTGCCGATCAGTTCCGTAATCTCTTCCTGCTTCGCCTGCGGATACAGCTTCCGGATTTCCTGCAGGCTGTTGATGGCTTCCTGCAGGTTTTCGCCCCGCTCGTAATTCCGCTTTGCGGTGCTGAAAGCCTTGTCCCGGTTCTTCAGGGCTTCGGCCACTTCTTCCTTCTTCAGGAGCGTCTCCTCGTAGGTATCCTCAAACTGCTCCAGCGCCGCCTGGGCGCCTTCCAGGTCGTTGTCCCGGATCATTGTGAGGGCGGATGCATAGGCCGCCGCCTTCCGGACCGCCGCCGCCAGTTCGCCCTCTTTCAGTTCATCCAGCATGACCGCGGCCTGTTCCGGATCCGAGGATGCCAGGGCCTGGGCTTCCTGAACCTGCTGCAGGTGCTCCGCCCTGCTGATCAGGTCATTGATTTCTCCCTGCTTTTCCTGGGGATATTGCTTTTTGATGGACTTCAGGGAATTGATGGCGTCCTGCAGGTTTTCGCCCCGGTCAATGTTCCGCTTCGCGGCGTTGCGGGCATTGTCCCGGACCTTCAGGGCTTCGGCAACCTCTTCCTTCTTCGCTGCCGTTTCCTCGTAGGTATCCTCAAATTCCGCCAGCGCCGCCTGGGCGCCTTCCAGGTCGTTCTCCTCGATCTTCGCAACAGCCGCCGTGTAGGCCGCCTTCTTCTTCATGCTGTTGCTGATCAGCAGGGCCGCCACACCGATCACAATCAGGGCGGCAACGGAACTGATCGCGGCAATCAGGATCTTTTTGGCTTTTGCCTTTTTGGCTTCCTCCGCCTCTCTCTTTTTGCGTTCTTCTTCCTCTTTTTCCTTCCGGATCCGTTCTTCCTCGGCCTTCTTGATGGCCTCCATTTCTTCCTTGCTCAGCACGTTTTTGCGGCCCAGCTGGGTCCCCTCGAAGGCCAGCGAGGAAGATTCCCGGGGTTTCTTCTCTTCCCGGTCCTCAGTCTTTTTCTCTTTTTTGGAAGAAGCGGGAGCAGCCTTTTTGCTTTCCGAACGCAGTTCGTCCAGGTCCTCGTACATTTCATCCGCGGTCTGGTACCGGTCTTCCGGCTTGAATTCGCAGGCCTTCAGGATAACCCGGGCCAGTCCTTCGTCCGCGTTCACGGGCTTCGGCAGCTTTTCGCCGGAAACCCGGCGGGAGGCGGCGGCTTCCCGGGACATGGTGGTGCTGCTCAGGCCGGCCTCCAGGAAGGGGGAACGGTTCTCGTTCATCAGCCGGAACATCACCAGGCCCAGGGAATAAATATCGGTAAAGGGTCCCGCTTCCTTCAGCAGCAGGATTTCCGGCGCCATGTAGGCCGGCGTACCCTTCGCGGTTACAATCGCCCGGGTTCCGGTCATGGTCCGGGCGGATCCGAAGTCGCCCAGCTTGTAGTCGCCGTTGGCGTTGCGGAAAATATTTTCCGGTTTGATATCCCGGTGCAGGATGTTCTTTTTCTCCAGCAGCTGCAGCGCCCGGCAGATATCCATGCCCAGCTTGATCACTTCGTCCCGGTCAAACTTCTGCCGGGTCATCACGGTGGAAACCGCTTCCAGCAGTTCCATCCGGATGAAAATGTCGTATCCGGGCATGTCCGACTTTTCCAGCACCTGGAAATCCTCGCAGGATACGATATTGGTCATGCCCTTCAGGTCCCGCATGATCTGGTATTCCCCGCGGTACTCCTGCACGGACTGGAAAATATAGTCGCGCACCGCCGCTTCGTCTGTCGTTCCGATCTCCGAGCAGATCGCCTGGAGATCGTACTGGTCCTTCGGGAAGGAGACATGCTTCAGCGCGGCCTTGTCGGTAATGCCGCCCGAGCTTTTCTGCACCTCGTATACCGCGCCGTAGGAGCCGCGGCCGATCTCCCTTGTAATGTGCCAGTCCCTGAAAATGTCCGGAAACTGCTCCTCAAGCATTTCAAACTTTTCAGCCATGGTCTTCTTCCCTTTCTGCGTCCTGCGCTTTTATTCTTCTATTGCCGTCAGGCGGATCCTCTGCAGATGTTCTTCACTGACAATGAAGGCGTCGTTGCGTCCCAGCTTGTCCGCGTTGGCCCGGACCTCCGACATGCCGATGTCAAACGCCCGGATCTGTGATGCGTTATCGAACACGATGGCCTGCTGCATTTCCTTCAGGTGACGGATCATCTCCGGCGCGCTGTAGGAAATCGCCTTGTTCTCAATTCCCGCGAAGATGAAGAAGACCTTCATCCGGCGGTAGCGGCGGCTCAGCCGTTCAAAGTTCTGCCCGGCGTCCATGTCGTCCGAAATGGCGCCCATGCCCTCCTGTCCGTTGAGCACCAGCACCTCCAGCGGCTGGTCCGCCAGCGCCTCCGGTCCGTTTTCATCCACAAGGTCGAAGCGTTCTTCGGCAATTTCGCTGATTTCGTTCATGAACTGCACCGCGTCCCTGGGCTCGAGGCTGTAGGTCACATTTTCCGCGTTCTGGTAATCCCGCAGCGTCTTTTCGTAGTTGTCCACAATGCGGATCCGGGCCTTCTCCGGCTCCGCGGTCAGCGGCCGCAGGATCATATCCAGCGCCGTCTTCTGTCCGTTTCCGATCTTGGAAGCGCCGATCAGGGCCATTTCGAAGTCCTCGTTCAGCTCGACCCACACCGGTTCGACCTCGCTGTAGCTCAGCGCCAGCGGGATCCGGTTGGTATCCGCCACCGCGCCGAACATATCCCGCATCACACTTGCGGTCAGGTTGGCCGGAATTTCCGGAATCAGCTTCGCCCGGGCGCCCTCGCTGTGCTCCGTCACAAATTCCTTGCAGGCCGCGGCCCGGTCCTTCTCCGTTTCCCCGGCGAAGGGCAGGTATACCTGGGCCTCCAGGATTTCCTTGTCCATCTTGATCATCAGGCGGCCGGGAATCTCGCCCACCGTCCGGCGGCAGCCCTCCAGCACGGAGCTGTATTCGCCCGTGTCGGAGCAGTGCATGGCCACCCGCCTGTCAAAGTAGCACATCCGCCGGTATCCCAGCGCGCTGGTCTGTCCGGCCGTCACAAAGATGGAAATGCCGACGGCGGAGCCGTCCCGCAGGATCTGCAGCAGCGCGTCGCCGTACTTGTCGTCGTACACCTCACGGAACACCGCGAAGTTGTCGATCATCAGAACCAGCGCCGGCATGTCCGTAAATCCGCTTTCCCGGTAGGACAGGAAGGTCAGGATTCCCTGCTCCAGCATTTTTTCCTTCCGGGCTGCAATCTCGGTTTTCAGCAGCTTGATCAGGTTCTTGATCCGTTCCTCGTCGTCCAGCGTCACCACGCCGCCGACGATGCTCAGCTTCTCCATGGTCTTGAACACACCGGAGTTGAAGTCCATGATGTAGAAGCTGATGTCCTCGGGCGTCATGGTCTCGGCCGCCGCCCGCAGTATGGTCTGCAGCATTACGGTCTTGCCCACCTGGGTGCCGCCGATAATCAGGGTATTGCCGCCGTCCAGGTCCGCCCGCAGCGGCATCTGCTTCTGCAGTCCGGGAACGTCCACCAGGCCGATCGGCACCTGGTACTTCTGGGGCGTTGCCACCGGGAACCAGGCCTGTTCCTTGGGCAGCGGAGGCAGGCAGAGCTTCCGGGGTTCGGCAAGGCCCGCCTGGCTCCAGGCGTCCTTGATGGCTTCCAGCACCTTCATGAACTGGGTAATGACAACCGCCTTTTCAGACTGGTCATTCTCCGACTTCGGCGGCGCATACTGGTACAGGATATTCCGCCGTCCGGACAGGGAAAGCTCGCTGATCTGGAATGTGCTCTGCTTGACGCCGGTGTTGGCGATGGAGCCGCCGCTGTATCCGCTCTGGAACAGCTGGAACATCTCGCAGCGGTTCACCTTGATGTAAGCCCGGCCGGGCTCCCGGATTTCGGAAGCCAGCGGAGATTCCAGCATTTCGTTGGAATCCTCCCGGGTCTGCACGCGCAGGCACATCTTGAAGTCCATGTTGCTCAGGATCTGGTCGTTCACCACGCCGTGGGGCTTCTGGGTGGACAGAATCAGGTGCACGCCCAGGCTTCGGCCGATACGGGCCGCGGAAATCAGCTCATCCATGAAGTCCGGCTGCTGCGCCTTCAGTTCGGCAAACTCGTCCACCACCAGCAGCAGGTGGGGCAGCGGCTTCTTCAGCCGGCCCGCCTTGTATTCGCGGATGTAGTCGCTGATGTTGCCGACCTTCGCGTCCGCCATCATCTGCTGGCGGACGATCAGTTCCGCCTTGATGGAGGACAGGGAGCGCTGCAGTTCGCCGGCTTCCAGGTTGGTAATCACGCTGGTCAGGTGCGGCAGGCCTTCCAGCTGGTTGCCCATGCCGCCGCCCTTGAAGTCGATAATGGCAATGTTGACATCCTCCGGTGAGAAGTGCCATGCCAGGGACATCAGGTAGCTGATAATGACTTCGCTCTTACCGGAACCTGTGGTACCGGCCACCAGGCCGTGGGGGCCGTGGGCTTTCTCGTGCAGGTCCAGGGTCTGGGCTTCATCGTTGCTGGTAATTCCGATGGGCACCGACAGGGATTTCTGGGCGGAGTGGGATTTCCAGTTGGCCAGCACCATGGAGGCGTCCGGCTCCCGGGTTTTCAGCACGTCGTACAGCGTGTACTTGTCGGTCAGCTGGCTGGCCAGGCTGATCTCGCTGACGTAAACCGGCGCCAGGCGCTCGGCAATTTCCGCCATCAGGCTGTTGTCGATTTCCTCATGTTTGAAAGGCTGGTCCGGCGCCTTGTCGAACATGTCGACGATGACGCCGCTGGATTCGTTGGTAAACAGGCGCACCAGCGTGGTACAGCCGATGGGCAGCTCTTCCCGCTGCTCGCTCCAGAAAATGAATACCGCGTGCAGGTCTGCCGCGTTGCTGACGAATTTCATCAGCGGGTGCTGCATGACCTCGCTGTCGGAATGAACGTAAATCACAATCCAGGAATCCGGGCTTCCGGAAGATTCCCGGTCCGCCAGGCGCTTGTACAGCTCCTCCAGCATCTGGTTTTTGCTGTCCTGGTCAAAGGCAATATTCCGCCGTCCGCTCTGCTTGTTGCTGAGATGGGGCAGCATCCGGTAAGCCTGCAGCTGTTCGTCAAAGTCCCGGTCGCAAAGCAGGTAAAGCTCCACATCCTCCGGCAGGTGGCGGGTCACCAGGTCCAGGGTCACAACGTTCATCAGCGTCCGCAGGGATCCCAGGTCTCCCAGGATACCGATGGCGTTGGCTTTGGTGGCTTCCACCACCGCGGGCATTTCCGTGTTGAAGCGGTATTTCTCCTCCAGCCGCTCCGGCTCCACCCGCATCTCGTCCTTTTCCTCGAGCTCCTTGTGCTCGCTCCGCCGGATCTGCTGTCCGGAAAGCAGCCGCCCGTAGCCCATGCGGATATGCAGGAAGTCCGCGTCCGTCCCGGTCCGGTCAAACAGGTCCGGGGAGAACTCCTTGACGTTCTGCAGCTCCTGCCGGGGCGTAATGTAAATATTGTTCAGGGTATTCCGCTCGTCCTCACGGCAAGCCTTGATGTATTCCTCCCGCTCCCGCAGGTATTCGGAATATTCCTCAAAGCGCTTCTGCTTCTTTTTGGCGAAATCCTTCTTGTCGTAAAACAGCGTATAGATACTCGTCAGCGCGCCGACGCTCATCATGCCCACGCTCATCAGCATGCTTCCGGCGCCGTTGCCCCGCATCAGCACGACCATCAGCAGCATGGCCGCCACCGGCAGCAGCGTCACAACGATATTCTGCTTCTGTTTCTCCTGCAGCTTCGGAGGATCCAGCACCTCAATCTCTTCCGAGGGTTTTTCGTAATGATACCGGCTTGTCCGGATCATGTGGGGGTACTCCAGGTGGCTGATGGAGTCCGTCCGGTCCTTGTAGTTCAGGCTGTTCACCACGATATCGGAGGTGGTCAGCAGCTCGTCCTTTCCGTTGTAAACAAACATGCAGCCCGCGGTGAAAATGAAGTCGTTCTTCTTCAGCCGCGCCGGCTGGTCCGTCACCAGGCGCTTGTCGTTGACAAACACGCCCAGCGGAATTTCCCCGGGATAAATCAGCAGGTCGTCCTCGTTGCGGATCAGGTTGAACGCGATCCGGTCCGAAACGATCGTAGGCACGGTCACCGCGCAGTCCTTCTTGCTGCCGAAGGTGTAGGATCCCGGCATCAGCTCGATCCTGCGGTCCGGCACCGGCTGCGATACGCTGTCGGAAATCGTGATCTCCAGCGTGAAGCAGCTGGTTCCGCCGGCGGTTCCGATCTCCAGTTTTGCGCTCTCCGACACCTTCACGGATTCCAGGGCTTCGCCGTCCCGGAGAATCCGGGTTCCGCCGTCGCCGGTCACCGTGATGTCGTCATCCCCCACCATGCAGCGGACTTTGGCGGATTCCGTGCTGTAAACGGGAATGTCCGTCCGGTCCCGCCCGATGGTAAACAGCCGGCACGGCGCCGGCAGCACAAATTCCGACCGGCTCCCCTTGGTTGCAACCGCCCATCTGATTCCCTTCATTGCTTCATCACTCTCCCGTAAAACTCAGGCTGGTTCCGTGGTGGAAGCCAAAGTCGGATATTTTCTGGTTGCCCCGCAGGTAAGCCACCGGGTTGTCCGCCCGCAGCGAAGCCGGTTTTCTTCCCGGCAGCTTCAGCCCCGTCCACAGGGCTTCAATCAGCTGGTTGGCGGTAATGTCCAGCGGCACTTCAATGTCCCGGCAGCTGCCGTCCGGCAGGCGTACGATCAATACGGCATTATTCATCCCCTGAACCCTCCTGAACGATTTCGTCAACGGAAAACACGGCCATGCCGAACCGGATCTGGTCCCCCGCCTTGATGGGCGTGGGGCTTTCCGGCAGCAGCCACTTTCCGTTCAGATAGGTACCGTTGGTACTCCGGCAGTCCGACAGCCTGTAGCTCCCGTCCGCGTAGTCTATCACGGCATGCTGCCGGCTCAGGCCCAGGGAGGGCGTGTCCACAATGCCGTCACACTCCGCCCCCGCGCCGATGGTAAAATGCTCCTTGTTGATCAGAAACTGAATGCACGCCGGGGTGTTCATCCCGCTGATGTACAGCGTGGGAATATAGGTGCTGGGCAGATCCACCACCGGAACATAGGGGCCTTCCTCTTTGCTGAAAAGGTTCATGAAACCCATTGCCGTTCATCCTCCGTTGTTTCGCCTTTGCTGTTTACGTCCGGAGCCGTTTCAGTTCCGGATGTTCCTGAACATAGTTGTTGATAAATTCCGCCGTCCGCCGGTTGTCTTCGTCGTCATATCCGGCATACACCAGTTCCCTGACCATGTCATGGTTGAAGTAGCAGATCCGGGCTCCCACCAGGCCGTCCGGATACTCCACTCCGCCGTAGTCAAAGTAAACCATTCCTTCCTTCGGGTGCTTGACGCTCAGCCCCCGGGAAACGATCATCAGCCGCTTCGGCTGGCCGTTCACCCGCACAATGCTGCCAAGGGGATACAAATCAATTTTCGCCATGCTGTTTCCCTTCCGAAAATCACAGAATTGTTGTTTTTTTTCGTTGCCGGATTGTACGCGAAAAACCCGGGCAGGATTTTCCGCGGCAAAACAGTCCTTTGCCTGCGGGAAATACAGCCGGGTTTGATATGCACCTGTGCCGGAAAAGCAATGATTACTCAGCTTCCGCAGGCGCTTCCTCTTTGCCCAGGGCTTCCCATTCCTCCGCCGTGCAGCGGTTGAGTTCAGGGTTCTTTTCCACGAAGTCATTGATGATGTCAGTCATTTCCCGCATGCCTTCATCATTATAACCCGTGAAATAAATCCTGTCGATATCATCGTGATTAAAATACGCAACCTGTTCATTAATCAGCCCCTGGGGGAACAGAACGCCGACATAGTCAAAGTAAAATTCCTTGCCGCCCTTGGTCACGTTCAGCGCCCGGCCCATGATGATCAGCTTCTGCAGTCCGTTTTTCAGCAGCACCACACTGCCCAGGGGAAGAAAATTTGTCCGTGCCATTTTGCAATCGACTCCTTTAAAATGTTTTCATTTCTGTATTTTTATCCGGCATCCTGCCGGAAGAATCCCCTTCGGGCCGTCAGCTCACCGGCAGGCCCATCTCCTCCGCGCTCTTCATGTTGAAGTTCACGGAATATTTCTCCTTGATGGCCTCCGTTTCCTCGGTTGTCACCTTCTCGTAATGAGCCTTGCTTTCGGCGCCCTGCTTGTACTTGGCAATCCCGGCGTTGGTACTGATTCGTCCGCCGACCTCCTTGTGGTCCGACTTGTACTGTACGTCGTACTCCTCTTTGTAGCCGGCCTTCGGCTTGCCGTAATCCGCCTCGGGGCTCTTCGCTGTGGAGGTTCTCTCAAGGGTCTGGGTCACGTGATCCTTTTCCGTGGTAACGGAGCTCGCATTGGTCCGGCTGAATTCCGTCTTCTTTACCTCGCCGTTCTTTGCCGTCTCCGTGGCGGAGTCCGTCCGGTTCACCGCGTGGGTGTTCCCGTCGCCGGTCTTGTATGTATCGGTCCTGCTTTCGGAAACGGTGGTATGCGTGGTGGTCCGGGTGCCCTTCGTCGTTTCCGTGGTGGAATCGGAGGAGCGTTCCGTGTATGTCCGGTCCTCGCCCTGGGCCGTCGTGGTGGTTTTGTCATTGGCCTCGGTATGCTCTGTGCCCTTCACGTTTCCGTTCTTCAGGGTTTCCCTGTTGGTTTCGGAATGGCTTTCCGTAACCGTCTGGTCTCCGGTTTTCGTGGTTTCGGAGCTGCTGCTGGTGGTCACCCGCTCCTTGATCTGGTCCTTGCCGGTCACGGCGTTTCCCTTGCCGCTGGCGGTGTAGCTGCTGCTCTCCGTCCGGGTGGTGTTTCCGTCCGCCGTTGTCGTGGTCTTGCTTTCTGTATGCTGGAAATCCTTCCCGGTGTGGCCGCTGTCCTTGCTGGAGGTTGTGGTCGTTGTGGTGGTGCCGTTCACCTTCTCGGTGGTAACGGTGCTCTTCTCGGTGGAATAGGCGCCCTTGTTGGCCCCCCTGGTGTCAGCGGTCTTTGTGGTGGTTTCTGTTTCGCTCTTGTTAAATCCGCCGGATTCGTTACGGCCCTCCTGCATGGTATGCTTTTCCGTCGTTGAGGTAGTGCCCTGTTTGTAATCCGTTCTCCGGCTGGTTTCCTCCGTACTGGAGGTATGGGCCATTCCGGTGGTCTTGGAATGATCGTAGGATTCTTCCCGGCCCTTCTTGTCCATAACCGTTTCCGTGCTTTCGGAATCATCCCGCACAACGTCGCCCTGGTACATTGTCGTGGTGGAGGAAGAGGAACTGGTATGGGTCTTTCCGTCCGCGGTCTTGTAAGTAAGGTTCTCCTCCGTCCTGGTTTCTTTCCATTCCATGCCGGGCATATCCACGACCTTGGTGGAACCGCTGCCGGAGCCGATTTCCTTCCCGTCGCCCCAGAAATTCAGGTTGCTCTTCTGATGGACGGTAATATCCACCTTGACGTCCTCGCTGCCTTCCTCCCTGGTATAAACCCGTTCCTGGACAATCTTGTGGCCCTGGCCGTCGTTGGTAATAATCTCTTCCTTGTAGGTGATCAAAACCTTGCCGTCCTCGCCTATAATCTTTTCCGGTTCGGTCTTTATAACCTTCGGCTCCAGCTTGGCGGACAGGTTCCGGTCGTAATATACGTTGGCCGCGTCCTTGGCGCCGCCGGTGGTCAAGTCCATCAACGCGCTGGTAGGTTTCCCCTCATCGTCAACCAGGCGGAAGGATTCCGCCGCTTCCCCGATGGATTTTCCCTCAATCAGCGAATCCACAAAACCGCCGGCAGCCCCGGTCAGGTATTTGTCCGCGGATCCGATCACATAGGTCACGGCAACCGCCTTGAAATCGCTGTCCACGGAATGCGCGTATTTGTCCGCCTGCAGGAAATCGTTCTTGGCCCAGGAACTGGCCTGGTCAATCACTGTATGCACACCGGATTTTGCGGCAGCTTTTCCGGCTTCCTTCCAGTCAAATTCCTTGCCGTCAATGGCGCAGTCCACACCGTAATTCAGGGTGCTCACCACTGCGTTGGATCCGATCTCCGTCAGGTTTTTCTTCCATCCGTCGCCCATTTTGCCGGTAATGCTGCCGGTAATTTGGGAGGTCGCCCCGGAAGCAACAGCATGAAGCATATCCTTTCCCAGGTCCTTTTTAAAGGTGTCCCATCCGGCGGAAGTTGCTTCGCTCAGGCTCTTGCCCTCATGCAGGGCCAGCGCCGTGGTTTCCACGCCCTGCAGTCCTTTGTCAACCAGTTTCGAGGTCACGTTCTTGCCGATGGCTGCCGCGGTTTTCCCGAGGAATGTCGTTCCGACCCCGTTGAAAGCGCCGCCGATGGCCGCCGTAGCTGCACCGGATAATCCGCCGATCGCCCCCTTGATGGCAATCCGCCCCCAGTCCAGCTCACCCAGGCTCGCGCCGGTGGCAGCCCACTGATCCAGTCCTTCGTGAATGGCGCTCTTCGCCAGGCCGGTTACCGCGCCCACAGCAATGGCGCCGACGGGACCCAGCGTCGCCGTGGCCGCAACCGTGGCCACCACGCATACGGCATCCACAATGAAGCCCCAGAACGCGGCCTTCTTTTCCCGCTCTTTCCGTTCGTCCTCGAGCTTGTCAACCTCCATCTGCCCGTACTGCTGCTGGGCAGCGGATGCAACTTCCTGCAGGGAGGACACCTCTGTCACCATGGCCACATAGGCCTCGCCGGCCTCGCCCAGCTTCTGCCGGTAAGCCATAACATCAAAGGAATCCGTGGGATTCAGTCCCAGCTGGTAATCCAGGAGCCCTTCCAGCTTGGTCATCATCGTATCGATATTGGTGAATTCCGATTTGATGTCCGATTCCTCGATCTGGACGAAAGTGGCCTGCAGCCGCTCCAGCTCCTTGACCACCGTGTCCAGCTTGTTCATGGATTCATCCAGCCGGTTCAGCCGGACGGAAGTCATCAGGTCCCCGTTTCGCTGAAGATCTCCCTGGATTCTCAGGAAACTGGTCTTGACGCTCTGGAGATCGTTCTTCCGCTTCGCGATTTCCTTCGCCATCTCCGCCAGGGCGTCCGTGGAAACCTCCGCGGAATAATGACTGTCCACATCCGTCTGGTACTTGTGGCTGTACGCTGAATATTTCACCAGGAGGGCTGTAGCGATCGCGGCAAACAGGTTATTGGTGGTTTCGTACGTGTTTTCAATGTACTTTTTGATGTTGTTCGCCCGGTTTCCCTCGTACCCCCGGCAATGAACAAAAAAATCTGCGGCGCCGGTCAGCTTCTCAAAGGATTCGCCCATTTTCTCCGAGTTGTTCTTTATTCTGGTATTCAGCGATTTGAGGTCTTCATTAACCAGTATATAACCCATTGTTTCCACCCCGGCATTCTTTATACTCTCACAATCCGTTTCGGAAATCAGCCTTTGGTGTCCGCGGTCATGATCCGCCTTGCCGATGCCTTGATTGTGCTGATATCGCGGTCAATAATGTCGTTGTATTTTTTCATCAGCTCGTAATACTGTGTCAGATGCTCCTCATACTGCCCCTGTGTCGGCAGATTGTACTGAACCGCCGTATTGGTGGTTGTAGCAATGATCTGGGTCGCCCATCCGATCGAGCCGAAGAAACCGCCCGGCGTTTCCAGGAACGCCTTGCTGGATTTCAGCCGGTCCAGGCAGTTCTCAAACTTGTCCATCTCCAGGACAATCCGGATCGCGCCCCACGCGGCACCTTTAATCGCACTGCTGCATCCCATAACAATTCCTCGCTTCCCTGTGGTTTTCCCGGCTCAGTTGCCCCACTTCTTGATGGCGGAATACACATCGCTCACAATCGGAATGTAAAGGCCGGATTTCCGCTGGGCCTTCATTCTCTCGGTTTCAATCGCGTCCCGGTAATCGTCCAGGTCGGTGTTGATGGCCTTCTTCAGGGTGCCGTCCACGTCTTCCATGCTGTCGTTGAAATCGTCGCGGGAATTCCCCTTCCATTTGATAGCCTTGACGCCTCCGCCGGAAAAAACACCGCTCAGGTCAACGCCGCTCGCCGCCTTTTCCAGGGCGCTGCGGGTATCCTTGGCCAGGCCGAAGGGCGCTTTGGTATTGTTGTAGGCTCTTCTCAGCCGTTCTTCCCGGCCTGCGGCTCTTCCCTGCTCCTGTTTGTAACGGTTGTATTCGGACCAGAGCCGGTCCAGGGACCATCCGTCATACTTTCCCATTCTGTCGTCCTCCCGTGATGGATCATTTCTCTGAAAAAACTCCCGGCCTGCAAAGTGAAACCGGGAGTTTTTTCAGACAAAAAGGAATTAACGGTCTGCTTCCAGGAACCTGTTCGCGATGGTGTCCAGATTCTGGGCCAGCTGTTCCAGCAGCTGCGGAACCGTCTTCGCCAGGGTGGGTTCAACCTGCGCCCAGTCCTGCAGGTACTTATCCTTCTGGTTTCCTTCCCAGTTGGACGTTACCGCGTTGATGTTGGATTTGATCTGGCGGGCCAGGTCAGCGGACTGCTGTCCGTTGGAGCGGATCTTCCGGGAATACTCCTGTAAATCAGCCGGGCTCAGTTTGATGTTTGCCATGATGGTTCCCTCCTGAAATATTTTGTTGTTTTTTTATCTGATCCTCCTGTAGGGAGGTCAAACACATGCTTTCCTTGGATTATACCAAATATTGGTCAGTCCGTCAATCCTTTAACTCTTTCCTGCTCAGGATTTTTCTTCCCGCTCCAGCCGGCTGATAAACTCCTTGATCTGCCTCCGGATTTCCGGATCCTGCCGGATCATTCCGTAAACCTCACCCAGGTTGGCCCGGTCCATTCTCCCCTGCCCGGTCATCAGCCAGGCCTCGGATACGTTGAGCTTTTCAGCCAGGCGGCGGCTCAGTTCTCCGCCCGGCCGGACCTGTTCCCGTTCAATCAGCCCGATGCTGTTCCGGGAGCAGGAAACCGCCTCTGCCAGCTCCTCCTGGGTAAACCCCTGGAATTTGCGGGCCTGCTTCACCCGCTCTCCCACGGAATCAGTGCCTTCCAGGCTGCCTTCTCCGGAGCGGAACCATTTTTCCGGCACGCCGTAAGTTTCGGAAATCCGGGAAATCACCTCATCCGGCGGAACCACAATCCCCTTCTCCACCTTGCTGATGTATCCCCCGGAACGCTCGATGCACTGGCCGAAAGCCCGCTGGGAAATTCCCAGCTGCTGCCGCAGCTTCAGCACCCGCGTCGCCACATTCTCCATTCTGTCATCCTCACATTTACGTACCGTTTTCAGTTCTGGTTGTTCCGTCGTGGATACTATAGCACCTCTTTTTGCACGTGTCAACATTTATTTTTCATTATTCAACAAATGTTGTTCTTTTTGGAAGCGCTGCTTTTGTCATGCGGTCACACTCCGGATTTCCCGGAAGTTCATAATATTGCGCTTGAGGAAGATTTTCCATATAATAGGAATTGGAAACACCTGTTGATTTAAAATGAAACATGAACTGCAAAAGCAAAAATCAGGAGGTTTATGTCATGGGATTATCCGGAATGGCGGAAATGGCTGCCGAACTCGCCCGGGTGCAGGCGCAGATGGTTATCGCCGGAGACAAGGAAAAAAAGGCGGCCCGGCAGGCCGCAGACCTGGGAAAGGTACAGTCCTGTATGCAGCGCTGCATAGACAATGAAGCCGCTTTGATCCGGGGAACCCTGCGAATGGTTCGTGATGATCTGGCGGGTATTCCCTATGCGAAACGGTTTCGTGAAAAATTCGAATCGGATGTCCGTGCCATTCTGGAAGGAGCCGAGGTAAAAAGTGCACTTTCCTCCATGGAATCCGCGGCTTACGCAGTAAAAAAAGACAGGAACGCTGCAGAAAACGCCGTACTCAGCAACAGAAACAGGCTGAAAAGCCTGAAAGCCGAGGAAAGCAGCCTGAAAAGAAAAATACAGGCGCTTAAACAGATGGGGGTGCAGTCATGACCAAAAGGATCCAGGTTTCAACACCTGTTCTGGATGAATGCATCCGTCGGCTGAATTCCCTTGCCGCAAACTGGCAGGGAACCGCCGCTCCCAGCGATGACACAAAAGACCTGCAGCCTGAAATGGAGGACGGAAGCCTCTGTGCAAGTACCGGATACACCTTTGAGAATTTGAAAGCCCAGATCAGTGCCGCAAAGGATACCCGTGAATCTTTCATTTCGCTGACCGAAGCTACCTCAGAATACCTGGAAAACCTCAAAACCGGCTTTGAAACAGCCGACTCCTGACTTATGCGGAGGTTCTGTCCTATGGGCAAAGCAATTCAACCATATTATACTTATGAACTGATCGTCAATGAAGCAGAATTCAACGAACTGAACGGGCGCCTCATCCGTTACTGGGCCGGCCTGGAAGAATATCTGTACCAGTATGAAGCCATTCTGTCGGAAGCGGTACAGAATGGTGTCGCTTCCGGAAACCGCCATGAAATGCTGGAACTCTATATTGAAACGGTCCATAAACTGCAGAATATTGTTTCCGGTACTGCTGCGAAAGTCGGCCTCATGGTACAGGATTTCCTCAATGCGCTTGAAAAGGCTGATACTTATATCTATGACGCAAAGTTTGAACATGAAAGGTATTATGACATAAGAGCTTTTACAGCCCTTGTGCACTGCATCGATCATCCGCTGTCCGGCATATCGGACAGCGTGGGCGATTATCTGATCAGGCAGTTTTATGAATTGGTTGAGAAGTACGGATGGGATGAAGCCCAAAAAAAATTGCACAATTGTTATGCCCTTCTGATGGATTATCTGAATACCAGCAAACAGGAACTGGTTTCAATCTTCGATTCCGTACATGAGCTGGATGCAAACTATGGAAAAGACAGAGAGGATCGGAGCAGCTTCCTGGGCAATGCTTTCGAAGTCGCGTTCTGCGTAAACAGCATGCTGCAGGAACTGGCAGATATGCTTGGTACCGGTGAAAACCTTGTAAGTCCGGAGGATGCGCGCCGGCGTCTGGGAATCATTTGGGAAGACCTGAGTTTTTATGCGGAAAAAGTAAAGGAAACGGCCATTCAAAGCGTCCGTCCCACATCGGAGCAGATCCGGGAATACACCCGGAACAGCAATGTGCAGAAAAATATAAGAAAAGCGGAAAGTGATATTGATCACTTCCTGAAGCATGAAGCGCCGCCCCAGGAAATCAATGATTTTGTACGCTGGAAAGAAAAATCCAGGGACAAACTGAAAGCCGCCGGACTTGAAGATATGACCTACGACGAATATCTGGTCACGAAACGTATGGCGGCTTCCCTGGAAGAAATTGAAGCTTCCGCGGACAAGAACCGGCTTGCCCGGAAAAAGGATATCGAAAAGAAAATCAACGAATCCGATCTCCCGTTTATTTTGGATCAGATCGAAAAATTCGGGAGCAAAGCTGCCGACATGACAGATGATCCGTCACAGAAGGAACTGATTGACGCGCTGATCCGGGCCCGTAACGGTGACTATGGTGCGGCGCAGAGTATTGTGGATCTCTGCAAAGCCAATGAAAAGCTGAAGGATATTATCAAAGGTGCAGAGTATGCCCAGATCATCCTGAAATACGGTGCGGATGGCCTTGGCTTACTGGCCGCCTTTACAGCCGATTATGAATGCTCACTGGAAATTCTCAGCAGCCTGGAACAAAATTGTGCAAACGACCAGGCATCCATCAAAGCAATCGGTTACCTCCGTTCCTTATATCAGAAAGAAGCAGCCGGCCTCCTGAACAAAGTCGCCGAAAAAGGACTGGAATACGCGTCAGATAAACTACTGAAAGCAGGAAGCGCCCTGACCAAAGCCTGCATCGGAAAACTGGCGATTATCTGTCAAACAATCGATATTGCCTTCACCGTCACCGGGCAGAAGGATCGGTGTGCAAGCGCCGGCCTGGTAAAGGAATTCCAGCCCGTCATTCTGAAAAGCCGCGCTGCCTGGGAAAATGCCGTAAATGCCCTGGATCAGGTTTCGCCTGAAGATCCTGAATATGAAAAGCTTGCAGAGAACGCCTACAACTGCTTCGTATACCACAAACAGAATCTGGTAAGTGTATATGACGCAATGTCCAAAGCAGTTACAGGGCCCAAAGCGGCCTACTACCGCTACTGCAAGCTGGAAATTTCAAAAATGAAGATGACGGATCAGAATGTTTCGCCCCTGCTGTCGTATCAGGAATTTCAGAACCTTGATCATGAAATCGATGAAGAGTACAGCAAGCATTTGGACTGACAGAATGAACAAATATGAATCCTTTTATCACTCGTCCCGCAGAAGGTGGGTAGGCCTCCAGTGTTCATAAAACTCCTGTGAAGCGAGAACAACCTCCCGGGCTGTTGTACCGCGGTCAACCCCTTGATTCAGTCTTTCCATGCATGCCATCATTCCATTCTCGTCTGCCGGCCGCCCCAGCGCAATCTGATAAAGCGCCCTGATAAAACTGTCATTGTCCGCAAGGTGCGCCTGCACGTTCGGATCCGTCAGGAATTGTATCAGGATTTCCCGCAGCGGAACCTGGTTCCAGTACCTTCCGCACCATTCATTGTAATCTACGCGGCTGCCGGAATAGCCCAGGCCGGTTTTGTAGCATTCATCCACCAGCGCCGTCAGTTCAGCATTCCGGTCCATTGGCTCCAGGTCGTCCAGGGAAGTGAAGACACCGGGATCCATGCCCAGGCTTTGACACTGATCATTAAATTCAATCGATCCGGCGATGGAACTGATCAGGTAATCCATACTCATTCCTGTCTCCATCGCTTTCAGGAATTGGGAGCTTCCCGGATCCGTATTGGGATCCACCCGTCTGTTCAGCATGATCCGGTAAACGGCAGCGACCCTTTCCGCGTTGGAGATTTCCGTCCCGCTGAAAGCCGGATAGTTTACAAAAGAATAAATCAGGTCGTGAAGCGTACTGTCCGGCATCAGTGAAGCCGCCCATTCCCGTTTCTTCTGTGCCGGAATCTGCTGCAGATTGTATATGAATTCACAGGCATTTTGAGCCGGAATGCTCACCGGTTTGCCGGATGCTGCTGATGCTGTAAAATCCTCCAGGGATTCGCCGATCTGATATTCATTCAACTCCGGCCGGAACTGAAGCAGATAATTCCGACAGTCACTCGTATTGATCAGTATTCCGGCAAGTTCTTCGCGTTTCTTTCCGCTGCCCAGGAATTCGTCGCCGAGGTAGTGGCTCACTTCCTGTTCACTTGCATTCCTTCCGAACAGCAGCCGGTACAGCATTCCGACAAAAGCCGGATCTTCCGGATATTTTTCCCGGCAGTCTTCTTTGCAGGCAAAATCCAGCATCAATCCTTCCATGGTAAGTTCCCCGTTCAGGATCAATGCACAATGATGGTTCAGATCCCCGGCGGAAGGGTTCCTGTCCAGGGCTGTCCGGAAGCAGTGAGTCACAAAGCGGGTAACATCGGGATTCCGGTCCCGGTCTTCTGTCAGCTCCACCTCTCCGGTTTCCATTTCGCCGCAAAGTTCCGCAAATTCTCCCCGGTGAATGATTCTGTTCAATACATAGTTCATGGACATACCGTTGTCCAGATCCTCGGCATATTCGCCCGCCTGCGGATCTTCCGGATTGTTCAGCAGAATTTCACAAAGGATTCGGATCCGCTCAGAGTTTTCCGTAATATTGTTCTGCAGCATTCCTTCAATTTCGGAGGCAAGTTCCGCGCCTGTTGCGGCTCGCGTTATCTCTGCCCTGCGCGTTCTTTCCTCCGGGCCTGAAGCATGGTCATAAATCCAGCCCAGGACATTTCGCATAAGCTGGGGAGCCCTGCTTCCGTCCGCATCCCGGCAGAACAACTCCCGTTCGCATTCGCAGATCATCTCTGATGCTTTCTGTCCCCCGTCCTCGCTGTAGCCGCAGTCATTCATCCCGTTCAGCTGATTCAGCGCCTCCACATAATCCTTTTCGCTCTCCGTCCTGCCGAGAAGCTCCCTGGCCTTCCGGTACCGAAGAATATCCTCACATTGCTGCGCATAGGTTTTGCTTTTAAGGAATTCATTTCCCAGGTGGTCAAATACATCTTTGGCTGCTTCCGGATCCGTTTTAATCCGGTTCACAGCCCCTATATAATCCCTTTCGTTCCGGCATTCCTGTTCCAGATTCTCCGCGCCGGGAAATCTCTCGTTTTTCAGCGTCTCAAAATCTCTTAGTGCAGTTTCATACTTTTCTTCCGCAGGCACAGGTTCTGTTTCCATTTGCTGCCGTGCTTCTTCCATCGTCTTTTTTGCATTCCGGAATCGTTCAATCCGGTCAGTTTCCGTTTTTGCTTCCGCAATCCCGCCGTCCCGCACCCTGCAAAGCGTTTCGTATGCGGCATCCATATCTTCCGCTATAGCCGCGGCAGCCTGATGATATTCCGAATACGCCTGCAGCAGTTTTTCACAGTCTTCGCATTCGGCTTTTGCTGCATCATAAATCTCACGATCGGTCTGCGGATATCGTTTCGTCCCATCAAAGGTATACCCGTTCATCAGTGAAATATATAATTCTTTCGCACCGCGGCAGTTCTCTTCAGACGGCACGCCGCCTTCTGGTCCGTCACCGCTCATTTTCTTCCGTGCGCTGTCCAGTTTTTCCTTTTTATTCAGCAGTTTTTCCGTTTCTGTCAGGCAGATTCCCGAATCCTGCCAGCCATTTCCGCCGTCATATTTTACAAGCTCTGCAAATAGTGTTTTTGCTGTTTCCAGGGAATCCATTTTTTGCGCTGCCAGATCTGCCTGTTTATACTTTTCCGTATTCTCCCGAGCTGTCTTAACCTTTGCAAGGCCTTCTTCGCTGGCTTCCTGATCATATACGGCCAGGTCTGTGTAATCCTGCCAGGCCTTGTCCAGATCTCCATAACCGCCGTTAAAGTTTTCTTCAGCATCCCGCAGTTTCAGCGCGCGATTCGCCTGGAGCAGCTGTTCCTGTACATCTTCCGTCAGGTCGTCCGGAACCTGTTCGAAACAATAAACCGCGACGCCATAAGCGGTTGTTTCCAGCATCAGCCTTCGGCCCTCAAGATAATACCCCATGCCTTCACATTTTTCTTTCAGATCCTCCGCGCTTTCCCCCTCCAGGGAAAATCCTCCGTCATTCACCAGCCATTCAAAGCACTCTGCAGCCTCCTCATATTCCTCTTTGGCCTTCCTGAGAAAATCAAGTTCATCCCTGTATCCCCTGTTGTCTTTACTTAACTGGAAAAACAAATCCGCCTCGGAAACATTATTCTTCCCCTCCTGGAATCTTTTCTTCTTCTCATTGCCGTTGTTCGCTTCCTCTGTCAGCCGAATTATTTCCCCGTCCCCCTGGTTTGGCACCAATTTCAGTTTTTGCAGTGCGCCGTCATAATCCTGCTTTTCCAATAATACCTGGGCTTCCTCTGCCCCTTTCCGCGTCTCCTCTTCCCGGGCTTTTTCCGCCGCCGCCGCTTCAGCTTCCGCCTTCCTTCTGGCCTCAGCTTCTTCCGCAGCCTTTTTCTCGGCTTCCTTTCTTTCTTCTGCTTCTTTTTCTTTCTGAAGGACCGATTTCAACTTCTCTTCAGCGTCAATGATTATTTCCTCATCGACATTGTACCCGCTTTCATCCTTCAGTTGTTTCAGAATGTCGATCCCTTTTTGAATGCTTTCCTTTGTCCCTTTACTTATTTCTTCTCTTGCATTCTTTAGTGTTTCTTCGTTCTTTTGTTCCTCGGCTTTTCTGTCTTCCGTTTCCTGCTTCACCTGGTTTGCCTGCCTGATCAATTCATCGATTTTTTCCTGGTCTTCTTCCTTCGGATATAGTTTTCGCAGGCTTTTCAGCAAAGCAATGGTGCTGTCCGGATCCTCTCCCTTTTCAATCTGTTCTTTCGCAGATATGAATTCTCCGTCCCGTCTGGCAATGGTTTCTTCCGCCCTCTTCCTTGCATTTCCTGTATCTTCATACCCATCCTCAAAGGCTTCCAGCGCTCTCAGTGCTGCCTCCGGGTTTTCTTCCAGCAGAGCCGTAGCCGCGATGTAAGCCTCTTTCTTTTTTTCGGCATTCATCCACAGCAGTATCCCGCCGGCAGCAAGTGCTATGAAAAGAAGCGCGCAGAGCAACCGGCGGAGGATTTTCTTCCGCCGGCTCTTCGCTGTCTGAATTTCAATTCCTTTCTTTCTGTCTTCTTCTTCCTGTCTCTGGCGTTTTATTCTTTCCTGTTCCTTCCGGATTGCTTCTTCCTGTTCCGGAGTCAGGTGTACCCGTCTTCCCGGAGTGTCATTTCCGGAATTGGGCGGAAATGGTTCCGTGCTCATCATTCTCTTCCCTCAGTTCTCATTGTCCTCCGGCGGCATACGCTGCCAGCAGCTCCGTACTGACCCGGATTGCCGGCCGTACGCAGCAGGCATAAATATCCTTGCCGTCACTGCCGACAGCCCTTGTGCGGTTCACCATGGAAGTGCCCACGTTTCCCATCGGGGTAATACATACGCCCATATAGCTCGCGTCCCGCGGCGTCCGCAGCCACCACCACCAGGAGGGCGTCCCGATCCAGGTCAGGTTGCTGCTGTCCGCCCAGGCTCCGTTGTGCAGCGCGTAAGGCGTCGGGGAAATCCTTGCCCGGTTGTTGGCTGTGTTGTTGTAGCTGACCGCCAGGTAGCGGGCAGCTTCTTCATAGTTGAGCAGGAAAACCTTATCCGTCTCGCCGGCTTCACCGGTCACCGTATCCAGGATGCATCCCTGCTCCGCCACGTTGAACGCGCTGAACAGAAAGTTTTCGTTCAGCCACTTGCGCAGGGAACAGCTGCCCCAGGTCACGCCGGTCATTTCCGTATTGTACGGCTGGCTGTCCAGGCCGTATTTGGAAACCAGCAGGGCTTCCCCGTTCTCCGCCGCCAGCACAATCCACCGGATCCGTTCGCTGCCGTTTTCCGGAATATTGTCCTGTTCATACCGGCCGAAGGAAAACTCCGCGCCGGGAATGAAAACCGGCGTTTCGCCGGGCTGTCCCTCATCCATCCATCCGGTTTCCGCGTCCTGCGGTACAGGTTCCGGCGCCGGAGGTGCTTCCGTGATGTTTTTGTCCGGGGATTCCTGCTGCCGGTTGTCCGGCTGGGGGGCCGGAACGGGCGTCACCGGCACCGGCGTTACAGGAGCCTGCGTTACCGGAACAGGTGTCGCCGGCACCGGCGTTGCGGGAGCCTGTGTCACCGGCACCGGGGTCGCCGGCACAGGCGTTGCAGGTGCCTGTGTCACGGGCGCCGGGGTCTCCGGCACGGGCGTGGCAAGCGCCTGTGTTACCAGCACCGGGGTCGCCGTTACAGAGTTGTCCGGCGTCGGTGTCACCGGAACGGGTGTGGCTGTTTCAGGAATCGGGGTAGCCGTTGCCGGCACAGGCGTCGCCGTTGCCGGCACGGGGGTAGCTGTCACCGGAACCGGAGTCGCTGTCACCGGTACGGGCGTCGGCGTTTCGTCAAAGTTGAAATCCGGATCCCATCCGTCGTCTCCCTGCGGATCCGGGTCGGTTTCGCCGCTGTTGTCGTCCTCCCAGACCGGTTCCGGATCCGTGTTGTCGTCGATGGTCCAGTCCGTATCCCCGCCGTTGTCTTCCCCGGCCGGTTCCGGATCCGTGTTGTCGTCTCCGATGGTCCAGTCCGTATCCCCGCCGTCGTCTTCCCAGACCGGCTCCGGATCGGTGTTGTCGTCTCCGATGGTCCAGTCCGTATCCCCGCCGTCGTCTTCCCAGACCGGTTCCGGATCGGAATCTCCGCCGATATCCCATCCGTCGCTCCCCTGGGAATCCGTTTCGCTTCCGCCGAAGTTGAATTCATCATCCCAGTCTTCGGCGCCCGCGGCCGGTATCAGAAAGGCAAGCCCCAGCGCCATGGCAAGAAGGGCAGTAAAAATTCTCTTCGTCCGTTTTCTGTTCATAAAAAAGTCCGTCCTTCAGATACAGCCCCTGAGGTTTCCTAACTCCTCAGGGGCTGTTCAATTCATTGGCTTACTTTTTCGGCAAACTTACTGGGGCTTCGCTGCGCCACACTGGGGGCAGAATTTGCCCGTATTGCCTTCGTGGCCGTTCTCGCAGGTCCAGGTGCCGTCGTCAGGCTGTTCCGCGGACTGCTTGTCCGGCTCCTCAACAGGCTTGGGAGATCCGCATTCAGAGCAGAAGAGCCCCGTGTTCCCCGTATGGCCGTTCTCGCAGGTCCAGCTGCCGTCCTGTACCGGAATCGGGGCAGGAGGATCAATCTGGCCGCTGACCTTGTAGAGGTGGTAATTCCGCTCAATATCCTGCACCAGAATCAGGGTGCCATCCTTGGAGTAGGAAACGTTGTAGGTGCTTCTGATCTCCGGATTGTCCGGCAGCACGTCATTGCCCACCGCGTCGATCACGTGAATCCGTCCGTCCATTTCCTGCACCGTGGCAAACATCACCGCGGTGGAGTAGGGAATTTCCACGCTCTGGTACCTTCCGGGCAGCTCGCCGGCCAGGGCGCTGATCAGGATCACGCCTTCCCGGGGATCTTCGATGACGATGAATCCGGACCGCTGCTTGCCGGCGCTTTCCAGGAAGCTGAAGCCGGTTTCCCGGCCGTCCTTCAGGCTGACAAAACCGTTCTTTCCGTCCTTCACCGCGTAAATGTATCCCATCTTCAGCGCGTATTTGTAATCATATCCGAATTCGTCGTAGCCGCAGGGAATGATCACCTGTCCGTTTTCATCAGCCAGGCCGTACTTTTTCTTGTTGTTCCGGATGCGGATCATTCCGGTGTCCTTGTCAATGGAGTGGCCGTTCTGGTAATCGGAAAGGTCCGCCAGCACGTTGCCCTGCAGGTCCAGCAGCATATGATCGTTGTTGACCCAGGTGTACTGCTTCACTTCCTCCTTCGTCAGCGTGCATTCCGGCACAAAAGCCAGCTGTCCGCTGCCCAGGTGCGTGATCCGGTTGGTCCGGTAATCCTGGGAATATTCGGAGTAGGAGGAATCCGGCTTGGCTTCGGATGCTGTGAAGTCCTTGTTGTAGGCTGTGCACTGCTTGTCGCGGTTGCGGATCAGGAGATAGTCGCCGAAGGCGTTGGCGTCGTCCCAGTCCGTCCGGTTCAGCGTGGCCTTTTTCTCGCCCCGGTAGAAAATATCCACCGTGTCGATGAGGAAGAACTTTTTGGTATCCGAGAACATGGAGGAATAATCATAGTTGTCGGAATTGGATTCCTTCAGCCTGATGCCCGCCGACCAGCGGTCGCTGAGGATTTTGATGTCGTCGTATCCGCCGGCAATAATCGTTTTTCCCTGCCCGTCCAGCAAACCCTTGGTGCCGTCTTCCGGATAAACGATGTAATGGCCTTCCCGGATGTCAATGCGGCTGTATGCCTCGCTCAGGGCATTCATATCCGCGTCCACAACCTGGTACAGCCTGGTCGACGGATCCCGGCGCACGAAGGTATTCGCTTCCTGGTTCATCGTCAGGTCCTTCGCATCCGGTGTCGTGACCTCAACGGATCTCTCCGCCAGCGCGGCGGAGCAGCACAGGCACAGGGCCACCAACAGCAACAGCAGTTTCTTCATTTCCCTTTTCCTCCCTTTTTCTTTGGTCCGTTTCAGAAAAGTATTCTTTTCTTCTTTTGCATGAATTTTACAACAATCTTCCTTTTGTTTCAAGTAGGTACCCCCGAATCATCCGTCCGCCCTTCTTCGGCGCCTTCTTTCTCCGGAACGGAACGGAAATGATTCATCATCGTCCGGCAAAAAACCTGCAGCTTTCCGGGAGTTCCCGAATTCAGAACGCCTTCTCCGCCGTAGCTGATGCATTTCCCGCCGGCCAGCCGGAACCCAACCCCCCAGGAATAGCTTCCGGTGGTATCTCCGTTGGTTCCCCGGTACTCGTTATCCCACTCCGGAATCCCGCAGGCCGCCACCGTTTTCCGGATAAAGGTCATGTCGTCCTCCGTCATCTCCGCCAGCTTTTCCTCTTCCCCGCAGGCGTTCAGCCGGTCTCCGTCCCCGCCGAAAACGGTTTTCTTCCCAAAATCCGCTGCCATCCAGGTGTTGCGCCTTCCGTTGTGCATCTCCCAGATGATCACGTCAATTTCCGGAATCTCCTCTTTGGTTATTTTCCCGGACGCCTCCCGGAAAATGTCCGTATAGTCGGTTTTCGCTTCCTTTTCTTTCTTTTCCCTGTAAAGAATCAGCAAATGCGCCCCGTTGAATTCCTCCAGATGTTCTTCTGTCAGCTGCAGTTCGTCCACAAAAGCGTCAAAATCAACGCCTTCAAAATCCTTTTCTTTCAGGCCGCACCGCCGCATCATAGCCTCTTTTGTCAGTTTCATTCTGTCTTATCCTCCCGGTATGTTTGCCTTCCGGCTGCTTTCCCCTGCCTCATCCGTGCCTCCCGGAAGACCCCTGGGGCTGAATTGTCCCGTTCCCGGATTTTGCCATCTCTTCCGCCATTTTTTCCATCGCCACATAGGCCTGGGGAAAATAGGTCTGTAGATACTCAAGCTCTTCCACATCGTTCGTCATCTTTGCAGCAAAGAATTCCGCCCAAAGTTCCCGTTCCTGTCTCCCGGTCGGATTGCCGTCTTCGTCGTACCAGTATTCGTAAGTCTTGGCTTTTTCGCTCTTGCTGTGACCCCAGTCGCCCTGGATCGCGTTGTTGGTTACGCCGCCGTAGACATCGGAGCAGCTTTCTTTTCCGCGCCCGACGAGATCCTTATGCATAACGTCCCTCAGGCGCATGATGTAAATATTCATAACCATGTCGCCGCCGGCATTTCCCTGATATCTGAATTTCGAGTCGTCTGCAAGGTTCATCCGGCGCAGCAGCTCTTCCTTCTGGGCCGGCTTCAGTTCCTTCAGCATCGGATCGTTCTCAATGATGTTCCTCACATGGTTCCGGGTGTCCTCCGTCACCAGTTCGTTCAGTGTTTTTCCGTTGTATTCGTAGGAATTGGTTCGCATCGTGTTTTCGCCGAACAGCGTGAATTCGGAAGCAAATCGCAGGTCGTCCTCAAAATCATCCACCGCATGGCCGCTTTCATGAAAATAGGTGTTGTAGGATCCGCATTCATCCCAGGCCATATTCTCGTCCTCCAGCCGGATCCTGTTTTCGCTGTGGTTGTACCAGCTTCCTTTGTCTTTTTCATCTTTGCTTTTTTCAACGCTTACCTTGTAGCGGTCCAGGTGCTCCAGGTAAAGGGAGCGATAGGGTTCCGGCGCGCAATAGGCCATGTATTTGATGTCCATCCGTTCCTGCTCTGAAATATCCGGATCGGACAGCACCTCCCGGAACTTTTCCTCATATTCCGGATGCTCCTGTTCCACCTCCCGGATGCGCTCCTGTTTGATGCCGTTGGGAACTTTTCTGAAGTCCTCCGCCGTATAGGCGGCGCCGTTCTCAATGGCCGCCGTGCTTTTTCCCAGCGCGGCGTTTGGTATTTTCATCCCTTCACGAACTGCCGGTGCATTGAAAACAGAAAGCAGGTTTCCTCCCTGATCCACTGCCGCGCAGCCCCGGTCATTCAGTTCAGTCAGGCTCTTCATGGCATTCTGCAGATCCTGCAGTGCGCTCCGGGTCAGCCCGAATCCGACGGTCTCGTTCCGGTACTGCCTGTCCGCCCGGGAAACATCCTCAAAGATCTGCCGGACTCTCACCTTTGCCTTCTCTTCCGCTTCAATCAGGGATCTGATATGTCCGGCAAGCCTCCGCAGCGGAGAATCCAGAAACATGAACGTTTGGGAAACGGTTCCCAGAAGATTGGTCAGCCGTCCCGCCCGGTCCATGATTTCCTGGTTGGCTTTTGCATCCAGCTCCCGGAGCATGGTCACCAGATTATCAAAATTCGCCCGTGTAAAATCTCTCTTCATCCGTGATCACCCCCGCCTGCCGCCGGAACGGCCCGGTCCATTCAGCATTTCCGAAACGGCTTTCGCTGCCTCCCGGGCCGCCTGCGCGGCTGCATCCGCAACGTTCTGCGCCGCGCCCGGCACAGTGTCGGAAACATCGTCCGCCCGGCGGAATCCCGTAATGATTGCCTGAATCAGCCGCCGGCTGCTTTCAATCATCTCCGGAAAAGTTTCTGTGCAAATCTGCTGCACCAGGCGGATCACTTCCCTTTCTTCCGATGCCGCCATTCCCAGGCTCTGCTCCAGGGACGTCCCGACCGAAATCGCGTCATTCTTCAGCTTAAGAATATAGTCGGACGCATAGGCCAGTCCTTCAAAGTCAACCGCTATTTTCATGGTCGTTCCTCCCCGTCTCAGAACAGTTCCCGGTCAGCCGTGTCAATATCCAGCAGGAACGCCCGGGAAGCCTTCGCGTGGCCTTCCGCAATTTTCTGAATCGCCGCCCGGACGGTTTCCGCTTCCCGGGCATATGCGTTCAGTGCCTTGCCCCGGTTCCCTTCAATAACTCCGTTCCGGGAAATGGTTTCCAGTTCCTTCGTATAATCCGCGAAAAGCCGGTCCAGCTTGTTCAGTGCTGCGGTAATCGCCCCGGCCGCGGTCTGGTATTCCTCATCACAAATAATGACGTCATGCATTTCCTTTTCCTCCTCCGGCAAGGCGGGCCGCTTCCGCGGCAGCCGCTGCAAGTGCTGCGCTTCTGCGGATTCTTTCAATCTCCTGTTTGTATCTCTGAATGCTGTATTCCTTTTCGTCAATCTCCCGTTTCAGTTTCTTCTGCTGTTTCGCAATACCGTCCAGTCCCTCCGTCAGCTTTTGCAGCAGCTCCCTGCTCTGTCCGCCGGCTGCCTGATCCCGCAGTTTTCGAAGCAGGGACTCCGCAAACCTTCCATTTCCGCCCGAAGCCCGGCTCATCGTCATTTCGTTCTTCCGCTGCTGCAGGGCATACCCATCATGCAGGCGGATCGCTTCCTTCCGGATTTTTTCACTCTCATCCAGTTCCTGACGAAGTTTTGCAATCTCCTTTTTGCACAAGCTGATTCTCCGTTCCAGTTCCGCGATCCTGGACGCGCTGCCTGCATCCATCTGACCTTCCTCCTCCCTTGCCGCCCAAAAGACAATTTCAAAACCTGTCCAGGCCGTTCTGTTCCATCCCTGGAAAAGCTTGCCTCCGGCTGACCCGCAGCGGATCAGTCCTGCAGTTCCAGCATCCCGTTGTTCCGGCAGACCTCCAGCAGCTTTGCGTAAATCTCGCTCACCGCATACGCCTCATCCGGACCGTCATACCGTACGGACCGGGAGCCGTCCGCTTTGTTTTTATATACGACCACACGGTTTTCCCCGGTCCTGAAGATCCCGTAGGCCTTCGGGCTGCGGTAGTCCTCCCCGATAAAGAAACGGAGTCTTTCCAGCGGGATCCCCCGTTCCCCGCAGTGCTCCTTCAGCTCCTCAATGGTTTTGGGAAGAAGCCAGGTCCCCCTGCCGCCCGAAGTATAGCAGTCGTTCGTCCCGCCGCAGTTCGGGCAGAGCCGCTCGTCCGTCCGGACATCTCCGCCGCAGAAAGGGCATTTTGATACAGAAGCCATTTATTTCATCCTCCCCTGTCAGTTCCCGGCAGTCCCCGGCCGCTTACCAGTCTGAATCCCAGTCGGTATCGCTGCTGTCCCAGCTGTCGTAATCACGGCTGTTCCTGCGCTCATTTTCCCGCTCTCTTTTCTCCGCTTCCTTCTGCCTTTCCGCTTCCTTTCTCGCCTCTTCCGCCCGTTCATCCGCTTCAATTCTCTTCCAGGTGTCGGACGTTTTGAAGTCGGTGGCGGTCCAGTCCTCGTCCCAGTCCTCCTCAGTAAACGTTTCATAGGAATTGCCGAGGAAGATTTCCTCACTGATTTCAGCCGATGGACCGGAGGAACGCTCCCAGCTGTCGCTGTCCGCACCGGTTCTGTACCAGGTATCCTTATAATGATAATACAGGTTTTCCCCCTGTTTCACATATCCGCTTCCGCCCGTCACCTGCAATCCGGCCGCGGATTCCCTGAAGTCCGGCACCCCGTACTCCTGCTGCTGCTCCGTCAAGGAGCTTCCGAGGAAAGTCAATGATTCCTTAACCGGCTCATCGTCCGCCAGATACCATTTTTTCCCGTCCGTACCGGCTGTTTCCTCCCCGGCGGAATCCGTCCGGACCCCGTACGTATACCATTCCTCGACATACTGGTATTTGTTAATGGTTACGTATAGTGTTTTGGGAGGCTGTTTACTGTATTTTGCCAGGTAGTAGAACCGGTCCCCCTGCCGGTAGTATCCGGAAAGATTGTTTGCCAGGGCATACGGGGTTGATTCCTCAAACTTCTTAAGTCCATCCGGAAGTTTATACCTGTTCAGCTTCACAGCCTCTGCCGGCGGTATGCCTGCTTTGACAGGGCTGGAGGAGGCAACCCAGTCACTGGGGTCTTCCTGGTAGATGTACCATTTTACGCCTGTTTTCCGGGCATTGGTGAGGTAATCCCGGTAAAAGAACTTCTCCCCGCATTGGTAGTAGCCTTCGTCGACAGGAAACGTCCTGAAATCCGGCACATTCCACGAACTCTGCCAGTCCGTGCCCAGATAAGCCAGCGTTTTCCCTAGGCTGCTGAAAGACGGCGTTACGATCAGATTCCAGTCTTCCTCTGCCGTGTCGTAATAATTCCAATCTGGTCCGTTGCGCCATAAAACGTTGTTATTGGAAGGTCTTGTGTCATCCCTGTAATATCCGTCGCTCAAATGATTGTTGTCTGTGCCTGAGGAAACGACTTCCCCTTTATTCACGTCATAGACATACCATCTGTTTCCGATTTTCTTGCTGTTAAAGGATTTCGGATCCGCACGAAACGCTTCGACCTGCCGGTTTATTTCCTGGGCGTTCCGGACGGAATTGCTGATTGTATTGATCAGATGGATGCCCAGGGCTAAGGCAACGAGGCACAACCAGACCGTCAGGATCGGATGTCTCCTGAAGAAGCTCCGTTTGTCCGGGGATCCGCTGCCCGAACCGGCCGTCCTCTGCACCGGGCCGTCCGGATAAATTCCCCGGTTATGGCATTCGGAAAGCAGTTTTTCAAAAAGTTCCCTGACCGCGAACGCCTCGTCCGGGCCGTCGTACCGGACCGCCCGGGATCCGTCCGCTTTGTTCTTGTAAACGACAAAGCGGTTGTCCCCGGCTTTGTAGATTCCGAAAGCCCGGGCTTCCCGATAGTTCTCGCCGATAAAAAACCGCATGCGCTGCAGCGGCATTCCCCGTTCCGCGCAGTATTCCTGCAGTTCCGCAATGGTTTTCGGCTGGAAGATTCTCCGGGGAGAATCGCTGACAAACTGCGGATTCGCTCCTCCGCACTGCGGACAGGTTTTTTCGTCCGACCGTACGACCGCGCCGCAAAACGGGCATTTTGACGTGGATGCCATACAAATCACTCTTTCGGTTGGTTTTATTTGTTTTTCCGGGATGTACAGGAAAAAGCATACCACATTCCCGCCCCCGGTTCAAGATTTCCCGGTTTCCCCGGTTTTGCCGTGATTCGCCCGGCCGGAAAGGGTTGCACAGGCCATTGAAAACATGATAAACTGTCTTTTGCTGAATGTTTTGTTCGTTGCGTCTGTCAGATCTCCCGGATGGGATGGCGGAGGTGTGAAAACCGTGAAAAAATGCCTGATTTTGTTCCTGTCTGTCCTGTGCCTGTTCTGCTTCTGTGTTTCCGCGGCCTCGGGTGACGGAAACAGCGGATATCAGCAGGCCTATATCGCCATGCTGGAAGAGTTTGAATGCGGCAATTATGAGGACGCGCTGACCGCTGCCGAAATCGTATATGAGGCAAATCCCGGTTACCAGGAGATCATGTCCTATTACAATTACCTCAATGCGCTCCTGGTTTACCTGCCCGGCGGGCGGTATCAGGAAGCCGTGGATGTGTTCGACGCGCTGGCCCTTCGCAGTTTTCAGAAATCCGCCGGTTATAAAGCCTATACCCTGGGCTGCCAGTATGAGGCAAAAGGCAGCTACACAGAGGCGCTGGACCAGTTCAGCCAGGCCTTTTCGCTGAACGTGGACGAGGCCTACAGCAAAATGCAGGAATGCCGTGCAAAAAGCAAGGAAGAAAAATACGCCCATGCCCTGGACCTGCAGGCGCAGAAGAAATACCTGGATGCCGCAGATGCTTTTGACGCGCTGGTTCTCGATTATCCGGACGCCCGGAATAAAGCGGATGAATGCCGTTATGCCGCGGCGGAGGAATACAGCCGGGAAGCAAAATACGCGGAGGCTGCCGACCTGTTCGCCCGGCTGGGAGAATACCGGGACAGCGCAAAAAAGGCAGCGCAGAACCGTGCCTGGGCCTCCTCGGGAAATACCCCGAAAGCGCTGGGGCTGAAAGTGTTAAGCACCTCGGCGGATTCCCTTTCCCTGAAATGGGAGAGCGGAGCTGTGTCCGGCGTTTTCCGGGTCTCCTGGCAGCCTTCCGGAATCGATTCCCGGATGCAGACAAAAAAGGTAAACGGGTATTCCGCCGTCCTTTCGGACCTTCTCCCCAATACCCTGTATTCTGTCACGGTAACCAGCCAGGCCAACCCGACTTTTTCCGAAGTCAAAAGCTTCTGGACCGACCAGGCCCCGCCCGTGACGCTTTTCAATTTCCGCGGGATGCTCGTCCGTCCGTATTTGCTGGACCGGGCTGCGGTTTCCTCCGCCGGCGTGGATCATGTCATCAACACGGCCAAGGGAACGGATAAATGCACCGACCTGGGTGAAGGCGCGTATAAGGTTCCCCGGCGCAAGCCCGGCGAAACCGGATATGATACATACATTTACGTATCCTTTTTCGGCGATAAGTTTTCCCGGGTACAGACGCTGGATTTCACCTTCATGCTGCGGCTGGATGAACAAAGCAGCGTCGGAAAAACGGAAAAAGTTTCCCTGTCCGTGCAGGGCTTCAAAACCTTTTTCACCTGCATCACGGATCTGATGGATGAGCTGTATGAAAACACCGGCCTGGAAGGAACGGAGCTGACCCTTGAAGTCTATGTCAGCGGACAGTATTTGGGAAAACAGGTCATTCCCCTTGAACGGTAAGCGCTGCAGGTTGCAGGGAACAGGAAGACAGAAAAATGCGGGAAGATTATTCGTCGAATATTCCTTTCCCCTTCGGGGAAGAATGGACCGTTGAAAAAAAGCTCGGCCAGGGCAGCTACGGCGTTGTTTACCTGATTTCCCGGGGAGACGCGGGAAGCCGGATCACCTCCGCCATGAAATGGATTCCGCTGCCGCCGGATGAATCCGAAATCCGCCGGATGCTGGACCGGGGAAAAAGCCGCACCGCGGTCCGGGAATACTATGAAAAAATGAAAACCGGCTTCAGCGAAGAGATCCAGCTGCTGTATAAGCTGCGCGGCAACAGCCATATTGTCAGCCTCGAGGATTTTAAAATCGTTCCCCGGAAAGGGCACAGCGAAATCGGATACGATCTGTTTATCCGCATGGAGCTGCTGACCTCCCTGCATCACTGGCTGGCCCGGAAAACCTCCCTGACCTACAGGGATATCCTTCAGCTGGGAATGGACCTGTGCGACGCGCTGGCCGACTGTTCCCGGCTCTCCATCATTCACCGGGACATCAAGCCGGACAATATCTTTGTCACCGACGACAACCGCTTCAAGCTGGGCGATTTCGGCATCGCCCGCCGGCTGCAGATCCCCGGGCCTGATTCCACCCAGCGGGTGGGAAGCCTGGGTTATATGAGTCCGGAGGTGTTCCACGGCAAAGCCTACGACCTGCGGGCGGATCTGTATTCCCTCGGGTTGGTTCTCTATAAACTGATGAATCGGATGAGAGGGCCCTTTGAACCGGAGGATGCCTCTCCGGAGGTTATAGAGCAGGCCAATGAAAGGCGGCTGAACGGCGAGGAAATACCAAGGCCGGATCAGATTCCCGGCTCGCTGGAGGGCCTGTGGGCCGTGCTGCAGAAGGCCTGCGCCCCGCGGCCGGAGGATCGCTTCCGCACCCCGCAGGAAATGAAGAACAGCCTGCAGGCGCTTACGGATCTGCCGGCAGCGGACCTGCCCGTGGCAATTCCGGGAATAACCGGATCCGGCACCGGATCCTCCGGCAGGATGAATATGACGCAGGTCCGTATTTTCCCGCCGCCGCAGACGCTGACCGATTCGCAAACACCGCCTCCGGCGGAACGGGTCCCCCCGGAAGCCCCGAAGCCCCCGAAGGCCGACGGAAAAAAATCCCGGATCCGGTGGATCCTGATCGCTGCCGCCGCGCTGGCAGCGGTTGTCCTGGGCGTCGTCCTTCTCCTTCCCAAGGCCGCGCCAAAGCCAGAGCCGGCTCCGGCGGTCTGGAAAATCACCGATGTCCAGCCGGCGCCTACCTCCCTCACCCTTTCCTGGGAAAACGCGCCGGAGGGGCAGATCACGCTGGACTGTTTCCATTCCGGTTCCCGCATCCGCCGGATCGAGGGGGTTTCCTCCCCCTTCACGCTGTCCGGCCTGGTTCCGGAAACAGAATATACGCTGGAGCTTTTGTCCGGCGGCCAAAGCCTCCAGCAGTCCGCGGTCACTTCAGGGCAGCCCCGGGAAGGCCAGGTTCCGCTGATCCAGCGGGCGGATCTTTTCTCCGTGAAAAGAACGCGCCTGGAGGGGACCCCCCTGACGGAGGTGGATGATTCTTATTTCGATTATGTTCCGGATTCCGTCCTGCAGGTTCGCACCGGCCCGGAAACCGCCCAGCTGCTCAGCCATACCCTGTGGCTGTATATCCCTTCCGTTGCCGAGTCCCGGACCTTTGAGCTGGTCCTGGCGCTTAAAACACCGGACGGAGTCCTTTTTTCCAGGGAATCCTCCCTGGCGCTGGCCGCCTCCGAAAAAGCCGCTTCCTATCGGGTCTCCCTGGACCGGCTCCTGGCGGATGTGTATGACGCACTCCGGGAGTGGCCGAAAGAGGACTGTTCCCTGCGCATCTGGCTGAACGGCATGATGGTTTTTGAAAAGAATCTCAGGTTTGAAACCGGCAGCTGATCGCTTTCCGGCAATGAAATAAAACGCAGGAGGAATCACCGCCATGAGAAAACAGTTTGTCGCAGCCGTCCTGGTTCTGGCTCTTCTGTTTTCTTTGCCTGTTCCGGCTTCCGGGGCAGGCCTGGATTATGAAGCCACCTATGAAAGCGCCGTCCGGATGGCCGCAAACGATCTGTCGAACCTGGATAACCTGAGGGATGCCGTGGAAATGCTTTCCGCCACCGGTGCCTATGGATTCTCGCGGAATTACGTCATTCTCCTGAATCAGATCATCAATATTCAGTCCGATCTTCCGGATCTGCAAACCGCGAAAGCCATGTTCGAAATGCTCCGGGATGCCTCTGCCTTCACGGAGGATCTGGTTTCCCGGAATTTCCCGTCCATAGATGACCTGATCCGTTATGTAAATGCCCGGATCCTGGAAAAAATCGGAAATATTGACAGCGCCTGCGCAACCTATCGCCATCTCTCCCTGCTGGATGCTCCGGATCGGGCCGCGGCCCTGACGCTCATCATCGCCCGGACCGCACCGACGCCGAAGCCGACCTCAACCCCAACACCAAAGCCAACACCAACCCCGAAGCCAACCCCGACAGTATCCCTGTCCCTCTCGACTCCCCGTCCCCCGACACCAAAGCCCACCTCAAAACCAACCCCGACAGTATCCCTGTCCCTCTCGATGAATTCCCCGGGATCCGCGTCCGCCCCCGCATCTTCGCTCTTCAAAACAGTGGTCAACAGGGATAATACGGTCACCCTGACGGAATACCGGGGCGACAAAACCGACCTGCATGTTCCGGCGTCCTGTTCCGTAAACGGAAAGCAATACAAAGTTTCGGGCGTTGATTTTTACGGACACAAAAACCTCACCAGCGTTTTCCTGCCGGAGGGCCTGTCCTTTTTCAACCTGAACGGCTGTACCTCCCTGAGAAGGGTAACCCTGCCAACCTCCGTGAAAACCATCCCGGAATTTTCCTTCTTTAACTGCCCCGCCATGGAATACATTTCAATCCCCGGTTCCGTGACCGCCATTGAACGGCACGCCTTCCATGACTGCACAGGCCTGAAATCCGTAACCGTTCCGCGGTCCGTCAAAACCATCGGCGAATACGCTTTTGAAAACTGTACCTCCCTGACCTCCGTGGTGCTTGAGGAGGGCGTGGAAAAGCTCGATGCATACAGCTTCTACCGCTGTGACCATCTGACAAGCATTGTGATTCCGGCTACCGTGACATATATCGATGAAACAGCCTTCGGCCTCGTTTATTACGCCAGTGAAAAGTATAAGGCCTCCTGGAAGGAGAAGTTTGTTGTTACTGTCCGTAAGGGCAGCTATGCCGAATACTTCTGCAAGAGGTACGGGTATACCTTCCGGTATTGACCACCCGGAAACATTTCGGCCCCGGAGAGCCGGCAGCATCCGAAAGGCCGAAAAAAGAAGCATCCAATATTGGGTATGAATAAAAAAGGAGATTGTGTACCATGAAAAAAAAGTTACGGACGGGCCTCCTGGTTTCACTCTTTTTCCTGTTTGTTTTTGTATCCGGAAGCGCGCTGGCTGCAAAATACACTCCAAAGGGACCGCTGGAAGTCCCTCGTGTCTATCAGACCTCCACAGGAGAATGCCATATGTGCTCGGTTGCAAGTGTACAGGCATATGTATTGGGCAGCTATTCCTATGGCAGCTACAGCCGTACATATTCCGGTGCCGGTGATTATGTTTGTGATAATGACCCTTGCTACAGAGCGGTATACGATGCCAATAAAAAGATTAGTCCCAGCTTTGTACAGATGCAATACAGAGAAGACATTTTCCCTGTGAAAATGAAGTTTATTTTAGATACAAATGTGAACACATTAATGTCAACTGCCTATGACCAATTATCCCGCGGCGTTCCCGTCGTTGTGTATACCGGTAAACATGCAAGCGTTATCATTGGATATCGCGGCAATTCGGATACATTATCCGAAAAAGACTTTACGGTAATGGAAATCCACCGGGATTGGAAAAACTCAAAATCGATTTTCAGTTCTGATGCTGCCAGTCCGGTTCATTATCGCAATGGTGGATATAAATGCTATGTGACACTGAATTCATGGCTGGATGACCACGGAAGAAGTATCAAAGCCCTTTCATACCCGAATGTAACTACGAACGTGGATTTTGACGTCAACGGCATTCTGGATGGCAAAGTCAGCGGCAATACCGGAGACTGGGGAACTTTTGACGTTTATATCAATGATAAGCTGGTGGCTCAGAACGTTAACGATTTCAGCGGTACGTATCCAACAGGAACAAAATATAAAATTACGAACGTAAAGGCAAAATTAGGATACACATATGAAGGCGTCGGAAAACAGTATTGGGGGAATTATGTCAGCAGGCCGCTGGAGGGAAACATCTATCCATACGCAGACGCTTTCAAGGTCGCCCTGGCATTTAAAACAGCATCCCTCAACAGTATCATTCAGTCCGCTGTGAATTCCATCCTGAATAGTATAAAAGAAAATGAATATTTCACAAAAATAGAAGTCACAAATCTCACAGAAACAAACGCGCAGATCAATGCCACCATTCCGAAACAATATATACGTGATTGCGGGTTTTATTTTGGAACAGATCCGGGCAACCTGCAGGAAAAACACGAAACTATAAATGCCACGACCGTTCTTATCTATTACGGGCTCAATAAATGGGGATATCAGCTGCTGCCCGGTACGACATATTACTACAAGTTCTGGTATACAGCCAGCAACGGTGAAAAAAGAACCTGCAATAAGCTTTACAGCTTTACAACGCCCGGGAGCATCGTAGTACCAGCATCAACTGCTTTGGAAAAAATAACCAATGATGCAGCAAATTATGTAATGGCGTTTTTGGGTACCGGCCTTTCAGCGACATCCACGGAAATGGATGCATACGGCGTCTTTGATGTTATTCTCAGCCTGAATGGAAACCCCGATATAGCCAGTATGACAATCACATCGGACTTTGCAGCAAATGGGATCTCCTTGCTTGAAGCAATTCCAAGGGGAATCGCTGTCAGAGCCGAAGCAAAAAAAGGAAATGAAATCAAGCTGTATTCACCTGAAGACATCAAAGGGAACGGCGAAATACTGAAGTTAACATTCAGAGCAGAAAGCAGATCTCCCGTTGACATTACATTTGGTGTACAGGATGGAAAAAAAGCAGATGATACACCTGTCAGCATCAAAGGAACCAGTATCCATGCTACTCCTAAAGCGCTGGCATCTTTCCTGCTCCGCCCTGCAGCTATTAACCGCACTTATGACAAAGCATCGAAACCCCTTCTGAATCCCGGCACTGCATTGAACGGAACGATACAGTACAGTCTTGGCACCGCAGAAGGACCTGTGCCAACAGACGGCTGGAGCACATCAATCCCTGCGGCAGTCAATGCCGGTACTTATACTGTCTATTATCAGGCAAAAGGAAATGAAAACTTTGGTGATTCCGTATTCGAAAAAATCACGGTGGAAATATCCAAAGCAGAACCGGATTATTCACTGCCTTCCGGTTTGACGGCAAAAACCGGTCAAACACTGGCGGAAATAACCCTTCCTGCCGGCTGGACCTGGGTAACGCCCTCCGGAAGTGTCGGTAATGCAGGCACAAATTCGTTTGATGCTTGTTTTACTCCGGCAGACCGGAATAATTACAATTCGATCACAAAGAGCCTGACTGTAAACGTTACAAAGACAATAATAACTGATCTCAGCGGAGCAATGGTAACATTGGGAAAGACTGCCGCAGCTGACGGTACAGAACAAACCCAAACGGTCGAATCTGTAATCCTGGATGGGAAAAACATCCTTTCTGAATGCATTATCAGCAAAAACCGTTATACTGACCCGGGGACTTATACCCTTGTTGTTTCCCCCGCGCAGGGCAGCATCTACACCGGCAGCAAAAGTGTTGTATATACTGTATCTGCTCCCCTTCCTGGTGATGTAAACAATGATGGCAAGGTTGACGGAAGAGACTCCATCCGCCTGATGAAATATCTGTCTGACGAAATTGATCCAAAAACCGGGAAGGTATTTATCATCAATTCAATCGCTGCAGACGTAACAGGCGATCGGAAAGTAGATGAGCGTGATCTCCTTCGCATAATGCGCTATCTTGGAGGAAGCATTTCCGCACTCTGATCCCTTTTTATAGACTGTGAAATGAATCGGCATCACGAATAGCATAGGCCTTGAAAATGAAGAGGGGCTGTCTCTTATGATCCTCCCGGATCATTGTGGGACAGCCCCTCTTTTTTAGCCTTGCCTCATGCGGATGAGAATTTTATTATCGTTTTTCAGTAAACGTACTTGACCAGTTCCTGTACGTCGGAAACATTCTCCTGTCCGGACGGGTCTTCGGAGGCCTCTTTGTTTGTATCCCTGTAATAGTAGTACGTATAAACCGCATCTCTGTAGCTCCATACCGTTGAGGTCGTTTTGTTCTGGATGAACATCGGAACAAAACCGCCGGTATCGGAACCGTCCCATTTGCAGTATCCTGTGGCATCAAGAACATAGCCCGCAACGTTGGACGCATAATCAAAGTAGCTTCCGGCAGCAAACACACGCGCGGCATTGAATTCATCCACGGACCACCAGTAAGGGCCGTGCTGCAGTCTCAGCGTATAGGTGGGTGAAGGCTGGTAGCTCCGTCCGTTCGGCCCGCTGACGCAATAGGTGATCATGTTGTATCCGGTCACAATCTCCTCTGTCCGCACCTCACGGTCGGTACTCGCTGAAACTTCTTCACCCTGCCATTTTGACCAGTCCGTCCATGACGTCCTTTTTGCGTCATACTTGGTCCATCCTTCGTATGAGGCGGAGGATTTCTCTGTATATTCACGCAGGGTATATGTCCATTTCCGGTCGGTAATTTCCGCGCCCTGCGGTACATCGCCTGCCGGAACCCAGTCGGATTCAACGCCGATCAGGTGATATTCAAGCCCGTCCGCGCTGGCAAGCCGCTGGGCCTTGCTGCCGCTGTAGCAATAGATGACAACGCTGGAGCTGCCTTCAAAAGTGTCCGATTCGAAGACGGTATTCTTTCCCAGGATGCGCACGGAAACCAGATTGCCGCAGTTGGCAAAGGCCTTGCTCCCGATGCTGCTGCAGCCTTCGGGAATCACCACATGGCTGATCAGGCTGTCGCCCGAGAAAGCCTCTTCTTCGATTGCCTGGACTGCGCCGGCAAAAGTCATTTCACCCCTGGGGGACCAGTGCGCATAAACGGTCTGTTCTGCTTTTTCCGTCAGCATGGTGTCGGCCGTAACCCTGGAACCGCCGTCCACTGCCGTGAACCATCCGTCAAAGGTATAACCCGTTCGGACAGGCACGGGCAGCGTACCCCAGGCAGAACCGTAGGGCACCTGTATGACGGCAGGATCCACCGTTCCGCCGTTGGGGTTGAAGGTAACCGTGTATTTCTTCAGGCTCCAGACCGCGTACAGTGTCTGGCTTTCATCGGAAGTATACTGGCCGCCCGGCTGGTATGCCGCCTTCGTTGCCGCAGAGGAAACAGCCCATCCGAGGAAATCATACTCCTCGCGGGTCGGGACAACGGATGAAAGCGTCAGCGCGGTACCATGGGTCTTGGTCTGGCTGTCCGGCTCCCCGGTGCCTCCGTTTGCGTCATACAAAATCGAATATTTCCTGGATTCAAACAGCAGCCAGATGGTTCGCTGGCCTCCCGCGGGAATCGTGCCTGTCAGGGTATCCGATCCCTTGCCCAGGCCGATGTAAACGTATCCTTCCGCCGGCGTAATATTGCTGACAGCGTAGGCCGCGCCGTTCGCCAGGCCGCTCCGGGAATAATCGGTCTGACCGGTCAGTGTTGAACCGGCAACGGTAAGGTCAAAGGTTCCGATCCCTGCAATATCGACGATTTCCTTGTCGTTGACATAGAAGTTGACATCGAGGGCGCCGGTGGGCTGAATATCCTTGATATGGATAAATCCGGAGATGGTCGAAGCCTGCTGCGTCCTTCTGTGGAAGGCTCCGTCCTTTTTCCAGTTATATTCTTCTGTGGTAACGCTTGTTCCGTTGACTTCGGAAACCCATCCGACATGTCCGCTGCTCCACCATGCCACAGCGCCTACTGCCGGATTCCCGTCCACAACATATCCCAAACTGCGCGCCACGCCGGCCCATTCTCCGGCATTTCCCCATTTTGACGCACCTGCATATTGGTTTGTAAACGGTATTCCGTTTCTGGTGTTCAAGCACCAGGCCACAAACGAGGTGCATTCACGGCTATAAAAATTCCAGTCATCAACCAGCGCATCGAGGGGGCGGCTTTTGTATTTCGAAGGATAGTCATCCCCTGTGTTATAGGCCAGTGCCGATGAATGGGCGATACAGAGCAGCAACGCAGCCAGGACAACTACAGTAAGTAATCTGCCGAATCTTTTCATGCCGACAACCACCCTTCATAATTTCCCGGTTTCAGGGATTTTCATTTAACTGATCATTGTATCCAGTGCAAAATCTTCCATTTACATGATAAAGAAAACGTCTCCGCGCCGCAACGGCGCATCTGGTGTAAAATCATCCCGGATCAGACAAAATAAACCGGCTTGACAGGAATAAAAAACACGGTATATATTAATTGCAAACATAGGCGAAATATACCGTGAGAAACGCTGTTTCCGAAATACCGCAGCAGGAAAGGAAAGAGAAAAATGAAAGCTGGCAAAAAACTGATTTCCCTTGTGCTGATGCTGTGCATGGTCGTGCTGCTGGTTCCCGCCGTTTCCGGGGCTGAAAGCGGCACCTGCGGTGAAAAAGCCAAATGGAATCTGGAAGACGGCGTAATGACGATTACCGGTTCCGGCGATATGGCGGATTATACAGGCGCGGACGAGACCCCCTGGGCCGCGCTGCGGGGACAGATTAAAAAAGTGGTTTTTGACGGCGCCATCACCCGGATCGGCAGCAACGCCTTTGCCGAATGCCCCAATCTGACGCATGTCACCTTCTCAACAGCGACGGTCACCATCGGCAAAAGAGCGTTCTACAACTGCACGCAGCTGGCTTCCGCGGATTATAAAGAACCCAGCGAGGAAAACGGTGAAGAGAACGGCGAAGAGAATAACGAAGAAAACAACGAAGAAGGCGGCAAAGATAACGGTGAAATCGCCGATACCGATATCCCCGGCGACGTCAACGGCGACGGCGAAGTGGACGGCCGCGATGTGATCCGCCTGATGAAGTTCCTGGCGGAGGATATTGACGAGGAAACCGGTGAAGTGGTGAAGATCAACGAAAAGAATTCGGACCTGAACGAGGACGGCGAAGTCAACGAACTGGATCTGCTCCGGCTGCTGAAAGCCCTGGCGGAGGACGGTATTCCGATTCAGGTAAAATGACCGAAGATCTGTGAACCCTTTTGGGAAGCTCCCGCAGGCAGCGGGGGCTTCTTTTATTCCTGCCGTGATGTTTCTCCAGGCAATCTCCCGGTCCTGAGGGAACCTGCCGTTATCCGCGCTTTCCTCATTTTGGCAGGGATTGCATGAAATGCAGAAATCATGATAGACTGTATCCTGAAAGGCGGATGATGAAAAATGCGGTTATCCAAAGCTGCAAAAGGTTTCCGGACTGTCTTCTCCCTGGTCCTGTCCCTGGCCCTTCTGGCGGGGCTCATGACCTGCGCCGGCGCAGAGGGCAAAGTTAAGCTTTCCGTCTGGTCCTTTACCGACGAGCTGGAATTCATGATTGAGGATTACTATGCTCCGGATCACCCGGAGGTGGAATTCGAATTCGAAACCATTCCGTCGGATGGATCCGGCTATGAATTAAAGCTGGATGCCGGGCTCGCCGCCGGAGCCGGTCCGGACATTTTTGCCATGGATTCGGCTTTCGTGAAAAGATATATCAATTCGGACGTCACGGCGGACCTGAAGAAAATCGGGTTTACCGATGAAGAAATCGCCTCCGTTTATCCGATGGTGTCCCGGATCGGCCAGGATGACGCCGGCGTGCAGAAAGGACTTTCCTGGCAGGCGGCACCCGGCGCCCTGCTGTACCGGGAATCCCTGGCGCAAAAATACCTGGGCGTAAGCTCGCCGGAGGAATTCCAGAAGAAGGTCAGCAGCTGGGACGGTTTCCTGGCCACGGCCCGGGAACTGAATACCGCCTCCGGGGAGACCGCAAAAATGATCACCGGTACCGGCGATCTTGTGAATCCCACCCTGTTTTTCCGGGATGCCGGCTGGGTGGTGGACGGAAAGCTGAACATTGACAAAAAACTGCTGGATTCCGCCAAACTTGCAAAATCCATTGAAGACGAAGGCCTGAGCCAGAAAGCCGAAGCCTGGGGCGAAGAGTGGTTTGCCGGTATGCGCGGCGAAACCGACACCCTGTGCTATTTCCTTCCGACCTGGGGCCTGCCCTATGTCCTGACCCCCAACTGCGTGGACGAATGGGATTCCTCCTATCCTGACAGCGAAGAAAACATTCAGAACGCAACCGAGAACGGCACCTACGGGGACTGGCGCATTGCCGAAGGCCCGGTGCCTTATAACTGGGGCGGCACCTGGCTGGGCGTCAGCGGAACCAGCGCGGACACGGCGGACGAGGCCAAAAAGGCCGCCATGCACGACCTGGTTTCGTTCCTGACCACCAACGAGGATTTCCAGCTGCAGTATTTCGCGAATACCAGCGATTTTGTCAGCAACAAGGACGCCGTAAAGACAATCCTGGAAACCGGCGGCACCCCGCAGGGCATTCTGAACGGGCAGGACTCGTACGCGGCCTTCGCTTCCGTTGCGGAAAAGGTGGACGGTTCCCTGCTGGGCACATATGACGCCACGCTGAACGATTTGTGGAACACCTATGTGGTTGAGCCCTACACCCTGGGCGAAAAAGACCTGGATGCCTGCGTGGCCGAGTTCCGGGAGCAGGCGAAGGCAGCCATTCCCTCCCTCATCGTGGATGCGTCCGGGGAGGAAACCGGGGAAATCACCGAGGAAGCCCTGAAGCGGCTGACCGCCTTTGTGGAAAGGAACTACAGCAAAATCCTGGGCCGGGAGGCGGACCCCGCCGGCGAAGAATACTGGGTGGACCGGCTGAAGAAGGGCGAGGTCAGCGGCGGCGGACTCATGTACGGATTCGTCAACAGCGCGGAGTTCAAAAACAAGCCCGTCAGCAACCGGGAAAAGATCGAAATCATGTACAACGTGATGCTGGACCGTCCCGCGGACGAAGGCGGCATTGAATACTGGCTGGACCGGATGAACAGCGGCATGTCCATCAACGCCATCGCGGCGGGCTTTGTCGGATCGGAAGAGTTCAAAGGCGTCTGCACAGGCTTCGGCATTGACAACGGCGATTATGCGCTGACGGAAGCCCGGGACGTGAACTTCGGCGTAACCAGCTTTGTCGCCCGCTGCTACGGTGAGGCCCTGGGCCGCACCAGCGACGAAGGCGGCCTGAACTACTGGTGCGGAAAGATGCTGTCGAAGGAGCAGACGCCCCAGCAGGTGGCGGCCGGGTTCGTGTTCTCCCCGGAAATGGACGCGGAGAACAAGATTGTGAGCAATCCGGACGCGCTGCTGGATTCCCTGTACAAGCTGTACCTGGGCCGGGAGGCGGACGAGGCCGGCAAGGCCTACTGGAAGGACCGGATTGCCGGCGGCCTAACCCTGGAAGCGCTGAACGAAGGCTTCGCGGCCTCCGCGGAGTTCACCGGCATCGTGGCCGGATACGGACTGCAGTAAACCGCCTGCGTCCCGTTCACCGTTTTTCCCCCGGCCGGCGGTGCCCGGCGGCGTTTACCCATGATCCCCGTTTCACAGCTCCCGGAGGTGGTTGTCATCCTGTACGGTATATCAGTCATCGCGCTCATCGCGGAATGCCTGGGCTGGCTTTTCTTCTACGCGGAACCTTTTGTCACTCCGACCTGGCTGGTCTGCATCCGCCTGGCCGTCACCGCCGCGGCGCTGTGGAAAGGCCGCTTATGGAAAGACCGCGGATTTGTCATCCTGATTTCCTTCTACCTGCTTTTGCTGGTCCGGATCCTGCTGGGCAACGCGGAGCAGCTCTTTGACATAAGCGTCAGCGAAACCTTCCTGAACGGCCTGTGGGCTTTCGTCGGCTGCTATGCCGTCGGGCGCATGCTGAAAAAGGACCAGGTCCTGTCCTTCCTGAAACTGTTTATCGCCGTCTGGACCGTGCTGATGACGGTCCACGCCTCCATTGCCCTTTACGCGGCCTGGAACAATCATGTGATCTGGACCATCGGCAAAGGCGGATTCTGGGGCATCGGCGGAACCAGAGGCGGCGGACATTTCCGTTATCTGCTGCAGAACGCGGCGGCCACCACCGGGGAGCTGCGGCTGTACTCTCCCCTGTATGCCACCACAGGCGGCAGCCTGCTGAGCATCAGCGTGCTTCTTTCCCTGCTCGGATTGCTGCTGAACCGCTCCGCCTGGGCAAAATGCCTCTATGCGCTTGCCTTCATTCCGCTTTTCCTCGCAATGGCCCTCACAGATTCCCGGACCGCCCATATCACGACCTCCGCGGGCATTGCCGTGCTGGTTTTCGCCGCTGTTTTCCTGCATTTCCGGAAGCCCGCGGCATCCCTGCAGGCCCCAAGCGCCCCGGCAAAAAAACAGCCCGCGGCCGGTGTTGTCTGGACCGTCGCGGTGCTGGGAATGCTGGCAGCCTTTGTGCTCATGTTCTTTGTTGCTTTCAGGACCATTACGGTATTCAACAACGTGAAGGTTCGCCTGCACAGTGAATCCATTCTCCTTTCCACTGCCGCCGCGGAAGAGGAGCCTTCCGCTGAAGGCGCGTCTCCTGCCGGAAAAGATGAAAACCCCCAGGATCTGATCGTTTCCAGCCGGGGGTTGTCCGGGTCAAATGTGTTAACCGGAAGACAGGATATCTGGAAAACGGTGCTCCTGTTCCTGAAGCGGAACCCGATTTCCCTGCTGACCGGTGAGTCGGTTTATTATCCGATGAACGGCCCCAATGCCCAGCCGGAATCGCACTTCCCCGCGGGGCACTGCCACTGTATGCCGCTGCAGCTGCTGCTGGTCAGCGGAATCCCCGGGCTGCTGCTGATCCTGGCTTTCGTCGTCCATCTTGCGGTCTGCTCCATCCGCCTGATCACGAGCCGGACTGCGCCGGGCTGGATGCGGTGGCTGCCGGCCCCGATCGTCACCATCCTGGTGGGCGAGCTGGTTGAATGCTTTACCAATATTGCTTATCCGTGGCCCATCACGCCCGTCCTGATGGTTCTTGCCGGCATTGTTTCAACGCTCTCGGCACGTTTCCGTCCGGATTCGGAAAATGCTCCTTCCGGTTCCGAAGCATCCGCTTCCGGGCCGGAGAATCCTGTCAGGGTTCAGCAGCCTGGATCCTGAGCTCCCGAACCGCCAGTCCCAGCAGCCGGGGATCTCCGTTCCCCGGCTGTTTTGCGTCCTCCAGGCGGATCTGCACATGCAGCCTGTTCCCGCTTTTCCGGATCACCTCTTCCGGAATCCGGAAGCGGATGTCCCCGGCCTCCTGCAGGACACAGGAATGCACCGGTTCCCCGTTGATGGTAAATTCACAGTGCTGCACGCCGATGGTGGCCGCGACGGAAAGCACCAGCTCCAGGGGTTCCCCGCCTGTTTCCGCCATGCGCAGCGCGATTTCCGCGCAGTTCCCTTCCGTCCACCTGAATTCGCTCTCCTGCCCCGCAAAGCCGCGGATCGCATACTCGCTGCAGTTGGCGTCCCCGTAAAAGGTAATCGTCTCTCCCACCCGGTAAACGCGCGTATCGAAAAATACCAGCTCATTGGGGGTTCCGGCCTCGAAAACGCGCCACCTGCGGAATCCTTCCGGGGTAATCTCCCGGCTTGCGCTGCCGGCCAATTGGACCGTCGCGTCGGAAGTAACCACATAGCATACGTTCTCCGCCCGGTACGGGCCGGGATCCGCCGTATAGCGGGGAAGCACCGGCGGAAGCTTCACCTCGTCCAGGTCGATCGTTCCCTCTTCCGTAAAAGCAAGCTCCTTCAGTTCCTCTGAGCCGACCGCGTAATACGTAACGTCGGAGTACGTGTCCAGCATGCGTTCGTAGGGATTAAAAACGCTGTCCTTCACCACCAGGATATTCCCCTGCAGGCTTTCCATCAGCCGGTTCAGGGCAATCGCTTCCGCCGGGTCCTCCGGCGGGGCTTCCGCTGTCCGGGCCGTACGGATAAAGGATATCCCGTTGGCCGCCTGGGAAAGAAGCAGCACAGCCGCCAGCACCCAGGCCATTTTCTTTCTCAGCCCGGTCACCTGAAGCAGCAAAAGCAGCAGGACGATGCCGGTATACAGGATGCTGATCCGGATCCCCGCCCCGGACAGCTCCGTTGCCGCGTAAAGGGCCGGCGCGTCCACCAGGCTTCCGAAGCGGATGGGCTGCAGCACCGCCAGGGCGGCCGCCGCAAACGCCAGCGCGGCCCAGAAAAGCGGGGAGCGGTAAAACCGGGATTCCCGGCTGCCGTCCTCCTGCTCCGTCCGCGAGAAAAACAGGAGCATCAGCACAAACGGGGTCCCGATAAAATACCGCAGGTGGATCCGCAGGGCGTCCGTCTTTCCGTAGTCGTCCGGAATGGAAATCGCGAAAGCGATTCCCGCCGCAACCATCAGGATATAGAGTCCGGCCAGCGATGTCATCCGCCGCTGCGCCGGCGGCAGTTTCCGCCGCTGCAGCACCGGGACCGCCGCCGGGAAAAACAGCACGGACTGCAGGTAGTACAGCAGCATATAAAACGCGGCATAGGCCAGGAACCCCCATTTCCCGATGGAATCAAGGTTTCCCGCCCCCGCCTGGTCTTCGTAGGAGTAGGGCACGCGGCCGAACACCGTCAGCCGGACAAGGAAGAACGGAACCAGCAGCGCCGCGCTGTATGCCAGCAGCTGCAGCAGCGCTTCCTTTCGGGTTTCCTTTGTCCGGAAAACGCGGACGGCATAGATGCAGAATCCGGCCGCCGCAAACGCGGCGCCGGCCTCTTTGGCCAGGTACAGCAAAAAGGCCCATCCGCCCAGCAGGAAGGCGCTGCCGGTCTTCGGGCGTTCCTGTTCAAAGGTCCGGTAAGCGAAGCAGAATCCCCACAGCAGCAGCGGCAGGTACAGGTTTTCCGCCATAAACGTCGCGGAAAAAAACATGTCCGGCATCAGGGCCAGCACCGCCATGGCCAGGCACAGCAGGCGGTCATCCCGGAGGATCCGCCTGGCCAGCAGGTATCCGGGAATCATCGCGCCGGAAACCAGGACCGCGTTGAAAACGGAAATCGCGGTCATCCGGGCCATGGGGTCCTGAATGGCGTAAAAAGGCGAAAGCGCCAGCGGATAAAGAATCTTGGAGAATTTAACCGGCAGCCCGTACAGCGCCAGCGTTCCCCGGGTCCACAGGCTCTGGGAAAGCTCAAGGTACAGCAGCTCGTCCCCGTAAGTCGTGCCGATTTTCGTGAATACGGAAACGGCAATCCGCACCGCAAGCTGAACCGCAAACAGCGTCCATACAAACGCCCGCGCCGGAAAGCGGCGCCGTTCCCTGCGTTCCCCCAATGTTCCCGTGTTCATTTCGTTCGTCTGCCGCTCCTTATGCGCGTCTTGTTTTCCTGCCTGCATTTTATCAAAGCCAATCGGCGCCGTCAATCACGGAAGAGCGCGGGGACCGGCTTTCCCGTGCCGTTTGCATTGTGCTTCCCTTTTATTGTATAATTTTATCGGGTTTTTCCGGCCCGGAAAGAGCCCGTGCTTTACGGACCAATGAATTGCTGTTTGGGAGGCCTCATGGAATATACATCTGCCGTTTCCCGCGCCGGGCGCCGCGCGCCGGCCGGCGTCAGGCTTTTTTTCTGGGTGCTGCTGGCGGTTTCCGCCGCGGTCCGCTGCGTGCTGGCCTGCTTTCCCAAGGCGGCCTATACCTACGCGGATGAGCTGGTTTACCTGGAGCTGGCGCAGAATATCTGGCTGCGGGGGTCCCTGTCCCTGCTCCATGCGCCCACCAATTTTTCAAAAATCCTGTATCCCCTCCTGATTTCCCCCTTCTATGCCATTAGTGCTCCGGAATCCCGGTCCATCGCCATTTCGATATTCAACGCGCTGCTGACCTCCTCCGCCCTGATTCCCGGCTGCCTGCTGGCCCGGAAGTTCCTGCGGAAGCCGGGACAGATTTGTGCCGCCCTGCTGGCCCTGGCCCTGGCGCCGGAGCTCATGTTTTCCATGACCTATATGGCGGAGTGCCTGTATATTCCCCTGGCGCTGTGGGTGATCCTTTTCTTCGTGTCCGCCTTTGAAAACGGCCTGCCCTCCCCCGCCCGTTCGGCGGCCGGCGGCGGGCTGCTCTTCCTGCTGTACCTGGCCAAGGAGTCCGGCCTGGCCCTGGCCGCCGGCGCCCTGGCCATGTATCTCCATGCCCTGGCGGCGCCCCGGAGCGGTAATGCCCAGGCCGGAAGGGATCAAAAAAAGCAGGGAGCGCTGTCCCTGCTGGCGATGCTGGCCGCCTTCGGCCTGCTGTTCCTGCTGTTCCGGTTCGTCTTTTTCGGCGGCATGCCCTATTCCTATGTGAAGCAGGCCGGCCTGAACATGGCCTACGGCCCTTCCAGCGTCCTGTATGTGCTGGTTTCCGCCGCGGTGCTCCTGGTCTTCCTGCTGGGCAGCTTCTTCTACTTCCCGGCGGTGCTGCCCCTGTCCGAAGGCCGGCACATGGACCGGTCCCGGCGGAACCTGCTGCTTTTCTCAGGGGTCAGCCTGCTGTGCGCGGCGCTGGGCACGGCCTTCGGCGTTTCCCTGCCGGAGTCCTTCCCGTCCCTGGACCTGCGCACCCATCTGCGCTATTTCTCGCCCCTGTTCTTCCCCTTCCTGGTGCTGCTGCTGGGCGCCGCGGACCTGCCGGAAGGCGAAAGGAAGTTCCGGCCCGGCCTCGTAATCTCCGCGGCGGTGTTCCTGGCGCTGCTGTTCCTGCTGCCCCGGAGCATCCGCTTCGGCAGCCTGGTGGACGCGCCGCAGCTTTACTCCTTTGTTTCCCTGCCGGCGGAAAACCAGATGCTGGTCCTCCGCCTCCTGCTTTCCGCCGTGGTCATCGCGGGAACGGTCCTGCTGCTGCTGGGCCGCCGGAAACCGGTCATCCTCCTGTCCCTGTGCCTGTTCCTTGGCTTCAGCGCCTGGAGCTCCGCGGTGTTCTGCCGGGAAGCCCGCCAAAACATGGAAGTCTCCCCGGAGCTTTCCCGGGAGGCGGCGGTGCTGGATGAAACGCTCAACGGCCTGGAGGGCAATATCCTGGTCATCCGTCCCGCGTCCTATACCGCGGCGGACCGGGTATTTGACACCTGGGTCCGGAAGGATTTCTACCTGGTCCAGAATGATATCCTGTATCAGAAGGTCATGGCGGCGCGCCTGCCGGGCACCCTGGACCTTTCCGCCGGGGAGCTGCTGGTGCGGGACTGCGTCAGCGGCGCCCTTTTCCCCGCGGACGCGGACAGCCTGGATCCCCTGGAGCGGGTGGACTGGATTGTCTGCTGCGATCCGCATACCTCCGTTTCCCATCTGAAAACCGAGGACATCACCCCCGCGGGCGTCACCATCGCGAAGGTGTACCGGAACCTGGATCCGGCCTGCCTGTCCGTGCTGGATCCGGGCAGCTACCGGGTCGGAACGGAGATCCCCTTCTATGACACCCCGGATGCCTCTTCCGCGTATCTCACCAGCGGTTTCGGCAGCCGGGAGCCGGCCTTCACCTGGACCGTGGGGTCGGAAGCCCTCATCGTCCTCTCGCCGGACCTGCCTGCCCCCATGCCCCTGACCGCCTCCTTCCAGGTGGTGGACCTCATGGGCGCCCAGCATGTTTCCGTGTTTGCCAATGATCTTCCCGTGTTTGACGGGGAGGTGCCCGGCCCCGGGGTTTATTCCTTCGAGGTGCCGACGGAAGCCGTTTCCGGGAAAACCGGACAGCTCACCTTCCGCTTCCTCCTGCCGGACGCCCGGGAGCCCGGCAACGGCGACACCCGGAAACTGAGCCTGGCCTTCCGTTCCTTTATGCTCACAGGGGACCCCTTCCTGCTGACGCCTTCCGCCTATGACCCGGGCACGGAGCTCCGCTTCTATGGTGACGACGCCAACGCCGCGGAATATCCCCTTTCCGGCTTCAGCGGCACCGAACCGGCCTTTACCTGGACCGACGGCAAGGCTGCCCGCATCGCCCTGACGCCGCAAAATCTTGACGGGCACCCGGATCTCACCGGCAGCTTTTCGGTGGCGGCCGCCATGGGACCCCAGCACGTGCTGCTCACCGCCAACGGCTATCTCCTCTTTGAGGGCATCCTTGAGGGACCGGGCACCTATATGTTCCTGGTTCCCCGCAACGCCTACGACCCGGAAAACCCCCGCCTCACCTTCACCTTTGAGCTGCCGGACGCCCTCCGGCCGGATAACGGGGACCCGCGGGAGCTGGGCTTGGCCTTCGTTTCCTTCATCCTGTACCCGGCGCAAGGAGAGTAAGACATGCAAACATCCAAATCATCCCCTTTCCGGAATTTCTTCCGGAATGAAAAAAAGGCGGATCCCCTGCTGCTGTGCCTGCTGATTCTGGCACATACCGCCGCGCTGTTCGTGATTTCCGATTTCTGCAAGCGCATCATTTCCTATCCGGACGAACTGGTGTATATAGACGCGGCCAAGTCGCTGATTTCCGGCGCCCCCATCGCGGCCCATGAAACCACTTACAGTCTCGGAAACCTGCTGTATCCCTGGCTGCTGTCCCCCTTTATGCTGATTAAGGACACTCTCCTGCGGATCCGGCTCTTTTCCCTGCTGAACTCCTTCCTGCTGTCCCTCATCGCCTGGCCGGTTTATAAAATCGGGGAGGAACTGGGCGCCCGCCGGGCTGTCCGCTGGACAGCGGTGCTGATCCTCATGGTCTGGCCGGATCTCCTGCTCAGCGCCATGATGATGTCCGAGGCGCTGTACTGGCCCCTGGCCGCCTTCGCCTTCCTCTTCTGCGTCCGGTCCTTCAAAAACAACCGTCTGGGGGACGCGGCCGCCGCGGGCGTGCTCTGCTACCTGTGCTATTACTGCCGGGATATCGCCCTGTGCCTGGCCCTGGCTTACGCGGCGCTGCAGATCTGCTTCCCCTTCCTGGAGGCCGTGGGAAAGAAAGGCTGGTTCAAAGCCTTCCTGAAGGGACTGGAGTGGAAATCCCTGGCGGTGTTCCTGGCAGTGTTCATGCTCTGCCGGCTGCTGACGGGGCTTATCCCCGGCCCGGAAACCCCGGATAACCGGCTGGCCGGTGTATCCGTCAATGTTCTTTTCGGTTCCGGCACCTATAACATCTTCTATTGGCTGTATGATATGCTCAGCTATTTTCTGTGCGCTGTCACGGCCTTCTTCATCCTGCCGGTGCTGGCCCCGGCGGCCACCTACCGTACCCTGGATAAAGCCGTGCGCAAAAGCTACCTGTACGGCATCATCCTCCTGCTGGGCACCGTGGTCACCGTAGCCACCATCATCGGAACCCTGGAGGATATGGGCATCGCCCAGATGCGGATCCACCTGCGCTATTTCACGCCCTATATCATGCTTTTCCTGCCGGTGTACCTGGCCTCCCTCAGCGAAAAGGACCATATCACCCGCAGCATCGAAAACAAACGCTTCGGCATCGCCTGGTTCCTGGTGGCCCTCTTCATGGTGCTGCAGGCCTTTGTCATGCAGGAGCCCCAGCGGGGCCCCCTCAGCGAGCACCTGCCCCTGAGCTATTTTCATCTCCTGCGGGACCGCATCGGCGAAATCGCGCAGAGACCCGGATCCTCCATTTCCTTTGACCTGGCCTCCACCGTCACCAGCCTGCTGCTCTGCAGCCTGCTGACGGCCGGCTTCGTGGTGGCCCGCTGGCAGAAAACCCGGAAGTTCGCCCTGCCCTTCTTCGCCGTCGTGGCCGCCAGTCTCTGCCTGGTCAACACCTGGTGGGGTTTCGGCCAGGTGCGGCTGCACTATTCCGTGTCCCCGGCGGTCCGGGACGACCTGACGGAAATCAACCGCTACCTGAACAGCAGTCCGGAAACGGCAAACAGCAACGTGCTTTACGTCTGCGATGTCTGGTACCTGGAGGACGCCCAGGCCTATGACCTGTACCTGGACGCCGGCCGGGAATACAACATCACCCGGGATACCCTGCGCCAGGCCCTGGCCGACGCCAACAACGGGGAGGTCGTCCTGAAGGATACCACCCTGCGGGAAAGCCTCTGGGGCGTGCCCTTTACCGCCGAGAAGATGGATTACCTCATCGAATCCGCCGGCCATTCCCCGTCCCTGCCGGAAATGATGACCGGCCTCACGCCGGTACTCACCACCGGCAACGGGGTGTTTACCCTTTATAAAAATGAAAACAGCGCCGCTTTCTCCGTCGAAACCGACCCGAAAGCGGACCGCCTGCTGCAGACCGTATATTTTACCCAGGGAAATATGTATAACGCCGGCGAATTCGTGGTCCGGGGCATTTCCGGCTGCGAAGGCCCCTATTCCTGGACCGACGGCAAAGAGCTGGAGGTGGCGGTTCCCCTGCCCGCAGAGGCCGGCATCCGCCGGGTCACCGTGGAGCTGGAAACCCACGCCACCTATCATGGCGGCCACACCGTGGTGGTCTCCCGGGACGGCGCCTGGGCCGCCTCCGGCTATATGGACGGCGCGGACGTGTTCTCCTTTAACCTGGAGATTCCGGAAAACGATCCGGTGTGCCGCTTCACCGTGCGGCTGGATAACGCCTCCTCCCCCCTGGAAAACGGGGAAAGCGGAGACGGCCGCCTGCTGGCCCTGGCCATGCGGCGCATCCGGGTGTACCGGGCGGACGAGCCGGAAAAATCCCACTGATGATTTATCCCCCGGTCAGGCCTTTCCGAACCGCTTCGCGATCCTCCTGTCCAGCAGGGTGATCGGGACGCTGAGGGCGGCGGAAAGGCAGGCCGCCAGCAGGAAGTTCACCGCCGCGCCCATTTCCGGAAAGCAGTGAATCAGCACCTGCTGCACCGGGAACCCGGTCAGGTAAATGCCGTAGGAAAGCTCCAGCTTCCGCCCGACGAAGGACGCCTTTTTCGGGGTGCCGAAGCCCAGGTAAAGCAGCACATAGGGATAGGTCACGCACACCGCCGCCGGATAAATCTTCAGCGGAACGGAGGCAACCATCACCACCAGCGCCCCGGCCGCCGCAAACCCGTTCAGCGGAATCCGGTCCCGGAAAAGCCAGCAGACCATCCCCATGTAAAAGAACAGCACCGGCAGCACGGCGCCCTGCAGCGCCTCGTTGCCCGAAAGCAGCCGCCAGCCGGCAAAGGCCCCGGTCGCCGCCAGGGGCAGCAGCATCAGCGGCCGCTTCTTTTCCGCCAGTCCGGCCTTGTAAAAAACGTAGCAGAGAATATAGCACACAAACTCCACCGGCAGCGTCCACAGGGACCCGTTCACCGCCGTGTTGGCGTGGCCCTCAAAAACCCCCGGCAGGGTATGCACCGGCACCAGCACCCCGTTCAGCAGGTATTTCCAGGTGCCCGCGCTGCCAAAATAGGTTCCCGCCCCCAGGGCGGACACCGCCGGGCCCAGCACCAGCACGCACAGCAGCACCACCATCCACAGGGACGGGAAAATCCGCAAACAGCGGGCGCGGAAATACGGCCCCGCCGTTTTTTTGTTTTCCATGCTTTTCATAATCAGCAGCCCGCCGAAAAAGAAAAACAGCAGCACCGCCAGCTGGCCGAAGGTGGCCTGCCCCCCGGTGACCGCGGAAACCGGGTCCGGCTGCCCGGCGGCCAGCACAAAGGAATGGCTCAGGATCACCGCCAGCGCCGCGGCCAGGCGCATCAGCCCCAGATTGTTTTCCCTTCCCCGGAACGCGTCCTTCAGTTTCATCGTGCCGAATCCTCTCCCGTCTCTCTCAGAAGCTGCCCGAATATTTCTTTCCCCGGAACTTGGCCCGCAGGAACGCGGAGCCCTTCTTTTTCCAGTTGGTTTTTTCCATGTGAATCACCGGAATCTCCCGGATCTCCCCGGGGGCCAGCGCCCCGGCCTTCCGCTTCTGCCATTCCGGGTCGTTTCCGTCCACCCAGGTAATGACAAAATCCACTTCCGCCAAAGTCTCTTCAACCTCCAGCGCCTTTTTTCAATCAGTTAATTGATTATATCACAGGCAAAACACCCGAACAAGCCAGTTTCTTTCTCATCGTAATGTTTAACAGCAAATTTCGCGACTTCTATCTTGACTTTTGTGTTCCATCTATGATACCCTTAATCTGCTGAAGGGAGCTGATTATATGGATTCTGTCGCTGGCGCGATTCTTCGCACCGTCCCAATCACACAGTTCAATCGTGGCCTCGCCAGTAAAATCTTTGATGATGTAAAAGCGCACGGAGCCAAAGTTGTAATAAAAAACAACAAGCCTGCTTGCGTACTCCTCTCGCCCGATGAGTATTTGAAGATGGTAGATGAGATCAATGATACCCGTCTTCTTGCAATCGCCAATGAGCGCCTCGCTCATTTTGATCCTTCTGCGGTTATCCCTGAAGAAAAGGTCTGGGAGCGACTTAACATCACAGATGAAGAGCTTGAGGAGGTCGACGAGGTGGAATTCGAATGACATGGGATATTAAATTCCTTCCGGAAGCTGATCGCGATTTGGATGAGCTTTCGCACTCTCAACAGGTAATTGTCAAAAAAGCCATCAAAAAAGTTCAGCAGAATCCCCTGCTCGCCAACGAAGGCGGATATGGCAAGCCTCTTGGCCACAAACGAGGCCTGAACCTGACCAACCTTCTGAAAATCAAGCTTTTGAAGGAAGGCATCCGCATCGTCTACAAGCTTATCCGTACCGAAACAAAGATGCTCATTGTTGTTGTCGGTGTTCGGGAGGTATGAACCCATTCTCCTTGCCCAGGCAATGACTGAAAACATGCACTTCATGACCAGCGATGGAAAGATCATGGCGCTTCCGCACAGGGAACTGTATGTACTGAAGATTGTCAGCGACAACCTGGACGAGGCAGACTGTGAAGCGTTTGAAGATGAGGCAGCCTGGGAGCAGGTGAGAGCGCTGCTGATTGGAAAAGGGCTGAAAGAAAAAAGACTGGGCTAAATCACCCAGTCCTCAAGGATAATGCCGGGAATTCGTTCAAATTCCCGTGTATTGTGAGTGACAACCGTCAGTCCTTTTGTTACTCCCTGAGCAGCAATCTGGTAATCGTATGGACCTATGATATTTCCTTGCTTTTCAAGGAAACCTCGAATTCTTCCTGCTGTGACAGCATCGTCACTGTCAAACGGCAGAACCGTAAACGGGGCGATGAACTGGCTCAATCTCTGCCGGGTCTTTTCTCCCCAGTTACTTTTTGCGGCGCCATATTCCAATTCAAAAACGGTGACTGATGACATTGCAATCTGAGCGGGACTGTAGGAAAAGACTTTTTCAGTAAGGGCAGGATAGCTATTCTTCAGGACATAAATGCAGATGTTCGTGTCGAGCAGAAACATTACAGTTCCTCCCTGGGCGGAACCTGATCCCAGGTGGGCTGGTTCCTTTCAGCCATAAAATCTTCAGGGAAAGTGCCAACGACCTGTCGTGCAGGAGCCCACGGGTCATCTGTCGGGTAAATGATGAACATATCACCGACTTTACGAATGTAATAGTCCTTGATGCTGGTGCGCATTTCTGCTGGGATTCGGATTGCCTGGCTATTGCCGTTCTGGAAAACACGTGTGGTTGCGAGTTCCATTATGAATCACTCCTTCCCGGATGTGGATACGCGATGTACACACGCTTAGTATACGCGCTTGGAGAAGAAAAATCAAGGACAATTTCCTGAACTTTTCCCTTCAAAACACTGTCTCTTCTCTTTACTTTATATCACCATAGTGATATAATTAGAGCGAATGGAGGCTTGCAAAATGGACAAACTGATCACCGTCTATCACGGTTCAAAGCAGATCATTGAGGTTCCCACCTTCGGACTCGGCAGGAAGAACAACGACTTCGGTCTGGGCTTCTACTGCACCGAGAGCATCGACCTTGCGAAAGAATGGGCCGTTTCCTCGCTGAGTGACGGGTTTGTGAACCGCTACACCCTGGACACGGAGGTTCTGAATATCCTGAACCTGAACAGCCCGGATTACACGATCCTCAATTGGGTGGCTGTTCTCGTGGATCACCGCCTGTTCAGCATCAAGACGCCCGTCGCAAGGAGGGCAAAGCAGTACCTGATCGAACACTTCGGCGTGAATGTGAACGCTTACGACCTGATCACCGGGTACAGGGCAGACGACTCCTACTTCGACTACGCCGAGGCTTTCCTCAATAACACGATCACCGTCGAGCAGTTGTCCCGCGCCATGCAGCTTGGGAAACTTGGGGAGCAGATTGTCATAAAGTCAAAGTTCGCGTTTTCAAAGATCAAATACGAGGGCTTTGAGACAGCGGAAAAGGACATGTACTACGTCCTTCGCAAAGCCAGAGACGACGAGGCCAATCAAAACTATCTGGATATCCTGGAAGAAGAATCTGATGGCCTGTATATCCAGGACATCATCAGAGGAGGCGTTTCAAATGGCGACCCGCGCATACCAAGAAACATATCTGAGTAAGGCACAAGCCGCACTGGGAGACGCTTTCGACTACGCAATCAACACCTGCCGCATTCCCGGCCCGGATTTCATGAAACTCTTTACCGCAAGCTCTGTCAGCAGACGGATGGAGAACGGCGAGCCGGTGCTGCTGGCTGGGAAAAGCGGGATTGAGATTGCCGCAGACGTCGTGTTTGAGACAACTGGAAAGCAGCTTGAAGCCGAGCCGGAGGAACACTTTGGCCGTTCACGGGAATACTGGATCGGCTGGGCGCTTTGCTACTATCAGTGGTTCTCCGTCAGAAGTTACAGCGACATCTTCAAGGTTCTCTCCTACGAAGATCTGGCGAACATGTACCATATGCTTCACGAAGCAGACATCACGAAATTCGTGGACATCGCCGATGAGAAGATACGTTCGCATTTCAAGGATACCAACCTGAAACGCTTCCGTACCTCCTATGGCTGCACACAGGCCGAACTTGCCAAACGCTCCGGCGTAACGCTCCGCTCAATCCAGATGTACGAGCAGCGGAACAAGGACATCAACAAAGCAAGTGCCGATGCCCTATATCGCCTCTCCAGGGTTCTCGGATGCAATATAGAAAGCCTTCTTGAAAAATAAAGCCACAGTCCAAAGAAGCACCTGCCGGCCGGCAGGTGCTTTCCTTATGGCTGTGTACGCAGGGTCATATTTTTCTTTCATTAAACCAGTACTTTCACAACCGCCTTCCGGATCCGCTTTCCTCCGTCTCCCAGTCCCGGAACATGCGCTTCTCCCGGCATCACCACAAAGGGCCGTTTTTCCTGAATCACATACCGTTCCCCGGCAGCAGTCCCGAACACGCAGTCCTTTTCCGCATCATATGCTTCGGTTATAACCATGGATTCTTCATCAGCCAGTTCAATCTCTTCAGCACCGGTTATCGGATAATGAATATCCACATACTGATGATGGCTTTCAAAAACGCCGCTGGCCTTTGTCTCAATCTCCATGACATTGACATAGATTCCCTCATCCAGGTCATGGCGTCCCAGGGAAAGCCCATCCAGAGCCCCGGACTCAATCAAAGAGAGCGCTTTATGAATTCTTCGGTATGTATTAAAACTGATCATACAAATGCACCGTCCTGCTGATTTCCAATCCATCATCCGGTTTCCGGGGAAGTTTTACGATATTTCATAGATCTATATTCGCTGCAAGCCTTGAAATCCCTTTTGTGTCAGACCTGGAAACCCTCATTTTCCACTATTGTGTTTTACTGTGTGGATGATTGAGACGGTCTTAAACATACTTACCTTCTGTTTCTGATACATTGCGGCATCTCCTGGCGGGTTAATTATTCTGGAAGTTCACGATATCGCAATATAGATTATTGTTGACATAAATCTATATTGCGATATACTTATCCTGTCAGAACCGTTATCTTGATCGATTGGAGGCATTTGTTTGGCTGTTTTTTCTGACAGTGATATTCTTACAATCCTTCGTGATCAGAATCCGTGGTGGTCCTCCGGCGCTGTTCCCTCTCCGATGGAAAAACCTTATCACCGGGGCGAGTATTACGAAACTTCTCGCGTCTTTACCCATCCAATCCGCCGTTTTCCGGTGTTGAGCGGCTTGCGGCGGGTAGGCAAAAGCTGCATTCTATATCAGATGATCGGAGATTTGCTCCGTTCCGGCATCAACCCTGTTAAAATTCTGTATGTCAGCCTGGATACCGCAGTGTTGTCCGAAGCCGGCCTTCTTCGTTCCCTGCACCTTTACCGGTCGGTGATCAACAACGATCCTGAATTCTATTTCTTCGCGGATGAAATCCAGAAGGACAGTGACTGGGCATCTGTCATGAAGCACGTCTATGACACATTCCCCGCGGCCAGGGCTGTGGCTACCGGAAGCGCGTCAGGAAAAATTGAGAAAAAACACCGGGAAACCGGTGAAGGCCGCCTCCACCTGATCAAGGTTCCCACCCTTTCCTTCTATGACTATTGCGCCATGAAAGAAATAGATATTCCGACACCTGATACGGATGATCTTTTCTCTCTGCATACACTGCCGCAGTCTGTCCAGGCCTCCATTATGATGAAGCTGTCAGGTCTGTCCTCTGTCATGTACTCCTATTTTCATCTCGGCGGTTTCCCTGAATTCGTAAATGTTTCCCCTGCGGACGAATCCTATGTCCTTTCTTTGATTGCTGAAAATGTGATTAATAAAGCCATCTACACAGACCTTGCAGATGAGCGGGTAAATCCGTCACAGCTGAGAAAACTCTTTATCTATTTATGCAATACGACATCCAACCAGTTAAATATAGAGGAAATGTGCAGCCAACTGGGCGGTCTGTCCCCGATCACCGCCGGTAAATATCTGGAGATTCTTGAAAATGCCAATCTGATCTATCGCTCCTGGCCTATTCTGCAGGGAGGAAAAAAAGCGCTGAAAGCCCAGGCAAAAATATATATCGCAGATACCGGCATCCGTGAGGCTGTCATGTCCGGTCTCTATCCGCAGGATGACCCTGTGCAGCTGGGCTATATCGTGGAGTCATCCGCCTATAAACATACCGTGGATTATTGCCGCGTCAGGGACTTATCCTGGTCTGTCGGATATCTTCGTCCCCAGGCCTCCCGAAACCGGGAAGGGGAGGAAACAGACATCGTTCTGTACAACGGGCATGGTATTCTCCAGCTGGTGGAGTCCAAATACCGGAATAACCCCATCGTAAAAGATACCGATATGATCCTGAAAGCAGCGCTGAAGGACAAACCGGGCTATGTCATCACAAAAGCCCCGGATGACTTTGGTTTGATTTCCCGCGATCAGTCAATGCTTTACCGAATCCCCGCGCAGGTATATCTGTATCTGATGGGACTCATGCAGCACAATGCAAATTTGAAAGAGACCCGCAAGCAATCATCTGAGCATGCCGGATCACCGACGGAATCTCTTTTAATCTGATGAGACGGGGTAGTGCCGCAGACTGATTGGCATGGGCAGAACCGGCCTGGGATTTCGGAATCGAGGATCTTTCACCGGCTGCATGCCACTTAAGAACTTGCCTCCGTTAACTGATCCGATATAAAAAAGAACATGAAGCTGCTTTTTTCCATCTGCTGTCTGCTAAAAATCCATGCAGGTGCGCTTTTGTTACGCACCTGTCTTCTGTTTGTCCATTGACTTGTCATTTCTGTCAAAAAATAGTCCTTGACTTTTGAACCAGTTTAACGAGACGAAAACAGCGATTGCAAATATAAAGAAATTCGTGTATAATTTCTTTATCACGAAGAAGGAGGTAATTTGCATGCCTGTTATTCGCTCAAGTGCGGATTTACGTAACAGCTATAACGAGATCTCCACATTCTGCCATCAGTATGGTGAACCGGTTTTTGTTACAAAAAACGGTAAAGGAGATCTTGCTGTTATGAGTATCGAGGCTTATGAACAGCTACTTGGACGTTTTGAACTATACGGATTGATACAGAAAGGATTGGATGATGTTCAATCTGGAAATACCCGCCCCTTCTCCGAAGCCATTGCTGATATCAGGGCAAGGAGAAAGAGATGATATACAACATCCATATCACGAAGACTGCCGATGCAGACTTGAATAGCGCGGTCGATTTTATTGATCATATTCTGCTGAATCCGCAAGCTGCAGACAACCTTTTGCTTGAAGCTGAAGAAAAAATCACGGATCTTGCCACATTCCCTGAAAAGTATTCTTTGGTTACAGACCCCGTTTTGAACGCCTGGGGAATTCATCTGACAACAGTAAAAAACTATCTGATTCTCTATACCGTTTCTGAAGAAGAAAAATGCGTTTACATAATACGCTTTCTTCACAGCAAGCAAAACTGGAACGCAATTCTGGGTCACGGTTTTTCTCTCGAATAAGCTGTTATGGCTTCATGTATGCTATTTCCGGAAGCGAAAAGCATACCCTCCTTCCATTTTGATTGCCCAGCGACTAAGCTACATTCAGATGCTGTGGACTACTGATGCATTTCATGTGGTTCAACTACTTGGGGGTGTGTGTAGCCGCTACATCATCTGAATCGTTTATTGGCTGGATGTTGCCAAGGGACCGTGGACAAGTTCCGGAGCACTTATTTCAATCATGATTACGAGGATGAATCGTAAGCGGATGTCGCAGCATCAAGCAGAGAAAGGAGAGGTCCCATGATCTACGTCGGCATTGATATTGCCAAGCTCAACCATTTCGCTTCCGTTGTCTCGTCCGACGGCGAAGTGCTCGTAGAACCGTTTAAATTCTCAAACGACTCTGAGGGCTTCCGTTGCTTGTCTTCCAAACTGGATCAGTTTGATAAAGACAATCTCCTCATTGGTTTTGAATCAACGGCCCACTACGGCAATAACCTTGTTGAGTTCCTTTTCTCAAAAGGTTACAGGTTCTGTGTCCTTAACCCGATCCAGACTTCTGCAATGCGGAAAAATAATGTCCGCAAAACAAAGACAGATCGGGTGGACACCTTTGTAATCGCCAAGACCCTTATGATGAATCCTCATCGGCTTTTTAAAAAGCAGGATCTGGATACGCTGCATCTCAAGAATCGTAAGCGCTTTATCCAGACACGGTCCGAACATTTTGCCCAGTAAAATGCTTGCACTTTCAAATCAGTGCAAGCATCAATGAGTTCCATTGTCAGGTGAAAGCAATTTGCTGTGCAAACCCACAGTAGGTTCTTGCTTCTTCGCTCCAGGGTGTCAACTTTTCCAATTCCTCGTCTGTCATTCCGGCATGAGGCCGTTTTTCCAGAAGGAATGTCAGATACTTTTCCACGTTTAGGCTATGTGCTTTTGCCATTTCCACCATCGTGTAGACTGTGGCGCTGGCTTGGGCTCCGCCGGGAGTATCGCAAAATAACCAGTTGCGGCGTCCAACGGTTACTGGACGAATGCTGTTCTCGCTGGGTTATGCGAATATTCGGATAACCCAGCTTATCCGAACAAATCACTTATCCGCAGCTTTCTGCACCAATCATTGTAAATCAACAACTACGGCAGAGAATATGCGCATAAATACCCCCTGGCATACAATGTAGTCACCATTTTAAGGAGGTGGCTCATATGGCC
>JAFXRG010000044.1 GCA_017526525.1 Clostridia bacterium | reverse complement strand
CGCGGATGTGACCGACAGCTACGACATCAGCTACGCGAACGGCACGCTGGAAGTGACGAAGAAGGCTGTGAAGATCACGGCTGACAGCGATGCGAAGGTGTACGACGCGACCGAGCTGACAAAGAACAGCTACACCAACAGCGAACTGGCGGAAGGCGACAGCATTGAAAGCGTAACCATCACCGGCAGCCAGACTGTGAAGGGCATCAGCGCGAACGTACCGAGCGAAGCGAAGATCGTGAACGCGAACGGCGCGGATGTGACCGACAGCTACGACATCAGCTACGCGAACGGTACGCTGGAAGTGACGAAGAAGACTGTGAAGATCACGGCTGACAGCGACGCGAAGGTGTACGACGCGACCGAACTGACGAAGAACAGCTACACCAACAGCGAACTGGCGGAAGGCGACAGCATTGAAAGCGTAACCATCACCGGCAGCCAGACCGTGAAGGGCATCAGCGCGAACGTACCGAGCGAAGCGAAGATCGTGAACGCGGACGGCGCGGATGTGACCGACAGCTACGACATCAGCTACGCGAACGGTACGCTGGAAGTGACGAAGAAGGCGATCACGCTGACGATCGACGCGAAGAGCAAGATCTACGGCGATACTGATCCTGAATTCACAGCCAGCTTCGGCGAAGGCGACCTGGCGGGCGATGACGTCATCGACTATGAACTGAGCCGTATTGAAGGCGAGAACGCGGGCAGCTACCAGATCAGCACGACCATCGAGAATGACAACTACGATGTGAAGGTTGTACCGGCTGACCTGACGATCAATAAGAAGGCGATTACCCTGACGGTCGATGCGAAGAGCAAGACCTACGGAGATGATGATCCTGCCTTCACAGCCAGCTTCGGCGAAGGCGACCTGGTCGGCAACGACACCATCGACTATGAGCTGGGCCGCAAAGCGGGTGAAGATGCCGGAACCTACGAGATCAGCACTGCGATTGAGCATGACAACTATGTCGTGACGGTTGTACCGGCTGACCTGACGATCAACAAGAAGGCGATCACGCTGACCGTTGATCCCAAGACCAAGACCTACGGTGAGGTTGATCCTGAGTTCACAGCCAGCTTCGGCGAAGGCGACCTGGTGGGCGATGATACCATCGAGGTTAAGCTGACCCGCGAGCCCGGTGAAGATGCAGGCACCTACGAAATCACTACGAGCATTACGAACAGCAACTATGATGTAACGGTTGTACCTGCCACCCTGGCGGTACTCCCGGTGGCGGAAGTCCACGTGAAGATCACCGCCCACGGCGATGAATTCACCTACGACGCGCAGGATCACCGCGTGACCGGCTACGACGTGGAAATCGACAACACCCTGTACACGGAAGCTGATATCCTGTTCAGCGGCATCGATACCGTGACGGCCCGGAACGCCGGAACCTACAGCATGGGCCTGACCGCGGCGGACTTCACCAACATCAGCAACAACTTCGAACGCGTGGTCTTCGAAGTCGAGAACCGGAACGTGGTGATTGCCCCGAAGGCGGCCACCATCACCGTGGATAACAAGACCAAGACCTACGGCGACGAAGATCCGACCCTGACCGCGAGCGTGGAAGGCCTGGCCGGCGCGGATGCCGTGATCCCGATGCTGAGCCGCGAAGACGGCAGCAACGTGGGCACCTACGCCATCAGCGCTGAGAAGCCTGCGGACCGGAACTACATCTTCACGATTGTACCCGGAACCCTGACGATTACGCCCAAGGCCATCACCGTCACCGCGAACGACAAGATCAAGGTGTTCGGCGAGGAAGATCCTGACCTGAGCGCGACGATTACCGGCCTGGTAAACGGCGACAGCGAGGATCTGATCCAGTACACCCTGGAGCGCGAGGAAGGCGAAGACGCCGGAATCCACAGGATCACCGCAACGGGTGAGACCGAACAGGGCAACTACACCGTGACCTTCGAGGAAGCGGAAATGACCATCGCACCGGAAGACTCCGTGGTCGTGCGGATCGCCGCCAACAACGGAACCTTCCTCTACGACGGTACGGAACATGACCTGAGCGGATTCAGCATCGTGTCCATCAGCAACAGCCTGTACAGCGAGAACGCCTTCACCTTCACCGGCAACAGTGACCTGAAGGCCGTGAACGCCGGAATCTACCGGACGAACATGACCGCTGACGACTTCGTCAACAACGATCCGAACTTCACCAATGTCCTCTTCGAAGTGGAGAACGGTGAACTGGTGATCACGAAGCGGCAGGTGACGCTGACCAGCGCGGACGATGAGAAGACCTATGACGGCACGGCACTGAAGAACAACACCATCACCGTGGGCGGAGACGGATTTGCCCCGAATGAAGGCGCCAACTTCAACGTGACCGGACAGATCACCAACGTCGGCAAGGCAGCCAACACCTTCGATGTGATCCTGGGCAACGGAACCCTGGCGGCCAACTACGACTTCACCAAGACCTTCGGAACCCTGACAGTGCTGCCCGGAACAATCCACAAGCTGCACATCCGGTACGTGAACGAAGCGGGTGAAGAAATCAGGAACTTCGAGAGAGAGTATGCTCCCGGCGAGAAGTACGAAGTTGTGACACCGCATATGCCCGGATACACCGCGGATATTGAAACGGTTGCCGGAACCATGGGCGATAATGACATTGAAGTGACCGTGACCTACAGCCACGTGCTGTACACGCTGACGATCCACTATCCGGCCCTGGGTACGGATGAGGATGTCATGGAGCCCACCGTGGTTCACCTGCCGGCCGGCAGCGAGTACCGGATTGAAGTTCCCGAAGCTGAAGGCTACACGGCAATGATCGACGTCGTGACGGGCACCATGCCTGTGGGCGACAGAGAGATCTCCGTGATCATGGTAAGCGACGAGCTCAAGACCGGCGGTATCCTGCGCAACGGCGATCCCGTACTGATCATCGAGGATGAGCGGACTGCATTGGGTATCAGCAACGCGGTACTCGGCAGCGGCGAAATCATCGAGTAAACTGAGACCGAGAGGTCTGAACAAAAACGACCTGGGCCGGGCATATGAAAATATGCCCGGCCTTTTGCAGGAAAAAAGACTGTGCGCGAAGAAATATAACAAGACATGGTATCGTTCTGTATATGAGGAAGGAAGAGGGATCTCTCTTCTCTCAGAAAGAAAAATCAGACCGGTAAAGAAGTAAAGGAGTCGTTCGCGTATGAAAAAAGCAATTGCCGTGATCCTTACGATGGTTCTTCTGCTCAGCTGCTGCCTGGCAACCGCGGAAGAGGCGGGTGAATTAAAGTATGATCAGCTGACGGTCGGGGTGACCACCGCCTTCAGCGGCAATTTTATGTCCGATGCACTGGGAAGCAACATCAGCGACCAGGACATCCGGAAAATGATCCATTCCTATCATCTGGTAAGCTGGGACGGGGAAAACGGCCTGTACCGGCTGAATGGCCAGGTGATTACCAACGCCATCACCACAACGGAAAGAAACACCTATGTGTTTGCGCTGGCGCGGGACCTGCACTACAACGACGGAACGCCCATTACCGCGAAGGATTACGCCTTCAGCTTCCTGCTGCAGACCTCCAAGGCCCTGCAGGAGGCCGGCGGGATGCGGGAGGACGGTTCTCGGGTGCTGGGATGGAAGGCCTACGATGACGGCCAGGCGGCGACAGTCAGCGGTTTCCGTGTCATCGGCGACTACCAGATTGCCATCACCATTGCGGAGGAATATACACCGTATTTCTATGACATGAAAACCCTGGATATTTTCCCGCTGCCTGTCCACGTGCTGGCTCCCGGGTATGAAGTGAAGGATGACGGAGACGGCATCTATCTCAGCGGCGCCCTCACGGCGGATCTTCTGCAGCGGACCATTCTGGATCCGTCCACAGGATATGCTTCGCACCCCTCTGTAACCTCCGGTCCGTATATGATAACCAACTATGACGGAAAAACCGTATGGCTTTCCCTGAACCCTGAGTACAAGGGCGACCAGAACGGATCCAAACCTTACATTGAAAACATCGTGGTGCGCTACACGCCCTCCCGGGACCTGCTGGCCGGCCTGATTGTCGGGGACCTGAACCTGACGGTGCGCAGCTCCCAGACGGAGCAGGTAACCACCGGTATGGCCCTGGCGCGGAGCGATAACTTTGCCATGAAGACCTACAGCCGCAACGGCCTGGCGTTTATCAGCTTCTGCGGGGAAAAGGGCCCCACGGCGGACGTGAACGTCCGGAGGGCCATTGCCATGTGCCTGGACAAGGAGACCCTGGCGTCCGACTATATGGGCAATATGGCCACCCCGGTGAACGGATACTACGGCATCGGCCAGTGGATGATCCAGATTACCCGCGGAAACATTCCGGAATCCTGGATTGAGGAAGCCCCGGAAGGCACGGACTGGAGCGAACTGAACCTGAACGGTCTGGCGGAATATCCGCTGGATCCGGCGGGCGCGGCGGCGCTGCTGGACGAAGCCGGGTGGAACCTGAACGCGGAAGGCGGCGCCTACACGGAAGGCCTGCGCTACAAAATGGAAAACGGCCAGCTGGTTCCCCTGCAGCTGCACCTGGTTTATCCGAACGACAACCTGGCCGGACCGATGCTGGAGGAGCTGTTTGCGCCCTACCTGCGGGAGGCCGGTATGGAAATTGAATTCACCATGCTGAGCATGCCCGCCCTGCTGAAGAAGTTCTACAGCCAGGATGTGCGGGACTGCGACATGATCATGGTGGGAACCAACTTCCAGGATGTTTTCGATCCCTCCGTATACTACGATGAAAACGGAACGGACCGGCTGAACGGCATTACGGATCCGAAACTGGCGGAGCTGGCGGAGGATCTGCGCCGGACGGAACCCGGAGACGGCGCGGGATATGTACGGAAATGGATCGCGTATCTGGAATACCGCTCCCAGGTGCTGCCGGAAATTCCGCTGTACAGCAACGCGTATATGGACTTCCATCTCGCGGCGCTGCGGGATTACACCCCCAGCGTATTCTCTTCCTGGTCTGAGGCGCTCCAGTACGCATACCTGAGCGACTATATGCCGGAAGAAGAAGCAGAGGAAGAAACCGGGCTCGAAGAGGGCGAGGAAATGTTTGAATAACTGCGGGCGGCAGCGGGCGCGGAATGCATCAAACAGCGGGAGGCTCTGAAAGATGCTGTCAGGCAAACGGAAAACAATCGGCGCGTTTCTTTGCAAAGCCTATTCACTTTTCGACAATGCGGTTTACCGTGTGCTGGAGGAAGAAGCGAAACACCTGGATTACAACATTATCGTTTTTACGACGGTGGGGTATTTCGCCAGCCAGAATTATTATGATCAGCAGGAAAGGGCCATGTTTTCCTTTGCTCCCATTGAGGAACTGGACGGAATCCTGGTGGCACCGGACACCTATGAAATTGACGGTTTCCGGGATGAACTGATGAACGCCATCCGGGAACGGGCCAGATGTCCGGTGGTGGCAGTCCGCCACATCAGCCAGGAGCTGGACTGCGTACACACGGATGAGAAAAATTCCATCAGTCCGCTGCTGGAACACCTGCTGGATTATCACAAACTGAAAAAAATCCGTTTCCTGGCAGGATACGAAGGCCACCCGGACAGCGAGAACCGGCTGAACGCCTACCGGAAAGCCATGGCGAGCCACGGACTGACGGTGGACGAGGAGAAGGATATTGCCCACGGGAACATGTGGTACAACTGCGGTCCGGGGGCTTACAAGGCTTTGTTCAGCGATCCGGAGGACTGGCCGGAAGCCGTGGTCTGCGCCAACGACTACATGGCGGCGGGCCTGATCCGGGAAATGCTCAAAAACAATATCCGGATTCCGGAAGATGTGATCGTGACCGGCTTTGACAATGTGCCGAGCCTGAACCTGGAAGAACTGAAGCTGACCACGGTGGAACAGGACTTTACCGGAATGGCCCGGGCGGCCATCCGTGAACTGGACCGGCAGATCCGCACCGGAGACAGCCGGAACACCCGGGAGGAGAATGTCTCCATTGATATTCCTGCCCAGCTGGTACTCAGCGAAAGCTGCGGCTGCGGAAAACGGGATCATCATTACTACGCGGCGCTCAACAAGAGTATTTCCCAGCAGCTGGAAGCGCTGAGCAACCGGGAGGTCGGAATGACCTACCTGAGCATCGAAATGGGCGGATGTGACGACCTGAACCAGATGCACCGGGTGCTGATAGAAAAAAAGAGCGATACCCCGCAACTGCAGGATCTGTATATATGCCTGTTTGAGAACGGGCGGAACGAAAAGGGCGAACCGGCGTTTGCGAAGGAAATGACCGATACCGTGTGCCTGGTCCATGTGATGAAGGACAAGCAGGATTGCGGTATGCCCATGGTCTCCTTTGACAGAAAACAGATTCTTCCGGCGCTGGCGGAACGTCCGGAGCCGCAGGTGCTGTACCTGATGGGACTGCACCAGAATGAGTTCGCCTACGGGTACGCATTGTTCCATTATTATCCGGACCAGGTTCCGTCCCAGTTCTTCCAGCACTTCAATATTGTCCTCTCCGGCGCGCTGAGCAACATTCACAAACGGAATGAGATCCTGGCGCTGTATGAGGAGCGCAGGCTCAGCAGCATTACCGATGTGATGACCCATCTGCTGAACCGGCGGGGGCTGGAGGAACGCATCCTGCCGGACTGGCCCGGCCTGTGCGCCCGGCGGGAATACATGACCTTTATTACTTTCGACATGGATCACCTGAAGGAGATCAACGATACCTACGGGCACCAGGCAGGGGACTTTGCGATTCGCGCCATGGCGCAGGCTCTTCACGCGGCTGCCCTGAAGGATACCGTTACGGCGCGGATGGGCGGGGATGAATTCCTGACGGTGCTTTCCGGGGCGGATCAGCGCGCTGCGGACGAGTTTATCCGGCGCTTCCGGAAGGAGCTGGCCGCGATCAACGAACGGGAAAGGCGAAGCTTCCAGGTGGAAGCCAGCTGCGGAACCGTCGTCATCCGCCTGGACGAAATGAAGACCCTGGAACAGTGCATCCGGATGAGCGATGAAGCCATGTACAGCGAAAAGGAAAAGCATCACCAGATGCGGCACTGATCCCTGTGAAAACAAAAATGCGGGCAAGCTTCGGCTTGCCCGCATTATCTTTCAAGAATCAGCGATTGCTCAGGATGACCGAGGAGAAGGGAGGAAGATCGAAGGTCAGGTATCCTTCCTCTACGGCGCCGGCCTCAGAGCAATCCTTCGTATGGCCGTCCTGAGAGGTCTGGAGACGGCGGAAGAAGGTTTCACCTTCCGGAGCGCCGGCATTCCGCGCAAAGAGGCGGAAATCTGTAGGAGAGCCGGTGTTGTTGATCGCAATAATACAGCGGCTTTCCCCATTGAAACGGGCATAGGCAATCCGCCCGTAATCCGCCAGAAGCTGTTTCAGGGATCCATTCGACAGCACCGGCAGTTCCCTGCGCAGATGAATCAGATCCCGGTGGAGGTCGATGAGGGTTTTGTCCTCATGGCCCCAGGGATAGGTGCGGCGGTTATCCGGATCCGTCCAGCCCACCTGGCCGGCTTCGTCCGCGTAATAGACGGTAGGGGCGCCGGGCCAGGACATCTGCATGGTGACCGCTTCCCGGAAAACCCCCTTGTTGAGGCCTGCGGAAGCCGCGCCCGGACCCAGGGTGGTAGTACGGCCGACCATCCGGTTGGTGCGGGTCAGGAAACGGGAATGATCGTGATTGCTCAGTTCGTTCATGGCGCACATCAGGGAAGGATAGCTGAAACGGGACATTTTGTCCTTCATGATACCGAAGAAGGCGGAGCCGTTCTGATACAGATCATCCCGGTAGGAATCGGAATGCTTTTCCATGCCGGTGAGGAACCAGGTGACGGGTTCCATAAAGGCATCATAGTTCATAACGCTGTCCCACTCTTTGCCGTTGAGCCAGGGAGTGGGATCGCCGTAGTGCTCCGCGATGATCAGGGCATTCGGGTTGATGGATTTGACCCGGGCGCGGAATTCCTTCCAGAAACGGTGGTTGAACTCGGCGCTGTGACCCAGATCCGCCGCCACGTCCAGCCGCCAGCCGTCGATGGAATAGGGCGGGGACAGCCATTTTTCGGCAATGCGCAGGATTTCCTCCTGCAGTTCGGGAGAATCCTCATAATTCAGCTTCGGCAGGGTGGTGTAACCCCACCAGCCTTCATAGACCGGAGAACGGCCGTTTCCGGAATCGTTGAAATGGAAATAGGAACGGTAGGGACTGTGGATGCTCTGGAAAGCGCCGGGCTGGAAACCCGCCTTTCCCAGGTAAATGCCTTCGTGATCCATCCACTTATTGAAGGAACCGCAGTGGTTGAAGACTCCGTCCAGAATGATGCGCATGCCCCGGGCGTGCAGCTCCTGGCAGAGGGAAGCGAACAGGGCGTCGCTCTTCTCCAGGTTTTCCATGGAGGTGACGCGGCGGATGTACTTCGGCGCGTAGCCGTTATGCTTTTCCCAGCTTTGCATCACGTGGTCCACGTCGTCCGTGATCACGCCGAAATGGGGATCAATATGTTCATAGTCCTGGCAGTCATATTTATGACTGGAGGGCGAGACGAAAATCGGGTTGAGATAGAGCACCTCGATGCCCAGATCCTGCAGATAATCCAGCTTGTCAATAATTCCCTGCAGATCCCCGCCGTAGAAGCAGCGGATATCCGTGTCCGAAGGCACGGCGTTCCAGTCCTCCACATGCTTGGAATGGCCGACGGTATAATAATATTCGTTATCGACCACATCGTTGGTGGGATCTCCGTTGCAGAACCGGTCCGTGAAGATCTGGTACTGTACGGCGCCCTTGGACCACTCCGGAACATGGAAGCCGGGGATAAAACGGAAGGAGTATACCGGATTGAAGTCCGGCACCACCGTGTCCACCACCCGGGGACCGCATTTGTCATACGCCATCAGAATGCCTTCCGTGCTTTCAACCAGGAACCGGTACATGATTTCATCCCGGTTGCAGATGATGGAGGCTTCATAGTAGTCAAAAAACGAGTCTGATCTGACCCTGGTCATGACGGTGCCGACAATCATCGACTCAAAGAGCAGCACAACCCGGGAAGCGCTGTCCTTTGCAACCCGGAGCAGGATTGCAACCGTATCACCGGGATTCGGCTCCGCCGGCGAGCGGAAGGAAGGGGTTTCATCATGAAAGATCGCGGAAAGGATGTTATCATTGACAGACATAAGCTCTCTCCTTTCAATAAAACGATTCTATCATGAAAAGGATCGGCAAACAAGGAGAGAAAGGACGAAATCATAGTCTTTTCCCTCCCGCTGTGGTATAATCAAAAAGCGGCTGTATTCCGGCCGCGGGAAAACGCGTGCCGGCGGTCGAGCAGGGAATACAGCCCGGCATGGAAACCGGGGGATGAGCCGTACTACCCGGTGAAGGATGAGAAGAACACAGCGCTGTATCACCGGTACGCTGAGACGGCGGAGGGCGAAGAGCGCGTTGTCATGGGCGGACGGCCGGGCAGTTACCGGTACTGTGATACGGACCAGGTGATTGCGGATGCCCCGGAAAAAGCGGAAACGCTTAAATGAAGATGAGAAAGAGAGCTGTCTCCTGACTATGCCTGTACGTAAACTGCTGACCTGTGTGGTTCCCTGTTACAATTCCGCCGCCTACATGGAAAAGGCGGTGGATTCCCTGCTGCCCGGCGGGGAGGAAATGGAGATCCTGATCGTAAACGACGGGTCCACAGATGAGACGGGCGCCATTGCCGACCGGCTGGCGGCCGAATATCCTTCCATTATCCGGGTACACCACCAGGCAAACGGCGGACACGGTTCCGGCCTGAACTACGGGATTGCCCACGGGGAAGGCATATATTTTAAGGTGTTGGATTCGGATGACCGGCTGATTAAGGAGAGTATTCCCGGACTGATGGACCTGCTGCGGCAGCATGCGGAACCGGGGAACCAGGCGGACCTGGTTTATCACGACTATGTATACGACCAGCCGGAACAGGAAAACGCCTTCCGGATTTCCTATTTCGGGACGATGAAGCCGGGCGTTCTGAAGACCTGGGACGAAAGCCGGCGGTTTCATCTCTGGAACCAGTTTGTGATCCACAGCCTGATTTACCGGACGCAGCTGCTGCGGGATATCGGGTACACCCTGCCGGAACACACCTATTACGAGGATAATCTGTATGTTTACCAGCCGATGGCGCATACCCGGCGGGTGATTTATTATCACGCGCCTCTGTATGCCTATTATCTCGGGCGGGGCGACCAGTCCGTGAACGAGCAGAATATCCTGAAACGGCTGGACCAGCTGACAGAGGTTTCCAAAACACAGATGACTACCTACCGGCTGGAGGAGCTGCAACAGCTGCCGAAACACCTGTACAAATACCTGATCAATAACTGCTGCGGCCAGCTGTTCAACGTCTGCGCGCTGCAGTTCATTGAAGATTCAGAGCGAAGCCATCGGATGAACCGGGAGATGTGGGAAACTGTGAGGGAATTTGATCCCGCCCTGTACAGAAAGCTGCGGTGGAATCCGCTGGGAAGGGTGTGCTGCCTGCCCGGACGGATCGGGGAGCGGCTGCTGGTTTTCTTTTTCCGGTTCGGGCGGAAAATGATCAAATTTGACCGCTCGGGGAGTTGACTATGAAGCCAAAGCTGAAGAAGATCCTGAGCGTACTTTTCGTTCTTCTTTCCATCTCCGCCGTGGTGATCATCGCCTTCAGCAATCCTGAGATGGGGAACGCCTGGGAGGCCATTTCCCGGCTGGAGATTCCCTGGGTCGGGGGATTACTGCTTTGCTGGGCAGGCTTTGCCGGGTTCGAAACGCTGGGGAACCAGATCTGCCTGAAGAACCGGGGATACAGGATTTCCTTCTTCCGGACATTCCGGACGGTGCTGATCGGTATGTACTACAGCAGCATTACGCCCAGTTCAGCCGGCTGGCAGCCAATGCAGATCAATTCCCTTCGAAAGGAAGGGATCCCTGTTGAATACGGGACGCTGGCTCTGACGGTCCGGTTTGTGATGAATCAGTTTACCGTATGTATGCTGACGCTGGCACTGTTCCTGATCCACCATGATTTTGTGGCGGAACAGCTGGGCGGGGCCATCTGGGCGGCCCGGATCGGATGGGTGATCAATTTTATGTCCGTTCCGCTGGTGCTGCTGGCAGCCTTCCGCCGGAAATGGATCCAGCGGCTGGCGGAGAAGCTGATCCGCCTCGGGACGAAGATGCGGCTGGTGCGTGATTCGGAGAAGGCCACTGAACAGGTGACCGGAATGCTGGATACCTACCACGAAGCACTGAATGAAATTGCCCGTCATCCGAAGGAAATCGTACTGCAGTTGCTGTGCAGCGTATGCAGCCTGCTGGGACTGACCGGAAGCGCTGTGTTTACCTATTATGCCCTGGGACAGAGCGGGACGCCCGGGATTCAAATCCTGACGCTGGCATGTCTCTTGTTTGTCAGCGCCAGCTATACGCCCCTGCCGGGTGCCAGCGGTGCCCAGGAAGGCGGATTCCTGCTGTATTTTCAGGGCCTGTTCAGGGACGGAACGATTGGACTCGGACTGCTGATCTGGCGGTTCTTTACGTATTACCTGTGGCTCATCACGGGAGCGATTGCGGTGCTGACGACGCTGAAACGACGAAACGGGCAAAGGCCGGAGGTCACAGGTTAGAGGTCAGGACCGGGAACCGGAGGTTTGGGGTGAAACGGAATTTTGATCGGGAGATGGAGTTTTCAAAGATGGTACCATCGGACTGGCCCTGCTGGTTTGGCGGTTCTTCACCTATTACCTGTTCCTGATTGTTGGCGTGATTATGGTGATCAATGAAAAGATTTTGCTCCGGAGGGAAAAGCGGAAGATTCCGGAGGGATAATTTTTTTTCTGCGGCATCTGAAACAGTCAGATGCCACTTTTTTAACATAGAACAAAAGCTTGTTTCATGCTTACAGGATTCGGAAAACAGCAAAAAACCGTCAGATTCAGTTCCCGGATCCGGAGGTGTTTTGATCCGGCTCATCTGCTTCCGGAGCAGGATTCTCCGGACGATTGTACATGATCTGATAGGCGTCAGCCTGACGCTGCATCATTTCCTGGCCTTCCGGCGGCAGATTCCGGTATCGCTCAATCAGTTGAACTTCATCTTCGTGCAGCAGAAGGGGCTGTGGAAGGATATCCTTCCATCCGGCCAGATAAGCTGGCGGAACACGGAAAAGCAAGGCCATCCTTTCAATGGCTTCCAAAGGGATATTGGTAATGATTCCATTTTCATATTTGAAAACCGTCTGCTTGGCAACGCCAAGGTAACCGGCGACTTCATCCTGCGTCATACGGCAGGAAAGACGGCACTGCCTGATTCGCTCGCCGGCATTACTCATATCCGTTCCTCCTGCGTTATATTTTGTCTCATGATATCACATCATTGAAAAAATGAAAAGCAGTGCCGGCAAGCTCCAAAGGACGATCTGAATAACAAGAGCAATCCCCTTTAATAAATGAAAAATCAGGAAATGAAAAAATGTCCGACAGATTCAATACAATCACTGAAAATAACTTGACAGGTTACTTTTGCCAATCTATACTTTATGTATATGTATGTAAAAACAGGAGATGGAAGACAACTATGCTGGACCGAAACCGCCTGAATGAAGAACTGTCCAAGGAAGGTATAACAGTCCGGGAACTTGCAGGAAGAATCGGGATGTCAGAAGATGAATTTGACAGGAAGGTATCCAGCGGTCAATTCGGGCTTCAGGATGCGGAAGCGGTTATTCAGGCGCTGAATCTGAAGGATCCGGAAACAATTTTTTTTCCTGTGAAAGTAACCTGAAAAGTCATTCCGAGAATGTGGATTCCGATCTGGGAGCAGTGATTGAAGCCGTGCTTCCTGAGGCAGAAAGACAGAGGGAGGAATAGTGATGGCGGCCAGAAAAAGAGTTCCTCAGATTCATCCGGTTGAAAGCAGAAAAGAAAAGCAGACGACGTATCAGGAACAAATCAAACAATACCAAAAAGCAATACAGTACGGTTTTTATTTTGAGGCCGTCATGATTGATTATGCATGTCTGGAGGACCGGCTCCGGTATATGCTTTACTATCTTGGTGTTTTGCAAAAAGAAGATGAATACAAGGTTGCAAGTCCCGGATCGGAGCGGGTAGGCTGTTTCCGGGAATTGCTTCATCAATATATCAGCCCGGATGCCAGGATGAGCATTTCAGGAATCAAGGAGAAACGGCAGATTGTCGAGGCTGTTTTCCGTTTTGCTTCAGAAGCGGAGCAGCCACTGCCGAAAACAAAAACACAATCCATTTTGTGGAACGCTCTGCATGATCCGGAACGCGCAGCAGAAATCCTTATGATTCTTTCAGAGATCGGGGACTGGTGCGCATACCGGAATGAAATTGTCCACAGCCTGCTGAACAAAAAAATGGACAGTCTCCATGAAAAACTGGAGGATCAGGCACGAAAAGGACATGACTTATTCCGCAAACTTGACAGGGAGGTGCGATGGGTCAGACAGAAAAAGATCCGGGACAAGCTGAAACTGTAAGCAATAAAAGAAAAAAGACAGGAGGAAAGATTGCAATGAAAAAAATACGGAGATTTCTTTTGGTACTGTTGATGATCGCGGCAGTATGTTTCTGTGTGTCTGCTGTGGCGGAAACCAGCGGGAAATGCGGGGATAATGTTACATGGACGTTGAGTGATGACGGAGTGTTAAGAATTAGCGGCACGGGGAGGATGTCAGATGACTTCGAAGGTGGAGGAGAAAGTGAGGCAATAAAGACTGTTATCATTGAAGATGGTGTGACAAGTATTGGGAAATATGCCTTTAGGGGCTGCAGCAGTCTGACAAGCATCACGATCCCGGAAAGCGTGACATACATTGGAAATCAAGCTTTTTTTCGCTGCAGCAGTCTGACAAGCATCACTATCCCGGATGGCGTGACCGAAATAGGAGAACATGCTTTTGATGGCTGCAGCAGTCTGACAAGCATCACTATCCCGGATGGCGTGACCGTAATAAGGGAATCTACTTTTAATGCCTGCAGCAGCTTGACGAGCATTACGATCCCGGAAAGCGTCACATACATTAGAAAATATGCTTTTTCTGGCTGCAGCAGTCTGACAAGCATCACTATCCCGGACAGTGTGACGAGTATTGGAACCTATGCTTTTTCTGGTTGCAGCAGTCTGACGAGCATCACGATCCCGGACAGTGTAACAAGTATTGCAGGAAATGTGTTCTATAAATGTAGTAGTCTGAGGAACATCACGCTATCGGATAACATGACAAGTATTGGAGAATATGCTTTCGCTAAATGCAAAAACCTTACGAGTATTCTGATACCGGGCAGTGTGGAAGGAATTGGACAATATGCCTTTGGAGACTGCTCAAGCTTGACATGCGTCACAATACCGGATGGAGTGACTTATATTGGGGATTATGCTTTTCAAAACTGTAGCAGTTTAAACGCTATATTGATCCCGGACAGTTTGACAAGTATTGGAAAGAACGCTTTTAAAAACTGCGATAATCTGTCAAGTATTAGGATACCAAGCGGAATAAAAAATATTGGAGACTATCCTTTTAAGAATTGTTCCAATTTGAAAAGCATCACGATAGCAGATGGTGTAACTGAGATAAGTAATACAACTATTTTTGATCGATCCAATACGAATTTGAAAATATATCTACCTCAATCTGTAACAAGTATAGGCAAGCCAAATATGTTTGGTGTGTATATTTATCCGCCAACTGTCTATTGCTATGAGTTATCATATGCTGAACAGTGGGCACGGAGATGTTTTTGTAACGTGGTTCTGTTGGATGATCCGAATGCTTCTGTCGGCGTTCAAGTAGAGCTTCCTGAAAAGTTAGATATGTTGGTCGGTAATAAACAGCAGATTTATCCATATATTTTCCCGGAAACTTCATCTCCAATGATAAGCTGGAAATCCTCACAGCCTGAAATACTAACAGTTGACGATGCGGGATTTTTTACAGCAGGTAAAGAAGGGGACGCGGTTGTCACTGTCACTGTGGATGGGATATCTGCAAGTACTGTTGTTCACGTTGGTCCTCAGATTGATAAAATATTACTGCCAGAGGAAATACTTGTCGCTGCAAAATCGCAAGAATCATTTGAGGTGAATTATCTTCCCCAAAACGCAGTAGTGAATTTCAGCTTTAAAATTGAAGACAAAGAACTTGCGACAGTAAACGAAAGCGGAATGATCATCGGTGGTTATGGCGTGGGTGAGACTTCCATTACAGTGACAGATGAGATAAGTGGAAAATCAGAAACGACAAAGTTGGTAATTTGTTATCCTGTAACAGCAATTGAACTTTCTCCAAATAACACAACCATGAAAGCCGGGGAAAGTCTGCAGATTAATGCACATGTAACCATGAAAACCCAGACCTGCGAGAATCAGCTTGTCACCTATTCCAGTAATGATGAAAACGTCGCTACGGTTGACAAAAAAGGTCTTGTCACAGCAAAAGAAGCGGGCAACGTGACGATAAAAGCGACCGCTGCCAGCGGCGTAAGTGCATCTTCTCAAATTACTGTTATTAGCATATTACCGGGTGACGTGAACGAGGATGGCATAGTTGATGGAAAGGACGTTACGGCGATTGAACTGTCCCCAGCGAAGACAACTATGAAGCCCGGGAAGAGCCTGAAGATCAATGCCAAGGTTACCATGGGTACTCAAACTTATGAGAACCAGATGGTTGCTTATTCCAGCAGTGATGAAAGCATTGCTACGGTTGATACAAATGGTACAGTTACAGCAAAGGCTGCCGGCGATGTGATCATAAAAGCAACTGCGGACAGCGGTGTGAGCGCATCTTCACAAATCACCGTCAGCATTGATTATTCACCAGACGATGTTAACAAGGATGGTGTTGTCGACGGTAAAGATGTGACAGCAATTGAGCTTTCCCCGAACAAGGCATCTATGAAGCCTGGGAAGAGCCTGAAGATCAATGCCAAGGTTACCATGGGAACTCAAACTTATGAGAACCAGATGGTTGCTTATTCCAGCAGTGATGAAAGCATTGCTACGGTTGATACAAATGGTACAGTCACAGCAAAAGCTGCCGGTGATGTGACAATAAAAGCAACCGCGGACAGTGGTGTGAGCGCATCTTCGCAAATCAGTGTTACCAGCGATCCTATACCGGGGGATGTAAATGAGGACGGTATTGTCGACGGAAAAGATGTGACCGCAATTAAGCTTGCTCCGGACAAAACAACGCTGAAATCAGGGAAAACCCTGAAGCTCAATGCTTACGTTACTACAGGAACTCAGACCTGTGAGAACCAGTTGGTTATCTATTCCAGCAGTGATGATAGTATCGCCACAGTTGACATGTTTGGTACAGTTACAGGTAAATCAGCTGGTATTGTTACAATAAAGGCGACTGCCGACAGTGGTGTAAGTGCATCTTCACAAATCACTGTTATCAAAGAGTGTTTACCGGGAGACGTGAATGATGACGGTGTTGTTGACGGCCGGGATGTTTTGCGCTTGATGAAGTATCTGGCGGATGAGAAAGATCCGGAAACAGGAAAGCTGATTGAGATCAATGAAGACAACGCGGATGTGGACGGCAGCGGAACCGTCGATGAGAAGGATCTCCTGCGCCTGATCCGGTACCTGGGCGGCGAAAACGTGGAACTGCTGCCCGGTGCTGTATCCGGAAATGGCTGATTACCGGAAATGGTTGTGAAACGGATATAAATAAAGAACGGAGGTACATGAAATGAGAAAAATCTCCATGATTCTGGCGCTGGCCCTGGTACTGTGCATGGTCGGCGGCGCGGTGGCGGAAGATATTTCCGCGAACCCCGGAAAGAACGTTGTTGTGCCGATCAATGTGGAGTCCAAGGATGCCGCGTTCTCCATCCTGAAGTATACCTACGACGCCAAGCGGTTTGAATACAAGGATACGACAATCAACGGCACGATCCAGAAGGGATACAAAGACGGCCAGATCGCCATCGCTGATATCTCCAACGCGCTGAACGGAAACATCGGCTCCCTGCTGTTCAAGGTCAAGGACAATGCGGAGAAGGGTTCTTCCCTGGTGGACTTCACCGCTTCCGGCACCTTTAACCGGGACGAAAAGGAAACGACCCTGACTGTGGCGGATCAGAACCTGATCGTTGAAGGCCTGGTTTCCTCCTTTGTGCGCCGTTGCTATTCCCTGATCCTGGGAAGAAGCGCAGATGAAGGCGGCCTGAACAACTGGGTGAGCCTGCTGGAGAGCGGCCAGGCGAACGCCTCCCAGATTATCAGCAACTTCATGTTCAGCCCTGAATACCTGAACCGGAAGAGCCCCAGCGACGTAACGGTTGAAATCCTGTACAACACCATGCTGGGCCGTCCCTCCGATCCGGGCGGAAAAGCCATGTGGGTGGATACGCTGAACGCCGGTGGAGACAGCAACGCGGTGATCAACGGTTTCTGCGGCAGCCAGGAATTCCTGGGCATCTGCGATGAGTACGGCATCGTGGCGGGCAGCGTAGGCGGCGGACAGCAGCTGACCGGTATCGAAGGATTCGTAGCCCGCTGCTACAGCGAAGCGCTGAGCCGCGCCAGCGACGAAGGCGGCCTGAACTACTGGTGCGACAAGCTGCGGAACAAGGAACAGACCCCGATCCAGGTGGCATGGGGCTTCGTGTTCTCTCCGGAAATGGATGCGCAGAGGAAGATCGTGGAGAATCCGGATGCGCTGCTGGATTCCCTGTACCGGCTGTATCTGGGCCGTCCGGCGGATGAAGGCGGAAAAGCCTACTGGAAGGACCGGATCATTAATGAAAAGCTGACCATGGAAGCACTGAACGACGGTTTCGCGTATTCCCAGGAATTTGCCGGAATCGTGGCTGGCTTCGGTCTGTAAGAACAACAGAGAACCTGTACTCACCGGGAAGCGGGAAACCGTTTCCCGGTTTTTCAGTGGACGGATGGAGGTGAAGGGAGTATTATGGAAGACGGGGAGGTGAAGGGAATGCCCCAGGAAATAAAGCGGAACTATCAGCGGGAGATGGAAGCGGAGATTGCCTCCCTGGAGGGACGGCGGCCGACGCTGCTGCTGCACAGCTGCTGCGGCCCCTGCTCCAGCGCGGTGCTGGAAAGGCTGCGGGAGTATTTTCAGGTGACGGTGCTTTACTACAATCCGAACATTGAACCGGAGGAGGAATACCTTCACCGGAAGGCGGAACAGAAGCGGCTGCTGGAGCTGCTGGGGGACGGCACCGGATGGATGGAATGCGGATACAACCACGAGGCTTTTGAGGCTTTTGCGCCGTCGCTGGCGGAGGAACCGGAAGGCGGGAAGCGCTGCGAAGCGTGTTTCGCGATGCGGCTGAATTATACCGCGGAAAAAGCACGGGAAAGCGGGTTTGAGTATTTCACCACCACCCTGTCCGTGAGCCCCCACAAGAACGCGGAAAAAGTGAACCGCGCGGGCGAGGAGGCTGCCCGGCGGTTCGGGGTGAAATATCTGTTTGCGGATTTCAAAAAGAAGAACGGGTATCTGCGGTCATTGCAGCTGTCCGGGGAATACGGGCTGTACCGGCAGAATTACTGCGGGTGCCTGTATTCCGTCAACTCCTGAACTCATCAGGACCGGGATCGTCGTCCTTATCCCTTCCGAGGCGGAGAAGACCGTACACCAGGGCGGCGCAGAGCAGCAGGCCGCCGAGGCGGATCAGGCCGTCCCAGATAAAGGGAACGGCCAGCATGGAAAACAGGCAGAAACCGCCCCCGAAGCAGAGGGCGATGATCAGCATGACCCGAAAGATCATGCCGAAGGCGCCGGTGAAAACGGACAGGAATGATTTCAGAAACATATAAACCTCCGGATCAGTCACAGTACCAGGAGTAATCATAGCCGGGATCGGACGAGGGAACCACGGGGAGCAGCCGGAGCCGGAGAAGGGCGTTGGGAGCCAGGGTCAGGGAGACTTTGGCTCCTTCCTTTGTTTTTTCCGGCACCAGGACGCTCCGGGCAGGCTGGCCCGCAGCACGGAGGAAGGACAGCTGCTCCTCCGTCAGGTCCGCCGGCTCGCCCATGCGGTGCCAGCAGGCCAGGGGGTTGCAGGATTCCTCGTCCACCCGCTCCAGCAGCGCGGCGGCATCGCCTTCCACCGGGAAAGTCAGGTCCAGGGTGACCGGTTCCTTTTCCCCTTCGCACAGATTCCAGAGGACCGCCTCATAGCCGCCGTCTTCCCGGCGGACGATGACGGCGTGATCATCCCGGAAGGCGCATTCGCCCCGAAGGCCGGCAAAGAAGGAGAAGGCCCAGAGGGTGGGCTTGGGAACCAGGCCGTTGGCCATCATGCCGAAGCCGCCGTGGAAGGGACGGTTCGGGATTCCCTGCTCCTCAAAAACATCCCCGAAGGTCCAGTAGCTGTAGCCATCGGCCACATCCCCGAGACGGGAAAGCAGCGCGGCGCAGGTGACGGCGTTCAGGTTGGTGTCATGAATGGGGCAGAAGGGGTTGTAGCTGGTGTTGAACTCCGTGATATACATGGGGATGCCTTTGAACTCCGGGAAGGAGTCGATGATGTTCCGGGATTCCTGCATTTCGGCAATCAGTACATCCGGGGAATTCATTTTATGGTACAGATAGCGGGATTTGTGCTCCGGATTCTGGCCCATATAGGCATGACGGGTGACGAAATCCACGGGCAGTTTCCGGTCCCGGCAGAAGGCCAGGAAATCGGAAATCCACTGCTGGCTTCCGGTGCCGCCGCAGATGGCGGGGCCGCCCACGCGCATGGCGGGAAGCACTTCCCGGATGGCCTGCACCGTGATCCGGTACAGTTCCAGGTAGGCGGGCTTGTCCGCCTTTTCCCAGAAGCCGGGGAGGTTCGGTTCGTTCCAGATTTCACAGGGCCAGGTTTCCACCCGTTCCCGGCCGTAACGGTGCACCAGGTGCTTCAGGGTTTCCCTTACCAGGCGGCACCATTCTTCCGGATCCTTTGGGGGAACGGTATGGGCTTTCCAGTAGAAAAGGGTCTGATCGGAGGAGGAAAGCTTTTCCGGCATGAATCCGATTTCCAGGAAGGGCTCCAGGCCGTTTTCCAGATATGCATCCATGACCCGGTCCAGGTAAGTGAAACAATACCACTGCTGCTTTTCCGCGAAGGGAGGACCCCATTCCTGGTAAATCCCCATCTGGTCGCTGAAAAGGCCATGACCGCGGATGTAGCGGAAATGGCACAGATTCTGCACGGCGGAAAGCTGGGACTGGTATTCCGCGTGGAGCGCCAGGTCCAGCCGGCCGGTGCCGACACAGTAGTTTGTCAGGTTCCTGAAGGGTGCGGTATCTCCGGCGCGGAGGACGATCTCTTTACGCATATGTTTCCGCCTTTCCTGTGCTTTTTTCTCTTCCATCAGTATACCGCCGGGAAGGCAGTTTGACAAGATTTGTATGGACAAATTTTAAAGGCTCTCCCGATCAACGGGAGAGCCGGAAAAACGTGAAAGGAATTACTTGGAAACGGGGGAGGCGGGAATCAGGAGATCCCGGATGGCGGGAACCTTGTTCATGAGCCGCAGGGCTACGGTGGAGAGTCCCACCACCAGTTCCGCGTTCAGGGAGGTCATTTCATCGCTGCCTTCCTTGAGCTGGTCAAGCACAACGGTCTTCAGCTCCTCAGAGGCTTCGAAGACGGGCTCATCCTTGGAGAACTTGATCTCTACCTTGGCTCCAATAGCTTTCGCAGAAAGCGGCATCGGGACGTTCAGATCGAGCTGCAGGGTGCCGGAATCCGTTCCGGTGAGCTTCAGGAGGGCGTTGACCGCGACGTTCTGGCCGGGGGCGGGAACCGCGGTTACATTCAGGGCAAAGCTTCTCGCCGTCGGATCAATTTCGAAGGAAGCATCCAGCTGCTCGCCGTACTTCAGGGTTGCCCGGGTGATTCCCTTGGAAGTGGCAAGGGTGAAGAGAATGGATAACGGATCCTTGGAAAGGCTCAGGTCGAAGCAGGTATCTCCGGCTTCGTTTTCATATTTCGCGGCATTGAGAACGGGAGCATCCTCCTCGGAGGTGTTCTGGATATTCTCCAGTGCATTGTCGATGCCCGACGCGGAGAAACCCGGGGAGACGGAGGAAAGCAGGGACTGGACGCTCTGGTTTTCCAGAATTGTTTTGAGCGTGGTCAGCGCCAGGGCGACGGCTTCCTTCGCAGTCATGGTGAAGGGGGCCCGTTTGGTGTATTCCACTCCCTGAATGGTGAAGGAACCGGTTTCCGTTTCACCGAAAGCACCGGTATAGGAGACGATCATTTCCGTCAGCTGGGGCTGGATTTCTGCCAGAATTCCGGAAAGATCCGCATTGGCCGCCGTGCCGGGCAGACCGGCCGCGCCGCCCGGAAGGAGACCGCCCACCTGCGCCATGGCAGCGTTGATGAATTCGGAGGAAACCGTGACAACGGAAGACGGGAAGAGGGTGGAAACCGCCGCCCAGGAGCCGTTCTCCTGCTTTTTCACGGAGAGGGAGGCGAGATTACCGGCATCCCCGTTGATATCCAGCTGGCCGGATTCGGGACCGGCCACAAGGCGGAGGGAAATGGCGTCCAGCAGGGACTGCACAAGGCTTACCTGTTTGGCAGTGTTTTCATCCGGGACCATGGCGGAAAGATCTCCGTCCAGGCTGGCTTTCAGCTCGACAGCGTAGCCATCCTTTACACCGGCGCCCTGCAGACCGCCGCAGATTCCGGTGAATGCCATGATGATTGTGAGAATTACAGAAATTAAATTCACATTCATGTGCTGATACACTCCTTTTCGCTTGAATTTGTGACTCAGTATACCATACGGAGGAGGGAAATGCAAAGAAAGAAATCCTCGGAGAATCCGTCCTGGACGGGGGCCTGCTGACCGCACGGATCCGCAAGGCGTCCTGGAATGTTTTCCGGATCCGGCAGAAAAAGTCGCGTTAACAGAAAATAAGGAAGAAACTGTCAAAAAAATTGCGCCGGGGAACACTCCATGATAAAATAATCTATCTGTACATTTTGTGGAGGAGCAGAGCAGATGCTGACACTCAGACAGATTACGAAAGTCTACTCCGGCGGAGAAATGCAGGTGCACGCCCTGCGGGGGGTGGACCTGGAATTCGGGAACAGTGAATTCGCCGCGATTCTTGGGCCTTCCGGCTGCGGAAAGACCACGCTGCTGAACATCATCGGCGGCCTGGACCAATATACGGACGGGGACCTGATCATCCGGGGAAAGAGCACGAAACAGTTCAGGGAGAGCGACTGGGACACCTACCGGAACCACGCGGTGGGATTCGTTTTCCAGAGCTACAACCTGATTCCGCACCAGACGGTGCTGGCCAATGTGGAGCTGGCACTGACCCTCAGCGGCACCGGCCGGGAGGAACGGCGGCGCCGGGCCCTGGAAGCCCTTGAAAAGGTCGGGCTGTCGGATCAGATCCGCAAGAAGCCCAACGAGCTGAGCGGCGGCCAGATGCAGCGGGTAGCCATTGCCCGGGCCCTGGTGAACAATCCGGAAATCCTGCTGGCGGACGAACCCACCGGCGCCCTGGACAGCGAAACCAGCATCCAGGTGATGGAAATCCTGAAGGAAATTGCCCGGGAACGTCTGGTGATCATGGTGACCCACAATCCGGAGCTGGCGGACCAGTATGCCGACCGGATTATCCGCCTGCTGGACGGAAAGGTGATCAGCGACAGCCGGACCGAGCGGGCGGCGGAACCGGCGGAGGCAGCCGGACAGGAGAAGAGCCGGACCAAGCGGTCCATGAGCTTCCTGACGGCCTTGAACCTGAGCCTGACCAACCTGATGACCAAAAAAGGGCGTACGCTGCTGACCGCTTTCGCGGGCTCCATCGGCATTATCGGCATTGCGCTGATTCTCAGCATTTCCAGCGGTGTGGATGCCTATATAGACCGGGTACAGCGGGATACGCTGTCCTCCTATCCGCTGGAGATCAACGCCCAGACCATGGATGTGACGGATGCGCTGTCCGCCCTGATGGACACGGGCGGGGAAAGCAAGCCGCACGAGGACGGAAAGGTTTATTCCGGCGGGCGGATGACCCGGATGATGAGCGCCTGGATGGGCGGCATTCAGGAAAACGACCTGGAGAGCTTCAAGAAATGGCTGGATGATCCCGCTGTCGGCATGGAAAAGCTGATTACCGGGATTCAGTACGAATACGACACGCCGCTGACCATTTACCGGACGGACGGGGAAAAGCCGATTCAGGTGAATCCCTCCACCACCATGGAAGCCACCGGCATGATGGACATGATGAACACCGGCGTTTCTATGCCGGGTATGCAGCAGACCATGATGGATACCTTCATGAAGCGGCTGAGCGTTTTCGAACCCCTGCTGGATAACAGGACCCTGCTGGAACAGCAGTATGACGTCCTGGCCGGCCGACTGCCGGAAAGCCAGTATGAAGTGGTGCTGATCCTGAACCAGCGGAACGAATTGAGCGACTATGTGCTCTATTCCCTGGGACTGAAGGACCAGGGCGAGCTGCGGCAGCAGTTTTCCGACCTGATGCAGGGCAAGCCCATTGAAAGCGTGGACCTGGAATTCACCTATGAGGAACTGATGAACCTCCGCTTCCGGATGCTGCCGGGAACGGATCGGTACGAAAAATCCGGAAGCATCTGGAAGGACCGGGGCGATGACGCGGAATACATGGCGGCGAAACTGGCGGAGGCGCCGGAAATCCGGATTGTGGGCATTCTCCGCCCGGCGGAGGGAGCCGTGGCCACATCCGCCAGCGGCACCATCGGATACAGGCGGGAACTGATGCAGGAGATGATCCGGAAGGTCCGGGAAAGCCAGATTGTCCAGGAACAGCTGGAGGCCCCTGACCGGGATGTGTTTACAGGACAGCCCTTCTCCAGCGACGTGACGGACGCCATGAACCTGCTGGACAGCATGACCGTTCCGGAATTCCTGACGCTGATGGAGGAAAAAGGCCTGATTCCGGATGGCATGATTCCGGATGACTACAAGCCGCTGCTGACAAAGGAACTGCTGCAAGAGTTTGTTTCCCGCGGAACGCTGATGATGAGCGGCAACTCCCTGGAAGCCAACCTGAAGACCCTGGGGGTCAGCGATGAAAGCAAGCCTTCGCGGATTCTGATTTATCCGAAGGATTTCGAATCCAAGGAAAAGATTACCTCCCTGATCCGCGAATACAACGCGAAGGCGGAGGAAAAGCAGAAGATCCGGTACACGGACGTGCTGGAACTGATGATGTCCAGCGTGACCACCATTGTGAACGCCATCAGCTATGTGCTGATCGCCTTTGTGGCCATCAGCCTGGTGGTGTCCTCCATCATGATCGGCATTATTACCTACATCAGCGTGCTGGAGCGGACCAAGGAGATCGGTATTCTGCGGGCGATCGGCGCGTCCCGGAAGGACGTGGCCCGGGTCTTCAACGCGGAGACCCTGATTGTCGGCTTCTCCGCGGGCATCATCGGTATCGCGGTGACCCTGGTGCTGGTGATATTTGCCAACATGATCCTGCAGTCCCTGACCCATATTGCCGGACTGGCGGCTTTCCTGCCGCCCGTTGCGGGAGTGATCCTGGTGGCCATTTCCATGATCCTGACGCTGATCGCGGGCATTATTCCCTCCCGGCTGGCTGCGAAGAAGGATCCGGTGGTGGCGCTGCGGAGCGAATAAAAAAGGAAAATAAAGGAAAACGGTATAAAATCGGAGAAATATATACATTTGTGAATCTCACGGAAGAGGGGTAAGAACCATGTACAACAAAGTTGCGACAGATATGAACTTTGCCGCCCGGGAGAAACAGACGGCGGCCATGTGGAAAGAGAAGGATATCGTCCGGAAAAGCTTTCACTACCGGGACGGGAACGAACAGTTCACCTTCTTTGACGGACCGCCCACGGCCAACGGCAAGCCGCATATCGGCCATGTGGAAACCCGGGCCATCAAGGACCTGATCCCGCGCTACCAGACCATGAAGGGAAAGAGCGTGCTGCGCAAGGCCGGCTGGGATACCCACGGCCTGCCGGTGGAGCTGGAGGTTGAAAAGGCCCTGGGCCTGGACGGAAAACCCCAGATCGAGCAGTACGGCATCGAGCCCTTCATCGGGGAATGCAAGAAGAGCGTGTGGAAGTACCTGCACGAGTGGGAAAAGATGTCCGACCAGGTGGCCTTCTGGGTGGATATGGAGCATCCCTACGTCACCTATGAAAACAACTATATTGAAAGCGAATGGTGGAGCCTGAAGCAGATCCATGAAAAGGGACTGCTGTACCAGGGCCACAAGATCGTGCCTTACTGCCCCCGCTGCGGAACGGCGCTGAGCAGCCATGAAGTGGCCCAGGGCTACAAGAACGTGAAGGAAACTTCCGCCTTTGTCCGTTTCCGGGTGAAGGGAGAGGAGAATACCTTCCTGCTGGCCTGGACCACCACGCCCTGGACGCTGCCCAGCAACCTGGCGCTGTGCGTGAATCCCCGGGACGCCTATGTGAAATTCTCCGCGCCGGACGGAAAGAAGTACATCATGGCCAAGGCCCTGACGGAGAAGGTTTTTGAAGGACAGGAACTGGCTTTTGAGAGCGAATGCACCGGCATGGAGCTGAAGGGCATGGAATATGAGCCCCTGTTCCCGTACGCCGGAGACCTGAAAGGCGCCTGGATCGTGCTGTGCGATGATTATGTCACCATGGAAGACGGTACCGGGATCGTGCATATTGCCCCTGCTTTCGGTGAGGACGACAACCGGGTCTGCCGGGAGAACAACATGCCTTTTGTCAACCTGGTGGACACCCAGGGCAAGTTTGTGGAAGGCACCCCCTGGGCGGGCACCTTTGTGAAGGACGCGGATCCCCTGATTCTGCAGGCCTTGAAGGATCAAGACCTGCTGTTTGCGGCGGTGCCCTTCGCCCACGACTATCCCTTCTGCTGGCGCTGCGACACGCCGCTGCTGTACTACGCACGGCCGACCTGGTTTATCCGGATGACCAAGCTGCGGGACAACCTGGTGCGCAACAACCAGACCATAAACTGGATGCCGGACAACATCAAGGACGGCCGCATGGGCAATTTCCTGGAGAACGTGATCGACTGGGGCCTCAGCCGGGAACGCTACTGGGGAACGCCCCTTCCGGTTTGGAAATGCGAAGAGGGCCACATGCATGTGATCGGCTCCATTCAGGAGCTGCGGGAAATGGCGGTGAACGATCCGGGTCCGGACATCGAGCTGCACCGCCCCTTCATCGATGCGGTGACGATCCGCTGCCCCGAGTGCGGCAAGGAAATGCATCGGGTGAAGGAAGTTATCGACTGCTGGTACGACTCCGGCAGCATGCCCTTTGCCCAGTGGCACTATCCCTTTGAAAACAAGGAAATGTTCGAAAAGAACTTCCCCGCGGATTTCATTTCCGAAGCCATTGACCAGACCCGCGGCTGGTTCTATACCCTGGAGGCCATTTCCACGCTGCTGTTTGACCGGGCACCCTTCAAAAACTGTGTGGTGCTGGGCCATACGCAGGATGCCGAGGGCCGCAAGATGAGCAAGCACCTGGGCAACGTGGTGGATCCCTTTGAAGTGCTGGAAAAGTTCGGGGCGGACGCGGTGCGCTGGTACTACTACACGACCTCTGCACCGTGGCTGCCCAAGCGCTTCAGCGAGGAGGCCGTGCAGGAAGGCCAGCGGAAGTTTATGGCGACCCTGCAGAACACCTACGCCTTCTTTGCGATGTATGCCCAGATTGACGGATTCGATCCGCTGGCGCATCCGCTGGAAAAGACCGAGCTGACCCTGATGGACCGGTGGATCCTGAGCAAGCTGAATACCCTGATTGCCGAAGTGGACGACGACCTGTCCAATTACCGGATTACCGAAAGCGCCGGAAAGCTGGCGGCCTTTGTGGACGAGCTGAGCAACTGGTACGTGCGCAGGGGCCGGGAACGGTTCTGGGGCAAGGGAATGGGCGGAGAAAAGGAAGCCGCCTTCGCGACGCTATACCACGTGCTGGTAACGCTGGCGAAGCTGTGCGCGCCTTTCATCCCGTTCCTGTCTGAAGAAATCTATCAGAACCTGGTGGTCAACAACGTGCCCGGCGCGCCGGAGAGCGTGCATCTGTGCGATTTCCCGGTGAGCGACGCCGCGGCGGTGGATAAGGATATTGAAGAGCAGATGGAAGCCCTGGTGGAAGCCATCCAGCTGGGCCGGGCCTGCCGCAACACAGCGAACCTGAAGGTCCGCCAGCCCGTGCAGAAGCTGTATGTCAAAGGCGCGAAGTTTGAAAAGGCCTATCAGGAACTGTGCGAGGACGAACTGAACGTGAAGGAAGTCATCTTCACCGAGGACGCACGGGCCTTTACCACCTATCAGCTCAAGCCGCAGATGCGGACGCTGGGACCGAAGTACGGCAAGCTCCTGGGCAAAATCGGCCAGCAGCTTGCGCAGATGGACGGCAACGATGTGGTGGACGCCTTCGAAAAGGGACAGGAAGTTTCCTTCATGATCGACGATACCGAAGTGAAGCTGAACAGGGACGACGTGCTGACCACGCCGATGAACAAGCCCGGGTTTATCGCCGCGGAGGATCACGGCGTGACTGTGGTACTGGATACGAACCTCAGCGACGACCTGATCCGCGAGGGCTATGCCCGCGAAGTGATTTCCAAGGTGCAGACCATGCGCAAGGACGCCGGCTTTGAGGTGACGGACCGTATCCGCCTGTACTATGAAGGCGACGACGAACTGGCGGCGGCGCTGGAAGCTTTCAGCGACATGATCGGCAGGACGACGCTGGCCAACGCCATTGCACGCGGTGCCGCGCCGGAAGGCTATGTGAGCCAGCAGTGGGATATCAACGGCAAAAAAGCAGAACTGGGGATTGCGAAAGCATGAGAATCGCGATGATCGGGCAGGACGTACCCACGCTCCTGCCCGCCCTTTTCGCTGACCTGCTTTTTGCAGGGAAGGAACCGGACGCGGAAATCACCGTGGAGGAAGGCAACCCGGCGATGCGGGAGGTGCTTCAGGGATACGGGGACGCCGTGATCCGGCATGCCGGGATCGGCGGAAAGCTGACTGTGACCGGTGACCGGGAAGAGGCGCTGAAGGGTGCGGACTGCGTGATTTACGCGGGAGATCCCCAGGCAGCCAGCCGGTTCTTTATGGACCGGAACGCGCTGGGCAGCGACCGGGAGGAGGATCCCGGACTGACGGACCAGGCCCGGGTGAACGGCGGCATCGGCGGGCTGATGCATGCCCTGCGGGCCGGGAAAGCCATTCTCAGCCTGTGCGACAGCATGGATGAATACTGCCCGGAGGCACTGGTGATCAATCTTGGGCAGCCCATGGCCCGGACCACAGCGGTTTTCCTGGACCGGGGCTACCGGTGCCTGGGACTGGGACGCACGCCCATGAAAGGCGCCAACGGGGCGGAAACCTACGCAAAACGGCTGCAGATTCCGCCGGAGCGGCTGACGGTTTCCACCGCCGGCCTGCCGGGCTTTGCTTTCCTGACGGAAATCCGGGACGGAAAAGCGGACCTGCTGCCGAAGCTGAAAAAGGCGGCGGAAAAGAACGAGCTGGGCAGCCTGAGCCGGCGCTGGCTCGGTTGGTGGGACTCGATTCCCGCCGGGGACGTGACGGATCATGCGGAGTTTTTGCCGGCCCAGCCGGATTTTATTCCGGAGGAAAAGCCGGAGTTCGGCGAGAGCGTGGAGAAGCGGAAAGAACGCATTCTTTATATGAACACCGTGCGGGAGCAGGGGGCGGAGGCGCGGGAAGGCGCCATGGCCCAGCTGCTGCTGCTGAGCAAGGCGCCGCCGATCCGGCCTATGCAGCTGGCCCTTGCGGTGCTGCGGAAGGAAACGGCGGTGATTCCCGCGGTTACCCGGCGCAACGGCCGGGAGATGCCCCAGCTGCCGGAGAACGCGGTGATTGAAACGCCGCTGCGGCTGAAGAACGGAACGGAGCAGCCTTCCGGCGTCACGGTGCCGGAAGCGCTGGCGGAGGTGCTGCGGGAAGTGGACGAAGCCAACCGCCTGGCAGCCCGCGCCGCGGAGGGAGACTCCGGGGCCTTGCGGGAATATGTGGAGACGGATCCGGCCCTGGGCGGCCTGGACCGGCTGTACTGTATGGACGTGGTGGAAGCCCTGATCCGGCTGCATGAGGATATGCTTTTTCCCGGCGGCGGGGAGGAAACGGACGGCTGAATCGCAGCCGCTGAAATGACAGTCATCTGACAGAAGGAGATCCGGGAATGTTTTTAGCGGACAGCTGGAAGGACTATGAAGTGATTGACACCGGCGACGGCGAAAAGCTGGAGCGCTGGGGAGAAATCATCCTGCGCCGGCCGGATCCTCAGACGATCTGGCCCAAGGGGAAGGAAGCCCTGTGGCGCAGGGCCCAGGCGCACTACCACCGCAGCGACCGGGGCGGCGGAGAATGGGAATTTCTTGAAAAACTGCCTGAAAAATGGACCGTGAGCCACGGAAATCTTTCCTTCTACGTACGGCCGACGGGATTCAAGCATACCGGCCTGTTTCCGGAACAGGCCGCCAACTGGATCTGGATGAGCGACCTGATCCGCCGGGACGGACGGAAGAACCTGAAGGTGCTGAACCTTTTCGGATACACCGGCGGGGCCACGCTGGCCTGCGCGGCCGCCGGCGCCCACGTGACCCATGTGGACGCGGCCAAGGGCATGGTGCTCTGGGCCAAGGAAAACCGGGAGCTCAGCGGACTGCCGGAAACCTCCTTCCGCTGGATTGTGGAGGATGCCCTGCGGTTTGTACAGCGGGAAATCCGCCGGGGAAACCGGTATGACGGAATCCTGATGGATCCTCCCAGCTACGGACGGGGTCCATCCGGGGAGGTCTGGAAGCTGGAAAACGAGCTGTACGGGCTGATTGACACCTGCGCGCAGGTGCTGAGCGAGGAACCGCTGTTTTTCCTGATCAACAGCTATACCACCGGATTCCAGGCCAGCGTGCTGAACAACATGCTGGAGAAATGCGTGGTCCGCCGCTTCGGCGGCCGGGCGGACAGCGAGGAGCTGTGCCTGCCGGTTACCACGGGCGGCGTGCTGCCGTGCGGCGCCAGCGGGAGGTGGCAGCGTGCCTGACATACTCTATGAGGACAATCATGTGCTGGTGGTGATTAAACCCCCGAACATGCTTTCCCAGGCGGACCAGACCGGGGATCCGGATCTGCTGAGCCTGCTGAAGGAGTACATCCGGGAGAAATACCATAAACCCGGAAACGTCTACCTGGGGCTGGTGCACCGGCTGGACCGGCCGGTGGGCGGGCTCATGGTTTTTGCCCGCACCAGCAAGGCGGCGGGCCGGCTGGACGCCCAGATGCGGGAACACCGGATGGGACGGGAATACCTGTGCGTGGTGATGGGGGAAGCGGAGGAGCAGTTTACGCTGACCGATTACCTGATTCATGATCCGATTTCCAACCGGGAAGTGGTCTGCGAAGCGGACGAAAAGGGCGGGAAGCTGGCAATTCTTCACGGACGCCGCATTGAAAGCCGGGATGGAACCAGCCTGTGCGGCATCAAGCTGGAAACGGGTCGGAAACACCAGATCCGGGCCCAGATGAGCAATATCGGCCTTCCACTGTGGGGAGACAACCGCTACGGCAGCGGGATACCGGGGCAGCAGATTGCCCTGTGGGGATACAAGCTGGTTTTTGAACATCCCATTACCCATGAAAAAATGACGTTCCACAGCATGCCGGAGGGCAACGTCTGGAGCCTGTATGCGGATCTGCTGATGGTGCCGGAGGACACCGAAGAAAAAAGAACTCCGGAACAGATCCATATTCAGCCGGATGTGGTTCAGAAGCTGGAGGAGTTTGACAAATACAAGGAAATCGGCACGGATGAGCTGCTGTGACAAAGGAGAAGGACATTGAATCCGAATTTCAGCTTTGAGGTTACCCATATCTGCAAACAGTCCGGCGCCCGGCTGGGAGTGCTGCATACCCCGCACGGGGATATTCCCACGCCGATTTACATGCCGGTGGGGACTTCCGCCTGCGTAAAAGCCATGACGCCCCGCGAGATGGAAGAAATCGGAACGAAGATTCTCCTGAGCAACACGTATCACCTGCATCTTCGCCCGGGAGAAAAGCTGGTGGAAGAGGCGGGGGGCCTGCACCGCTTCATGGGATGGAACGGACCGATCCTCACGGACAGCGGCGGATTCCAGGTCTTTTCCCTGGCAGGAATCCGGAAGATCCGGGAGGAGGGCGTGACTTTCCAGAGCCACCTGGACGGATCCCGGCATTTTATCGGGCCGGAGGAATCCATGGATATTCAGCAGGCGCTGGGCTCGGATATCGCCATGGCCTTTGATGTCTGCTCCGCCTATCCCTGCGACTGGGAAACGGCGAAAAAGAACATGGAAATCACACATCGCTGGGCGGAACGGTGCCAAAAGCACCATACCCGGGAGGACCAGGCGCTGTTCGGCATTGTGCAGGGAGCTTTTTACAAGGACCTGCGGGTGGAAAGCGCGAAAACCCTTGCGGATATGGATTTCATCGGCTACGGTATCGGCGGCCTGAGCGTGGGGGAACCGAAGCCGATCATGTACGAAATGCTGGATGAAATCCGGCCGTACATGCCGGAAAACAAGCCCCGCTACCTGATGGGGGTCGGCACGCCGGACTGCTTTATTGAAGGCGTGATCCGGGGCGTGGACATGTTCGACTGTGTGCTGGCGACCCGGATTGCCCGCAACGGCACCGTGCTGACAAGCAGGGGACGGGTGGTGGTGAAAAACGGGAAGTATGCCCATGACTTTTCCCCGCTGGACGAAGCCTGCGACTGCTACGCCTGCAAAAACTTCACCCGGGCTTATATCCGCCATCTGTTCAACGCGAAGGAAATCACCGCTGGCCGGCTGGCCTCCATTCATAACCTGCGCTTCCTGATACACATGATGGAGGAAATCCGGGAAGCCATCGCGAATGACAGCTTGCTGGACTACCGGAAGGAATTCTATGAACGCTATGACCTGACCAAAAACTTCTGAGCAGGGAAACAGCCCGGGCGGAGCCCGGGTGAAGATAAAGGGAGGAAAACGAATATGAAAATTTTACCCGTCACCGATCCTTCTTTCCGGAACTACGGACAGATCCTGGAAGGCTACGACCTGAAGGAACTGCTGGAGACCCTGGACAAGGTTACGCCCTGCCCGGACGGCGTGGACTATGTGCCGGAGCAGGCGGAGCTGCAGGCCCTGGCCATTGAAAAGGAACTGCGGAACAATGCCTACGGCGGCATGCCCATCCAGCTGGGCTGGTGCAACGGCCACAACACAAAGATGAACTGCCTGGAGTATCACCGGGACAGCGAACTGAACGTGGGTACCCAGGATTTCATTCTCCTGCTGGCCAAGCGGGAGGATCTGGTAAACGGTGAACTTGACGCGGAAAAGGTTGCGGCGTATTACTGCCCCGCCGGCGTGCTGGTGGAGGTTTACGCCACCACCCTGCATTACGCTCCCTGCAGCGCAAAGAAGGGACAGGGCTTCAAGGTTGTGATCGTGCTGCCGAAGGGAACCAACCTGGACAAGCCCGAAATCACCGTGAAGAACGCGGAGGACGAAATCCTCTGGGCGGCCAACAAGTGGCTGCTGGCTCATGCGGATTCTTCCGAAGCGGCCCAGGGAGCCAAAGTGCTCATCAAGGGCAAAAACCCGGATATCGCGGATCTGATCTGAATCCCATGAAAGTCAGCGGGCGCTGCCGGATGGCAGCGCCCGTTTGCGTGTCAGAGACTGTAAAGCTCACCGAATTTCTTTTTCAGGTAGGCCGTATAGACTTTTGCGTCCAGCGGACCGCCCATGGCGGCGGGAAGCAGATCCTGGGGCTTCCGGAGGGAACCATACTGATGGATTTTCTCCGTCAGCCAGGTGGTGACGGGAGAGAGATCTCCCCGGGCTACCGCGGACCAGACATCCACGGTCTTTTCCATTTCGTGCAGCATCTGTACGCCGTAGGCGCTGCCCAGCGCGTAGGAGGGGAAATAGCCGATGGCGCCGCCGGACCAATGGCTGTCCTGCAGGCAGCCCCGGCGGTCATCCGGGACTTCAACCGACAGGATTTCCCGGTAAAGCCGGTTCCATTCCCCGGGAATATCCTTTACGGCAAGGTCTCCCGCGATCAGCGCTTTTTCCAGCTCATAGCGGATCATGACATGAAGGGAATAGGTGAGTTCGTCCGCTTCGGTGCGGATGAGGGACGGCTTTGACAGGTTGATGGCGGAGTACAGCTCTTCCTCCGTGACGCCCCGAACCTGATCCGGGAATACTTCCCGAAGGATTTTCAGGAGAGGCGTGCAGAAGGCACGGCTGCGGCCGATGATGTTTTCATAGAAACGGGACTGGCTTTCATGAATGCCCATGGTTACACCGTCGGACAGGCAGGTAAACTGCAGGTCATCCCGCACATCCAGTTCGTACAAGGCGTGGCCGCCCTCATGAATCACGCTGTACAGGCTGGAGAAGGGATCCTCCTCATGATAGTGGGTGGTGATCCGCACGTCCCATTTGTTGGTGCCGTCCGTAAAGGGATGCTCGGTTTCCCCCAGGGTGCAGTTCAGGGGATCAATGCCTTCCAGCTCCATGATCTTTTGGGAGAAAATCCGCTGCCGGTCCACGGGCCAGGAGGCTTTCATAAAGGCGGGAACCGGTTTTTCCCGGGAAGCCACTTCCCGGATAACCGGGGAAAGCTCTTCCCGCAGGGTCCGGAAAAAAGGATCCAGCATTTCCATGGAAGCGCCTTCTTCAAACAGGTCCAGCAGCACGTCATAGGCCGGCTTTCCGGGCGCTTTCAGCGCGGCAAAGCGGCGCCGGGAGGCGACAATCTTCTCCAGTAGGGGAGCGAACATCGCCCAGTCGCTTTTTTCCTTGGCATCATGCCAGACCGAGGAGGCTTCGTTGGTCAGTTCCTGAAAGGCAACATATTCCTCCATGGGCAGCACGTGCAGTTCATCATATTCCTTTTTCAGCATTTCCGCCCGGCGGAAGGTGACCTCGTCGGTTTCGTTTTTTCCCTGAAGCACGGTATTCAGCACCTCGCCGGTTTCCGGGTTGACGAGAAGGCGGTAGGTCAGCTCACTGAGATACCCCAGGGCTTTGCCCCGGCCCTTCCAGGAATTTTTCGGCGCCACGGTATCCCCGTCCACATAAAGTATGGACGAGGCATGATTGATCGCGTAAAACGCCTTTTCCAGTTCGTCCATTTTTTCAATTGCCTGCTGCAATGTCATACGGTATCACACTCCCTTTGCAAGCATTTTATCACAGGCCGGTGCAATTTTAAAGAAAAAAAGCTTTACAAACGAACTGAGTTGTGATAAGATACCATCTGTTCGGGGCATTAGCGCAGTTGGTAGCGCACAACACTGGCAGTGTTGGGGTCAGGAGTTCGAATCTCCTATGCTCCACAATCGTGGAAGTCTTGAGTTATAAGACTTCCGCGTTTTGTTTTTGCGCAAGTGTCAAAAACAGGACATTCAAAAGAAACTGCAACGTAGAACTGCAGCCGGACACGGACAGGCCGGTAAAGAAATGGTTTGTGTTTTGCCGGGAGAAAAGGTATCATGTATGGCAGCAGGGTGCTTAAGAAAGGAAAGATGCTCCGTGACTTTTTTCAGGAATCTGCTGTTCAGGTTTGCCCGGTTCATGTCGGTCCGGAACGGGCCGGACCAGCTCGGAATGGCGCTGCTGATCCTCAGCCTGGCGGTACAGATGGTTTCGGCGTTTACCGGGCTGTACTGGCTGTTTTATATCAGCTACGGGCTGTGCGGTGTGTTTGTTTTCCGCTTTTTTTCCAAAAACAGAACCAAAAGGCAGGAAGAAAACCGGAAATTCACATTCTTTTTCCGGAATGCTGTCCTGAAAACAAAACAGTTTTTCAGACGCCTGAAAGGAATGAAACAGTATAAGTATTTCAAATGCCCGCAATGCAGGACGCTGCTGCGGCTGAATCGGGGAACCGGCGAAAAGGAAATCCATTGCCCCAGATGCAGCCATGAATTTCATACGAAGGCCTGACGGCTGTTTTTCCGGGAAAAACCGGCCGGATTTGCGGACAGGCCCTGAAACGGAAATTGCGGGTCCCCTTCGGGAGATCCGTTTTTGGTATGCCTTGCCGGGAAATGACCTGCATGTTATGATAGGTACAAGAAAAATGACGGATTTCGGGGTATGAAGATGAATCAGATGGAAAAGGCCGGGGAGATCCTGAACCGGGTGTACGGACATCATTCCTTCCGAGCCGGGCAGCAGGAACTGGCGGAAGGACTGCTGAACGGAAACGATGTGCTCGGCGTGATGCCGACCGGATCCGGGAAATCCCTGTGTTACCAGATTCCGGCGATGATACTGCCCGGAACCTCCCTGGTGATTTCCCCCCTGATTTCCCTGATGAAGGACCAGGTGACGGCACTGAAGCTCCGGGGAGTTCCCGTGGCCTTCCTGAACAGCGCCATGAACGAAGCGGAATACCGGGAAACCGCATACCAGGCGGCCGGCGGAGCTTTTAAAATCCTGTATGTGGCGCCGGAAAGGCTGCAGGCTCCCGGCTTTCAGGAGATGTGCCGGCATATGGAAATCCCGCTGGTTGCGGTGGATGAAGCGCACTGCATTTCCCAATGGGGGCAGGATTTTCGCCCCAATTACCTGAAAATACCGGAGTTTGTTGCCGCCCTGCCCCGGCGCCCTGCTGTCGGGGCCTTTACGGCGACAGCTACGCCGAACGTCCGGAAGGACATCCTGGACAATCTGCGGCTGAAGGATCCCGTGATGATCACCACCGGATTTGACCGGCCCAATCTTTCTTTTTCCGTCTATCAGCCCCGGGACCGGGACAAGTCGCTTTCAGAGCTGCTGCGGGATCGGTTTCGCCAGTCCGGAATCATTTACTGCGCCACGCGCAAAAACGTGGAGGCGGTATGCGCCCAGCTTGAGCGGGAAGGGTTTCCGGCGACACGGTACCATGCGGGGCTGGACGCGGAGGAACGGCGGAAAAACCAGGAAGATTTTCTGTTTGACCGGAAACGGATCATGGTTGCAACCAACGCGTTCGGCATGGGAATTGACAAATCGAACGTATCCTATGTAATCCATTACAACATGCCCAAAAGCCTCGAAGCTTACTACCAGGAGGCAGGCCGGGCCGGACGGGACGGATGCGACGCGGACTGCATTCTTTTGTATGCGCCGCAGGATGTGGTAACCGCCCGCTGGCTGATTGAACATTCGGAACCAAATCCGGACCTGACACCGGAGGAACAGGCGCAGGTGCGGGAAAAGGATGAGGAACGCCTGAAGTGGATGACGTTCTACGCGAAATCCCGGAAGTGCCTGCGGCAGGGACTCCTCCGCTATTTCGGGGAAAGGGCCCCGGACAACTGCGGAAACTGCTCCAACTGCGTTCCGGACTGCGAACACCAGGATATTACCATGGAGGCCCAGATGATCCTTTCCTGCGTGGCGAGAACCGGCCAGCGGTTTCCGGAGGAGGTCATTGTTCCGCTGATGCACGGGGAGCTTCCGGATCCCGCGCCGGAGGGGATCGTTCCGGCGGAGCTGACGACCTTCGGACTGATGAACGATCTTGAGGAGGAGGCCATCCGCGATATTACGGAAGCCGTTATAAGCCAGGGGTATCTGGAACGCGACGAAACGGAATGCCTGAAGCTGAACCGCCAGTCGACGGAGGTTCTTTTCAGCAAGCGCAGGGTGGTAATGCGGCGGAGAATGAAAGCCCGGCAGAATACCGGGAATGAGAGCCTGCTTACGGCGCTGCAGCAGCTTCGGTATGAAATTTCCGCCAGCGAATATGTCGCGGCGTCCGCGCTGTTTTCCGACAGCACGCTTCGGGATCTTTGCAGAACGCTTCCGCGGACCAAAAAGCAGCTGGCCGCCGTGGACGGGATGGGCCTGTTCAAAGCCAACCGTTACGGGGACCGGATTTTGCAGGTTATTGAGCGCTATGCGCCTGCAACGAAAAGCGGAAAAGCAAAAAAATCCGGAAAAAGCAAGCAATCCGATCACCCGGGAAGTTTCCAGGCCTTTAAAGACAAGGTGATCGCAAAAGGAAGCACCGAAGCCTATCAGCCCTGGACAAAGGAGGAGGACCGGCAGCTGATCCGGGAACGCCACGAAGGAAAAACCACCAAACAGTTATCGGAAATCCACCGCAGAACCCAGGGAGCGATCCGGAGCCGCCTGAAGAAGCTTGGGATCATCTGACGGCATTCTCCGCGTTTTCATCGCGCTCCGGGAGGCTTTGAAAAAACCGAAAAAATTTGTAACAAATTACGGCCGTCTGCGCGGATCTGCTGCTGCACAGGCTGATTGCGGCAAATCCGGACACGCCGGTGTGGATCATTTACGGACTCCGATGTGTGTATCATCTGCTGCTGTTCTGCCTGCTGTACAATTTTGTGATCTATGCCTGTGAAGCAACCTACCTGAGCCAGCGAAGCCGGAAACCCTACGTGCTTTCAGCCAGGATCCCGCTGGCCGGCTTTTTTGCCGCGGACGCTGCCGGATGTGTTTATCCCGCTGGCGGAGGAAAACCCGGAGCGAAAAAAAGACGTTATTTTTCCGAATCGGAGGAATAGCGTTTTTTTATTCGCTGCTTCCGTCCGTGACAAACGATGCGATGCCGGGTAGAATCATAAGCGGAAATGAACCGGAAGGAAGGAAACCGGAATGGAAAAACAGGCAATCTGTACGGAAAAGCTGACAAAGTTTTACGGGAAAGCCCGGGGCATCCGGGAACTGGATCTGACCGTGGCCCCGGGAGAGTTTTTCGGATTTATCGGGCCGAACGGAGCGGGAAAGTCCACGACGATCCGGACCCTGCTGGGGCTGATTCATCCGAACTCCGGCAAAGCTCGGGTGCTGGGGCTGGACCCGACCGGCAGGGAACGGAAGGAAATCCTGAAAAGGATCGGATACCTGCCTTCGGATACAGCGCTGTATACGGGACTGACCGTCCGGGAGATCCTGAAGCTGTCGGCGGACCTGCGGGGCAAGGACTGTACGGGCCGGGCCGCGGAACTGTGCGAACGGCTGCAGCTGGATACGGCGAAAAAGGTGGAAAACCTTTCCTTCGGCAACCGGAAGAAGGTGGGAATCGTATGCGCGCTGCAGCATGAGCCGGAGCTGCTGATCCTGGACGAGCCTACCGGCGGACTGGATCCCCTGATGCAGCATGAGTTTTTCTGCATCCTGCAGGAGGCGAACCGGAAGGGCGTGACCGTTTTCCTGTCCAGCCATGTACTGTCGGAAATACAGCGCTACTGCGTCCGGGCTGCAGTGATCCGGGAAGGAAGCATTATCGCGTGCGACAGCGTGGAAGCCCTGTCCCAGACCCATGCCAGGCGGGTTACGCTGCGGGGGAGCCTCCGGAAAGAAATGCTGCCGGAAGCCCGGGAATGGAACGAACTGGGTGGCATGGTGAGCTTCCTTTACAGCGGGGACGTGAACGAACTGATCCGGACCCTGGCCCGGGAAGAGATCAGCGACCTGACGATCGCGGAGCCGGACCTGGAAGAAATATTCCTTCATTTTTACGGGAAGGGAGGCGAGCAGGCATGACGCTGATCCGCCATGAACTCCGCCGGGCGTGGAAGAGCCTGACCATCTGGACCTGCGCCATCGGCGCGTTTATCGTGATCTGTCTGTTTATGTATCCGGAGATGAAATCCCAGACAGAGAGCATCAGTTCCCTGTTTTCCTCCATGGGCGCCTTTTCCGCCGCCTTCGGACTGGATACACTGGACTTCGGTACGCTGAAGGGATTTTACGGCATTGAATGCGGCAATATCCTGGGCATCGGCGGCGCGCTGTTTGCGGCACTGGCCGGCATCAGCGCCCTGGCAGGAGAGGAAAAGGAAGGCACTGCGGAGTTCCTGTTGACCCATCCCCTGAGACGGACGGAAATTGTGACCCGGAAGCTGGCCGCGGTGCTGATTCAGATTACGGCGCTGAACCTGGTGGTTTTCCTGCTGGCGGTGGGTTCCATTGCCGCGGTGGGCGAGGCGGTGCCCTGGAAGGAAATTGCGCTGCTGCACCTGGCGTTTTACCTGCTGCAGGTTGAACTGGGATGCATCTGCCTGGGGATTTCCGCGTTCCTGTGGCGCGGAGGCCTCGGCATCGGACTCGGGCTGGCCATTGCCCTGTATTTCGTCAATATCATCGCAAACCTGACGAGCCGGGCGGAAGTGCTGAAGTATATTACGCCCTTCGGATACGCGGACGGAGCGGAAATCCTGAGCAAAGGGGCGATTCACGGAACCCGGCTCCTGGCCGGCGCCGCCCTGGCGGCCTGCGGCGTGACGGCAGCTTACCTGCAATACCGCCGGAAGGACATCCGCTGAAAACCACGGCAAAAGGCCGCCCGAACGGGCGGCCTTTTGCAGCGCTTGCCGGAGAAATACCGGACAAAGGTTATTGGACTGCGCTCAGGATGACACCGCCTATTATACTATTTTATGGATGAAAAAAACAGCCGGACCGGAATATGGACAGAACCGGGCGGCCGGAGTAGAATAGAGGCGCTTCAGAGGGCACTGAAGGGGGAACACCATGACTGCAGTCCGAAAATACAGCAAGATTACCATTCTGCATTATATCCGGCTGGGATACCGGTCGGTTCTGTTTTTGCTGCTGGCCGTTTTCTATATTTCCTCCCGCATCAACGCCGGAGAGCCGATCACCGTCCTGATTGAAAAACGGCCGGCAATTCTTGTGATTACCTGGGCTGTTTTTGTTTTTGAAATGATCCTGCGCTTTTTTCCTTCCCGGATGGAGAGTCCGGGATGCCAGAAACAGTTCAAAAGGAATTACATCAAATCCGGGGAAACGACCATTGTTGTGCACGATAACAACAGCACCGTGCTGGTGGCGCTGATCTGGATTATCTTTAACGGGCTGATCGGCGCCCTGCGGATGGCGGGGGTGCTGGACGACGGAATCCTGATTCTCCTGTGCAGCGCATATTCGGTGTGCGATATGATCTGCATCCTGTTTTTCTGCCCCTTCCAGACCTGGTTTCTCAAAAACAAATGCTGCGGAACCTGCCGGATTTACAACTGGGATTATGCGATGATGTTCACGCCGCTTTTCTTTGTTCGGAGCGGGTACACCTGGAGCCTGCTGGCCCTGTCCGTTGCCCTGCTGATCCGGTGGGAGATCACTTTTTACCGGTATCCGGAACGGTTTTCGGAAAACACCAACGAATACCTTCGCTGCAAAAACTGCCCGGAAAAGCTCTGCACCCACAAGAAACAGCTGAAACGGCTTTGGAAACAGGTGGAGGATTACACCACGGAAAAAATCCGGAGGCTGAGGAAATAGCTCCGGATTTCAAAGAAAACTTCCCGGGAAAAGATTTTCCGGGAAGCATTTTTTTACGTGTTTTTGCCGGGATCCTCCGCGGGATCCGTGCTTTCGGCAGACGCCGTTTCCGGGGTGGGCTCTTCCGGCGGCACAAACGGCGCGGGCTTGCCGAAATAATAGCCCTGCAGCTTGGTACAGCCGATTTTCTGCAGGAAGCGGACCTGTCCCTCCGTTTCCACGCCCTCGCAGATGGTGTCAACCTGCAGCGAGGAGGCCATTTTCATCATTTCGGTGAGAATGATTTTTCCGCGCTCGCCTTCGTGGAGCTTTCGCATAAAGCTCATGTCAAACTTGATCAGGTCAAAGGGAATGCTCTGCAGCACATCCAGGGAGGAATAGCCGCTGCCGAAATCGTCCATCCAGACTGGGAAGCCCAGGGTCTGGAAACGGGTGATCTGCTCCTTCATGAAATTGAAGTCGCTGCCGATAATACTTTCCGTAATCTCAATGGTGATCATATTGCGGCTGACCCCGGCGGCATCCACCCGCCTGCGGATTTCCTGCACGATATCGCAGGCGTCAAAATCCGCCCGGGACAGGTTGATGGACTGCGGAACCACCCGCTGTCCGGCCTTTTCCAGGAGCTTGATTTTTTCCAGGGTCTGATCCAGGACGCACAGATCCAGCTTATAAATGAGTCCGGCCTTTTCCAGCAGGGGAACGAAGCTGGCGGGGGAAAGGAATCCCTCCACCGGATCGATCCACCGGGCCAGCGCTTCCTCATCGCAGAGGGTTTCATCCGAGGAACGGATGATCGGCTGGTAATATGCCTGAATCCATCTTTCCTTAATGGCTTTGTCAATGTTTTCAGTCAGGTACTGATGCCTCCTGGCCTCATCCCGCAGCTCGGTGCTGTAATAATTAAACCCGGAAGAATCGGACTTGCGGATGGCGTCGCAGGCCATTTTGGCCCGGTCAAAGGCGGAACTGACCGGTACAAGCTCCATTTCGGTGGAATAGATTCCGATCCGGACCGGAAGCGTCCGGCCGCCGTTCATCCGTTCCGCTTCCCCGAAGAGCTGCTGGACCATGCTTTCCGCCTCATCCGACGGCGCGCAGGCCACAAAGCGGTCCGCGGCAATATGGCAGCATTTTTCCCGGCCGAAGATGTTCACCAGGATTTCCGCAAAGGACCGCAGCAGCGCGTCGCCTTCGGCAAAACCGTAGCGGTGGTTGAAATACTTCATGCCGTTCAGGTCCATATAAAGGAGGCAGCCTTGTTTACCCTCGGCAAAGAGCTTTTCCTTCCCGGCATCGGTAAGCTGGAAGAACCAGGCCAGGTTGGGCAGGCCGGTCAGCGGGTCAAAATGGGTGGCATGGAGGATGCTTTCTTCATGCAGCGCTTTGTTCAGGGCCCGGTTGATGGTGGTGCCGGAGGCCTCCTCGCCCTCAATATAAACGCCTTCGTCCATGAACCACACATAGGCGATCCGGGTATCATCGGACGTATGCAGGAGGGAGCCGCGGGCATGCACCACGCGCCAGCCGGTTTTCAGATCGGCCCGGATGCGGTACACCACATCCAGGTATTCCTTGCCGGTAGAAAAACGCAGGATTGCGCCGGAAAGGCGTTCAAGGTCATCCGGATGCGCGTTCCCGGTGATGTCATGCTCCAGGGCGGAAAGGGCCTGGGCCCGATCCGAAAAACCAAAGAGCCGGCAAAAGCCCTCCGAAACCGTCAGCACTTCCGTTCCGTGATCCCGGAACCGGCAGACGGCAACCGGCTGCGGAGATTCCTCCAGCTTTCGTTTTGTGATTTCGTTTACGGAAGCATCGGAACCGCCCCGCCGGTCCTGGCGCCGGTCATGCCGGCGATCCTTGTAATACAGCGCCTTGTTTTCGAACATTTTCAGGTCTGACCGACGGAGCAGGGATTCCGGATCTTCGTTTTCCTCCCGCATCACGTATCCGGCGGAAAGACTGCAGCCGGATTCCTCCAGGCTTTTACGGATCCGGTTTACCTTTTCCCGGACGGTAATTTCATCCATGCCGGAGAAAAGAATGACAAATTCATCCCCGCCGATCCGGTATGCCCGCATATTGGCATCCAGGGTGGACAGGATGGTTTCGCCGATTTTTTTCAGCACCGCGTCGCCGGCCCTGTGGCCTTCCGCATTGTTGATGGTCTTCAGGCCGTTCATATCCAGGGAAGCGGCGGCGCAGATGTTTTTATCCAGGGATTCGCAGTCCTCATAGAGGGACTGACGGTTCAGCAGAAGGGTCAGGGAATCCCGCCGGACGTCATAGGAGCGGAGAAACACATAGAAAAAGATACAGCTGATCATAATCGCTTCATGCAGGCGGACACCGCCGCGGGTGGCATCCAGCCCGGCGGATACCAGGCACAGCACCGTGCAGGGAAGCAGAATCAGCTGGTCCGCTTTCCTGCCGTTATCCCCGAAATGACGGAAGGTCAGCCAGAGAAGAACCCCCAGATAGAACAGGGGAACCACAAAAGGAACGAAGCCCAGCGGGCCGCGGTAAAAAACGTAGTCTTCGTTAAAACCGAAAACCAGGTCCGTGAAAAACGCCGTGGAACACAGCAGCAGATTCAGCAGGCAGGGAAGCCAAAGCGTTTTGCGCCGCTGTTCCGGCCGGCAGACCACCAGCACCAGTCCGACGGTGGCGGCGGAACGCAGGAAATAGCCGGCGACAGATAACAGGGTTCGCCAGAACCGCAGGGAAGGATCCAGGCTCGCCGAGCTTTCAAACAGATCCTCCAGGATCAGAAAGAAGCAGCAAATCAGGGTCAGCCAGAAATAGCGCAGTTCCCTGTCCCGGGTTGCCCGCTGCGCGATCAGCCAGATGGCAAACAGGAGAATCAGCGCGAGGGAAATAAAATGTCTTCCGAGCAAGTAATCCACCGAAAGACCTCCTCTCCCGCAATGTGCGATTTGATACTTCATGACCGGACAATTGTATTATACCAATACCCGGAACTTCAGGCAACAGCCAGTTTGCGGAAAACAGGCAACAGCCAGTTTACGGAAAACAGGCTTGTTCTTTCGGAAAGATGCGCTATAATGGAGTCCGCACAGATCTATTTTTGATGTCAGAAAAGGAGAAAAAACATGATCCGGCACATTGTTATGTTCAGAATCAAGGATGAATTCAAGGATGAAATTCCCCAGCTTGTCAAAAATTTTTACGGAATGAAAGGAAAAATCGAGGGCATGGTCAGCCTGGAGGCCGGCGCGGATTTTCTGCACAGCGAGCGCAGCTACGATCTGGCCCTGATTACCGAGTTTGAAACCCGGGAGGCCTTCGACGCCTACCAGACGCATCCGGTTCACATGCCGGTAAAAAAGCGTATGCATGAAGTGCGCAGCGAATCCGCCGCCTGCGACTACGAAATCCTCTGAAAAAGCAAAGTCTGCCCGATCCTGCGGCCGGTTCTGAGCCGGTGAGCAAAAAGCACCGTATTCCCCCGGTAAATTCCCGGGGAAACGGTGCTTTTTTAAATTCAATCAGAATACGATAAGATGCATGGAAAGGGTTCCGTAAAGTACATTTTTATGGTAAAATAAACTTGTTTTTGTCAAACAGACATTCTTCTGTCCATGAAAACATCACACAGTCTCATACTGCAAGGAGCCGTAATCAAGATGACAAACCGCATTTCTGTTCCGGACAGATCCGGAGTCCGGTTTACCCGGCGATTGTTCTGTTTTCTGCTCGGCCTGATGATGGGATGCGAAGCGTATTCCGATCATTGCCCTGACCGCAAACGCCTTTGACGAGGATGTTCAGCGGTCTCTGCAGGCCGGGATGAACGCCCATCTCAGCAAACCCGTGGAATCGGACCAGCTGATTCAGGTGCTGGGGAACCTGGTTTACAAAGCCGAGGAAGGCGGAAAACAATGACTGAAGACGGGAAACGCCCGATCAGGTCAAAAAAATAAAGGAAAGCAGGAGAAACCATGAGACAATTCAAGCACTTCACGTTGGGCGGGATCCAGCAAAAAATCTTCAACCTGGTTTTGATTGTTGTAATTCTGGTGATGGCAGCTTATTCCGTGGTGATTTTTCATCAGATGAACTCGATTAATGCATTGGTGTCAGACGCAAACGAAAAGCAGAGAGCGTCCATCACCAGCATTTCGGAAAACACCATGCAGGCGGTGATCAACCAGAGCCTTACGACCAGCACCCAGCTGCAGGCCCAGGTTGCGGACAACATTTTTTCGGATACCGCGGATATCGTGAAAAGCCTCGGGGATTATACGAGACTGCTGTTTGAGCATTCCGAGCGTTATTCCGCCCGGGAGACGCCGCTGCCGGAAAAAAACGCAGACGGAAAGGCGAGCATTCAGCTGCTGACGGAAGAAGGCGTGAATACGGAAGACCCCGTTATCGCGGAAAAACTGGGACTGATCGGGAACCTTTCCGAAATGATGCTGTCCGTCTACTCCAGGAATAAGGTGGATTCCTGCTACATTGCCCTGCCGGAAGGCGTTATGCTGTTGGTGGACGATCATGCATCGTCCAAGTTTGACGAAAAAGGGAAGATTATTCCGATTCCGATCCGGGAGAGGGAATGGTTCCGGGGAGCGAACGAAACAGGGAACCTTTATTTTACGGATCTGGTGACGGATGTTTTTACGGGGCAGAGCTGCGTGATGTGCTCGGTTCCGGTCTACGCGGACGGACAGCTGGTGGCGGTTGCCGGCGCGGATCTGTTTCTTGACAATATGGAGAGCTATGTAAATGCCTCAAGCGGTGAAGTCGGGTTTATCTGCATTGTCAACAACCAGGGACATGTTGTTTTTTCACCCGGGTCAAAAGGGACTTTCCAGGCAAAAACCGGGGATGAGGCGACAGACCTGAGGAATGCGGAGAACAAGGAACTGGCGGCGTTTGTCACTGACGCCCTGAAGGGAAATACCGATATCCGGCTGATTGAGGCGGACGGATCTTCCTGGTACATGGCCGGGGCGCCTATCGGAACGGTGGGCTGGAGCATCCTTACCCTGGTCAACAAGGAAACCACCGACCAGCCGACGATCCTGATGGAACAGCAGCATAACGATATTCTGACCGAAGCAAGAAACAATTTTACGGAAGAGCTTTCCCGCGCACGGACGACCATTATTGTACTGCTGGCTGCGGCAGCCATCCTGGGACTGACCGGTGCATTGCTCCTGGCCAAACGCATTGTAAAACCCCTGACCATCATGACCAAAAGGGTGGTTTCCCTGGGCGGGGAGGACCTTCAGTTTAAAATGGAGGATACCTACCGTACCGGCGATGAGGTTGAAGCGCTGGCAGAATCCTTTGCAACGCTTTCCGCCCGGACCCTGCAGTATGTGGATCAGGTTCGTTCGGTTACCGCGGAAAAGGAACGCATCGGAACGGAGCTGGCGCTGGCCACCAATATCCAGGCATCGATGCTTCCCCATATTTTCCCGGCCTTCCCGGAACGTCCTGAATTTGATATTTTTGCCACCATGGATCCGGCCAAGGAGGTCGGCGGCGACTTCTTTGACTACTTCCTGGTGGATGATGATCACCTGTGTATTGTGATTGCAGATGTTTCCGGCAAGGGAGTTCCGGCGGCACTGTTCATGATGGCATCGAAGATTGTGCTGCAGAGTGCTGCCATGATGGGATGCTCTCCGGAGGAAATCCTGCGGCGTGCCAATGATACGATCTGCTCCAACAACGAAATGCAGATGTTTGTAACGGTCTGGCTCGGCGTGCTTGAACTGTCAACCGGCAAGCTCATCGCAGCCAACGCCGGCCACGAGATTCCGGCGCTCCGGCGTCCCGGAAAACCTTTTGAACTGTATAAAGACAAGCACGGCTTTGTGATCGGCGGCATGGAAGGCGTAAAGTATCATCCCTACGAAATCCAGATGGAGCCCGGCAGTAAGCTGTTTGTGTACACCGACGGCGTGGCGGAGGCCAATAACATGGACAAGGAGCTGTTTGGCACCGAACGGATGATTGACGCACTGAACGAAGATCCGGACGCTGCACCGCAACAGATCCTGAAGAATGTTCGCGGCGCCGTGGATCGTTTTGTTCAGGACGCGGAACAATTTGACGACCTGACCATGCTGTGCCTGGAATATAAAGGAATCGGCAGGCAGTAAAGGCTGGAATGCCAAACGGACCGAATGACTGTACAGGCTCCTGCCGTATACGACAGGAGCCTGTGGCTTATCCGCACCTGATCCGGCAAGCCGGAACGGGTGCGCTGTTTTCTGCTTTCAGTATGCGGAATTGCGCGTTTTCAAATGGAATTCGTCACCGTTTTTTATTCCGAACTCCCTGTCAGGATACAGCTTTAGGCAGCAGATGACAAGATTTTTCAAAAAACTGATTCAGGATCCGCTTCGGCATTGGACACGCGAAACGCAGACTATTTCCGGGTGCTTTTCAGCACCTGCTGCAGGGTGGCTTTCATCTGCGGGATATCCAGCGGTTTTGCGATATGCCCGTTCATCCCGACTTCCTCTGCTTTTTTGATATCCTCCTGGAACGCGTTGGCTGTCATGGCGATGATGGGAATTCCGGCAAGCCTGGCATCCGGAAGACTGCGGATGGCCTGTACAGCTGTGTATCCATCCATCACAGGCATTTGTATATCCATCAGGATTACGTCATAGTATCCCGGCTCGGAGGCTTCCGTCATTTCCAGGGCAATTTTCCCGTTTTCTGCAGTTTCAATCAGGAACCCTGCCTGTTCAAGAAGCATCCGCGCAATTTCCATGTTGATCATATTATCCTCGACCAGCAAGGCGCGCATGCCTTCAAAGGAGATTTCATCGACTTCGCCGGGAAGGACTTCCGTTTCCGGTTCCGTCGGGGGAAAGCCCACGGAAATTGTAAATTCCGTTCCTTTTCCTTTCTCGGTCTGGACGGTGATGCTGCCTCCCATCATATCGATAATATTCTTGGTGATGGCAAGGCCGAGCCCGGTGCCCTGGATCTTGCTGACCGTTGAGGTGCGTTCGCGTTCAAAGGGAACAAACAAACGCTCTGCAAATTCCTTGCTCATGCCGATGCCTGTGTCTTTTATACGGATTTCATAATTGCAGGTTTTGCTGTTTCCGGCAAGCTCCTTTATCCGGAGGGATACGCTGCCGTTCTCTTCCGTAAATTTTCCCGCATTGCACAGCAGATTCATCAGGGCACGATCCAGCAACGCCTTGTCACACAGGACCCATTTGTGTGAAACATCGCAGGACACGGACAATTCGATTTTTTTCGCTTCCAGCTGGATCCTGACAAGATCGCTTACTTCCTGCACACACTTTTCCAGGTCCATACGGATCGGCTCGAGACTGAACTTTCCACTTTCGATGCGGCTCATATCCAGCACGTCATTCACGATTTCCAAAAGCTGGCGGCTGGCGGTTTCAATCTTGCCGATATATTCACTTTTTTGTTCGTATGTAACATCCTTCCGGTTTGCCAGCGTGGCATATCCGATAACGGCATTCAACGGCGTGCGGATATCATGGGACATATTGGAAAGGAAGAATGTTTTTGCCTTGCTGGCTTCCTCGGCGGCGGACAGCTTCACCTCAAGCTGCTCGTTTTCCTGAATCCTGCTGAAAATCCGGCGGATGAGATGAAGCATGGCAAACACGAAAATGCTCCCGCCGAAAAGAATACCCGCCATAACCAGATCCGGCTTTCCGAAAAAACCGACAATCAGGTATCCGATGAGAAACATGACCAGCAGCCAGATGGGAAGATAAAAAAGCCTTTGCTCCTGATCCCAGTTTCCATGCTTCCGGACATCCCTGGAAAAACACAGGTAGCGGTATATATTGTAAGCCATCAGGGCACTGCCAGCATAGATCATCAGGTAGAGGAAAACGTCTTTCATAAAACCTCCGTTTTACGCCGGATCAGGCACAGCGAACCTGCAAGGATCCTCCGGGAAACGCAGACAGCACTGCGTCATTGAAAAATTCATGCAGAATTATTCAGAACTTATGATATATATAACTCAATATATCATAATGAAAAAACATAAACAAGGCTTTTTCGCGCGAATAAGCGGGTTTTTGCAGACGACCAGCCGGAGTTACGGGTAGCTCTTTTAAACCTGGCGGCATTGGTTTATAATAAACCTGAAGACAGCAAAACATGCTTCAGATTCTTCTGACTGCAGAAATGAAAACGGAGGCCGAGGTGAAAAAGACACCTGTTCTGATTAAAGTATTCAACAACGGTTACCTGATTTCATTGCTTCTTTTCCTGGCCGGCTCCATTGCCTCCCTCTGCGACGGTGTGATCGCGTCAAAGGGCCTGGGAGTGCCCGAGCTGGCGGCGATCGGTATTGTCTATCCCTATACGAAAACCATGGAATGCATTTCCCTCCTGTTTTCGAGCGGCGCGCAGGTAGTGATCGGCCGGAAAATCGGGCAGAACAAATTTGACGAAGTTTCAAAGGTCTTTTACACGTCCCTGGCTTTCACAGCCGGGCTGTCGATAATTATCGCGGCCGCCGTCATTGCGTTGTCTGTTCCGGTCTCCCGGCTGTTCGGCGCGAACGGGGAAATGCTGCAGCCGACGGTTGACTACCTGCGATCCCTCGCGGTCGGAGCGCCCGCACATCTGCTCACCCTGTACATGATTGCGCTGTTCCAGCTGGACGAGAAAAAGAAGCTGATCAATCTTGCCACAATCGTCATGACTGTTGTGAACGTGGGACTGAATATCCTGTTTGTGATCATCGGCATGGGAATCAGGGGAATCGGTTATTCAACTTCCATCAGCTATTACGCGGCGCTGCTGATCCTGTCCGTCCACTTTTTTGACAGGCGCTTCACGCTGCGACGGAAAAGGGAAACCGCGGCCGGCCCGCAGCAGGCAGAAGCTCCGGAAAAACCGCGGGAAATTCTCCTGCAGGGAAAGTTCGGCATGAACAGGGGATACCTGCTGGAGACGATCCGGGAAGGCGCCCCTTCCGCCTTCAAGAATGTGTCCTCCATCGTTTTCAATACGGTGATCAACAATGTCATCAGCATGGTGGGCACAACGGAAGCCATGGCGGCATTCTCCGTTTTCAAGATGACCAAATTCATTTTCCTCTCCGTGTCTGAAGCGATTATCAGTCCTGTACGGATGATCCAGACGATGCTCATTGAGGAAAAAGACCATAAAATGCTGAGGGGAATCTTCAGGTATTCCCTGCTGAAGGGGATCACTCTCTCCGCCCTGCTTTCAGCCCTCCTGTGTATTTTCGCAAGGCCTGTATATGCCCTGATGGTCCGGGAAACTGTCCTGGACGAGACCGTGACCCTTATGCGCTGGAGTGCCGTCGGGTATCTTGTGAATTCCTTTATCTGCTACTACCTGGCGTACTTCCAGGCCATCGGCAAAAAGAAAATCGTTTATTCGATCTCCATCGTCCTGAACATCCTGACGCTGCCCGTGTTTGTCCTTCTTGCGCGGGCTTTCGGATCGGAAGGAATCTGGATCGGCATTGCCGTCCAGCTGGTGGTAACAGCCGCCTACGCGGTTATATGTGCGTACGTCATGGGCCGCAGGAACAAAGGCCTTGTGAACAGGCTGCTGGTACTGCCCCTGGAGGACAATTACACAACGCACGATTTCCATATCGAGTCGGAAGAGGACGCGAAAGCGGCTACGGCGGATTTCGCTGAAGTCTGCGGGAAAAGATTCCCGGAACGGAAAAAATCTTTTTACTGCAGCCTGGCACTGGAGGAGATTGTATTCAATATACTCGCGTACCAGAAGCATATCGGTGAGAGGAATCCCAATATCGACGTTCATATCGTCGTATTCGGCCATGAACGGATGGTCATGCGAATCAAGGACAGCAGCGCTGAGCGGGATCCCTTCGCCAAATACGAGTACAATGCTTCCGGGGACGCGCTGGAGAACGTTGGCATCCGGATTGTGAAGTCCTTCGCGCAGGAGATCAGATATTCCTATATCTACGGCGTGAATTTTATATCCATTACCGTATAAAAGATGCTGAATGAATGCTCGTGCGGGCTGTTATTCAGCGGCTTTTTCTGTTTCCATGCCATATGCAAACAGCCGGCGCAGGTCCGTCCAGGCCATATTCCTTCCTCTTCCGCCCATCACTGCCGCAATCAGCGTGATTCCGTTTTCCTGGTATGCTCCCACGTAGCAGAATCCTGCTGTGGAGGTGTATCCGCTTTTTCCGCCTGCCGCGTGGGGAATATAGTATTCGGAGCCGGGATTATAGATCTCCCATTTCAGGGAGATCAGTGGGTCTTTTCGCTGCTCCGTTACCGGCAGGGTGTAACATAAACAGGTTACGATCTCCCTGTACAGCGGCTGTGTCAGGCCGTACCGTGCTGCCGTTACCAGGTCCCGGGCACTGGTATAATGCCCTTCCGCCGTATAGCCATGCGGATTTACGAAATGGGAGTTGGTCATTCCCAGCTGTTCCGCTTTCTGGTTCATCTCTTCCGCAAAAGCATCCACGCTTCCGGAACACAGCACCGCAACTGAGTTCGCCGCGTCATTCCCGGATCGGATCATCATCCCGTAAAGAAGATCCTTCATGGTCATCTTTTCCCCGGGATATACCGGTACCTTTGTGCTGTCGGCCGGAACATCCAGCGCTTCCGCAGGGATCACGATCAACTTGTCCGGATCACACAGGGATAGCGCTGTGATCAGCGTCATGATCTTTGTGGTGCTGGCGGGTTCAGCCGGGGTATCCGCGTCCTTTTCAAGCAGGGTTTCCCCGGTTACCGCATTGATGAGGCAGGCGTGCTTTGCGTAAAGGTAATTTCCGTTCAGCTCCTCCGGATGGTTTTCATCAAAAAAGATCGGCGCTTCAAACCCGTATGCGCCCAGGTTGCTCATCAGCAGGTCATATTCATCCGGCGTCAGTCTTCCGTCGGCTGTTATCGTCTCCGGATCCTGCGCTTCCATTGCTTCTTCAAAAGCCTTTACCGCGTTTTCCGTGTTTGCACCGTATATTCCGTCCGCGCTGTCCTGCAGGAGATTCAGGCCTGCCAGCTGCCTCTGGGCCTGTTTCACCCGGTTTCCCCAGCTTCCCGGCCGCAGGGTTCGCAACAGGTCTGTATTTTCTTCCTGCATAATCAGGAAAACAGTTTCCGGATCCGGAGCTCCTGAAGGCTGGACATCATGCCCGTTTTCCCGCAAGGTCTCCTGGGCCAGCATAATTGCCGCGGAAGTATTCTTTCCGATAATCCCGTCCGCGGCTCCAATCTCGTATCCCAGGGAGATCAGCCGCTCCTGCAGGGCTTTTATGGAGGTTCCTTCAGCCAGGGACGGCAGAACAGAACCAAGCACGCACACAGCCAGTGCCATGCACAGCATTCTCCGGATCCGCATCATGTTTTCGCCTCCTGTCCTGCCATTGGTTATCATCCGCCTATATAACGGTACTACTGCCTGTATTCTTTCACAGAAATTGTTCCATACGGGCAGTATGCCGGGCTCTGATAGCGGACAAATCCAGAACAGGGATACTGTTTTGCAAAACATACAATACAGATTGGTTTCTCTGAACGGCAGTGAAATCTGTCATATACGCTTGACGCTGTATTGCCGCAGGAATACAATCTGATAAGAATAGACAACATACCCGTGCGTCACGGTTCGGATCATCCCATTGAAAATCCGGCCCGTGAATCCCGCGAAGGAGTTTACCGGCTGGATGCCGGAGAACAAAGAACTTCGGTAATTTTTCCCATTCCTATGCCCCTGACGGCATGTGCATTCGTATGTCGGATGGGGAATACCTCGAATGGATTTGCAAGGATTGCGGTGCAAAATCCTACACCAAAGACGGCAATGACATTTCCAAAGAAGAGTTTGACGCCGCAAAGGACAGGTTTGACAAGATGGGTTCTCAACACTTTGTGATCGATATGCGGAAATGATCATTCACTTGTTTCTGCCAAGGGGAACTGTGCATCCGCCACAGTTCCCTTATTTGGTCCACTAAAACCCCACGCTAGGTGTGGGGTTCGGGGAAGCTTATAGCTTTACATATGATAGGGAAACTCCTTTTGCTATAATGCTTATAACGAATTCTGCTACACCTGTTTCGAGCACAACTCTATTGAACAAAAATGCGGATTCCGCAATAATGTTTCATAGAAGTATTGATAGTATAAGCCGGTGACAATGTATATACTTGCCAGAACGGCTTTTCATTCCCCAAAATGATAATTTTATTGTTTTTGGGGAATGAATAATATATAATAAATGGACACTATGGATCGGGAGGCTTCCGTATGAAACTGATCAAACGTATTGCCTATCTGGAAGAATTGAAAGATCTTTTGCTTACCCCGGATATCAAGGTTATTACCGGAGTGCGGAGATGCGGCAAGTCCAAACTGCTGGAAGCCTTTTCAGAATGGATTACTACTCACGATGCAAAATCCAACATCATACACATCAATTACAATCTGACCGATTTCGAAGACCTCCTGGAATATCATGCACTGGAGAAATATGTTGAGGATCGTTATTTACCGGAGAAGAACAATTATTTGCTGGTCGATGAAATTCAGATGTGCATATCGTTTGAAAAGGCGATCAATAGCATTCACGCCAAAGAAAAGTATGACATTTATGTAACCGGATCAAACGCATTCCTGCAGAGCAGTGATCTCGCCACACTCTTTGTCGGACGCACTTATGAGCTCCATGTTTATCCGTTCTCTTTCAAGGAATATCTTGACTATTACCCGTCTGAAAACAATTACAGGAGTCTGACAAAGTATATCACGGAAGGCGGAATGGCAGGCTCTTATCTGTATAAAAATGAAATCCAGAAATACCGTTATATCAACACAGAAGTCTTGAATGCCCTGATTGTTCGGGACATCATGACAAAATACAAATTGAAAAATGAACAGCTTCTTCAGAAACTGATTGATTTCCTGATGGATAACATCGGTAATGTTACCTCGGTACGCACCATTACAGACACGCTGGCTTCCGGGAAAATGAAGGTGGATCATAAAACAGTCGGAAAATACATCACTGCCCTATGTAAAGCTTTTGCGTTCTATCGAATCAGGAGATACGATATCAAGGGAAAACGGTACCTGCATTCTGAGGATAAGTATTATCTTGCTGACCAAAGTTTTCGCTTTGCCCGGCTTGGAACCCGGAACATGGATTATGGCCGTGTGCTGGAGAACATTGTTGCAATTGAACTGCTACGCCGCGGTTATGAAGTGTATGTCGGTGTCCTGTACAAGAAGGAAATCGACTTTGTTGCGATAAAGCAGGGGGTAAAACTGTATATTCAGGTTGCCAATGATATTTCCTCACAGGACACTTTTGAACGGGAGATCGCGCCGCTTCTGAAGATCATGGATGCATACCCCAGGTTGCTGATCGCACGGATCTGGCAGCCTGAATACCAGCATGAAGGAATTCACGTTATTGATGCTGCAGACTGGCTGGACCAGGATATTCCCCGAAATTGAAATGTTCTTCATTTTGGGGAATGGCTGGAATAGAAAACATATATATGTGAAAAACGCTGCATTCGATGAGAACGCAGCGTTTATTTTCTGGCGGAGAAGCCGGGATTTGAACCCGGGCTGCCATCACTGACACTACTCCCTTAGCAGGGGAGCCCCTTCGGCCACTTGGGTACTTCTCCATGTCAAGGCTGGCGGAGCGAGAGGGATTCGAACCCCCGGTACCTTTCGG
>JAFXRG010000043.1 GCA_017526525.1 Clostridia bacterium | reverse complement strand
TAAGCAATGACCTCATGCACATCTTCCATGATCCCGCGATTGCTGCGGAATTCATAGAACCGACTCCTGGAGTCCGCCGGGGAGATATGGAACCATTCGTTCCGGTCTTCCGGATCGAAGAATTCATTTCCTTCGTCCTGCGGTTGCAGAACGCCTTGCTTCCGGAGATATGCATGGAAATCAGAGTCACGGAACGTATCGCCGGTGCCGTCATCAAATGTGGCAGTGCCCTGCCATTCCTTCTTTGCCTTGACACCGGCGGTATGCGTCTGCTGATAGATCCGCTCATCCACATCCTGTTCGGTATATCCGATCTTGATGTAGCCATCATGATAGGTAATGCCCGGAGTAGTATAGGCATAAATCATCGGCACGACTTTGGATGAGGTTTGGATCTTGCCCTGTATGCTCTTTGCCATTTATGCCATCTCCTTTACATGAGTCTCGATGAAGCGGATCTCTTCATCGGAAAGGCCGTACTTCTTGTACAGCTGCTGGTCAATCGCCTTAACCGGCGCTGACCAGTCGATATCAGATGCGGACGTGAAATCCTGAAGAGGAACATATTCCCATTTTCCGGGTGTATTATCTTGTGTGACCTTTAATATGCTCAATAAAGCCCGTGTAAATTTCGCTTTCGCATATTTTATACAGTTTTGTGCTTCTTCTATTGTGGAAAACTCACCAATACTCATAAACGTGACAGTGTTTCCATCGCCAGGTTCCCCAATTATCGCTTCGGGTAACACTTCGCCAAATTGTCCGGTTCCGGTTGCTTTCGCATAAAAAACCTTATAAGCGTCCAGATTAGAAACATTTGTTATATAGCGACGCTTGATATATTTTAGGCATCTATCATTGCCATCTCTTCCAAGTATACGAATATAGTCATCACCATCTTTGGGTTTTGCGTCAAAAAACACTTCAGGAAACACAGCGAATGCATTTGACTGAACATCAAAATCATGTCCCTTACTTGCGCGACCGATAAACTCTGGATAATCATCATACATTGCTTTTGTATAATGATATGCAAAACTTGTTGTGATGATATCTGTCAAGCTTTTAAAACCATCATTCTCAAGTACTTTATGAATAATCCCATTTATCTCGGGATATTGCGTAAATATCCGAATTGCTCCAAACTCTTTGGTTGTATCCCTATATGTGACTGCAACACCGCCCTTTATATCGACGCCATGAAAAACTTCTCCAGAGTCAGGCATATAGGAAACAACTTTCAGATGTTCATCATTGAGCATTTTCATATTCCACGCCTTAGGCGTATAACCTGCATTGAATAAAAATCTTGCAGGGGAAATCAGCATTGTTTTATCAGATATTTCATAGGCACCATCCATAAAACTATGATATACAGGTGTCGCAGTATTACTATCACCTTGTCTATCTTCCTGATAGGGCGGGTTTCCAATGCAGAAATCGAATTTCAAAGCCGATCATCCTTTCCTTATACTGCTAAACTTCACGGACTCATTCGCTCGCCAGTCAAAAATCCTACATTCTGTATTCTTCTGCCCGGCCCCGGACGTTTCTGACGCCGCTTCAGGTTGCATCATCATGTCCATCATGCTGAACATGTCAACCTGCTCGTACTCTTTTTCCGGCTCTCCGTAAGGAACGATCCCGGTCAGACCGTCCATCTGCCAGAAATTCCAGGTAATGATGTTGGCAACTTTCCGCGCCAGCGCTTTCAGCTGCTTCACATCATCCCCGCCCCAGCGGTCTGTATAATAATCCTGCAAGGTCATCAGCAGATTGATCCTTGCGATCAGCAGGCTGTCGCCCTGCCATTCGTAACCGTAAACAGACTGAAAGGCCCGAATCGTCCATTTCTCCCAGTCCGCGTATTCGGTCGTGTTCTCATTCACGATCCGCAGCTTGCGATCCAGGATCCCGATGCGGTCTTTCAGTTCGATCGGTTCGCCGGTCGCTGTGTCATACCGGGAGACCACATAGGGTGCTTCCCCGCAGGTGATTTCCAGCCGCCGGGAGTCAATGTATTCCTGCCATGTCTTTCCTTCGGGGAAATCCACCGGCTCCGTTGTGACTGTCCACTGTTCACCGTCCAGAACGTTGAACACATCCGGTCTGCCAAACCATTCCTCATCGCAATGGTTATTCATCTTGCAGCACAGCCATGCCGGAGTGAACACTTCTGCGTTTTTCCGTGTCCGCAGCGCCTGTTCCTCCTTGGACTTCAGTATACGAGGTTTAAGATCGAGAAACGGAAGCAAGTCTTCCGTGATTTCGCGCTCCGGCGCATACTGTTCGCCCAGATCGGCATAGCTATCAGTAGCGAAAATAATGTTCTTGCCAGTCGTTTTATCTTCAAGAAGTAAAGATAGACAAAGCTGAACCAACATATTTTGTTGTTCCAAAAATTCAGCCATTCAGCTCTACCTCCTCTAAAGATTATTCACCAATCAACTTTTTGAGCACTGCAGCATATTGTGCAGATGCTTTTTCCGCTTTTTTCAGTACCTTTTCCTCATTCTTGTCAACAATGCCGTCATCTTTCACTGCACCGAGTTTCATACCATTTCGAAAAGTATCAATCGATACTATAAGTATGCTGCCTCTTATAACAAAAACTCAGTATGTCAGCTCCAGGTCCTTCTCATTGAACCATACGGTCACGCCGCCGAAGCCATATTTCCACTCTTTGAACACAATTCCGCCCACAGGGTTGTTCACCTTGTCCGGGCTGGTTCCGGAAACCATCACCTTCACCGGCAGCAGTACCATGGTTCCGTCTTCCAGCTCCGCCTTTGTGTTGCCCTTTGTTACCGGGTAATAATCGCTCACCTGTTTGAAGGCCGCGATGCAGTAGCCCCTCTCCTGCGCGTCCGCCAGGCTGTTCTCCCAGTAAGGCTTCACCACAAAGTTGTCCACGTTCAGCCAGCAGCCTTCCCCGGTATCCATCCGGATCACATGCAGGTAGCCCGTGCAGCGGGAGGAAGAGGAATACGCCCTTTTCGGCAGCTCAAGCTCCTGCCCGATCACCACGACCTCCGTTTTGTGGTCAATCGTCCCGTCCTGCTCCCAGAACTGCCGATCCTTCCGGTATACCGGTATCTTCCAGGGTGTCGTGCTGAAGGCGCTGTTCTTTTCCAGGTCCTCTTCCGTATACACCGCGGCGTATCCCAGGGTGGCAATATATTCCGGCTCATATTTGGATTTTCCGACTGCTCCCCGGTCGCTCTCCCAGCTCCGCCGCACTTCGATCACTTTGCCGTTTTTCTTTGCGCTGTATTTGTACAGTACCGAGTCTGCCTCCCGGACCGCGGCAATCTCTTCTGCACTGGCCTTTGCGAAATAACTGTCCACGACCGCCTGTGCCGATGCAATGGCCGGTTCCGGCGTCGCTGTCGGCGCCTCCGTCGCCTTTGGGTCCTTCGTTACGGTTACCGTGCGGGCAGAAGAAGAGGAAGTGGATGTCCTGTCGCTGGACGTGCTCTTTTTCTTATTCCCGCTGAAAGCGCCGGCCAGCAGTCCGATCACCAGCAGGATCAGCAGGAAGGTTCCGCAGCCGCAGCCCTTCCCGTTTTTCCGCATCCGCCGCGCCTGGGCGGGCGTCGGGGACGTCCGCACCGGCTCTTCATAGACGTGCTTGTGGATGACCGTCTGCTCCACCCGCTGCACCGCCGGTTCCCGCCCCGGCATATAGCCGCAGTTCGGACAGGCATTGGTGAAATAGGCTGTCCCGCATTCGGGACACACCTTCCGCGCCGCGCCGGCCTTCACCCCGCAGTTCGGGCAGAAACCGCTGTCAAACGTTTTCCCGCAGTTTTCGCACAGGTGCAGGAACACATTGGACCCGCAGGACGGGCAGTGCGAAACGGAATTCTCCATCCGCGTCGAGCAAAACTTACAGACCTTCACAGCGTTCCCTCCTCCCTGTACACATGCCGGTTCAGCCGTTTGTCAGTTTTGCATTCAATGGTAGTTTTCGCATCAAAAAAAAATTTGTGACAGCCTTTGCTTTTGTGGATTCTTTGTATTTTATCATTTTTGTTCCCCTTTTGTCCATATCGCGGAACGGCTGTTTTGGGAGGCCTGCGGGTTTTTCCGGGGGGTGTGGCGGTCGGCCGGGCTTTGGGGCGGGGATTCGGGGTGAGTACGTCGTATATTCCGTGGAACGGGTGTACAGGAAGAAAAACCCTGAACCGCCGGTCAGGGTTTTTGATAAAAAAAACACTTACCCACTATGGCAGCGCGGACCTGCCCGAAGGCACCATTATCACCGCGCCCTACTTCTCCGATATCCTTGTGCCCGTCACCACGCAAACCCGCCTGAACGAAGGGACTGCCCGGACGAAAAAGTAAGGGATATTTGGGGATATAGTTTCCGGAGCGCCGCAGAGCATCAAATTGTCAAAGCCGTCAATAAATGACCGGGCGTCCGTCTTATACCCGATGCACCGTTTTCCTTTCGCATAGCAGTACCCCAATTCAAAGCATGCCCCTTCGTCCGGTACCCGGCCGTCAAACAGGAACAGCGCCAGTCCCAAAAGCACCATCCAAACAATCAGGGATTTGCCAAAGCGCTGAGTATGATCCCGCTGAAGAATACTGCGGAAGTAGAGGAAACCCAGAACAGTCCAAACGATATCAAGCTCTGATCAGGCTCTCAAGCGTCTCGAACAGCAGCTCGGGCTGTATTGGCTTGGACAAGTGAGCATTCAAACCAGCCTGCATGCTGCGCTGCACATCTTCATCGAAGGCATTGGCCGTCAGTGCAATGATCGGAATACTTTGGGCGTCGGCCCGGTCCATGGTGCGGATCACGCGCGTAGCCTCCAGCCCATCCATCTCCGGCATCCGCATATCCATCAGGATCGCGTCGTAGAAGCCTTCAGGGTGCGCGGCAAACAGTTCCACAGCTTTTTTCCCGTTTTCAGCGCGGTCTGCTTCTATATTCCGCATCTGCAGTACCATCAGCATGATTTCAGCATTCACGTCGATATCCTCCGCCAGGAGGATGTGCCTTCCGGCAAGGTCTGCCTTGGTCTGCTCTTTTTTGGAAGGAATGTCCTTTCGCTTCAGCGCGGCTTTAAATTCATCCAAAACAGCCGCGGCAAAGAGCGGTTTGGGCAGGAAACTGTCCACTCCGGCTTCAAGGGCTTCCTCCAGAACATCATCCCAGCGATATGCGGTAAGAATGATGATTGCGGATTCGTGACCGATTTCCGCGCGAATCTGACGTGTGGTTTCCACACCATCCATATCCGGCATCTTCCAGTCCACAAGGATCAGGTTATAGGGCGCCATGCGAGCGCGACGCAGCTTGACCATATCTAATGCCTGCTTCCCTGAACTTGCCAAATCCGATGCGATGCCGGCCTTCTCCAGCACCAGCTGCGCGTGCCTGCAAGCAACCGGATCATCATCCACGATCAGCACGGTCATTTCTCCGGGATTTATTTCTTCTTCCGCACCCTGAAGGTCTGTTTTGGCGGAATCTGAGAGGGTTACTGTGACAGTAAAGGTCGTACCGACGCCTTTTTCGCTTGTTACTTCGATGTTGCCGTTCATCATCTTCACGATGCTTTTTGTGATGGCCAAGCCAAGACCTGTACTGCCGTATTTGTTCGTCGTGGAGGAATCCTCCTGGGAGAACGTGTCGAACAGCCGGGGCAGGTATTCCTTGCTCATACCAATACCTGTGTCGGAAATCGTAAAACGCAGGGTGGATTTTCCATCGAATTTGGCGCTTCGCTCTACCTGCAGTTCCACCTTGCCGCCTTCGGGTGTGAATTTTACAGCGTTGCCGAGAATGTTGATCAGCACCTGACGCAGCTTCAGGTTGTCGCCGATGTAGTAATCGTCCACCTCAGAGTTGAGATGGCATTGATACTCCAGCCCCTTCTCCTGACACTGACTGCTGAACATGGTGTTGACCGCTTCCAGAAGCTTTCGGAAAGAGAACTCTTCATTTTTAAGCGTGAGCCGCCCGGACTCGATGCGGGACATATCCAGAATGTCATTGATGAGCCCCAACAGATGGTCGGCGGAGGCTCCGATTTTTTCCAGATACTCTCTGGTCTCCTGTGATATATCCGGGTTGTTCAGGGCAATGCTGTCCAGGCCGATGATGGCGTTCATCGGCGTTCTGATTTCATGACTCATATTGGACAGAAATGCCGTTTTTGCTTTGTTTGCTTCCTCAGCGGCTGTCAGCGCGTCACTGAGCGCCCGCTGCTGCTCCATGGCTTTGCGGGTAGCCGTGTCTGCATCCACAAAGCAGGCGCCCACACTGTCGATATACCGTTCATTCTTGTCATCGCCATGATGAACACGGGCAAAACGGACGGTCTCATAGCTCTCTTTTCCGCGGCGCTTCACCATGTAGGTATAGGAAATAACCGGATGCTTATTCAGCCCTTCCCGAATAGAATCCGGCTGGATGAAGCGCAGAAAATCTTCCCGGTACTCATCTGTTATGTATTGATTGGCGTAGGCCGTCACAGCGGAAAGATAAGTGAAATGCTCTCCTACCGCAAAGCCCGGAGCGTCCAGATCCGTGTGAGCCTGATAGCACACGCCCTCATTTTTGTCCAGTTCCAAATAATATACGCTCCAATAGTCCGCGGCCAGGGCGGTGATCATTTTGTCCTGCTGCTCCCGCTGGCGCTGCTCTGCCAGCAGCTTCTCCTGCAAAGCCAGACGGTGCTCCAGTTCCTCTTGCTTTACACGATTTTCCGTTGCGGCGGTCTCCTGTTCCAACTGGAGTCTGCTGTTTCTTTTGGTTTGGCCAATGATGAAGCCAAACATCAGCAGCATGGCAAGGACAGTCAATGCAGACTGAATGATACTCCGCCTTACAGTGCCTTCCGATATGGAGCTGATGCGCTCGCTGATGACGCTTTCACGGATCAGATAGGTGAGCTGCCAATCCGTTCCGCTTACCGGAATATAGGTCAGCGTCTCCCGAATGCCATTGAACGTGAAAGAAACGACGCCCCGTGTTTTGGACTGAAATTCCGACGTGAAACGGTCGTAGGAATAGGGCGGCTCGAAGGTTGCTATCTTCATGGCATCCAGCAGATTGTCCTCCATGGCAAGGCCGCCCAGCACGAAATCCGTCAGGGCTGTTCCGCTTTCCGTATAGATATTGCAGAATGTGGCGTTGTCAGTATTGGTTCTCATGGAAACGCCGGAGAGCATTTCCTGCATGTCTATTTCCATAAAGCACACGGACAGCGTTTTCTCTTCAAAGAGAATATTGACCGGCACAGCGATAATGACGCGCTTTTCCGAGCTTTTCGGATTAAAGATGGATATTTCCGGCTCTGAAAGCGCCCGATAATCAAAGCTGTATTCATCAATGTTGCTTTGGGTGCCTGTGGAAGTATAGATCAGGCCATCCTTATCCACAAAGGCAAACTTATCCAGATGGTAGAGCTGCTTCATGCGGGTCTGGTAGGCTTCCAGATGTGCCTTGTCACTGGTATCCTCGTCGGTCATCAGGTCGATGGCAACTCTGATTGTCTGGATCTTTTCCTGCAAGTTATCCTCTACAACCTGCTCCCTGCGGCCAGCCAGCTCGTCCAGATACAGAAGGCTTACGGAGCGAACAGCTTCTTCCGTGTCACGTCTGCCCCGGGAGCCCATCCATATGGTTCCGGCTACCAGGATAACCGTTAGGAGCAGGCTTCCGAATATCGCAATCGTTGCAATATTATTTTTTCTGTCATGGTTCATCAGAGCTTCACTACTTCTCTTCGTTTATACCGTCCCTGGCGGCTTACTCAGCAGAATTCATCATAGAGGATAAGCCTTCTATTCCATACGTCTGATACAAAGTCACATACACATCAATCATAAATCAGGCCCCGAACACGGCATCCAGCCCCGTGTTTTCCAGCACATCCTGGAAATTTTCGCCCACGTTGGTCAGCTTCATGCTGCCGTTTATCGCCTTCATCGCTTTATAGGCGGCCAGCAGCACGCGCAGGCCGGCTGAAGAAACATAGTCGCACCCCGCGAAATCAAGAACCAGGTCATTGATGCCGTCCGTCTCCCTGCTCAGAAGCGCGGACAATTCCGGCGCAGTCATCGTGTTGAGTTCACCGGAGAGGTGAACCGTCAGCTGTGTTCCTTTTTTCTCGGTAGTCAGTGTCATTTTGCCATACCTCCTAAAATAATGAATGAAAAGTGTTTCCTTCTGTCAGCCATCCATCCGACGGCATCCCCACGGCGCCGTTTGCCATTCAGCTCAGAGCCGTTTGCGCATCAGCAGCCGGTTGCAGCCGTCGCGGTACTCATAGTTCACCTCGTCCATCATGGTTTTCACCATGTAGATGCCCAGGCCGCCGATGCTTCTCTCTTCCCCGGGAAGCATGATGTCCGGATCTTCCTTTGCCAGGGGATCGAACGGCCTTCCGCCATCGATCATCTCAAATGTCGCCACGCCGTTATCCACGCTGCCCCGCATTTCCGCCCAGCCGTTTCCATCGGGATAAGCGTAAAGGGTCACGTTTACAAACAGTTCCTCCATCGCCATCCGCAGCTGCGTGCGCGCTTTGGTGGAACAGCCATTGGCGTCCAGCAGCAGGCTGACAAAAGCCAGAATAAGATCCATTCCTTCCAGCCTGGCGGGAATTCTGATCACATATTCCCCGTTCACTGATTTGTATCTCCTTTTCTTTCGCTCATCAATACTGATCTTCTTTCTCTTCAACAGGAAGAAAATAAAACGTCAAAGCAATGGATAGCAACCACTGTAGCGAAATAGTACCATAAAAACGGCCGCGACTCAACAGCGAAATCAATGATAAGCCGCTTTTTTACCGGTAGCCAGGCCGCCCCCGGGAGGCCGGGCATGCCAATTTTTTTCTTGTAATATGACGTTTTCCCTGTTATGATATATACGTTTATTGACAAAAAAATCGAGTCAGGTTGATACTGGTGAACCATGCCGGCCAGGGAGAAGGGGAATTATGACTGAGCATCAGAAAGAATCCTTGTTTCGTTCCAAAACGCTCAAGCGCATTTCGGCTCCGGATCATTTGACAGATTACCTGCGCGTCGCAAATCCCAGCATATGGGTCACCGTCGCCGCTGTGGTTTTGCTGCTTGCCGGTATTTTTTCATGGTTGTTCTTCGGAAATCTGGAAACAACCGTGGAAGCCCGGGTGATCGCGGATCGTCAGACAGCCCGGGTCATGCCGGCCGGCCCGAATATCTATGAAATCGGAATGCCGCTTCGGGTGGAAGGAGAAGAAACGGCCATTATTACCACTGAGACCGACGAATACGGGCGCATCTGCGGCATTGCGGAACTCAGCCTGCCGGACGGCGTATATACCGGAACGGTGATCACAAGAACCGTTCACCCCATTCAGTTTTTGTTGACGGGCAGGTGAAAAAAAAATGAGTAAAGTCAATCAGCCGCTGAAGCAAGGCGTAGCGAAGGTGCCCGTGGTGATGCAGCTTGAGGCGGTGGAGTGCGGAGCGGCGTCGCTGGCCATGGTGATGGCATATTACAGCAAATGGGTTCCGCTTGAGGAGGTCCGCTCCGCCTGCGGCGTTTCCCGTGACGGAAGCAAGGCGAAGAATATCGCGCTTGCGGCAGTGAACTACGGTTTCAAAGTGGAGGCGTTTCGCTATAATCCCGAAAGCATTCAGAAAAATGCAACGTTTCCCTGCATCATTCACTGGAACATGAATCACTTTGTGGTCCTGGACGGGTTCAAAGGGAAGTATGCCTATCTCAATGATCCCGCCCGGGGCAATCTGCGCGTGACAATGGAGGAGTTTGACGCCTCCTTTACCGGCATTACCATTACGCTTGTGCCCGGAGAAAGCTTTGTTCCGAGCGGCAAGCCCAAGAGCACGCTGGAGTTTGCCCGCAAGCGCCTGACCGGCGCAGGGGCGGCGGTGGCCTTCGTCATGCTGACCACCGTGATCGTCTATCTTTTCGGCATTGCCAATTCCGTCACCTCCCGCATCTTCATGGACAGGCTTCTGACGGGGCAAAACATCGAATGGCTGCCCGGCTTTATCAGCTTCCTGATCCTGCTGGCCGCCATACAGATCGCCGTAAACTGGGCACAGGCGGTTTATTCGCTGAAAATCAACGGCAAAATGGCCGCCATCGGAAGCACATCCTATATGTGGAAGGTTCTTCACCTGCCCATGGAATTCTTCTCCCAGCGGCAGGCGGGCGATATTCAGGGGCGACTTTCCCAGAACGCCTCCATCGCCGGGATACTGGTGACCACCTTTGCGCCGCTTTTGCTGAATACGGCCATGATGGTATTCTACCTTGTCCTGATGCTCCGGCAGAGTTCTCTTTTGACCCTGGTGGGCGTTGTCACGCTGGTGATCAATATTTCCGTTTCCCGGATTATTTCCAAACGGCGCGTCAATATCACCCGCGTTCAGATGCGGGACGCAGGAAAAATGCAGTCCACGGCAATGAACGGGATTGCGATGATTGAAACCATCAAATCCAGCGGTTCCGAAAGAGGATATTTTCAGAAATGGGCGGGTTATCAGGCATCCGTCAACGCGCAAACCGTCAAGGCAAACAAAAACGATCTGCTGCTTGGCAGCGTCCCTTCCCTTCTTTCCAGCCTCTCCAACTATGTGGTCCTGGTGCTCGGCGTTTATCTGATCATGCAGGGAAAGTTCACGCTGGGCGGCGTCATGATGTTCCAGGGCTTTCTGGGCTCCTTTATGTCCCCGGCCATGTCGCTGATTTCCGTGGGGCAGACCATTCAGGAAATGCGGACGCAGATGGAGCGCGTGGAAGACGTGATGGAATACCCGGAGGATGCTGCCCTTACCAGTCAGCCGGGCGAAGAAACAGTCATGAGAAAGCTCGGGGGCAATCTGGAGCTGAAAAACGTCACCTTCGGCTATTCCCGGCTGGAAAAACCGCTGATCGAGAATTTCTCCCTGAAGCTCGAAGGCGGCCAGCGGGTGGCGCTGGTGGGCGCTTCCGGATGCGGTAAATCCACTGTGTCCAAGCTGATCTCCGGGCTGTACCAGCCCTGGAGCGGGGAAATCCTCTTTGACGGCAAGCCCCGCTGCGCCTATCCCAGGGAAGTGATGGTGGGCTCGGTGGCGGTCGTGGATCAGGAAATCACCCTGTTTGAAGATACCATCGCCAGCAACATCCGGATGTGGAACAATACCATCGAGGATTTTGAAGTGATCATGGCCGCGCAGGACGCCCAGCTGCACGATGACATCACCCGGCTCCCGGGCGGCTATCAGCACAGGCTGACCAGCGGCGGCAAAAACCTTTCCGGCGGACAGCGCCAACGGATGGAGATCGCGCGCGTGCTGGCCCAGGATCCTACGATCATTATCCTGGATGAGGCGACAAGCGCCCTGGACGCCAGGACGGAAAACGACGTGATGAAGGCAATCCGGCGCCGGGGCATTACCTGCGTGGTGATCGCCCACCGGCTGTCCACTGTGCGGGACTGTGACGAAATCATCGTACTGAACCAAGGCAAGGTCGCCGAGCGTGGCACCCATGACGAACTGATGCAGCTGGGCGGCGCATATGCCGACCTGGTTGCGAATGAGTAAGGGCGGTGAAAAAAGATGAACCTGGAGTGGTTTGACGATCAGATCAAAGAGTGGCAGGCAGCCGATCAACAGCTTCTGGAGGAGTCTTTTGCCAAAATCGCCGGAGTGGTACTGGGCCGGCGGGCCGCCGACAGGATCAGCGATGAACGGATCATCACCAAGGGCGCGATTGACGATATCCTGAAGTACTATCACTGCAAGCCTGTCGACGTTCCGGAAAACATCGTGGGCACAGAGGGGCAGCTGGATTACGCCCTGAGCCCCCATGGCCTGATGCGCCGGAGCGTGACGCTGGACGGAAAGTGGTACAGGGACGCTTTCGGGCCGATGCTCGCCTTCATGAAGGACGGGGGCCTGCCCGTCGCCCTGCTGCCGGGCAGAATTACGGGATATGTATTTACCGATCCCCGGACCGGAAAGCGGGAAAAACTGAATGCACGGACCGCCGCACAATTCGATACGGACGCGATGTGCTTCTATCGCCCTTTGCCCCAGAAGAAGCTGCGGATCGCTGATCTGCTGCTGTATCTGAAGCGCTGCGTTTCCCTGAGCGATTTTATCATGATCGCCGCAGGAACCCTGGCGCTCACCCTGGTGGGATTGCTCATGCCGCAGATCAGCCGGCTGCTGACAGGCCCCGTGCTCTCCAGCGGCCAGCCGAATATGCTGATTGCCGTCGTGATCTGTACGGTCTGCGTGATGGTATCCTCCCAGCTGCTCGGCAGCGTCCATGAGATGATCCGGACCCGGCTGACCACCAAGACAACGATGGGCGTGGAAGCGTCGATGACCATGCGTCTGCTGGCGCTGCCGGCCAGTTTTTTCAGGAAATACAGCCCCGGAGAGCTCTCTTCCAGAGCCTCCTCCGTCAACAAGCTGTGTACCACGATTCTGAGCATCGTGCTGAATACGGGTCTGACTTCCATCACTTCCCTTCTGTATATCGGTCAGATTTTCAGATTTGCGCCAACGCTGGTAGTTCCCGCGGTGATCATCGTGCTGGTGACCGTGGGCTTTTCCGTGATCACCACGCTGGTGCAGATCCGGATTAATCACAGGCGGATGGAACTGGCAGCCAGGGAATCCGGGTTAACCTTTGGGATCATCAGCGGCGTACAGAAAATCAAGCTGGCGGGTGCGGAAAAACGGATATTTGCCAAATGGCTCGGGCTGTATTCGGATACGGCGGAAACCACGTATAACCCGCCGATGTTCATCAAAATCAATTCGGTCATTACCGGCGCGATCACCCTGGTCTCCAACATCATAATGTATTACCTTGCGGTGAAGAGCGGGATTGACCAGTCCGCCTACTTCGCCTTTACCGCCGCTTACGGAATGCTGATGGGCGCGTTCATGTCGCTGTCCGGCGTTGCGATGTCCGCGGCCCAGATTCAGCCCATGCTGAAAATGGCCGAGCCCTTCCTGAAAACCGAGCCGGAAAGCGCGCAGGGCAAGGAAATCATCACCGATCTGATGGGAACCGTTGAACTCAATCATGTATCCTTCCGTTACAGCGAGGACAGCCCGTATATCCTGGACGATTTGTCCCTGAAGATCCGCGCCGGCGAATACGTTGCGGTCGTCGGCAAAACAGGGTGCGGAAAATCCACGCTGGTGCGGATGCTGCTTGGGTTTGAGAAGCCTGAAAAAGGGGTCATTTACTACGACAATAAGGACATGAACAATCTGGACCTTCCCTCTCTGCGCCGGAAGATCGGAACGGTCATGCAGGACGCGGGCCTGTTTGCGGGCGATATTTATTCGAACATTGTCATTACGGCTCCGGAACTGACCCTGGACGATGCGTGGAAAGCGGCGGAAAAAGCCGGGATCGCCGAAGATATCCGCGCGATGCCCATGGGCATGCACACCATTATTTCCGAGGGGCAGGGCGGCATTTCAGGCGGCCAGAAACAGCGGATTATGATTGCCCGCGCGATTGCCCCGAACCCGAAGCTCCTGATTTTTGACGAGGCGACCAGCGCGCTGGACAACAGGACGCAGAAGCAGGTCTCCGAGGCCCTGGATTCCCTGGGCTGTACGCGCCTGGTCATCGCGCACCGCCTTTCCACGATCCGGAACTGTGACAGGATTCTGATGCTCGACGGCGGCCGGATTATCGAAGACGGAACATATGACGAGCTGATCGCAAAAGACGGCGTATTTGCCGATCTGGTCAGACGGCAGCAGCTGGAAAAGGCAGGATGAGCGGGAATGATCAATAACAGAGCCGCCGAAAAAATGCTTCGGGACACCTGGAATCGCGCGTTTTCGGACGGCCGGGAGAACGTGCTCATGGGGGAAGGCCCGGAAAGGCTTCTGGATGCTTCCGGGCGCCTGTCGCCTGCCGGCTGCCCGTCCGCCGCCTGCTTTGTGGAAGCGCCGCTGGCAGGAAAGCCGGAGTATGATTCCCTGGTGATCCTGAATCCCCGGTACTGCATCCCCGGCTGCCGCATGGCCGATCCGGCGCTGGTCACGGCGCAGGCGGCGGTGGACTGGGCCGCCGGGATGGGGAGGCTCAGGCCGTATCTCCACTTTGAGCTGGACGCGGCGCTGTCGGGCACGCTCTCGGGAATCCACTGCAAAATCGGGGGCAGCATGCGGACGGCGGAAGGTTTCTTCGGCGCCGTCGGAGAGCCGGAGCGGACGGATTCCTTTGTGCGGATTGTGCAAAGCCTGCCCAAAGGGTGGTTTTGCCAGTATACCGGGGTTTTTCCCGGGCGGGGCACAAACAACACCCGGATGGAAGTGACGATCGCGGATGACCAGGCCCGCCGCGCGCTTTGCAGCCCGCAGTACCTTCGGGAATGCTTCGATGCGATCGGGTTTACGGCGTACGACGGGACGATGCTTGCGGACATATCGCATCTGGCGGAAGTGGAAGCTTCCATATCGATTCAGTTCGATATGCTGCCGGACGGTTCATTCTTGCCGGTTTTATCCCTTCTGTCGCTTTATGAAAGCATCCGTCCCGACTGTTCCCCGCTGTTTCGGGAAGACGGCTGGCTGAAGCGAACGTGTGAGATCTACATGGATATGGGCGTTTCGGACGATCGGTGGCTGCAGCTGGAGCCGTGCCTGTTTTCCGATGAAAGGGTGTTTTTCGGCGAAAACGGATTTGAGGTCTGGGAGCAGCACTGCTTTCCCTGCTGTACCAAGATGAAGTGGATCGGCGCCGGGCGAAGACCCGCCAAGTTTTACCTGATAGTGGATGCGATTCGTTCGGTCTGACCGTGCGGTGCTGCGGAACAGGCCGGGAAAGGAGGCGGCCGGATATGGGGATGAATCCGCCGGACGGGATCAGATACTATATTCTTTCGCCCGGATACGCCCTGCGCGGGTGGAAACTGCTTCCGTATGCCATTCAGGCGCTGTACTTTGCCCGGACGGAGTTTTTGCTGGAGCCGGCCTTTCGCCTGCTTTCCGCCTGCGACGGGAAAACGCCCGTCATGTGGAACGAGCTCACCGAAGAGCAAAAGAATCAATACGATCACTGGGAAAAGAATTATTTTATCCGCAGGACGGACGGATCGGAGCGGCTCTCCCCCGCCCAGGAATACCGCTTTTTCAACGCCCGGTTCAAGGAATACGTGCAGTGGTCCATTACCGGCCGGTGCAATTATAAATGCCGTCACTGCTTTATGTCCGCTCCGCACGCGGCGCAGGGGGAACCCTCCTTTGCGCAGCTGATGACGATGCTTGACGCCTTTGAGCGCTGCGGCGTGCGGAATATCCATCTGACAGGCGGCGAGCCGATGTTCCGCAGGGATTTCTGGGACCTTGTCGACGCCATTCACGAGCGCGGGCTTTCGATTGTCACCCTTTATTCCAACGGGCTTCTGATCACGGATCATTTTCTGGATGAGATGGAAAAGCGCCATATGGGTTCTTCCATCCAGTTCAGCTTTGACGGGGTCGGGCATCACGACTGGATGCGCGGCGTTCGCGGGGCGGAAAAAATCGTGCTGGACGCGCTGAAGCGCTGTCAGGATCGCCGTATTCCCACCTCCGTTTCCATGGTGATCTGCCGGGAAAGCGCCGGGAGTATCCGTGAATCCGTCAATCTGATGGCCTCGCTGGGCGTGCGCAGCATGAAGGTGGGCAAGGCAAACCCCCTGGGCGAATGGAAAAACGAGCCGGAGCATTTTCTCACGCAGGAGGAGGAGTACGAAGCTTTTCTGGAATACATCCCGCATTACTTCGAGGATGGAAAGCCCCTGACGCTGGGCCTGGATGGATTTTTCAACTACGACGTCCCCCGGGAAAAACTGTCATCCTGGTTTGAAAAGGACGTGGAGGAGGCGCATTTCGGCAAGGCGCTGATGTGCAGCCATGTGCGTCGCGGGATGTATGTCAGTCCCACGGGAAACGTCCTGCCCTGCATGTCCATGGTGGGAGGTCCGATCGAAGATCAGTTTCCCAATATGCTGGAAACGCCTCTGGAGGACATTCTGGACAGGAAGTCCGCTTATATGGACATCACCGGTTTTCATGTCAGCGATTTTATGGAGCACAATCCGGAGTGCAGAACCTGTGAATACCGGAGCGGCTGCTGCGGCGGCTGCCGGGCGATCGCCGTCCGGGATCATCCCACGGACTACCTGTCAAAGGATCTTGACGTATGCCGGTATTTCAGGGATGGCTGGAAGGCCAGAAAGGATGATTTGCTGCGCAGCATCGGGCAGCTTGAATCATAATACGAGGAGGATGTCGGCAGAACATGGCGTGCCATAACAAGTGGCATGTTCTGAGACTGATTTCAAAATGAGAATGAAATGGAGGATCTGAAAATTGGCGGAATTTACAAAGGAACTGTACGAAAATCTTCTGAACGCGCAGAGCAGGGAGGAAGTGGAAAGCCTTCTGAAGGCGGAAGGGATCACGGATCCGACACCGGATGAAGTCTGGGCCAAAATCCAGGAGAAGAACGTCACAGAAACCGAAGCCAAAGCGCTTTCATTTGATGAGCTGGATGATGTAGCCGGCGGAGTCAGCCTCGCAATCGGCGGAACCCGGGACTGGTTCACACAGGGCTGCGCGGCGACCGTTGAAGAGGGCAGCGACTGCTGGGGTACGGACGGCGGATGCGAAATCAGCAATATTGAATATTTTAACATGCCGAATGCTTACTGTGTGAAGTGCGGCCGAAGTTGCTTTCGCAATGTATGGTATTCCAATGCCGAGCATGAGATTAAGTGCAGAAGCTGCGGCGTGTTCAAGACAACAATAATGTTATGATATGGAGGCAGAACATGGCGTGCCATAACAAGTGGCATGTTCTGAGACTTATTTCAAAATGAGAATGAAATGGAGGATCTGAAAAATGGCGGAATTTACAAAGGAACTGTACAGAAATCTTCTGAACGCGCAGAGCAGGGAGGAAGTGGAAAGCCTTCTGAAGGCGGAAGGGATCACGGATCCGACACCGGATGAAGTCTGGGCCAAAATCCAGGAGAAGAACGCCACAGAAACCGAAGTCAAAGCGCTTTCATTTGATGAACTGGATGATGTAGCCGGCGGAAGCATCGCAATCGGCGGAGACCGGGACTGGTTCACCGAGGGCTGCGCGGCGACCGTTGAAGCGGGCAGCAACTGCTGGGGTACGGACGGCGGATGCTCAATCAGCAATATTCATTATTATACCATGCCAAATTATACCTGTCCGAAATGCGGCAAAGATTGCCATTTCTATCCGAGTATGAGCTGTGTGAGTTGGAATGAGGTTTGGTGCAGAAACTGCGGCTACTTCAAATTCTGATTTCATGCAAATGCGTGGGAATTTGGAGGGCAGACTATGGCAAGAGAACAGAAAGTAGAAATCTCCGGGCGGAGAAAGCCTGAGCCCATTTCTTCGCCGGAGCAGCTTTCCGATTATCTCCGCGTGACAAACGTGGGGATATGGGCGATGCTTTCCGCGATTATTTTGTTGCTTGCGGCGGTATTGATCTGGGCTTTCGTGGGAAAACTTGAAACGACTGTCCGGGCGAAGGCGCTCGTCACAGACAGCCAGGCCCGGATCATCATTGCGGACGGTGCGGATGTTCTTCCCGGCATGACGGTCAGAATGGGAAACGCGGAATTCCTGATTTCAGAGGTGGAACGGGATGAGACGGGCCTGCAGCTCGCTTTCGCACCGGTCAGTCTTGTCAACGGGGAGTATGGCGCGACGATCGTGGTGGACAGCGTGGCGCCGATCAGCTTTTTGGTCAAGTCCACGTAAGGGGATGATCATGCAAAATCCGCGGGCAAACCGCTCCATACGGTTTGCCCGCGGATTTTGCTGCAGTCGATAATATCCGGCATATGGGTGGGTTGACCCCCGTAGACCTCATCCGCCCAGTCCTCATCAAGGCAATTATTCATCAAAGGAAGGCATCAGATGATCAGAAGAATTTGGGCCGTACTCCTCATGGCGGCACTTCTAGTGTGCTTCTCCGCGGGGGCGGAGGTATCCCCGGAGGGGGAAGCGCAGACGGACACCGACGATCTTTCCCGCTACAGGGGGCTGCGCGTCGGCGTGCAGACCGGAACGATCAGCGGAGAAGTGGCGCAGGCGCATATTCCGGATGTCCAGCTGCGCTATTTCAACAACCAGACGGATGTGCTCGCCGCCCTCCGCGCCCGGAAGGTCGACGCATGGGCCTGCGAACTGCCGACGCTTCAGTTTGTCGCCGCTTCCAACAGCGATCTGAAGATTGAAACGATGCTCGACCATACCGACCTGGCGGCGCTCTTCGCCCGGTCGGACAGGGGCCAGGCCCTGCGGGATCAGTACAGTGCCTTTGTGGAGAAGCTGTGGGCGGACGGCACGATGGAGGAGATCCGGGAGAAATGGTTTTCCGGCGATGAAAGCCGGTATACCCTGCCGGTTTACGAAGCGCTGCCCGCGGTGAACGGCACGCTGCGCATGGCGCTGGATCCTGCCCTCCCGCCCTTCACCTTCGTGCTGAACGGGGACGAGGTCGGGTACGACGTGGATATTGCCGCCCGGTTCTGTGAGGCGAACGGGTATGCGCTGAAAATCGTCCCCATGGACTTTAACGGAGTGATCGCCTCCGTGCAGAGCGGCAAGTGCGATTTCGCCGCCTGCGGGATCACCGTGACCGCGGAGCGGGCCGAGAGCGTGCTGTTCAGCAGCCCGACCTACCACAGCGGAACCGCGATGGCCACGATCCAGGGGACCGCCGAAAGCGCGGGCTTCTGGGCAGGCATCGGCGAGAGCTTTGAGAAAACCTTCATCCGGGAGGACCGCTGGCAGTTTTTCCTCGAGGGCGTCGGCATCACCATGCTGATCACCATGCTGGCCATTCTCTTCGGCACCGGGCTGGGCTTCCTGATGTTCATGATCTGCCGGAACGGGAACCGGTTTGCCAACGCGGCCACGCGCGCATGCACCTGGCTCGTTCAGGGCACGCCCACGGTCGTGCTGCTGATGATCCTGTACTATGTCGTTTTCGGCTCCGTGTCCGTCAGCGGCATCACCGTGGCCGTGCTCGGATTCACGCTCACCTTCGGCGCCGCGGTATACGGGCTGATCCGGATGGGCGTCGGCACCATTGACCGCGGGCAGTACGAGGCCGCCTGTGCGCTGGGGCATTCCAGCCGGCATACTTTTTTCCGGATCATCCTGCCCCAGGCCATCCCGCATATCCTGCCGGCCTATCAGAGCGAAGTGGTTTCCCTGATCAAGGCCACCGCCATCGTCGGCTACATCGCCGTGCAGGATCTGACGCGGATGGGCGACATCGTGCGCAGCCGGACGTATGAAGCATTCTTCCCGCTGATCGCCATCACGGTGATCTACTTCGCGCTGGAGGCGCTGCTGAGCATGGCCGTCCGCCGGATCCGCATCGGGATTGACCCCCGCCGGCGCAGCCGGGAGCAGATTCTGAAGGGCTGCGGCGCGGGGGCGGAGGATGCGCCAGGGAATACCGCCACGGACCCGTTCCCCGGGGCGCAGGCGGCCGGAGCGGCTCCGCAGCCCGGGAACGCCCGGGACGCCGTCCGGATCCGGATTGAGCACCTGCGGAAGGAATACGCGAACGCGGTCCCGCTCAGGGACGTTAATACAGAAATCCGGAACGGCGACGTGATCTCCGTCATCGGGCCCTCCGGAACGGGAAAAAGCACGCTGCTCCGGTGCATCAACCAGCTGGAGCACCCCACGGCCGGGCGGATCTGGGTCAATGATCAGGAAATCACCGACCCGAAGTGCGATATCACCCAGGTGCGTCAGAAGATGGGCATGGTATTCCAGAGCTTCAACCTTTTCGGCCATCTGACGGTGATCGAAAACATCATGCTCTCCCCCGTCGACCTGCTGGGCAAAAGCCGGCAGGAGGCCTATGCGGAGGGCATGCGGCTGCTGCGCATGGTCGGTCTGGCCGAGAAGGCGCTGAACTATCCGGACGAGCTGTCCGGCGGCCAGAAGCAGCGCG
>JAFXRG010000042.1 GCA_017526525.1 Clostridia bacterium | reverse complement strand
TTCATGCCACATGATGGCAACGCCTTCACGCACATCGTCCGCGCCGTAGCAGTTAACCTTGGCACGGTCACCGTTGGAGTAAGCGGTCTTCTTGACAACGGTCAGCGCGTGATCTTCCTTCACGTCAGCGGACAGGTAGTCGTACTTGGTCTGCACATAGGTGAAGCCGTTGATACGGCTGATGATCATGGCAGCGTCCTTGCCCAGGCCGTTCAGGATCACGCGCAGGGGCTTGGTGCGCACCTTGTTGGCGTTCAGGGCGATCTTGATGGCGCCTTCCGCGGCAGCGAAGGATTCATGGCCGGCCAGGAAAGCGAAGCACTCGGTTTCCTCGTCCAGCAGCATGGCGCCCAGGTTGCCGTGGCCGATACCGACCTGGCGCTGGTCCGCAACGGAGCCGGGGATACAGAAGGCCTGCAGCGCGGTGCCGATCCACTTGGCGGCTTCCGCGGCGTTCTTCGCGCCTTCCTTGATGGCGATGGCGGCGCCCAGTTCATACGCCCACTTCACGTTTTCGAAGCAGATGGGCTGGGTGCTTTCCACGATGGAGTACGCGTCCACGCCCTTGCCGTTGGTAAACGCCTTGACCTCGTCAAAATTCTTGAATCCGTACTTATCCAGAACAGGCTGCAGCTGAGGCATGCGGCCTTCATAGTTTTCAAACAGAGCCATTCGTGCCACCTCCCCTTACTCTTTGCGCGGGTCAATCCACTTGACCGCGCCGTCTTCAGCCTTGAACCGGCCGTAGGTGCCGAGATTCTTCTCGTACGCTTCATTCGGGGACATGCCCTTCTTGATGGCGTCCATCATCTTGCCCAGGCTCAGGAACTGATAGCCGCAGACCTGGTCGTCCTTGTCCAGGGCCATTTTGACCACGTAGCCTTCGGTCATTTCCAGGTAACGGGTGCCCTTTTCCTTGGTGCCGTACATGGTACCCACCATGGAGCGCAAGCCCTTTCCCAGGTCTTCCAGGCCGGCGCCGATGCGCAGTCCGTCATCGGAGAAAGCGCTCTGGGTACGGCCGTACACGATCTGCAGGAACAGTTCGCGCATGGCGGTGTTGATGGCGTCGCACACCAGGTCGGTGTTCAGCGCTTCCAGAATGGTCTTGCCGGGCAGGATTTCACTGGCCATGGCGGCGGAGTGGGTCATGCCGGAGCAGCCGATGGTTTCCACCAGGGCTTCCTGAATCACGCCGTCCTTCACGTTCAGGCTCAGCTTGCAGGCGCCCTGCTGGGGAGCGCACCAGCCGATGCCGTGGGTATAACCGGAAATGTCCTTAATTTCCTTGGCCTGAATCCATTTTCCTTCTTCAGGAATAGGTGCGGGGCCATGGTTCGGGCCCTTCGCAACACAGACCATGTCTTCAACTTCTTTGGTGTATTGCATGTGACTCGTTTCCTCCTGTTCAGGTTGATGTGGGTATCCAATTAAGTATATCATAACCGATGCGCTTGTACAAACATTTTTTAGAGAGCCTTCAGCACTTCGCGGATGGCGGCGAACGCCCGGACGGCGCTGTTCCGTACGTTTTTCTCAAAGTCCGCCCCGGTGCCGTCAAAGGCGTCGCTGATGCATTTGATGCTCAGGCATTTTACATTGCTGCGGGAGCAGACCCGGGCGATGCCGGCCAGCTCCATTTCGCAGATTCCGCAGCCGGATTTCCGCAGCCGTAGCTTTTCCTCCCGGTTTTCCACAAATTTGTCCCCGCTGGCCACCGCGATGCGGCGGATGCCCGGAACACACTTTTCCGCCAGGCGGACCAGGCCGGCATCCAGCGGAATGAATTCATCCGGATATTCCTCGTACTGGCCCACCCTGACAGTGTCGGCAAAGGGCGTCACGTCATAGTCGTAATGCCAGGCTTTCTCCGCCACAAACAGATCCTCCACCTTCAGGTCCGCGTCCAGCGCGCCGGCCACGCCGAAGTTGACGATCACCTCGCAGCCGTACTTCACGATCAGCAGCATGGCGGCCGAGGAGGCGTCGATTTCCCCGCAGCCGGACTGCACCGCAAACACGTCGTGCCCTTCCATGCGGGTTTTGTAGACGGTCCTGCCCGCCACCGTTTCCTCGGTCCGTTCTTTCCCGCCAGCCAGGAACGCCTCCAGTTCCCGGCGGATTGCAATCAATAATCCGATTTTCATAAAGTTCTCCCCCGGCCGCCTCCTTTTTCCGGGACGGCCGTATACAAAAGGGCTGTCCTTCGACAGCCCTTTGCTTTTTTTGTAATTACTTGGTCATCGCGGCGATTTCGGCGGCCAGGTCATCCTTCCGCTTTTCAATGCCTTCACCGCGCTCGAAGCGGCTGAACTTCACGATGTCCAGCTCCGCGCCGGCAGCCTTGGCGATTTCGCCCATCAGGCTCTTGATGGTCTTGTCGCCGTCCTTGACGAAGGGCTGCTCCAGCAGGCACACTTCTTTGTAGTACTTCTCGATACGGCCTTCCACCATGCGGTCCACGATCTTCTCGGGCTTGCCTTCGTTCAGCGCCTGGGCCCGCAGGATTTCCTTTTCCTTCTCGAGCTTTTCGGTGTCCACTTCCTCCCGGCGGACAGCCTCGGGCTTCGCCGCGGCAATCTGCAGGGCCAGGTCATGGGCAAAGGTCTTCACTTCTTCGTTAGCGCGGCCGGCCGCATCCACAGCGACTTCGACCATGACGCCGACCTTGCCGCCCAGGTGGATGTAGGTGGAAACCACACCGGTGGTCTCATAGCGGCTGAAGCGGCGGACGGAAATCTTTTCGCCGATCGCCACGGTGGCATCGCTGACCAGGTCGGAAATGGTCTTGCTGCTGTCGTCCACGAAGGCCTGGGCCATCAGGGCGTCCACATCGGCGGGGTTCGCCAGGGCCACCTGCTTGGCAACCTTGTTGGCGAAGCCGATGAAGTTGTCGGTCTTGGCCACGAAGTCGGTTTCGCAGTTGACTTCAACGATGGCGCCCACGGTGCCGTCTTCATTGGTGTACTGGGCGACCACGCCTTCCGCGGCAATGCGGCTGGCCTTCTTGGCAGCCTGGCTCAGTCCCTTTTCACGCAGCCATTCAATGGCCTTGTCCATATCGCCGTCGCTCTCGACCAGCGCTTTTTTGCAGTCCATCATGCCGGCGCTGGTGCGCTCGCGCAGTTCCTTAACCATTGCAGAAGTAATCGCTGCCATGTTTGATCATTCCTCTCTGTTATTTTTTGGTTTTCCGCCCTTCCGGCGGAACGGGGCGGCTTATTCGGCGGGCTTCTCTTCCGCCTCGGCTTCGGCTTCGGGAGCCGCAGCTTCCGCTTCTTCGTTCTGCTCGCCCTGCTTGCCTTCCAGCACGGCGTCCGCCAGCTTGCCGGCAATCAGCTTCACGGCGCGGATGGCGTCATCGTTGCCGGGGATGACATAGTCGATTTCGTCCGGATCGCAGTTGGTATCCACGATACCCACGATCGGGATGCCCAGGATGCGGGCTTCGGTCACGGCGATGTGCTCCTTGCGGGGGTCCACAACGAACAGGGCGCCGGGCAGCTTTTTCATTTCGCGGATACCGCCCAGGTTGGCCTGCAGCTTTTCACGCTCATGGATCAGCTTGATAACTTCCTTCTTGGGCAGCACGTCGAACTGGCCGCTCTGCTCCATCTTGTCGATCTGGTTCAGCCGGTCGATCCGGGTGCGGATGGTTTTGAAGTTGGTCAGCATGCCGCCCAGCCAGCGGTTGTTCACGTAGAACATGTTGCAGCGCTTGGCTTCGCTTTCGATGGATTCCTGCGCCTGCTTCTTGGTGCCGACGAACAGGATGCTCTTGCCTTCCATCGCCACGTCGCGGACGAAAGCGTACGCTTCGTCCACCTTGCGGACGGTCTTCTGCAGGTCGATGATGTAGATGCCGTTGCGTTCGGTGAAGATGTACTGCGCCATCTTCGGGTTCCACCGGCGGGTCTGGTGACCGAAATGCACGCCGGCTTCCAGGAGCTGTTTCATGGAAATAACTGCCATTTGGGGTTCCCTCCTTGTTATTTTTCCACCCCTTTCTCCTTTGCGGCCGGCCACCGCGCAACGCGGCACAAGCAGTCGCGGAGAAAAGGTGCGTAATCGGTTGAAGTCTATCACATCTTCCGGCCAAAATCAAGCCTTTTCTTTGCTTTTTCCGGGATAGTGAAGTGCAAAACTAAGTTCAAGAGTGGCACGAAGGGCCGCATCCGTCAGGATGCGGCCCGCTGTGTTTTTTCAGGGAAAACGGCTTATTCGCCGGCGCCCACGGAGACGATCCGGCCCTGGCCGTAGGGATTGTCGTATCCCTCGCCGACCACGCCGCCCAGGGTTTCGGTAATATAATCGATCAGCACCTGGTTGTCCAGCTTCACGGATTCCTGCAGCACTTTGCTGCCGTCGAACATGGTGTATCCGTCGCCATGGTCCAGCAGCTGGTAGTCATGGGAAGCCAGCTTGTAGACCTTCGCGGGATCCAGCGCTTCGCCGCCCACCAGCACGTTGCGAACCCGGCGGGTTTTGCCTTCCTCCACGGACAGGAACATTCCGTTGTCATCGGAAACGCAGGGGGACTCGATGGCGGCGTCCACCTCAAAGGTCAGGCCGGCCACCTGGTTGAAACCGCCGAACTCGCCCGGCAGGGAATGCACGGACCACTCCAGGGCATCCAGCACCTGCTGTCCGGTGACTTCGATCACGGTCAGGCTGTTTCCGTAGGGATGCACCTTCAGGATATCGTTCAGGGTCACATCGCCTTCCTGAATCTCCGCCCGGATTCCGCCGCCGTTCACAAAGGCGATGTCGGCTTCCCCGGCCTGGTTCAGGTACGCGTCCGCGCACAGGTCACCCAGGTTGGTTTCCGTCCGGCGGACGATCCGGATCGGTTTTCCCTCTTCCGTTTTCTGATCGGGATCGTTGATCACCAGTTTCACCGCGGTCTTCGCCACCACGTTTTGCAGGGTTTCGTCCAGCTTGCTGACTTCCGCCTTCACAACATCACCGGCGGCATTCTGCACGTTCAGCAGGTCCGGCGCGCTGACTTTCTGGTTCCAGCTCAGCTGCTCCACGGAGATTCCGCCTGCCTTGGAAACGGTCAGTTTGCCGATGGTATCCAGCTTCGTGCCGACGGCGCAGCGGATAACATCCTTTCCTTCCTTGTCCTTCATCGTTACCACATCATAGTCGTGGCTGTGGCCGTCCAGCAGGGCGTCAATTCCGGTGATATGGGAAATCACGTCGCTGTAGGTGAAAGGAATCACTTCCGTTTCATTGCCGAGATGGGCAATCACGAACACATAGCTGGCGCCGGCCGCCCGGACATCGTCTACGGCCTTCTGCACCGCCTGGTACAGCGTTTCGCCCGTCGTGTCTTCCTGCAGGAAACCGTAAATGTAGTTTCCTTCTTCATCCATGAAGTATTTGGGAGTGGAGGTCCGAAGGGTGTACGGGGTTGTCACGCCCACGAAACCGATCTTCACGCCGTCGAATTCGCGGATGGCCCAGGGCTCAAAAATCATTTCGCCTTTCCTGTTGAAGTTACAGGACAGGTACTGGTAATTCGCCTTTTGGGCCAGTTCAAGGAACGTTTCCACACCGTAGTCAAACTCATGGTTTCCGGGGATGGCCAGGTCATAGCCCACCGCGTTCATGATGTTGAGAATGGATTCGCCGTGGGACATGGTGCCGATGGGTTCGCCCTGGATGGCGTCGCCGTCATCCACCAGCAGTACATAGTTGTCCTTCGCGTAATACTCCTTGGCGGCAGCCAGTCCGGCATAGCCCCAGTTCTGGCTTACCCCGCAGTGAACATCGCTGGTAAACAGGATCACCAGGTCCTTCTGCAGGGCAGGCGCAGCAGCTTCCTCCGCAGCAGCGGCGCCGAGAAGCATCATCAGCGCGACAAGAAGAGCCAACAGTTTTTTCATTCCAGTTTCCTCCTTTGGATTTTTTATTTGATCCGGTCTTGCCGTTTTCACCGCAATCCGGATTATTCCCCTTCTCTTTCCGCCAGGAATTCCATAATCAGCAGCAGGTCCTTTTCGTCGATCACGCCGTCCCCGTTGCATTCAGAATTCGTCCGGTGCACATGGATTTCCTCCCCGGTTTCCCCGTCCGTATCCCCGGCCAGGAAGCGCATCAGCCGGATCGCGTCCCGGCCGTCGATCACCTCGTCGTTGTTTACGTCCCCGGGGAAATACTCCGGTTCCTCCTCCGGAACCACCCCGTTCTCATCCGCAATCCGGATCAGCATTTTCTTGGTAATGCTCAGGTTGTTGTTGAACATCGTTACATATCCGAAAACCTGCCCCGCCTTGAGCGGCGTCATGAAAAAATCATTCTCTGAGGAAACGGCCCCCGCAAGCCATTTGAAATCCACGTAGCCTTCTTTCGAAAAATTGATGGTATATTCCGTAATCATATCGCTCCAGGTCATGGGCGGATCAAAATCAAAGTTAATTTTCCACGGTACGCCCACCTGCATCTCCAGGACTTCCGGAACCGTGGTCCGGTCCGGAAGGTTTTCCTTGCGGTAATGCAGCGTGAAGGTCCGGGCGGAACGGTAACCGCCCCAGGTACAGGTGAACCGGTACACCAGGTCCTGGGAAGAGGACGGATTCCGTTCCAGGCGAGCAACGGAATTGATCCATTCGCCGTCGTTTCCGTACATCCCCTCAAGCCTGATTCCGATTTTTTCTCCCTGGATCTGTTCAATGGTCCATACGGGTTCCTTCTCGTGGCACGCCTCATAGATCGCATCGTGGTTATCAACGGAAACCATGAATTTTGCCGGTGCGCAGGAAATGTCTTTCCGGTTTTTCAGTTCCTCCGGCCGGATTGAAAACCAGCTTTCCCACCCGGCGCCCGTGGCTAGTGACATGCCGGCGGAAAAACCATAGCCAACGTCTTCTTCTGTTTCAAGCATATTGGCAAAAAAGGAAATATGCGGAACCAGGTCGTAGACTGCCTGGTTCACCGCGCAGTTCTTCACCGTGGGAAGGCTCCATTTCTGGGAGTCCGGATGCCAGGCCCGTACCACCAGGGGATAGGAATCCAGTTTGGAATCGGTCCACATCGGATGCGGAATATAAATCCGGACGGTCGTCTCCCCGTTCGGTGCATAGACCTCAACAGGTTCAGTCTCCCCCTCAAAGTAATACATAAAGCGCGTAGCGTCCGCATCACGGAAGGTGAAATCCGCCTCGTGGTTGGCATACAGGAAAGCATCATCGCAGATCACTTCAGGTCCCATATGCACGCCCGACTCCATCCGGTGAATCACCGTCGGTTTCTTGATATCCGGTTTGAACCAGCCTTCCGCACTGGAAATCACTTTCAGGCCGTAGGTGCCCGGAAAGAACATATCCCGGTCTATTTCAACATGGATGTTATCGGTAATAATCTCCGTATAGCTGCTCATTTCTCCCTGTTCATTCAGGGGACCGTACTGCAGGATATAGTCCCGCGCATGGGGAACCGGCTGGATATCCACCTCCACCGGCTGACCGACAAAGTAAATGTCAGAAACCTTGTATTCCGGCGCGTCCAGCATGCCATAGGCAACATACGTCAACGGAACAACCGTCTCCGCCGTCCATTCCCCGTCCACGCAGGCGGAAATTTTCAAATCATATTTGTCCCCGTCCCCGGATCCCCCGATCTTAACCATGGCCACCACGCCGCCATCCGGATCCTTCTCGACGCTCAGCGAACCGCCGGTTCCGCCGGAACTGTAGTGAATATCATGCCTGTACTCCGTAGCCCCGTCGCAGTAAATATGCACCTTCAGGGTGCTGTTGATCAGCACATGGTCCGGATCCTTCACCACCACTTTGGGGCCGGGCTTTTCCGCTCCGGCGGCGCAGGCAAGCAGCAGGGCAGCAAGAAACACCGGCAGCATCAGGAGCCGTCTGAAAAGCTTTTTCATTTCTTCTGCCCTCCTCTAAATCTTCAGGTCCACCCATTTCCCCTGCCGGAAGCGGCGGCCCATCAGGAAAAACCGGGACAGCTGGTCGCTCAGCACGCCCAGCCAGATGCCGTGGAGTCCCAGGTTGAACACCAGCACCAGCAGCACCGTTACCAGGGTACGGATCAGGGTGACGCTGATCAGGGCCCCGACCAGCGTATAGTGCACGTCCCCGGCCGCCCGCAGGCAGCCGGTAAAAATAATCTGGGAAATCTGGAGCAGCACGATGAACATGGTGTACCGGGTAATGATCACGCCCATGTCCAGGATATGCTCCTCCCGGAAATACAGGCTGTAGAACCACCGGCCGCCCAGCAGGAGCAGCAGGGACAGCGCCACGGAAATGACGAACCCGATTTTCTGGCAGATGCCGCCGTACTCCCGGGCTTCCTTCTTTTTGCCGGCGCCCAGGGCTTCCCCGGTCAGCGCCACCGCCGCCACCTGCATGCCGTCCGCGAAGGAGAATCCGAGGCCCAGGATGTTCATGCCGATATTATGGGCCGCGAACTCATCCGTTCCCAGCCGGGCCGCCAGCAGCGCCGTGGCCAGGAAGCCGATACGCATGGCAATGTTCTCCAGGGAGGTATTCCAGGCCAGGCGCCAGATGGCCCTTGCGCTTTCCCGGGTGGGCCGCGCCTTCTGCCGGATCATGTCCGGAACGCGCACATAGCTGTTGTTCCGGAACAGGGAGAACACCGCCATGGCGGCGGAAATCACCGTGCCGAGCACCGTGGCAATCGCCGCGCCGCGGATGCCCCAGGCCGGGAACCCGAGATGGCCTTCAATCAGCAGGTAATTGAAAATCACGTTGACAATGCTGCTCACCAGGTTGGTGGTCATGGAAAGGCGGGTATTGCCGCTGCCCCGCTGGGCCGCGTTGATCACCATGGTCAGCACGTTGAAGAACATCCCGCCCATGATGATCTGGAAGTATTCCACCGCCGCCTGGTGGGTATCCGCGTTGCTGCCGGCCAGCTCCATCATCTGCGGGGCAAAGACCACGAAGATCACCGTGATCACCGCGCAGAGAATCAGCGTCAGCACCAGGGAGGTCATAAAGATTTCGTTGGCGCTTTCCCGCCGCTGTTCCCCCTTGCGCCGGGCCACCAGGGCGGAAACCGCCACGTTTACGCCGAAAAACAGGGTCAGTCCGATAAATTTCGGCTGGTTGGTCAGGCCCACCGCCGCCACGGCATAGCTGCCCATGGCCGCCACCATCATGGTGTCGATCATGCCGGCCAGGGTGACAAAAAAGCTTTCCGTCATGGCCGGCCAGGCCACGGAAATCGCTTTGCGCGTCATCGATTCGTTGGACATGTGTCCGCCTTTCCGGGATAGATTTCCTGGTTTATTTTGCCGCTACGGTCACTCCCGCTCCCCGCTCCTCATCCCATTCGCCCGGGTCGTTTCCCGTCGATTCCTTCAGCTTTTTCAGCACCCGAAGGGCATCCTCCCCGGAGAGGAGCACGGGGGAATAATCGTTGCGCCGCGGATTGCCGGTCACCGACAGGGGCCGGAACCGCAGCTCCGTTTCCTTCAGGGAGCCTTCCTCAAAGCGCAGCACCGCCTGCAGCGCCAGGGCGTCAAAATCCTTCGGCCGGGTGTTTCCGCCGAAAACGCAGTTGCCCAGGCTGTACACCACCGGCACCCCGTTCAGCACGTCAAACCCCTGCACCACATGGGGGTGATGCCCCACAATCAGGTCGGAAACCGGCGCCGCCCGGCCGGTAATCTGTTTCTGGTAGCCGTCCGGCGGATCATAGCTGTATTCCGTTCCCGCGTGCATCACGGTGATGACAGCCGCGCAGCCGTAATCCCGCAGCCGCTGCGCCATGCGCTCATACTGCTTTGACCGGCTGCCGGAAAGATTTCCGTCCACCCCCAGGAAGCCGATCCGCAGGCCTTCGTCGCTGACCCACATGGCCGGGGCTTCCGGCGCGAAGTAGCAGATTCCGGCGGCGTTCAGCGCTTCCTTCGTGTCCGCGTAGCCCTTGTCCCCGTAGTCGTGGGAATGATTGTTGGCCAGCGTCACGCATTCCACGGAGCCCAGGGTCAGGATTTCCGTGAAGGCCGCGGGGCCTTTGAAATTAAATTTCTTTTTTACCTTGGCCAGGTTCCGGTCTGAAAGCACACCCTCCAGGTTGGCCACGGTCAGGTCGTCCTCCCCGGTCAGGCGGACCAGGTTCCGGAAGGGATAGGCCATGCCGTTGTCCTTCACGATCCGTTCAAAGCCGATGCCGGAGTTTTTCATGTCCTCCGTTCCGCCCAGGGTGCAGTCCCCCAGGAACGTCATCGTAATTTCCCCGGTGAAGTCCGACGCCGGGATCATTTTTTCATCCTCGGAGATTTCCGCCGTCAGCACCCGCCACGTTCCGCTGCCCAGGGCGGTCCCCGGAACCAGCAGGGCCAGCGCCGCCAGCAGGGCCAGGAATCTCTTCATGATGCTGTCTCCTTCGTTCTTCCGTTCCGAATCCTGTATGATTTTACCACGAAGTCGGCCCAAAGAAAAGAAAAAAAGCAGCCCCGTTTTCCGGGGCCGCCTTCGGCAGCCTTGCTGGGCAAAGCCTTATTTCGTTGCCATGACGCGGAGCCACAGGTCGGACATCTTTGCAGCAACCTTCAGGTTGTCCACGAAGATCTCGTCCAGTTCGTAACCGGAGCGCGGCATATAAGCGTCGTTGCCTTCGTATTCCCCGCCGGGACCGGACAGTTCATCCAGCACCTGCCGGTTGGGGGAGGCATATCCGGTAAACTCGGAGATGGCCAGGCTGGCCTCGTATTCCGTAATGAAGCGGATGAAGTAGTTGGCCAGGCGCGGATTGCCGGCATTCGCGGGAATCACCATGGCGTCCACGGCAATGTTGGTGCCCTGCTTCGGCGCGCAGAAAGCCATGTCCTCATTCTCGTTGAGGATGTAGGCGATGTCGCCGCTGTAGCCCAGGGACATCCATTTGAAGCCTTCCGCCATGCCGTCGATCATCTGGTCCGTCACGTAGTCCGGGTTCAGGGCGGCGTTCATCTGCAGCAGCCATTCGTAAGCCGCCTGGATTTCCTCGTCCTTGTCCGTGTTGGCGGAGAAGCCCAGGGCCTTCAGGGCGACCATGAAGGCATCCCGGGAGGAGTCATACATATACACATGGCCTTTCAGTTCCGGATCCAGGAAAATCTCCCAGCCTTTTTCCTCCACCTTTGCCGGATCCACCTTCGTGGTATCGTACACGATGCCCACGCTCTGCCACAGGTAGGGCACGGAATAGGTATTTTCCGGATCGAAGGCCAGGTTTTTCACGCTGTCCGTCAGGTTGTCCAGGTTGTTCACGATGGACTTGTCCAGGGGCTGCAGCCGTTCTTCCCGGATCAGCCGCTCGATCATGTAGTCGCTGGGCACCAGGATGTCCCAGGGATCGTCCCCGGCGGAGATGTTGGTGTACATCATCTCGTTGGAGTCGTAGTTCTTGTAGTTGACCCGGCAGTTGTACTTCGCTTCAAAGTCCCGCAGCACGCTGTCGTCAATGTATTCTCCCCAGTTGTAAACGTTCAGGGTCACGCCGCTGAAGTCTTCCGCATCCTCCGCGGAAGCGGAAAGGGCAGGCAGGGCAAAGAGCACCAGGGCAGCCAGCAGGGTAAGGATCCTTTTCATGTTTCTTGTTCCTCCTTTTTGTTTTTCCTGTCCTTCAGGGCAGGGATGAGATTGGCCAGGACCAGGATGACCGTTACCGCCACCACAATCAGGGCGGAAAGGGCATTGACCGCAGGATTGAACCGCTTCATGGAGTAAACGTACATCGATATGTTCTGCACGTCCATGCCGGCGGTGAAATAGGAAATGACGAAATCGTCAAAGGACATGCTGAAGGCAATCAGCGCCCCGGAGAAAATGGCGGGGTAAATCTGGGGCAGGATCACCCGGGTCAGGGCCTTGAAGGGTGTGGCGCCCAGGTCCATGGCCGCCTCCGCCACGTTGTCGTCCAGCTGCCGCAGCTTCGGCAGGATCGAAAGGATCACGTAGGGAATGCAAAAGGTGATATGCGCCAGGGTCAGGGTCACCACGCTGCGGCGAATCTTCAGGGAAAGGAAGAGCAGCATCAGCCCGATGGCCGTCACGATATCCGGGTTCAGCACCGGCAGGTTGTTGATTTCCAGCACCACCGTGCGGATGATCTTCCGGGCCTTGGACAGGCCGATGGCCGCCACCGTGCCGATAACCGTGGAAACCGCCGTGGCCACCACCGCGATGATGATCGTGTATTTGATGCTCTCCAGCATGTCCCGGTTGCTGAACATGCTTTCATACCACCGCAGGGAAAACCCGCTGAACTTCACCATCGACTTGGAATCGTTGAAGGAGAAGAGCATAACGTACAGGATCGGCAGGTAGATGAAAAGCAGCACCAGGATCAGGTATCCGCCGGACAGGAACCGGGTCTTTCTTTTCTTTTCCATCTTCGCCTCACTCCTCCGCCCCCCGGTCGATTTTCCGGGTGAAGTACATGGCCGCCAGGATGATCAGCGCCATGATCAGGGAAACGGCGCTGCCGAAGTTCCAGTCCCCGGCCACGAGGAAGTAGTTTTCAATCAGCGTGCCGATCAGCACGTAGTTGCCGCCGCCCAGCAGCTTGGGAATCACGAAGCTGGACACCGCCGGCAGGAACACCAGCGTCACGCCGCTGATAATGCCCGGCACGCTCAGGGGCAGGGTCACCTTCAGGAAGGACTGCCACCGGTTGGCCCCCAGGTCGTAGCTGGCGGTCAGCAGCTCCCGGTCCAGCTTGGCAATGGCCGTGTGAATCTGGATGATCATATACGGCAGGAAGTCGTACACCATGCCGATGAACACCTTGATTTCACTGCTCATATCGTCGTAGTTCATCAGGATTCCGCGCCAGGCGTAGGTTTTCAGCAGCATGTTGATCCACATGGGCAGGGTAATCAGCAGGATCATCAGCGTCTGCTTCCGTTCCGAAAGGTTCGCGATGAACAGCGCCGCCGGATAGCCGATCAGGATGCAGCAGACGGTGGTCACCAGGGCGATGCGCAGGCTGGTCAGCAGCACCCGGATGAAGTCCGGGTCGGAAACGAAGCGGCCGAAGTTCTCCAGGGTAAAATGGAAGGTCAGGGTGTTGTTTCCGCCCCGGGTGACGGCGTACAGCAGGATCATCAGCATCGGCGCCACGATGAAGAATCCGATCCACAGGATGTACGGATAGCTCATTCGGAAAAAGGATTTCATGCGTCCGCCACTTCCTTATGCATAACATGGAGATCCTCCGGGCCGAAGGACAGTCCTACCCGGTCGCCCACCTCGTGCCGCGCGGTGGTTTCCACTTTATACACCTGGCCGCGGGTGGAGAAGGTAATCGGATAGGTGCCCTCGGAAACCGTCGCCGGATCGAAGTCGAACTTCACATCCGTAATATCGATGGAGGTATCATCCTGCAGGTTCCATGCCTCGGCGCTGGCCCAGGTTTTCAGGTCCGTGGAAATGGCCATGGATTCCTGGATTTCATCCGGCGTAATGAAGAAATCCAGCGCGCTGATGCCGATGTTGTGCCGGGCGTCCTCCACGTATTCCGGATGCACCACGTAAACCTTCACGGTCACCTCGGTCCCCTTTTCGGTGCCGAAGGTGATGTTGTATTCCCCGGGCCTGTTCTCAATGTTGTGGGTCACCTTGGTCAGGGAAATATCCCGGTTTTCCCCGTCCCAGGCCTGGGCATTGGCGATGGAGATAAAGTCCGCGTCCGTCATTTCCCGGGTGGCCAGGTCCTCGGAGTCCACATAGAAGTCGTTGGCGGAAATCTTTTCGCCGGAATGCGGGTTCTCCTTGTCGTGCTGGGTCACCACGTGCATCTCCACGGTCTTGCTGGTACCGGTTTTGGTTTCCACCATCAGCTCGTAGTGCACGCCCTTGAAAATGGCGCTCTTGACCTCGCCCCGCATCACGCCGTCCTTCGGCTTCACGATGGCGATATCCTCCGGGCGGATCAGCACGTCCACCGGCTCGTTGGGACGGAAGCCGAAGTCCGCGCACTCGTAGTCCTTGTCGTCGAAGCGGACCTTGTAGTCCTCCTTCATGATGCCGTCCACGATGTTGCTTTCACCGATGAACCGGGCCACGTAGGCGTTCACCGGCTCGTTGTAGATTTCCAGGGGGGTGCCGATCTGCTTGATCTCCCCGGCGTTCATGACCACGATCTTGTCGCTCATGGTCAGGGCTTCCTCCTGGTCATGGGTCACGTAAATGAAGGTGATGCCGACCTCCTGCTGAATCCGCTTCAGTTCCCGCTGCATTTCCTTGCGCAGCTTCAGGTCCAGGGCCCCCAGGGGCTCGTCCAGCAGCAGCACGTTGGGCTCGTTCACCAGCGCCCGGGCAATGGCCACCCGCTGCTGCTGGCCGCCGGAAAGCTTGGTGACCTTCCGTTTTTCATAGCCTTCCAGGTTTACCAGGCTCAGCATCCGCATGACCTTCTGGCGGATAATATCGTCGCCGGTTTTCTTGATCCGCAGTCCGAAAGCGATGTTCTCGTATACGTTCAGGTGCGGAAACAGGGCGTACCGCTGGAAAACCGTGTTGATTTCCCGCCGGTAGGGGGGCACCTTGTCAATGCACTCCCCGTCAAAAATCACATTGCCCTCGTCCTGCTCCAGGAATCCGCCCAGGATCCGCAGCAGCGTTGTCTTTCCGCATCCGGAAGGGCCCAGCAGCGTCACAAACTCGTTTTCATAAATATTCAGGTTCACACCCTTGAGAACCACCTGACCGTCAAAGGTTTTTACGATGTTCCGGAATTCAATCAGTTTGCGCATGGGTCTTCCTCCTTAAAAAGATGGCGGAGTGGAAATCCAGAGGATCCGGGCCGGGCCCGCCCCGGTGTTCCGCAGCAGGTGTTCGTGGTCGCCGCGGATGTAAAAGGTTTCCCCTTTTTTCACCCGGTACTTCCGGTTGTCGTTTTCCAGCACCACGCTGCCGGAGAGAACATATCCGAACTCTTCCCCTTCGTGGGGCATCATGGGCCGGGTGGCCTGGTGGGGCAGAAGCGTCAGCAGCATCGGCTCCATGGTGTTTTTCTGCGCGTTGGGCACCACCCACAGGATCCGGCAGTTGTCCCGGTTGTCCTCAAAGAAGTCTTCCTTTCCGAAAACCACTTTCTGCTCCCGCTCCTCGGAAAAGAAGGAGGACATGTCGCTTCCCAGCGCCTCAACCAGGTCCATCAGCGCCGGCAGGGACGGCGTTGTCAGGTTGTTTTCCAGCTGGCTCACAAAGCCCTTGGTCAGTTCGCACCGGCTGGCCAGCTCCTCCTGCGTCAGTCCGTTCCGGACCCGCAGCTGGCGTATTCTCTTTCCGATATCCATCCCGGCCCGCCTCCTGTCTCTCGTTTAGAATTACTAAACAAAAAGGGAAGAATTATTAAACCGGAGATCATTATACATAAAATTCTCCCGGATGCAAGAGGTAAAATTGTGTTTTTCAGTACCTGTGCTGTACTGAATCGTTTTCCCTCTCACGTCCGGGGGATTTCCGGCCCTTTCCGGCCTTTTTTGTATGCAATTTGCACTGCTGTCCGGGGCCCGGCGCTGCCGCAGGCATGATTCAGGAGGATCGCCGCCCTGCGGGGTATCCGTTGCGCTTTGCAGGCAGGGAAAGCCGGTCACCGGCTTCCGGTTCATCAGTTCTCCCGGGGTTTATCTTTTTCCAAGCGCTTCATGCACCAGGGAAAGATGAACGAAATATACAGCATCTGGAGGAAGCTGGAAACCGTTGTCCCGGAGGGGCCTGCCAGCCACTCCTTAATCAGGGGCACCAGAATGGTGGTGACCGCATAGAAACCAAGGATTCCCGCCGCGCAGCGCGTCAGTTTTCGGGGAATGGATACCTCTGTGGAAAACCCGACAAAGCGGCGTTCCAGGATCCATCCCGTCAGAAACCCTATAACCCATCCGACCCCTTTGAACGTGTCGTTTGCCATTTTTGAACCGTCCACGATCAGTTTTCCGAGCTCGTTATAATCCTCCGGATAAGATTTAACCGCAGCATACACAGCCAGCAGTACAGACAGGCCGATCCCGGCGCAGGCCACGATCCAGTCCTTATCCGGATGTGCCGCAATCCACGCCATCAGCCTGTCGGTCAGCCACATCACCAGAATGCTCGCGGCAGCGCCGACCAGGACGTCCTGCGGCGTATGCACGCCAAGATAGATACGGCTGAAGGCGACAAGCGCGACCAGGACGAACATCAGGATACGAAGCCCGGGGGCCGTTCCTTTTCTGACTCCTGTACCGCCGAATAACGTCCCGGCGTTCATGGTATGCCCGCTGGGAAAGGAATACCCCGTGGCGGTGTTGATGGAATCGCCGTACGGGACAACGCGCAAATCCCGGATCCAGGGCCGGTAAGCACAGAATGAAATCTTCAGCGCGCCGTTCACCAGGCGGTTTCCGGACCAGCCCATCATCAGGTAAGTGCCCAGCTCTTTATGTACACACCAGTAAAGAATCGCGAGAATGGCAAGTGTTGTGTTGATCTCGCCCAGGAAGGTCATTTTCTTCAGAAATTCCGCCAGGAAACTGCCCGCGCCGTTTCTGAAGTCCTGCAGGCCCAAAAGAACATTAATATCCATTTTCAATCTCCTTTGCAGAAAATTACAGCATAACCGTTCCCATATCCCGTATGTTATCATACATTCCGGCATCTGCCAAATGTCCCGGAAAAATAATCAATCTGTTTTTTCTGTCTTTACTTTCTTCCGCCCTCAATGGTATAATTCTCCCAGGCAAAAGCCAAAAAAGAAAATTACAAATATGGAGGTAATCATTATGAAGTGGGTATGCCCCGTATGCGGCTACGTACATGAAGGACCCGAACCGCCCGAAAAGTGCCCGGTGTGCAAGGTGCCCGGTTCCAAGTTCATCAAGCAGGAAGGCGAAATGACCTGGGCCGCCGAGCATGTGATCGGCATCGCCAAGGACGTTCCGGAAGAAATCAAGGCCGGTCTGCGCTCCAACTTTGAAGGCGAGTGCACCGAGGTCGGCATGTACCTGGCCATGGGCCGCGCTGCCGCCCGGGAAGGCTATCCGGAAATCGCGGAATACTGGAAGACCGCCGCGTTTGAGGAAGCGGAGCACGCCGCCAAGTTCGCGGAGCTGCTGGGCGAGGTCGTCTCCCCCAGCACCAAGGAAAACCTGCGCGTCCGCGTGGAAGCCGAAAACGGCGCCACCCAGGGCAAGACCGACCTGGCCAAGAAAGCCAAGGAGCT
>JAFXRG010000041.1 GCA_017526525.1 Clostridia bacterium | reverse complement strand
TCTGCTCTTCGCCGTCCGTCCCCTCTGCAGGTTCTTCTCCGGACTGCGCACCTTCCGCAGTCTGCTCTTCGCCGTCCGTCCCCTCTGCAGGTTCTTCTCCGGACTGCGCACCTTCCGCAGGCTGCTCTTCGCCGTCCGTCCCCCCTGCAGGTTCTTCTCCGGACTGTGCACCTTCCGCAGGCGCTTCCGCGTCCTCTTCGGAATTTACAGAGCCTTCCGTATCCGTATTCCCGGCGGACTCTTTTTCCGTTTCATTGTCCTCTGCGGATTGATCCCGAGCGTCCCCGCTTTCCGCGGATTCTTCTCCGGAATTTGTTCCCTTCGCAGTCTCCTCCGCGTTTTTCCCGGTCTCCCCGCCTTCGGCAGAGACGTCCCCGGCATCCTTGTTTTCCGCAGGGAGCTCCTCCGGGTCTGAACCCCCGGCAGATTCCGGAGAGGGGTTCGCTTCAGGCAACCCCTGCGTCTCTCCGGCTGGGTTTTCCGGCAGGCCTTCGCCCTCTTCTTCCCCGGCAGGAGAAGATTCTTCAAACTCCTTCTCCGGGATTTCTGCATAGGCGGTAAAAGCTCCGCTGCTAAAATTCACCGTGGAGCTCCAGCACATTGTCAGAACCAGCATGAATGCTACCAAACGCTTTTTCATGGATAAATTCCTCTCTTTATCGGTCTTCGGGTCTTCCGAATGTCCCGGTACGTTCACTTGCCTGATCGCTTTTCTTCCGGCCTGAAGCAGCAGACAGGATATAAAAATCCAGTTTTCCATATAGATGATACGATTATATACTATTTCCCGTCAGTTTACCATATCCAATGTAACAAAAATTTAACATTTTTATAAAAAAACCGGCCGAAGCCGGTTGTCAGGAAACAGATTCTTTCACTTTTTTCAGTTTTCCGTCAGTTTTTCAACATCCTGCACGGAAAAATTCGTCGTATTCTTCGTGTAATAAGAGGAAATATCCATGGTCTGATCTCCCTCCCAGGCAGAATCCGTGATTTTCATGCTGGTTCCGTCCCAGGTCATCTTCACCCGTTCCAGGCAAACCTGCCGGATAAAAACATCATACAGCACGTATTCCAGCTCATAGTTCCCCGGCGGCAGCAAGGTCTTTTCAATGTTCACCATCCGCTGGAAGGTCATCGGGCCGCTGGGCTCATATTCCCCGTACAGCAGGCCGTCCTCCGACACCACAGGATAGATCAGGTAGTATTCCTGCCCCGTCACGCTGGAAATCGGCCTTGAATTCCGGTTGAACATCTGGTTGTCCGCGTTGAATCCCTGCCACAGGCCGTAGACTTCAAAGAGGTCCTTTTTCCAGCGGTATCCGCTCCGCATGTTCCATCTTCTGGCATCCACGGAAATCGGGATATTGAACAGGATGTCGTAATTTCCGTTCAGGGGAATGGTCAGCATCTCCAGATGGCACAGATTTCCGTCAATCGATGCCCAGTATCCGTTTGTATGCCAATGGTAAATCCCGCTGTCTGTCTCGTAAAGGGCGGGCACCAGGCCGAGGCTGATCATTTGTTCGGTTTCCTCATCCATTTTGTACAGATTGCAGGTAACCGCTCCCAGGTAATTGTTTTCATCCTCCACCGAAAATGCCGGCACCCCGTCTTCCAGTACCGTCTTGTGAATTGTAATGGTGCTTCCCGGCAGTTCCGCCATCTCCGGCAGTTTTGCCACCTGCTGATAAACCTCGTCCGGTGCGGTCCATGGGCTGATGGCATCCAGCAGCGCAAGATAGCTGGGACTCGGACAGTTTCTTGCGTATACGTCCAGCTCTGGAAGCGTGAAATTCGTAGCATAGCAGAACGAGAGCCCCCTGGCTGCCGGTTTTCCTGCCCCCCGCAGGCAGTAATCCACCGCTTCCGCCAGGGCATCCTGCATTTCCCACTGCAGGGATTCATCCGCCACGCTCCGGAGGGATTGCTCATACAGGATTCCCGCCAGATCCATCATGTTCTCCGATCCGTTTCCGTACTGTTCCGTATGGAAGACGCTGCGGACAAAACTTGACAGAAGAAGCGGATACTTTACGTAAAATTCATTCATGCCGGCAAAAAATTTATCGAAATTCTTTGCCAGCCGTTCTATTTTTGAAAGATTGATCACCGACCAGGTCATCATTTCCCGGGACTGTTCATCCTCCTCATTGGCGAATTTGATCTGTGTCATGTCGCAGATCCATCGGCCCAGCGACCGCCCGTCAGCATCCGTAACGTACAGCAGTTCCTGCAGCCAGTCCCCGATGGCGGTTCCCTTTGCGGGCACCGTTTCCTGGGATGCGATCATCCAGGAGGCATATTCCCGGACCGCGCATGCGGTTTCAATATTGGCCATCATGCAGGCATCAAAAACAATCGCTTCAAAATGCACGCCGCCGGCCGCCAGCGCCTCCTTCAGTTCATCCAGGGCCATAAAATCCCCGGAAAACAGTTCGTCGATAAACAGGCCCGTCTTGCTTCCGCCGCCGTGATCCCAGAGAATCAGCGCGTATTTCTTTGCGGGATAGTTTGCCTGTCCCCAGGAAATAAATTCTGCCAGCGTTCCGGCTTCGGCCATACTGGCCAGCGGTTTTTCCCGAAGCATCCGGAATTCACCGTTTTCGTTGCCTTTTCCCGGAATATATTCCCAGTCCTGCAGGCAGTCAGTCCGGATCTCCATTCCCAGATCCTGCGCATGCCATTCGGAGGCCCCGCCGGTCTCCAGCAGAATATGGACCTGTCCCGGCAGCTTCACCTGCAGGTCGGAAATATCTCTCACGTCGGCAAGGATGGTCCCGATCCGGTTTTCCGGTTCGTGCACCCCGGCGATCTCCTGCAGGTTCCCGGTGGCGAAACTGTACTGCGATTCCAGATCGGAACCGCATACGTAAATCAGCACGGTCCATTCAGCCGCTTCATCTCCGGGTGCCGGGGCCCCTTCCTCCGCCGCCGCGCCGCAAAGGCCCGCAAAAAACACTCCCAGGGCTGCCGCCATGGCGCCCAGGAAAAACAGGAATTTCCGGATTCTCTTCTCAGGATTTGCTTTCATGATGCTGCGTTTCTCCTCTCCCCGGGTCGCAGCTCCGCGGTCTTGGCCGGAGCGCCGGGAAAGCTGTCAGAAAAATTTCTTTACAATAATATTTTCCCTCCGTCGTTCGTTTTCCTTCTGTAAGGGATCCAAATCTCACGGCTTCGTGACGGCCTCCCCGGTGCCCCGTCCCGGTTGCTCCGGCAGTATTTTTCGGGAAATTAACGGAATCTGCCAAAATCCGGCGCACCATCTGACACAGAAAGATCCTGCTTCGTATCAATCAGTGGAAGCCGATAGACCAAACGCCCGGGGAGGTGATGGGATCTGGCGGATACGGTTCACGGAAATTCCATGGGAACAGCACAAAAACAGGGGTACCCCCGGATCCGGAATCGCAGGGTAAGAAGCGTTTCCGGCCGGAAAATAAATAAACAAACACACATAACTGGAGGTATGAACATGAAAAAATGGATTGCACTGATTCTCTCTGTCCTGATGCTTGCCGGACTCCTGCCGATGGCAGCTTTCGCGGAAAGCCCCGAAACGCCCGATTTTACGGGTTCCTGGTCCGATCCTGAATTTGACCGCGCCCAGATTGTGATCCTGCGGGACTTTGAAGCCTGGTCCAACGATATGCTGGGCGAAACTCCCGGCGGAAACTACATCATCTGTATGACCTGGGCCAATTCCGCGGATTCCTTTGACAGTTACCGGATGACCGCCCATGAGGACGGAACCGGACTGGTCTATGACAACGGTCTCTACGTCCGGTATACCAGTCTGGATGCGGAAAGCAATGAAAATGAAGCAGAGTTTCTGGAGGATCAGGGAAAAGGCCGTTTCACCCTGACGGAAGACGGCGTGCTGAAATGGGAGGATTCCTATCTGGGCGAAAGCGCTGAAATGAACCTGGTCCGCGAAACAGTCAATGCTCCGTCTGCGGAGACCCTGGCAGAAGGTTATTTCCGTCCGGTCACTTTTGCGGAAGCCGGATCTGCCGGCGGAGAGCTTAAAATCGCCGCCGCGGTCAATGATGTGTTCTCTTTCTGCTTTGAAAACGCGATCTGGCTGGTAAAGGCGGATGAACTCGCCCCCGAAATGTTTGCCGCCCGTGCCTTGCTCACCGAAGAAGAACTGGAAGCGTTTGATGCAGCTGAACCGGCTGTCACCGAAGAAGCACTGCGTCTGTTGCAGGAAAATGAAAAGCTGACGGATGCTTATTACGATGCTGGCGTGGCAGAACACCTGGAGTCCCTGCGTGAGGATGCTTCCGTCCGTTGCAGCGTCAGCTCTTTCCTGGCCTTTGTTACAACGCTGGAGAATTACGGGGAAAACTGATCCCTTCCCTGCCCGTGAAAGCGGAATCCGGGGATTATCCGCCGGACCGGGTCGTTCTCAAACCGAAGGTTAATCCCCCGGCAGCCGGTATCGGCTGCCGGTTTCTTTTTTCGGGATAAACTGCCGGGCAAAACCCCGGGAAATACAAAGGGCAGCGGCTGCCTTTCCTCCCCGATTGTAAAAAACCAAAATTTACCAATTGTATTCATGGAGAAAACATCCTATAATAAACAGGATACCGGTTGATATAAAAAAAGAGGGGAACGCGCAGCATGAAGCATCGGAAACTCAAAGGCAGCCTGATTCTGGTTCTGGGACTTTTTTTCCTGGTCGGAGTGTTTCCCTTGCCGGCTTCTGCCGAAAGCAGCGCCGCAAAAGACCCCGGAATGCCGGTTCACTTTAACCGGTCTCTGGATGGCTATCAACCGGCCAAAGATCATTACAATTTCTATTTCACCTATAAAACTGTTCATGCCTGGTGGGACGCCGTAGCCATGGGGATGGAAGAGGCGCAGCAGCAGTACGCGGCCAGGGGCATCACCATCAGCTACGAATACATGGCCCCCGTGACAGCTTCCGCGGAAGATCAGATCCGCCGGCTGGAAGAGGCGGCAGGCGGCAGCTACGACGTCATCGGCGTGGATGTGGCGGATGAGGAAATCATCACGCCGGTGCTGAATGAAATGGCGGAAAAAGGAATCCGCGTCATGACCTTCTCCAGCTCCGATGCGGGGCCGGGTTGCCGCCGGATCGCGTATGTGGGAAACACGCACAACTATGAGGACGGTGCCCAGCTGGCGGAAGCTCTTTGTAAAAAGCTGGGCGGAAAGGGAAAAATCGCGGTGCTGGTGGGAACCCATGGTGCCCCGTGTCATGAAGACCGTGCAAAAGGTGTCCGGGATACCGTCGCCCGCTATCCGGAAATGGAAATCGTCGCGGAAGAATACGACCAGGACAGCATCGACCTGGCCCGCGGCCTGACGCTGACGATCCTGCAGCAGCATGAAGATCTTGCCGGCATCGTCTGCTGCAATATGAGCAATCCGGTAGGCGCCGCCCGGGCTGTGCAGGAAACGGGACGCAGCGTGGTTATCGTCGGAATGGATCATGACCGCGAAGCGCTGCGTTATCTGAATGAAGGCGTCATCTACTGCCTGGGGATTCAGGATTGTTTTTCCATTGGTTTTGATACAGTGCAGGTGGCGGTCCGGGTGGCAGACGGATGTCTTCCCGGAACCCTGTACCCGGAAAAAACAGAGGAAATTACAACCATAATCTATCAGGAGGATGCGCAGCAAATGCTGGAGCTGCTGTACGGCGAGCTTTAAGAACTGAGGGATAGCATAGCAATGAAACGTTCTTTTCCTTATTTGGCGGTGATCGGTATCCTGCTGGTAATCCTGGTTATCACCGCTGCAACCCTGTGGATGTCTGCCGGAGCCCGGAACGCTACGGATCAGGCGGTCAGCACCGTCAGCACCTTCTACCTGGAAGAGCTGGCGGGGCGCAGAAGCCAGGTTGTTTCCCGCTTCTTTGAATCGCAGGCGGAACAGATGCAGCGTGCCGTTGACCTGATGGACGACCGGGTGCTTTCTTCTCAGGATGCCCTGAGGCAGTATATCGGCAATGTGGAATCGCTTTACGGGCTGGGCCTTTTCGCCGTCGTTGATGAAGACAATGTGGTCTACACGAAGCAGACTACCTATATGGGCGGAAGCCGCTATGAGTTCCTGTCCGGGGACCAGGCCGGCAAGATGACCATCACCACTTCCAGCGTCTACGGCGCAGGAAAGCAGATCTGCCAGGCTGTTCCGATTCATGATCGTACCTTCCTGGGAAAAAAGCTGAAAACCTGCTTCATCGAAATCAAAATGGAAGACATCGTCAGCCTGCTGGCCTTCGACACGGAAGACAACGGAACGCACTTCAGCCTTTATTACCGGAACGGCGTAAACCTCACCGGCCTGGATTTTGGTCCTGTGGGGAAAAAATCCAATCTGATCCAGGAAATGCGCACATATCTCACTGGGGATCAGTGGACCGTCCTGTCCGGGCAGTTTACGAACGAAGAAGCCGGAGAAGTGCATTTTATGCATTCCGGAAACAAGCAGATCCTGTATTATTCCCCGATTCCGGACGCGGACTGGATGTTTACCGTGCTGATTCCCGAAAACCTGATTTATGACAAGATTGCCGGAATCAAGGATCAGACGATCCTGCGAAGCACCATCCAGATTCTGGTGACCCTGCTGTCCCTGCTGACCTTCTTCTTCCTGTTTGCGCTTCAGCAGCGGCGCAAATCCACGGCCTTGCTGGAGCAGCAGCGAACCATTGCGGTCCGGGATTCACTCACCGGCGTCGGAAACAAATACGCCTATTCACAGAAGGAAGCCGCGGTGAATGCCGGCCTCCAAAGCGGTTCCGCAAGCCCCTTTGCGCTGGTGGTCTGCGACCTGAACGGCCTGAAGAAGGTGAATGATACAAAAGGCCACGACGAAGGGGACCGGCTGATCCGGGATGCAAGCCACCTGATCTGTTCGTTGTATGACCACAGCCCGGTTTACCGGATCGGAGGGGACGAGTTTGCGGTGTTCCTGCAGGGAGCGGATTATGACCGGAGAGAAGAGATTTTTGAGGAGCTGAACAGGAAAACCGACGAAAACAACTGTTCCGGCGGTCCTGTCATTGCCGCGGGCATGGCGGATTATGAGCCCGGGGACATGCAGCTGCAGGATACGTTCCGGCGTGCCGACAAGCTGATGTATGAACGGAAAAATCAGCTGAAACAGCTGAAAACCGAACCTGTTTCTTCAGAGCTGTAAATTTTATCCGCGGACCCTGGATGCAAATAACTCCTTCACAGCGAAGGAGTTTTTTTGCACCCGTTCTCAGTCTTTTTTCCTTGTCAGTTTCAGGATATTGACCGACAGCGGAGGAGCCGTATAGGTAAAGCACGAGGAAGCACCGGACAGATGAAGCGTCACATCGTGAACATGTTCCGGATCTTCCAGGCTGTTTTCCGCCTCGGCGTCTCCGGTCAGCAGGCCGACGGTATACTCCGGTTCCACGCCGCAGTCCAGCGTAATTTCCACCGGCTCGGCGTTTTCGCTGAAGTTCACGATCTTGACGAACACCTCTTCCGCGGTCACCGTGGCCACCGTGCCCATAGCCGGATAGACCGGCAGCTCCGCCGTGTCAATGATCTCCCCGTTGACCTCCATCGTCACCGCATGGTCCGAGACAGTATATTTCAGATGATTGAAGGCGTTCATCCTCAAGCGTACCTGCCGGGGCTCCGAAACCGGCACCGGCGGAAAGCTGTCCCGGGCCACCCAGGACCGTCCGCCGGACAGAATCCACCTGGAGACTTCCAGGAAGCGCATGCTCCAGGGATCGCATGGATTCGGGTTATTCCGGTCATAGTAGGAAAGGGGTTTCGGGGAAACCAGGATTCCCAGCGCGATATCCTTTCCCTCCTCACAGAACACGTCCGCTTCAAAAACGCCCTGCCGGCATTCCTGGTCCTCCCCCAGCGTCACCAGGGGGTACACCTTGAAGGAGAAGTCCGGCATTCCCTCTTCCTTCTTCCGGAAAACCCGGATCTCCCCGTCCCCGGTTTCCTCCGTTTCCGCCAGAATGCATCGGGAAGGCCGGACAGCCTGTCCGTTCCAGCGAAGGTTCCGGTACCGGATGCCGTCGTCTCCGGAAAGCGCCGGCAGGCCGTGAATGTCGTAGGGAATCTTTCCGACCTCCTCCGTGGAAGCCGCCACGTGGCTGCCGCGGTTTCCTCCGAAAAGCCGCCATGCATAGTAGGTCGGAATGGCAAAGCTCCGGCAGTTATCGTAAATAACCAGGTTGGGAAACCAGGAACCGTACCGTACATGCTGAAACAGCGGCGCGTAGGAGGCCAGCCGGACTTTGTCCTGGTTGCGTTCGAAGCCTACCATGAACATCGCCTCGGCAATGGCTGCCCGCAGCTGCCCTTCATAGGTCTGGTTCACGGAAAACTCCCCGACGAATACGTCCGCGTCTTTCCGGTCATAATGGTCGTACCGGGTAATGCCTTCCGCAAAAAATTCCGGCATGTTGTAATAGTGATCATCCGCGATCTCCGCTTCAAGCTTCCGGCCGCGTCCCCGGTCGTTGGCAATAAAGGTGATGCCGGGATACCGCTCGTGCACGGCTTTTTTAATCGCGTCGAAGCGCCATTCATATTCGGAACCCCAGTTCTCGTTGCCGATTTCCAGGTAATCCAGCCGGAAAGGCGCCTCATGCCCCATGCGGGCCCGTACCGCGCCCCAGCGGGAATCCGCCGGTCCCAGCGCATATTCCAGCGCGTTCAGGATATCCTCCAGCATGTCTGCCTGTTCTTCCTCGCTGAAGTACCGGGGATTGCGTCCCTGGCAGGTCATCCCGCAGTTGCAGACATACAGCGGGGCCACCTGAAGGTCTTCGCACAGCTGGAGATATTCATGAAAGCCCAGGCCGTTGGTGGTGCGGTAATGCCACAGCAGCCAGTGGGACGGACGTTCCCAGGCAGGACCCACGGTATTGCGAAAATACCATACGGTTTCCATGGTAAAGCCTTCCACAATGCAGCCGCCCGGAAAGCGCAGAAACGCAGGATGAATATCCCGGAGCTTTTCCGCCAGGTCCTTCCGAAGCCCGTGTCCCATGAAGGTCTCCGCAGGCATCAGCGACGTAAATCCGAACCGCACGGTCGCTTCCCCGTCGCACCGGATGCGGAAAACCGCATCCTGCATGGTTTCGGAAGCAGTCAGCTCCGCGTCGTACCGGGTCCACTCCCCGCCCCGGAGTCCGATCCCGGCAGAAGCGGATTCCCGGCCTTCCTTTTCAACGGACAGCCTCAGCACCGTTTCCCGGTCCGTCTTCGCAAACATAAAGAAACGGTATGTTTTCCCTTTTTCCTGGGGAATGCCGCCAAAACCGATGTTCCGGATACTCCCCCCGGCGCTGAACTTCACCCGCAGGGAGGTTTTCCTCGCAGGGTTCAGAACATCTTCCGGATCCAGCGTCATTTCCGCCTGGTCGCTGTACCAGGCGGGAACCGGCGTCGGAATCACCCGGTTGTTCTCCACCCACTGGTTCATTCCTTCCCCATTGTTGAATTCATCGATCCAGCCGGTGGGTGAAACAAAGGTCCGGCCGTTGTCCTTCGTTACGCACCCCTCGGGAATCAGTGAATCTTCAAAGGAGCGGTTGCGCAGCATTTCCGGATAAAGCCCGCCGTCTCCCGCGCGGCTGATGTCCTCAAAGAAAAGGCCGTAAAGATCCGGGGCCGTGGGAAAACGTATTTCCTTTGTATGGATCTGAACTCTGCTCATAGGTTCCTCCTGTTCAGCTTTAGTGGTCCGCTCTTCCCGCAAAGTATGACATAAAACCGCGCCTGCCGCAAGTTGCTTTCCGGTTCTTTTCCTGCCGGGGCAGATATGGTATGATAATCTCCGCGGTTCTTCCCGAACCGCTCCGGCCCGGATGCCGGGTTCCCGTCCTGATCTTTCTTTCCCGGAGGAATGATTTCCGTGATGAAAAAAAACCCTTTTATCCTTTTTCTTTCCGTGCTGCTCTGCCTGCTTTCGGCCTGCCTGCCGGCTTCTGCCGAAGACAGCGGGCTTCCGTCCCTCTGCCTGACCGTGGATCCGGAGGCCTTCCGCCTCGTTCTGGAAAGCCCGGATCATTCATACCGGGCGAAAGGCGGCAGCCTCAGTCTTCGTGTTCCGGAAGATTGGCGCGGCGAATTCGGCGGGGCGGAAAGTCTGGAATCCCTGCCCCTTGCCTATCTTCGCGGCCGGGGCAACTCCACCTGGCTGAACCGGAAAAAGCCCTTCAAGCTCAAGCTTCAAAGCGGAGCGGACCTGCTGGGAATGAGTTCCGGAAAGCACTGGGTGCTGCTGGCCGACGCCATCGACGGCTCCCTGCTCCGCAACCGGCTGATGTCCTATGCCGGCCGTGCCTTCGGCCTTCCGTACACGCCCAAAATGGTTCCCGTGGAACTGTATGTCAATGATGAATACCAGGGCTGCTATGTGCTCAGCCAGCAGATCCGGAAGGGCAAAAACCGGGTTCATATCGGCGACGATGATTTCCTTCTTTCCATGAGTCCCGATGAGGACGAAGCGGAGGAAAACATCGTTTCAACCTCCCGCGGCATCCGCTTCCTCTGCGAGGATCCGGTTTTTGCCAGCGACGACCCCTCCGATCCCGTCGCGGATGCGAAGCAGAAAGAAAGCCTGCAGGCATTTCTGCAGCAGGTGGAGGATGCGGTCTATGCGGAGGTTCCGGAAAATGCCTCCGGCCTCCCCTGTGCCGGCCTGATGGACCTGTCCTCCGCCGCCCGGTACTGGTGGATCGAAGAGTTCTTTATGAACGGGGACGGCGCCTTTACGCCCAGCACCTACCTTTACACCACCGGGGACAGCCTGTGCTGGGGGCCTTTGTGGGATTTTGATCTTTCCCTTCCTTCCTCTTCGCCGGCGGAAGGCTTCAATACGGTGCGAATGCCCTGGCTGGACCATCTGCGGGCCTTCAGTCCCGCTTACCGGGAAATCCTGAAGGAGGAATGGTCCGTCCTGTGCCCGATCCTGACGGACATGGCCCGGGACGGAGGCGTTATCGACCGCTGGACGGAGGAGATCCGTCCGGCCTGGGAGCGGAACGCCGCCGCCGGCTTCGCGGAAGAATCCCTGGAACAGGATGACCTGGCGGATCAGGCCGCCCGGATCCGGAACTGGTTCCGGCAGCGGATTGACTGGATCAACAGCCATCTGGAGTCGGACCTGGCGGAAGCCTGGGTGGAAGTCTATTTCTATGCGGACGGGGAATATCTTTCCACCGCGCAAATTCCGCTTCCTGACGGACAGCTTTCCGAATCCGATTTTCCGGAAGCCCCGCTCCGGGAAGGAAGCCGTTTTGCAGGATGGGCCGCCACAAACGGCACCCTTTACGGGCCCGGGGATCTTCCCGATACCGACCTGGAGCTTTTCGCTTCCTATGTGCCCGCGGAATAAACGATCAGGCGTTCCCTGCGGATCAGGCATCTGTCAGAAACACGCTGAACAACATCAGCGTGCTGAAGTAAACCGTACAGTTCGCGAAATGCAAAAAAAACAAAGGAGGTTACTCAGATGAAAGTTGCCGTCAGATACTACACCAAAACAGGCAATACGAAAAAGCTTGCGGAAGCCGTGGCCGCCGCAGTCGGCGCGGAAGCGCTCCCCATCAGCACCCCGGTTTCGGAACCCGTGGACATTCTGTTCCTGGGCAATTCCTACTATGCCTTCAGCATTGATCCGGAGGTAAAAAAATATGTCCGGTCGCTGGACAAAAGCAAAATCGGAAAAATCGTCAATTTCGGTTCCGCGGCCATGCTGAATTCCACTTACAAAAAAGTGAAAGCGGAAGCGGATGCCGTTGGCATTCCCATGGATGAGCGGGAGTTCCACTGCCGCGGAGAGTTCAAGGGCGTCCACAAGGGCCGGCCCAATGAGGAAGACCTGAAGGCCGCTGCGGACTTCGCGAAAAAAATCATCGGTTAACCATTTCCGGGCGTCCGCTGCTGCGGACGCCCGGCTGCTTTCATATCTCTTTTTAATTGAATTTTCCCCATCTTTCCCGGAACCAGTGGGCCGCCATCTTGGGCCTGCGGTCCCGGGTAAATAATCCTTTGCGGTTTCCGCCCACCCGCATGGGGCCCTGCATCGTGGCGAAATCGGCAAAATTCCAGGGCATTTCCCCGATCACGAAATCCCGTTCGTCCAGGCATTCGCTGATGGCTTCATAGAAGGCCACCTGATACTCCTCGGTGAACATTTCGGCCACTGCTCCGTGCAGGCCGGCCACCGTATCCGCGCCGTACTCGGAAAGAATCAGAGGCTTATGCTGTTCCTGCCACCAGTCCAGTTCGATCCGGAAAGCATATTTGGCGGCTTCCAGGTCTCCGGAAAGATTGTACCACCCGTAATACCGGTTGATCAGCACCACATCCATGGAACAGATCACCCGGTCCTTGTCATAGCGGTTCTGGCATCCGACCACCGTCACCGGCCGGTTCTGGGGATCCAGCCGGTGGGCAGCTTCATACAGCGGATGCCAGTATTCATAGGCCGCCTCCGGCATGCTGTCCGTGTCCGGCTCGTTCCCCAGGCTCCACATCACCACACAGGGATGATTTTTGTCCCGGGCAATCATGTCCTGCAGCACCTGCCGGTGGTAGTCCGCCAGGTTCCAGCCATAATTTTGATCCGCCCACATTCCCACCGCCGGGGTTTCGTCCACAATCACAATTCCTTCCCGGTCGCACAGCTGGTACATTTCCTCCGCATAGGGATAATGGCTGGTCCGGAAACAGTTTGCATTCAGCCAGTGATAAAGGTTGATGTCCGTCACGTTCAGGCAGGGGTCGGTTCCCCGGCCGTGGAAGGGGCTGTCCTCATGCTTGCAGGGGCCGTGGAACCGGAAAGGTTTTCCGTTCAACAGGAAGCGGGTGCCCTCCACCCGCACTTCCCGGATTCCGAAGGGCAGTTCGTACAGGTCCTCCCCGAACGTCACCCGGGCGGTATAAAGGTACGGCGTGCCCGGCCGGGGTTCCCACAGATGCGGATCCGGAATCCGCAGCGTGCCCTCCCGTCCTGTTCCTTCTGCCGCCTGCTTTCCTTCGTCGTCCAGGATCACAATCCGCACCGGGCCCTCCGCTCCCCCGGTTTCCACGCTGAAGCGCACTTCTCCATCCAGGGAGGGCACCAGGGTAATATCCCGGATATACTGCCGAGGCGTCGCGGTCATCCGGACCGGACGCTGGATGCCGGTATAGTTGAAGAAATCGAACGCTGGCCGGTTGATGCCCCGCTCCTGCTGCATCCGTTTGCCAGCTTCCACCGCCGGAATCCCCGGATTGTCCGAGCCGAAAAAGGCGGTATCTCCTTCCGTGCCGATGGGCAGCGTATCATGGTTAATCCGGTTATCCGCCTCCACGGTCAGCTCCGCCGTTTCCCCCGGCTGCATCTGGCCGTTCAGTTCCACCTCAAAGGGCAGGAAGCCTCCCCGGTGAACGGCGATTTCCCGGCCATTCAGCAAAACCCGGGCACTGTGGGCCACCGCGTCAAAGCGCAGGCAGACGCGCAGATCCTTCCAGCAGGCGGGAAAGGTAATCTTCCGGCGGTATTCCACCACTCCGGCACGATTCCGGAACCGCGGATCCGGGCTCTGATCATTGTAGGAAGCGGGCACCGCAATCGGCTGCCATTCCGCGTCCCCCTGAAAGCGGAAATCCCAGATGCCGCCCAGGTCCGTCACCATCCGTGAAGCATTGTTCTGCGGATACAGTGTGTTCATGTTTCTCTCCGTTTCTCCCGGTTTCAGCTCCACAGCTCCGGGTCCTTCCCGCAAAGCTTCATCAGGGCCTCCACCAGGAAATAATCCCCGTAGGTAATATTCGTATGCTGTCCGGCTCCGTCGTCGTGGTAGCTGGCCGTGCAGTGGGTGAGAATGCCGCAGCGGTCCCCTCCCAGGTCCGCGCAGTGCTCCAGCATGGCGTTCACCAGGCGCTCGGCGCAGTTTTTCCATTCGGCCTCGCCCGTCAGCTTCGCCAGTTCCTGGAAACCGCAGGCTGCCACCGCCCCGGCAATGTTGTCAATCCGCTTCTCTTCCTTCGGCTGGCAGAAATCGCAGTCCGTCAGGCCATCCTCCCGGATGTGCGCCGCGAAATTCCGGGCAATTTTCCCGGCAGCCTCCAGGTAGGCAGGCTTCTGCAGATGGCGGAAAGCCAGCGCAAATCCGTACAGGCCCCAGGCCTGTCCCCGGCTCCACTGCGTTCCCAGCGCATAGCCCTGTCCCGGATGTTCCCGGACCCTCTTTCCGCTTTCCGGGTCAAACTCGATAATATGGCTGACCGATCCGTCCGGCCGCAGGAATTCCCTCCGTGTCGTATCCGCATGGATTTCCGCCACCTGCCGGAACCGCGGATCTCCCGTATCCCGGCTGGCGCGGTACAGGAGCGTCAGGTTCATCATGCAGTCAATAATCGCAAACCCGGTGCGTTCCGGCTCATTCCAGGCCCGGATAAATCCTGCCGGGTTAAAGCGGCCCATCAGCAGGGAGGCCGCATGCAGCGTGTCCGTTTCCGCCTGCTCGTTCCCGGTCAGCTTTGCGTCCGCCCCGCAGGAAAGCAGGTACATAAACCCCACATCATGATTCAGCCGGCGGAAAGTGCGGAATTCATCCGTCAGCAGCTTCTGTGCCCGGCGCGCCTCAGTCTGGAAGAAAGCATCTCCTGTAAGGGTATACAGCTGCCACATGAGTCCGGGCCAGAATCCGCCGGTCCACCAGCTGTTGCCGTCATAGGGGCTGGAAATCCATTTTCCTCCGGCGCTCTGGTAAGGGATTATTCCCTCGGCTGCAGCCGCCTCCGCCGTTTTCCGGAATTTTGCCGCAATGGCGTTCAGTTTTTCCTCATAGCGATTCTGCAAGCTTCCGCACCTCCTCCGGTATTTCTGCGGGCAGATGATCCCCGCTGTCCGTGAAAACCGCGCACAGCAGCGTATGCTCCCCCGGCGCCAGCCGGCTGTGCAGCGTCGGCAGGACGCAACGGGGTTCCATCAGGTTCGTGTTCGGTTCCGTGTGAATCACTTCCGCGCCCGTGTACCCTTTCAGGGCGTAAATCGCGCTGGTGCCCTTCCCGCCGGAGGCCGCAGCATGATACTCATCCGCTTCCGTCGCCGAGCAGATCCGGTCACAGGGCCGCGCCCCGGCCCAGTCCTTCGGCACGGAAAACGCGCCTTCCGCGGCTTCCAGGGAGCGTTCCGTCCGGATGACATGCTTCCGGACATGCCACATCCCCAGGGGCGCAATCACCGTATCGATCGTCACGCCGTTCATCGGGGACCAGGTAAAGGTCACCCGGTTCTCGGTCAGCTCAGAGGCTTCACATCCGCTGCGTACGTTCCAGAGGTCCCGTCCCTCCTCCCGAAGCGCCAGCATGCTGTCATAGGCGCCCCGGTTCAGCGCGGAATCCTCCTTGGCCACGGAAAAGGCGAACTGGGTGGAATAGGCAAACTTCTCATATTTTTCGTCTTCGTGCATATGCTCCCAGGCATGGTTGCCCGCAGTATAGGCCACCGCCTGCCGGTTTTCCGGATCCCGGGTCAGGAGCAGGCGCACTTGCCGGTCGCAGAACCTTTCCGGCGGAAGATATTCCTCCTCTTCCGTTTTCCAGAAGGGATGATCCTCCGGCAGGGCCAGGACCCAGAAAGACTTGAGCGCCCAGTAGGGCGATCCCTGCGCGTTGTACCCCTCCGCCGCGCACAGGTTGGGATATCCGTACCCAACAGTCAGCGCGCCGCCCCGGTCAAAAATCGGCCGGTTCAGCCAGAACCGCAGGTTGTTCAGCAGCAGATGCTTGACCTGTCCCGGCCGCAGTTCGTTGCAGGTCACCCCCGCAAAAGCCATCGCAGCCCAGAAGGAGCTCTGGCAGAAGCGGTAGGTCAGGCTTCGGCCGTAGGGCAGGCCTCTTCCTTCCCGGTCAAACCAGCAGGCGAAACGCGGCGCAATCATCGCCGCCCGTTCCCGGAACCGGGCATCCCTTTCCGGATCCTCCTGTCCCATCGCTGCCGCATACAGCAGGCTGTAAAAATGGAATCCCCACAGGGTGTAATAATCCCGCTTCGTGGGATAATCAAAATACCATCCGTCCGCGGTGTAGTGACTCTCCATCATGTCCAGGTCCTGCCGCAGCTTCTCTTCATCCACCGGAAGTCCGTTTTTCCGGAAACCGATATTCACCAGAATCCGGAAAAAACGCCAGTTGTTTTTCGGCATATCATAAATGTTGATCTGGTTCAGCCAGTTGTACAGATGCTGCCGTTCCCTGTCATTCAGCGGTTCCAGAAAGTGTTCCGGCACAAAGCACAGGCCGCACCCGATCACCGCCATTTCCACCATCCGCTGGTCGCAGTCCCGGAGGTCTCCCCAGTATTCCCCGTCTTCCGGATCCGTCCCGTGGATCATTCCCTCCCGCCACAGGGGCCAGAGGCTTTCGGCTTCGGGAGATTTCCCCATCAGCATCGGCACCAGCGCCCACAGCGCCCGGGACCAGCATTCCATGCCGGCCACATCCTCCGAATAATGGGCGGACCCTTTGCCCACATAGATCCTGGCCTTTCCCGGCGTCATGCATCCGGTCAGCGGCTGCAGGATGGCCGCGGCCGCCTGCATCAGGTCCTGCCGGGTCCGCAGGGGATTTTTCATTCCGGTCATTTTTTATGCCTCCCGTTCCTGTGCACAAAACACAAATTCCACCCGGAAACGGTCTGTTTTTCCGATTTTCAGCTGTACCCTCCAAAGGCTTCCCGGCCAATTCCGGGCCATACGCGGATCCGTCACCGGCTTTTCCTCCGCCGAAAAGGCCATTCCTTCCGGGCAGCGGATCGCCAGCTTTCCTGCCGTCACCTGCCCGCATTTCCATTCGGGCTGGTTCCGCAAAAGGAAAACCCAGGTGACCTCCCGGGGTGTCTGCAGCCTTCCCTCGTCCGTCAGCCGGAGGCCCTCCGGCCCAAGTGCAAAGGAACGTTTCAGGCAGAGAATGCCGGCTTCCTGCGGGTATGCGCCTTCCAGGTTCAGTTCCATCCCGTCCGGTGTGCATTTCACCTCCCGGGCGGCATACTCCCTTCCCGGCTGCTGGCAGCAGCCGTCCGCCATGGGCAGGTTATGCCAGTCCGCCCGGACATTCCACAGCGTGTAGCGTTCCGCTGAGAAGGTTTTGGCGGTATAGGTCATGTTGCCCGCATCTACCACCGCCGGCTCGCCTCCCTGGAAAAGGATAAAGGAGCCCACGTCGTTGTGGTTGTGGTTTTCCCCGTTGTGCCCGCCTTTGCAGGCCAGCGTCCACTTGCCCCGCCGAAGGGTACGCACCTGCAGGTCCGGCAGGTATATGTCTTCCGCTTTGAGCTCCGCGCAGCGGGATGCCTCGGCCGGCTCGTGAAAGATCAGGTCCAGCGCCCGGGTCAGGTGCGGCACATCATTCAGCTGGTCTGCAACGGTTCCCCGCATCCGCGTTCCAAGGGCCGTCAGCTCCGGATCCTTCAGCATCCGACCGGCGGTTTCCATCCGCTCCCCGCTGATGAACGGCCGCGCGTCGCAGTCCGCGAAATTGGCAAACCAGCCGTTCCCCAGGGACGTTTTCAGGGGAAACCGCAGAATATTCCGGATCTTTTCGTTTTCCCGGAAACTCATTTTTCCCCCGGTCATTTTTTCCAGCAGCTCCAGGCAGTCCAGCAGCGCGCCGCCGGCCATGTTCCAGTAGCCGGCGCCCTCGTCGCAGCCTCCGTCCGGCGGAATCACATCCAGGTACCGGTCCAGCATGCCGCAGGCCCGGGTCAGCAGCGCCGCCAGCCAACCGGCCGGCATGGGAGCCAGCGCAGCGCACACCATCACATTGGAAAGAATCCACGGGGTCCAGTTATTCAGGTCCTTCCGCCGGAATCCCATCCACCAGAAATCGTCCGTAGTCATAAACGGCCGCAGGATCCGGCGCCGGATCTCCTCCGTGATCCGTTTGCGGATCACCGGGGAAACGCGGTCCAGCTGTTTCCCCAGCAGCGAGGAGGTCAGGGAAAGAATCATGCCGGTCTGCGCGCTGAACAGGTCAATATACGGTTTGCGGACATCCGGCAGCGGGAATTCCGCGGCGGCGGGCGCCCCCGGAATTGGGTTCACATTATGCGCGCTGATCACCCAGCTGCTTTCCTCGCAGATGCACCAGATGCCGTCGATGACCGCGTCCGTATCCGCTTCCTCCGGAAATGCGCAGGCATGCAGCACAGCGGCGCACAGCTTTCTGCGCCGTGTGAAATACGGTTTCTCATCCGCCTGCCGGCTGCCATCCCGCACAAAGGCCATAAATCCACTGGCACTCCGCATGGGATAAGCGGCTTCCCGGTATTCTGCCGCCAGCTTCCGGATTTCCATCCGCATTTTCTCCGGAATCCCGTCCCAGCATGTCCGGTCCTCTGCCGGCGGATAAAGCATCCGGGATCCGTTCCGCAGCATTGCCCTCATTGGTTGGTTCTGTAAAAATTCCGCAAACATGTTTCCCTCCGGATTATCCCTTCAGGCCGGATGTGGCAATGCCTTCAATGAAATACCGCTGCAGGCACAGGAAGACAACGGAAACCGGCAGCAGGGAGCACAGGGAAGCCGCCATAATCAGGTGGTAGTCGCTGGAATTTTCCTGAATAAAACGCCGCAGGCCGACCTGCACCGTCTTGTTGACATCCCGGGTCAGGTAAATCATCGGCCCCATGTAGTCGTTCCAGGTGTTGACAAAGGTGAAAATCACCAGCGTGGCAATGGCCGCCTTCGAAAGCGGCAGCATAATCCGTGCCCAGATTCCGTATTCGCTTAGGCCGTCCAGCCGGGCCGCCTCACACAGTTCCGTGGGAATCGAACGGTAAAACTGCCGCATCAGGAACACGCCGAAGGCAGAGAATGCCTGCAGCACCACCATAGCCCACAGAGTGTCGTAAAGGCCCATGGACCGCATCATGATGAACTGCGGCAGCATATAAGCCTGCCACGGTACCGCAATGGTGCCGATATAGCACAGGAACAGAACATCCCTCCCGCGGAAGTTCAGCTTTGCGAAAGCGTAAGCCGCAAAGGAAGAGGTCAGCGTCTGCAGAAGCGTCACCACAATCGCGATAAATGCCGTATTTTTGAAGTAGTTCAGCAGCGGCACCTTCTGCCAGATCAGGGAATAGTTTTCCCAGTGAAATGTCTCCGGAACCCAACGCATCGGGAAAGCAAACACTTCCCGGTCCAGCTTCAGGGAGGAGGAAATCATCCAAATGAAAGGCACCAGGGTAAAAGCCGCCAGAACGATCAGCAAAATCCACACAATCACTCTCAGGATCCTGCGCAGGGTCGGATTGTCCTTCCGGATTTCCTTGCTGTGTAAAGCCGTTTCCATTTTCTTTTCCTCCTTTCTCAGTCACTGGAGAATTTCTTCTCGGAGCTGAACTGGATAATGGTTACCAGCAGCACAATCACCAGCAGCACCATGGAAATGGCGCTGGCCTGACCGTACCGTACCTTGACAAAGGCTTCGTCATAGATATAGGTTACCAGCATCTTGGTTGCCCGGCCCGGGCCGCCGTCGGTCATGATGGCTACCACGTCATAAATCTTGAAGCAGGAGATCACCATCATCACAGAAACAAAGAAGGTCGTCGGCTTCAGCTGCGGCAGCGTCACGTGAAGGAACTGCTGCCATTTGTTTGCTCCGTCTACGGTGGCCGCTTCCATCAGCTCCCGCGGAATTCCCTGCAGCGCTGCCAGATACAGCACCATGTAATATCCCATATTCCGCCAGACACTGACCAGAATAATGGACCAGATCGCCATAGTGCTGTCTGCGGTCCATCCTTTGTTAAAATCAATTCCCAGAGCCATGATCAGCTGATTGATCGGTCCGTCTTTCATCAGCATGAAAGACCAGCACACACAGATCGCCACCATGGAAGATACATAGGGAAAGAAAAACACCGTCCGGAAAAACACCGCTCCCTTGATTTTGTTCAGCAGCAGCGCCAGCGCCAGTGCACACACAATGGTCATGGGAACCGTGATCACTGTGTAATATACCGTGTTCTTCAGCGCAATGCCCAGGTCTGCCCGGGTAAAGAAATATCCAAGACCCTTCTCCGCTACTTTTTTCGTAGCAAAGATTGTTGCGTAATTATCCAGGCCGACAAACTTCATCTTGGAAATATCTCCGCCGTTCCACTCGAACAGTGAGAGCGCGATGGCACAGATCACCGGTACCAGCGTGAAAACCGCAAATCCGATAAAGTTCGGTGCCAGAAAAGAGTAAGCCACCAGCGTATTCTTTCTTTCCAGTTTTCCCATCCTGTACCGGACTTTTTTCACACCTGCCTGGCTCATGTGTTATCTCATCCTTTCCCTTGTTTCTGAAAAAGGCAGGGAAGGCAAGCGGCCTTCCCTGCCTGGGAGAATCGATACCGAAACAGATTATTCGAACAGTTCAGCCACGCGCTCGTTCATTTCCTGAACGCCTTCTTCGGGCGTGATTTCACGGGCCATGATCAGGCTGTGTTCTTCGTTCACAATGGTCTTGATGTCGGAAACCTTCTCGGCCACCGGCCATTCCATCGAGACAGCGGCGGGCAGCAGGGCAGCCTTGCTGTTGTCGTCAGACGGGAAACCTTCCACGGAGGACATGCACGCGGCAACACCTTCGGAAACCCACGCAGGACGGGCGCCGGTGGAAGCGGTAGCCAGAGAGCCTTCCTCGCCGCCCAGCCAGGAGATATACTTCCAGGCCAGATCCTTCTGCTCGGACTTGGCGTTGATCATCGCGCCGGTCAGGTTGCCGAATGAAGATCCGGCAGCAACGCCTTCCAGATGCGGAACAGCCACGATGCCCCAGTTGAAGTTGCAGGTGCCTTCCTTGTTGTAGCCGATCAGCGTGGAAACGTACCAGTAGCCCATGGGCATCATCGCAACGTTGCCGTTGGCGAAGGCCGCGGAGTAGTGCAGGCCTGAAGCCTTCAGATCCGCATAGCTCATGCAGGCTCCGTTGTCTTCCAGATCCTGATACAGTTTGTAGAAGTAGAGCAGATCATCATAGTTCTTGTCAGCCAGCGTGTTGACGCCGTCGCAGACAGCCCAGTTCGCCACGGCGGACAGCCAGGTGTGATAGTGGGTTCCGTAAATGCCCTTTTCCTTGTCGGTCATCTTCTTGGCCAGTTCAGCGTACTGATCCCAGGTCATGTCGTTGGTGGGATAGGCCTCGCCGGCAGCGTCGAACAGATCCTTGTTGTAGAACAGAACCCAGAAGTCGCTGCGGAACGGAATGGCATACTGTACGCCGTCCACCGCGTAGTTCACTTCGGTTCCCACGAAGCCGGACATGTCATAGCCGGAAACATAGTCCGCCAGAGGGGCCGCGAAGCCCTGCGCCTGCCAGTTGATCAGGTTGTCAATTTCCTTGATCATGAACACGTCGCTGGTGTCTCCGCCTTCCAGCATGGTGGTGGTTTTCACCGCGTAGTCCTGGGAAGCAACGTCAACATACTCAATTTTGATACCGGGGTTGGCAGCTTCAAAAGCTTCCTTCTGGGCAATCAGATAAGGGGTGGTGGTGGCATCCCAGGTCACCACGGTCAGCACCTGGTCCTCGGCCAGGGCGGGTACGGCCAGCAGCGAGACCATCATAATCGCGGCCAGCAGCACAGACAGCATTTTCTTCATATAGGTTTCCTCCTCCATCATTGTTTGGGAAATGTTATCGGTTTCACTTTTCGGAGTGCTGTCTCCGATCCGTTTCCCTTTCGTTTCCCTAATATTTGTCTAAATATTATTTCTTTCATCCCGTTTTGTCAAGAGTTTTGCCAAAAAACTTTTTCGGATCTTCGGATATACTCATGTTATCGGTAACATTTTTCTTGCATTTGCAGCCGATTCATGATAGGATACCCGCGGAGGGTGTAACCATGAACATAAAGCCTACGATTTATGATATTGCCCGTGAAGCCGGAGTTTCCACCGCCACGGTAACGCGGGTGGTCCGGCACGATCCGCATGTAAAGGAAGCCACCCGCCTGAAAGTTCAGCAGGTCATCGACGCGCACGCCTACACGCCCAGTATTTCCGCGCAAAATCTGAACGGAAACCGCAGCCGGACCCTGGCGGTTGTTCTTCCTGTTATTTCCAATCTGTATTTTAACCGTATTCTGGACGCGGCTTACTGGGAGGCGGAAAAGAACGGATGCTGCATCCGCCTTTTCCAGACCATGGAAAACCAGGCCATCTCTCCCGAACTGGTCAGCGAACTGATCCGCTGCCGGATGGACGGCGTCCTGTTTGCCGGAAGCATCTGGTCAGAAGACCGGAGAGACCTGAACGCCGCCCTCGAAAAACTCGGCAAATACATGCCGGTAGCCACCATCTGCCCTCCGGACGTTTCCCTGGAATGTATCTGCATTCAAAGCGACCTGGTCAACTGCTCCCGTCTTCCGGTCCGTCACCTGCACACACTGGGGCATCGGCGCATCGCTTTTCTCGGCGGTTCCATGCACAGCAAGGACACTTCCCGGCGGGGCAGCGGTTTTCTGGAGCAGCTCCGGAAAATGGATCTGCCGGATGATCCGGCCTATCACGTGGACGCGGGGTATGACATGGAAAGCGGGGAAAGGGCCGTTCTCCGCATGCTTTCCGGCCTGGAACCCACCCACTGGCCGACCGCCATTGTCACCTTCAACGATCTGGTAGCCCTCGGCGTGATGAAACAGCTGAAAAAAATGGGGCTTACGCTTCCGCAGGATATGGCGATTATCGGCTGCGATAATCAGTTTTTCTGCGCCTATACGGACCCGTCCCTCACCTCTGTGGATCTGCATCCGGAAGAAATGGCCCAGAGCGCGGTCCGGGAACTGCTGCTGGCCCGGGAGTCTTCCTCCCGTTCCTTTGCGATCGTACGGGACGCCACGCTGGTGGTCCGTGAAAGCTGCGGCGCCCATCTGGGTTACCGAAGACTGTAATGCATAAAGGAGTGTGCTGCGTATGATTACCGTTACCGTGCAGTCCGGAGACGGAACCATCCTCGCCCGGGCGGAACATCCGGAAGAGGTATGGCTGTCCGTGGACCGGGTTTACCAGCCCGGGGACCGGATCTGCATTTCCGGCCCCGCCCATCTCCGGGTCCGGATGGACCAGGCCATGGCCTCCGGGGAAGTTTTCCTTCCGAAAGGCACCCTGACGTGGCCGGTTCCCGCCGGGGAACACCGCCTGGCCTATGCCCCCGGCACTTTCGAAGCGCCCCGGCATCTGATTTTTGCCGCCGTCTTTCCGGAAAACGGGCATCTGTGCGTCAGGAACCTGGCCCTGAATCCCGCAGACCTTCGCGGGGATACGGATTTTTACCCCCACTGCACCGCCAATGTGGAAACCCGGAATGAAGCCTGTTTCTGCGCCCGCAATGTGATCGACGGCATCCGCGCCAACACCTTCCACGGGGAATGGCCGTTCCAGAGCTGGGGAATCGGCGCCCGGGAGGACGCCTGGTGTATGCTGGATCTGGGCCGCACGGTGCTTGCGGAAAAAATGGCCCTGACCCTGCGGGCGGATTTCCCCCACGACGCCTGGTGGACCTCCGGCCATGTGGTGCTGTCCGACGGAAGCGACCTGTCCTTTGACCTGGAGAAAACAGGGGACCGCCAGTGGATCCCCCTGCACAACCGGGCCGTCCGCTGGCTGCGACTCGAGCGCATGATCAAAAGCGACGACCCCTCTGCCTTCCCTGCCCTCCGGCAATGGGAAGTCATCGGCCGGGATCCGGACTGATTTTGCCGGAAACTTCAAAATTCCCTCCGCCAGGTTCGGCAGAGGGAGTTTTTTTATGGAAATGTCTTTGAAAATCCCGGCCCCGTTCCGGAGATTACTCCGCGGAGAGGTCCTTCACTTCGGCGGCGGGCAGGCCCTCCGCGGTGACGCGGAGGCAGACGGGGCCTTTTTCCTTTCCGGAACGGAGAATCGCCATTGCCCGGCCCCGGTAGCTCACCGTGCGGCAATCCGTATAGTTTTCGTCGGTAACGGGATTTCCGGATCCGAAGGCCGCCAGGGATGCGCATCCGGTTACCTCCGCCGTCAGGCGCACCAGAGCGTTCGGCACCACCGTGCCATTCCGGTCCCGAATCACAGCCTGTACATAAATCAGGTCATGCCCGTCCGCCTGCATGGTTTTCTTTTCGGGAATCAGCTCAATCGCCGCCGGTTCGCCGGCCGTGGTCAACCGGTCCCGGCTGACCTCCTTGCCGTTCCGGTAGCTGACAGCCTCCACCGTGCCCGGCTCATAAACGGTTTCAAAGCGCACGGAGCAGGGCAGCGGTTTTTCAAAGCAAACCTTTTTCCGCCCGGCAGAGCGGCCGTTCACCAGCAGCTCCACCTCCTCCGCGCCGGAAAAAACTACCAGCTCAACCGGTTTTCCTTCGCTGCCGGGATAGGTCCATTCCGCCCGGACCCCCGGGAATCCCCACATGGTGATAATCTCTGTTTTATGCCAGGTTTCCGGCGGCAGGGAGAAAAGACCCGTCCGTGGATTTCCCCAGACGATGCTCCTGTATACGCCCTGCGGCAGCATCTGTCCGGTAATGTCAAAGTCCGCGTCGTTGGCCGTCCGCCACGGGAACGGAGAGGCATACTGCGGCATCAGCGCCCAGTGCCCTTTCTTTGCCAGCGGATCCTCCGGATCCACATAGGCCGCTTTGCCGATGCCGGCTTCCCCGATATAGTCCCAGGCGGTCCAGGTAAAGTCTCCGATCACGTAGGAATGGCTCTCCACAAAAGGCCATCGGTAGCCGATCTCCTTCGGAAAGTTTTCCGATCCCAGAATCACCCTGTCCGGGAACATTTCATGATCCCGTTCGTACAGCTCCTCCATATAATTGTATCCAACCACATCCAGGCCGTTGGCAAAAGGTTCCGTAACCTTTTCCCACAGGGTGGATCCAAAGCCGGCTCCCGAGTTCTGTTCCTGTGCCTGGGTCACCGCCAGCGCGTCGTCCAGCCCGCTCCACATGGAGCAGATTCCGTTGCTGACCGGCCGGCTTCCGTCCAGGCGCCGCACCGTTTCTGCCAGCCGGGCAGCCACGGTATATCCGTCGGAAAGGCCTCCCCGTTCCGGAATCTCATTGCCGGTGGACCAGAGAATCACGGAAGGATGACTGCGGTCCCTCCGGACAAAGGCCTGCAAATCCTCTTCCCCGTGTTCCGCAAAGTGCTGGCTGAAATCCCCGCCGCGCTTTGCCATGTTCCAGCAGTCAAACGCTTCGTCAAAAACATACATGCCCAGCCGGTCGCAGGCTTCGATCAGCGCGGAGGAGGGCGGATTGTGCGCCGTGCGGATGGCGTTGAAGCCCGCTTCCTTCAGTTTGCGGATCTTGCGTGCTTCCGTTTCGTACAGCGACACCGCGCCCAGCAGCCCGTTGTCATGGTGAAGGCATCCGCCCTTCAGCTTAACCTCCCTGCCGTTGATTCGAAGCCCCCGAACCGCGTCCGCCGTAATTGTCCGGATTCCGAACAGCACGGTTTCCTCATCCGCAGTGCCCTCCGGGGAGGGTTCGAAATGCGTCCGGTATTCTCCCAGGTCCCGCGCGGAAGCATGCACACGGTAGAGATTCGGTTCCTCAGCGCTCCAGAGCTTTGGTTTTTCCGCCCGGAAAGCGATCCGGGCGGTTTCCTTTCCGCCGGCTCCGATGTATATCACGCCCCGGGCCCGGGCAGCTTCCCGGTCCGAATCCTCTTCCGCAAGTGTCACTGTCACTTCCGCCAGCCTGTTTTCCAGGGTGGCGTTTTCCACTTCCACCCGGGCCTCCAGGAACGCGCAGCCGTCCGCCAATTCCTTTGTGCGGACAAAAACGCTGTCCGGAACGATATGTACCCTCGGGCCGTGCAGCAGCCTGACGCCCCGGTACAGGCCCGAGCCGGTATACCACCGGGAATTCGGCTGCATGCTGGTATTGGTGTGAACAGTGATCCGGTTTTCCTCCCCGAAGGTCACCCGGGAAGTCAGATCCACATAAAAGGGCGCATACCCGTAGTGATGGCGCGCCGCCAGGGATCCGTTCACCTCCACGGAGGCATTCATCATCACGCCGTCAAATTGCAGGCCAACGCATTCCGTTTTCCATTCCGCCGGAAACAGGACATGCTTGGTATAGTTGGTTATGCCGCCGGTGAAATACCCGCTGTCCGCCCGTGCCGGCGCGTCCGGCGAGACCGGGGTGCCGATCATGCCGTCATGCGGAAGGTTTACTTTTTCGGCAGGCACCTCCGCCAGCTGCCCGACGGCATCCAGAAACCCCCGTCGAAACTCCCACTGCTCATCCAGTTCAATATGTTTCATCCTTATGTCCTCCTTTTTCCCTGCGCGATTACACGAGCCGATGCTTTTTGTTTTTGATCTTGTAGCGGTACATCCTTTCATCCGCCTCGCCCAGTGCGTTGTCCAGGCTGATTGCGCGGCAGTCGGCAAACACCACGCACCCGATGCTGGCGGAAACCGGATACGGCTTGCCGGCCCGGTCGGAGGCCTTCTCCACCGCTTCCGTAAATTCCGCGGCCCGTTTTGCCTCATCCTCCCGGCGGTAGCTTCCGATTCCGATCAGGAAAAACTCGTCTCCGCCACTCCTCACGCAGATTTCGTTCTTACCGGCCACAGACATCAGGGCGGAGCATACCGTCCGGATTCCAAAGTCCCCTTCGCCGTGCCCGAAGGTGTCATTTACATATTTCAGGCCGTCCATATCCACAACGCTCACAAACAGCGAGTCCCCTTTCCGGGCTTCCGAAAGCATGGTCCGGTACATCTCGTACATGCCCCGCCGGTTATAGGCCCCGGTCATGGTGTCCCGCACGGAAAGGGTTTGCAGCCGTTCCTTGGACCGGATCATTTCAAGCGCGTTGTTCAGGTACCGCAGCCAGTTCCGGTGGATCATGTTGATCACAGGTTGTCCTGTAAGCTTCCTCTGCAGCACCGTGTATCCCAGCAGCGCGCCGTCAAAATGCACCGGGGAGAAATACCAGACGGAAGGCCTCTCCCGGGCTTCCTCCAGATGCGGAAGCATGATCTCCGTCGGAAACGATTCGCTCTCATCCTCCCCGTAATACATCCTGTCCCCCACCTTGGAATTGGCCACATAGATTCTCATCTTCTCAGGATATCCCTCATAGGTATCGTCATCCATGTTCTTCCAGTTTTCCTTCAGGCACAGGTAAAAATTCCGGTAAGGTTTCAGCAGATCGGCATAGTTGAAAATGTTCCGGATGCATTCCGCCGAGGACCCGGAGGCGGTGAAGCCTTCCATAACGTACGACTCCATAAAGGCTCCGAGGCCCACCCGCTCGTTCTGTTCCTCATCCGCCGGATTGTAGCTGCTGATATACAGGGATCCCCGGAAGCTTTTCATGGCATACGCCGGGTCCGTCATGCACCCGCAGCTGGCGCCGGCGTGAAAGCGCGCGGAAACATCCCGGCGGAAAGGCATCAGCTCCGCGCCGGGTTCCATGACGCTCCGCAGGTAGTCCACCGCGTTGGCTCCCATTTCCATATCCGCCGGCTCATAGGACGCGATGGTGGTCAGGTTCACGGCGCCTTCGTCCGAGGAATCAAATCCGATCACCACCACGTCCTCCGGAACGCGGACCCCCGATTTGGTCAGCCGGTCCACCAGCGCCATGGCCATGCAGTCGCTGGCGCAGACCACCGCGTCCGGGCGCGGAATCTCACCCCCGGCAATCTGCCTGGCCAGCGTATCGCCGCTGAAATAATAAAAGTCACCGTAGACAATATGCTCCGGCAGAACGTCCAACCCGTGTTTCCGGATCTCGTCCAGATAGATGGCCAGCCTCGCCTCCGCGATCTCGTTCCCCTGGTGTCCGGTCAGGACGCAGATCCTTTTCCGGCCGTGAACCTCAATCACATGCCGGCATTGTTCCCGCATCGCTTCCTCATCGTTGCTCGGAATCAGCTCCATGCCGTCCACCGGCAGCTCCAGGACGCATTTCGGCAGCTTTTCATATTGGGCAAGGCGGGCGTACAGTCCCTCGGAAATCGCATTTCCCGGATCTCCGACGATCGCCGTACTGTCAACAATCACGCCGTCCAGCCGGTCAAAATTGGCCAGCCTGAAAATATTGCCTTCTCCGCGGATGTAGTTTTCATGCGGAAAGGAAAAATGAACGCTGGAAGCAAATACGCACAAATCGTATCCGTACTTTTCGCATTGTCCTGCCACGCCTTCCAGCACTCTCCGCACATGGGTGGTTTCCGGGTAAGCGGTCAGAAATCCGATTCTCCTGTATCCGTTCATTGCAGGGGCCTCCGTCCGCGCGTCCCTGCGCGGTTCCTCAGAATATGATGATGGGTTCCCTTCAGGGCCTCAGCGTAAAGCTGTCTGATTTGCGTTCTTTCTTGGCTTTTATTCTATCGGAACAGGCGGGCCTTGTAAAGTCGCTGTTCTTTTCCGGTTTTGCGCACCCTTCCCCCTCCGCTGTTCTCAGCAGAAAATGAAATGCTCTTTTTTCTTTTCACGTTGATTCTATTTTATCCATTCATGGCTATTTTTGTCAATTTGCATTCCCCGCCTTTTGCCCTTGACAGGAAGGCAAGTCCGGTTATGATTAAGAAAAGGAGATGAAAAGTATGAACAAGACCGGCACACAGGCGCTTGAGACCCACCGGCTGCTTCTCCGGCCCTTCCGCAAAGAGGATGCCGAAGATATGTACCGCAACTGGGCCTCTGATCCTGAAGTGACCCGTTTCCTGACCTGGCCGGCCCATTCTTCCGTGGAGGCCACCCGCGGGCTGATGGATTACTGGATTCCGCAGTATGAAAACGGCGGCTTCTTCAACTGGGCCGTTGTCCTGAAGGAAACCGGCGCCGTCATCGGCAGCATTGCCGTTGTTCGCCTGGAGGAGGCCATCGGAGAAGCCGAAATCGGTTATTGCCTGGGCCGGTCCTGCTGGGGGCGCGGCCTCATGCCCGAAGCCCTGCGGACGGTCATGGATTATCTTTTTGACACCGTCGGTGTCAACCGGGTGATGGCCGGTCATGATATCCGGAATCCGAATTCCGGAAGGGTCATGGAAAAAGCCGGCATGAAGCCGGAGGGCGTTCTCCGGGGCAGCGGCAAAAACAACCAGGGCATTTGTGATATGGCCATCTTCGGGCTGCTGCGGAGCGACCGTGTTCCTGCGCCGCCCCGCCAGGCGCCCGCGGCGGTCACCGTCCGTCTCGCCCGGGAGCAGGATCTGGACAGCGTCAACCGGCTGCGCAAACAGGTGAACGATCTCCACGTTTCCGGAAAACCGGAGGTGTTCAAACCCGGATTCTGCGATGAACTGCGGGATTACATCCGGGTCATCTTCAACGATCCGGCCCAGGAGATCGTGGTGGCGGAAACTGAAGGAAAAATCTGCGGGTTTGCTGTTTTGCACCATATTGTCCGGCCCGAAAACCCCTTTATGTACGTCCGCGATTTCCTGGATGTGGACGAGTTTGGGGTGGATGCGCCGTACAGGCGCCGGGGCATCGCCGGCGCCATGATCCGCTTCATTCGTGATTATGCCTCCGAAAAAGGCTTCAGTCGGATTGAGCTGAACATGTGGGAGTTCAACCGGGGCGCCCTGGCTTTTTATGAGGCTTCCGGTTTCCGGACCTACCGGAGGTATATGGAACTGGTCTGACCGGTTTTCACCGTCCGGTTCCGTTCCGGAAGAATGCATTTGCCCGGCTGAAAAGCAAGGAGGAACACGTCATGTCAGACATCGGCAATTCCAACCGGATTTCCAGGGAATACCTGGATTCCCTGCTGATTGAAACCCGCTATATGGATTCTGAAACCCCCTGTATTGAATATGAGCTGTACGGACAGAAAGCAGCCTCTCCGGTCATGACCGCCGCCCTGTCCCACCTGGATCATTTTATGCACCCCGGCGCAGCGGATGCGCTGGCCAGGGGCGCCAGGGATGCCGGCGCAATCCTCTGGTACGGCATGGCGGAGGAAGCGGAAATTGAAAGGCTGGCCGCCTTTGGTGCGCCGATGATCGAAATCATTAAGCCCTATGCGGATCGGGAACTGATTTACCGGAAAATCCGTCATGCGGAAGCGCTGGGACTGCTGGCAGTCGGCATCGATATCGATCATCCTTTTGCGGAGGACGGTTCCCACGACCGGATTGACGGGGTGGAAATGGCGCCGCTCCGGACCGCGGAGCTGGAAGAAATCACGGGTGCCTGCCGCCTGCCGGTGATCATCAAGGGGATCCTGAGCCTTCGGGATGCGGAACGCTGTCTCGCCGCAGGCGCAAAAGGGCTGGTCCTGTCCCATCATAACAACCGCATTGAATATGCGGTTCCGCCGCTGGCGGTGCTCCCGGAAATTTCCCGGCTGGCCGGAAAGAGTATTCCCCTGTTCGTGGATTGTGAAATCAAAACCGGCATGGATGCCTTCAAAGCGCTGGCGCTGGGCGCTTCCGGGGTCTGTATCGGCCGCCCGCTGATGACCGCCATCCGGACGGATGAAAACAACGGCGTGAAGGATTACCTGCTCCGGGTCAACGCGGAGCTGAAAAAGGCCATGGCGTATACCGGCTGCACGAACCTGCGCAAAATGGATCCTTCGGTCATCCGCCGGCTTTGATTCAGCAGTCTCTCTTTCCGGGCTTCCGGAAGGACGGCCCCGTCAGCCCAGCTTTCTCAGCATGACCCACAGCCGGTTTTTCCGTGTTTCATATTCGATTCCGTCATAGACTGCCTTGCCGAAGCCGCGAACGGAGAGAATATCCCCCTCCTTCAGCTTGCTGCTTCGGTCTGCGGCAGTTCTTCCGTTCACAAAAACCTTTTCCGCGCTGAACAGCTTTTCCGTCTGTCCCCGGGACAGCCCCGCAAAGGCAGCGGTAACAGCATCCAGCCGTTCGGAAGCCACATTCAGCCGGAGTGGTATGTATTTCGGCCGCAGCTCCGGCACATCCGGCGGGGCTTCCGAGGCGGTCACCGCAGTCCTGCGAACCTGGTCCAGTGAAGAAGTCAGCAGCTCCGCGGCCGGGGCCAGGCAGATAACCCAGGCATACCGGTCCCGCACCAGGATATCGCCGATCAGTCCGCGTTCGATGCCCAGGCCCAGCACCGCGCCGAGGAAGTCCCGGTGCGTCAGCTCCTCCGCAAATTTTTCCGATTTCGGAGATACGGCGATCACCCGGACCGGCACCTCGGGCAGTCCGGATTCCTCCGGATTCCCGGCGGCAAGGATTTTCCGTTCCGCCTCCTCATAACCGCCGGTCAGGAAAAAGGAATAGCCGGCAGCCTCCGGGCAGCGAAGAAAATCATCCTGCTCCGCGGGGGAAAGAAAACCGGAATACTGCCAGGTTCCGGTTTTTTCATTTCTCCGGCAAAGATCCAGCAGGTGCCGGATCGTCACATCGTTCATCATGGTTTTTGCTGAATATGTCCTTTCTATTCAAACTGCGCCGCATACATCTGGTGATAGAATCCCTTTCTTTCCATCAGCTGCCGGTGTGTTCCCTGCTCCACCACATCCCCGTCCCGGAGCACCAGGATCTGGTCGGCGTTTTCAATGGTGGAAAGCCGGTGGGCAATCACGAAGCAGGTTTTCTGCTTCATCAGCTCCCGCATGGCCTTCTGGATCTCCCGCTCCGTTGCGGTGTCCACATTGGAGGTCGCTTCATCCAGGATCAGCATCGGCGCGTCGTACAGCATCGCCCGGGCAATGGTCAGCAGCTGCTTCTGGCCCTTGGAAATATTGCCGCCGTCCTCACTGATCACCGTGTCATACCCCTGGGGCAGCCGCATGATAAAGGGATGAATCCGGGCTGCTTTCGCGGCAGCCACCACTTCCTCCATCGTCGCGTTTTCCTTTCCGTAGGCAATGTTTTCAAAAATGGTGCCGTGAAAAACCCAGGTGTCCTGCAGCACCATGGCGTAGGCGCTCCGCACGCTGCGGCGCACCGCGGTGCGGATTTCCTGTCCGTCAATGCGGATCACGCCGCTGTTCGGGTCATAAAAGCGCATCAGCAGGTTGATGATGGTCGTTTTCCCCGCCCCGGTAGGCCCGACAATGGCGGTCAGCTTGCCGGCCGGGGCCTCCAGGTTCAGGTCATGAAGGATGGTTTTTCCGTCTTCATACCCGAAATTCACATGCTCGACGGAAACATCCCCCCGGATCTTCGTAAGCATCCGGGCTTCTGGTGCGTCCGCGCTTTCCTCCTCCTCATCCAGCAGGGAAAACACCCGTTCGGAGGCAGCCAGCGCAGAAAACAGCTCATTGAAAACTTCCGCAATCGCATTGATGGGGCCCGCAAATTTCCGGCTGTACAGTACGAAAGAGGACATGCGCCCCAGGTCCATCTGTCCGTTCAGGAACAGGATTCCGCCCAGCAGCGCAATCAGGCTGAGTCCCAGGTTGTTGATGGCGGTCATGGTGGGCCCCAGCGTCACGCCGTAATGCTCCGCGTCCCGAAACGCATCGGCGGAATCCTTATTGATGCTGTCAAAGCGCTCATCCACGCGGTTCTCATAGGCATAGGCCAGAATGGTTTTCTGTCCGGAAAGCATTTCTTCCACAAAGCCGTTCATGGTCCCGTAGCACCGGGATCGTTTGGCGTAACGGGGCTGGGTCTTTTTTCTCATGTAAACGGTGTAAATCACGGAAACCGGCACGGTCACCAGCGTCAGCGCCGACAGCGGCAGCGAAATGGCAATCATCATCACCAGCGATCCGACCACCGTGACCACGCTGGAAAGAATCTGAACGATATCCGTTGCCAGGCTGGTGGAAATCACATCAATGTCGTAGCTGACCCTGCTGATCACATCCCCCGCCTGATGCCGGTCGAAAAAGCCTACCGGCAGCAGCATCAGCTTGTCAAAAACATCCTGCCGCATCCTGCGGGCCACCCGTTTGCTGATCACCGTCATCATCAGGCTGATGCCGAATCCCAGCACCGCGGATCCCACGTAGCACAGCAGCATGAGTCCGGCATCCCGGGACACGGCGTCAAAATTGACCTTGCCCGGGCCCGCGGCCGCTTCCCGGATGGCGTCCCCGGCCAGGCTGGGACCCCAAAGGTTCAGCAGGTTGCCGAACAGGCTCAACACCACAATTCCGGCAATCACATATTTCCAGGGGCCCAGGTACCGGAGGAGCCGGCGAAGCGCGCCGCGGGTGTCCTTCGGTTTTTTCATCACGGTATCCCGTGCCATCGTTTCGCCTCCTTCATCCGTTTTTCTCCGTTTTGCTTTTTTCCATGGCCCCGCTCATTCCTGTCCTTCGCTCATCTGTGTCCGGTAAATCTCCCGGTATTCCGCGCAGGATTCCATCAGTTCCCTGTGGCTGCCCTTTCCGATCATCCGGCCTTCCTGCAGGACGATGATTTCATCCATGGAAAGAACCGAGGAAATCCGCTGGGCAATCACCACGGTGGTGGCCTCCCCGTGGTTTTCACGGATTGCCTTGCGCAGTTTCGCATCCGTCCGGTAATCCAGGGCCGAGGAAGCATCGTCCAGGACCAGGATCTCCGGCTGCGCCGCCAGGGCCCGGGTAATCAGCAGGCGCTGCTTCTGGCCGCCGGAGAAGTTCGCCCCGCGGATGGCCGCCCGGTGATCATACCGTTCCTCCCTGGATTCCACGAATCCGCTGGCCATGGCGTCCTCCGCCGCCCGCTCCATCATTTCATCGCTGACATCCCGGCCGAAAACCACGTTTTCCCGGATCGTGTCGGCAAAAATCACATCGTTCTGGAAAACCACCCCGAACTTCCGGTGCAGCTCATCCCGGTGATAGGCGCGGACATCCCGGCCGTCCACGAAAACATGCCCCTGCTGGGGATCGTAAAAACGCATCATCAGGTTGATAATGCTGGTTTTCCCGCTGCCGGTGGCGCCGATAATCCCGAGACTTCCGCCTTTTCGCACCCGGAAGGAAATATCATCCAGGCATTTCTGGCGCTCCTCTCCCAGGAACTGGCCGTGGGCTTCCACGGAGGGATCCTCATCGTAATTGAAGGACACATGATCGAAAATCAGCGCTTCGTCCCCCGGTGCCTTCGCGGTTTCTTCCTCGGCCAGGGGCGTCAGCTCTTCCGGCAGGTCGATCACTTCCCCGATCCGGTTGGCGGAGGCGTTGGCCTTGGACATCATCATGAAAATCCGGTTCAGGCCCATCACGCCCATGAGAATCATATTGAAATAGGTCAGAAAGGCCAGGATCACGCCGGGTTCCGTCTGTCCACCGTTTACCCGCCGGGCGCCGATGAGCACCACCAGGGTCAGGCCCACGTTCAGGAACAGCGTCACAATCGGTCCGGGCAGGCTCATGATGACACTGGCCTTGATTTCCTGCCGCGTCATGCCGGCGTTTGCTTCCCCGTAGCGCCGGCGCTCATAGGATTCCTTTCCCAGCGCCTTCACGACCCGGATTCCCGTAATGCTCTCCCGCATCCGCTGCACCAGCAGGTCCATCCGCCGCTGTACCTCGTTGTACATGGGAATTCCTTTCCAGGAAACAAAGCACACCAGGACAATCATCACCGGCGCCGTAATGCACAGGATCAGCGCCAGTCCTGTATCCATCGTCAGGGTAATGGCAATGCCGCCCAGCAGCATGATCGGCGCCCGGATCCCCATGGTCTGGATCATCCGGATAAAGCCCTGTACGTTGTAGGTATCGCTGGTCATCCGGGAAATCAGGGAGGGCAGGCCCACCTGGTCCATCTGGCGGCCGGAAAGGTTCAGGGCCGTGTGAAACAGATCCCTCCGGATGGCAAAGGCGCTGTCGCGCGCCACCCGGACGCTCATCCGGTTCGCCGTAATGTTCAGGATCCGCGTAATCAGTGTGAGAAGAAACATCACGCCGCTCCAGGCAATCACCGGCCAGGCGTCGGCCGCCCCGGGGATCACGTGGTCCAGCAGATGCTCCAGCACATAGGGCATCAGCAGATCCGTCCCTGTCCCCAGGAGCTTGATCACCATGACAAGCAGGATAAACAGCCGGTAAGGGCGCAAATATCTCAGAATCAGTTTCATGGAAGAGCCGAAAACTCCTTTGGTTCACCGTGCAGGATTTCTCCGGCGGGATCCCCCCCGGATTGCCGCTGCAACCCCCTGCTCCCCGGTTTTTGTTCCCTGCAACAGTATCATATCCGCCGCAATATCACAAGAAAAAAACTGCATTCAAGCAGGCTTTCCCCCGGTTTCCGGAAAGCCTGCTTGCTTTCATTCCCCGGGTCCGGTATACTGTCGCTGACATCAAAACTGAAAACAGGAGGCGAATGTTGAATGAAGAAAGTTCAATGGGGCGTTCTCGGCACCGCGGACATCGCGCGCGGAGCCACCATCCCCAGCATGCTGCAGGCAGAAAGCTGCTCGCTGTATGCCATCGCCGGCCGGAATCCCGAAAAAGCCCGTGCCTGGCAGGAGACCTTCGGCTTTGAAAAATCCTATGGCAGCTATGACAAACTGCTGGCGGACCCCGCCGTGGAAGCGGTTTATATTCCCCTTCCCAACAATCTTCACTGTGAATGGAGCATCCGTGCCCTGCAGGCAGGCAAACACGTCCTGTGCGAAAAACCCCTGGCGATGAACGAAGAACAGGTGGTCCGGATGTTTCAGGCCGCGGAAGAAAACCATGTTTTCCTCATGGAAGCCTTCGCCTATCTGCATTCCCCTTTCGTGGCCGCGGTCAAAAAGGAACTGGAAAGCGGCGCCGTCGGGGAAATCCGCTATGTGGAATCCGGTTTCATCGGTGGTCTCCGGCCGGATACGGATATCCGCCTGCAGCGGGAAACCGGTGGCGGCGCCATGTACGACCTGGGCTGCTATCCCCTGAGCATGGTGCTCTGGATGTTGGGCCGGGAGCCGGAGGAAATAAAAGCAACCGCCCAGTTTTCTCCCCGGGGGGTGGATCTGTTTACCACGGTGCTCCTGCTGTATCAGAACGGTCCCGTGGCTGCGCTGGACTGCGGAATGCTGGCGGATGCCGGCCGTCTTGACCGCTTCCATATTCTCGGAACGGAGGGGGAAATCTTTTCCCCTGTGCAGTTCAATCAGGCCGGGGAGATTCCCTATACGGTGGTCCGCAACGGCAAAGCCGAAACCAAAACCGTCCTGTGCCCCCATAACTATTCCCTGGAGGTGGAACAGCTCAGCCGCTGTGTCCGTGGGGAAGCTGTTCCCCATATTCCCCGGGATTTCTCCCGGATGACCGCCCGGGTCATGGACCGGATCCTTGCGGAAATCGGCTGGTGATTTTCGCCGGTTCCATACGTTCCCTCAGGCAGCCGCGGGGTTTCCCGCGGTTGTTTTCCGGTCCGTTTCTTTTTCCTTCTTTTCCCCGGGCGCTGTTCCGGCCTGTGAAATCATGGTATACTGTTTCCGGAAAAAAATCGGGAGGTGGCTGCGAATGAACCGGGAAAACCGGAAAGCCCTGGATGCCTATGTTCAGTCGCTGCTTTCCGAGCGTGACAGATACATCTACCAGAGTGCCCTGAACAAGGTCCGCGTCATCACCCGCAGCATGAAGCCCGCTGAAAAGGAAGCCTACCTGCAAAGTGACGCTTTCCGCAACACCCTGCGCCAGCTGCAGCGCCGGGACCGGATTTACCAGGGGCTTGTGCAGGGCGAACTGGTTCAGCCCGGAGCCCGGGCCGAGTTTGACCGTCTCGCCCGCATGATCTCCCGGGAACTGGACGCCGGCCGTCCGGTGGATCTTTCCTTCCTGCGGACGGTGGAAAAATGCCGCGTTCCCCTGGAAAAGGCTTACGCCGCCCTGAACGTCCTCCGCAGCGGAAACCTCCGGCGCTTTTTCGAAGATAATCTCGGGCAGCTGACCGCCCGGGCGGAAAACCGGATGGTCCGCTTTTTGCGGACAGGGGATCCCGCCGCCCGCCTGCCGGAAGATGATTCCGGCGCCAGCGTGGTCCGCCGGGTTCTGAATCTTTCCTATCCCGGGGGCCTGACCCTGAAAAATATCGCCCCGGCCTTTCATCCGGGCACTCCGGAGTCCTTCCTCCGCGGGGAGGCCTCCAAAGCATTTCCGGACCTTTCCCCCTGCCGCAGCATCCGCCTTCCCTCCGGAGAAACCATAGCCACCGGCGTCAGCCGGGAAACGGAGCGCGCCGCCCGGCTGCTGCTCAACGCGCTGAACGGCCGGTTCCCCCGGGAGCGGATCCGCCGCCTCCTGGAAAAGAATCCCGCCCTGATCCGGCTGCAAAAGCAGCAGGATGCCGCTTACCGGCGGGAAAAGCGCATCCGCACCGCGCTGCTGGATGCAATTCCGGAGCATTACCGGGATCTGTATCCGCTGGCCCGTCAGATGAAGCGCCGCTTTTTCCTGCATCTGGGACCCACCAACTCCGGAAAAACCTATGAAGGAATCCAGCGGCTTCACGGCGCCGAAAACGGCCTGTATCTGGGCCCCCTGCGCCTTCTGGCCGCCGAACAGTTCGAGGCGCTGAACCTGGACGATATTCCCTGTTCCCTGGTTACGGGCGAGGAGCAGATCCGGGTTCCCTTCAGCCGGGTTCAGTCCTCCACCGTGGAGATGGCCGATCTCAAAACCCATTACGACGTGGCAGTCATCGACGAATGCCAGATGATCGCCGACCGGAACCGTGGCGGCGCCTGGACCGCGGCGATTCTGGGCCTGTGCGCGGATGAAATTCATGCCTGTGCCTCCCCGGATGCCGAGAAACTGCTGACGCAGATTATTGAGGATTGCGGGGATGATCTGACCCTTGTGCGCCATGAGCGCATGACCCCGCTGGAAGTGGAAAAGGAAGGTTTTCAGTTTCCCGGCTCCGTACGGCCGGGGGATGCCCTGATCGTCTTTTCAAAAGCCCGGGTTCACGCCGTTGCCGCGGAGCTTCGAAGCCGGGGATACAAGGTTTCCCTGATTTACGGAGCGCTGCCTCCGGATGTAAGGCGAAACCAGGCGGACCGTTTCATGCGCGGCGTCACGGAGGTCGTGGTCTCCACCGATGCCATTGCCATGGGCATGAACCTGCCGATTCAGCGGGTCGTCTTCCTGGAATCCGAAAAATATGACGGGGACGTCACCCGGATGCTCACGGATGCGGAAATCAAGCAGATTGCCGGCCGGGCCGGCCGCTACGGGAAATATGAAATCGGCTACGTCAATGCCTTCGGTTTTAAAAAGGAAATTGTGCAGGCCCTTTCCCGTCCGCTGATGCCCCTCACCGAAGGCGTCATCAGCTTTCCGGATTCCCTGCTGGGCATTCCCCTGCCCCTGACCCGCATTCTCGAACAGTGGCTGCGCATGCAGGACAAGGGATGCTTTTCAAAGGCTTCCGCCGCCCGGATGGCCGAACTGGCCGCCATGATGGAAACCCCGAAAACCGACCGGCATCTTCTGTATCGCTTTTTGTGTATTCCCTTTGACGAAAAAGAACCGGATCTCCTTTCACGCTGGAAGGCCATGTATCACGCCGAATGCCACAGTACGCATATCGATGTGCTGCCGGAGCTTCCGGAAATGCTGGATCCGGAAAGCTGCACCATCCGGATGCTGGATGACCTGGAGGCGGATTACCGCCGCTGTGACCTGTATTACAATTACACCCGGCTCTTCCTGGAGGATCCGGATTCCCTGCTGGCGGAAATCCAGCGAAGGAAGGATCTGATTTCCCAGGGGATTGTGCATATTCTTTCCACCCAGAAACTGCAGCAGCGGACCTGTCCCTCCTGCCGCCGCCGGCTTCCCTGGAACTGGCCATACCGTCTCTGCGATACCTGCCATTCTTCCGGGCGGAGACGATTCTGACACCTCAAAGATAAAAATTGACTTAGAGGGCACTTCAATCCGTAAAATAAGGTCATTCCCGGCTGAAAATCCCCTTTGTCTGATGAAAGGAGCCTGATTCAACCATGACCGATCCCGCCCGCTCCTCCGTCTTCCGTCTTTGCCAGGAAGGCTATGCTTCCGTTCTGCCGGTGCGCGCTGTCCTCGTCGGGGAGGGCCCGGCTGTTCTGAAGGACAGTACCGGAAAAGAGCTTTTCCGCCTGGAAGCGGAACCTGCGCCGACGGACGCCGCTTCCGGCGACCGTGCCGCCCTGTTCAGTCCGGGCCGGCTTGCCCCCGGCTGCTACTTTCTGGAAGCCTGCGGGGAAAAGCGCAGATTCGAAGTGACCTCCGACCCTTGGCGCAGCGTCACCGACGCGCTGATCAAAGGCTTCTATTTTCAGCGCTGCGGCTGTGCGCTGGATCGCCGGCATGCCGGGGATTATGCGCATCCCGCCTGCCACACCGCGCCCGCGGTGGACTGGCTGGACCGCTCCGTTTCCCGTCGGGTCACCGGCGGCTGGCACGATGCCGGCGATTACGGAAAATACACCGGGCCGGGCGCTGTCGCGGCCGCTCATCTTCTGTATGCCTGGCTTCTCTTTCCGGAAGGATGTTCCGGTTCCCTGAACATTCCCGAATCCGGAAGCGAACTGCCGGACCTGCTGAGCGAATGTGCCTGGGAACTGAACTGGATCCTGCAGATGCAGCGTTCCGACGGTTCCTTCCACCACAAGCTAACCAAAGATCATTTTGCGCCTTTTATCATGCCCCAGGAGGATCTGGATCCGGAATACCTGATGCCGGCCTCCCACTGTGCCACGGCGGCGGCCGCCGCCTGCCTGGCGCTGGCTTTCCGGATTTACCGGGCGTATGATCCGGCCTTTGCGAACCGCATGCTTCTTTCCGCCGTCCATGCCTGGGACTGGCTGCAGCATCATCCCGATTTTGTCCCCTTCCGGAATCCGGAGGGCGTGCATACCGGCGTATACGGGGACGGCAGCGATTCGGATGAGCGTTTCTGGGCGGCCTGTGAGCTTTTTGCCTCCACCGGGGAATCCCGCTTCCGGGAGGAAGCGGAACGGCTGTATGCCGCCGGCCAGCAGTTGACAGCCTTCGGCTGGGCAAACGTCGGCGGCCTCGGCGCCCTGTGCTGCCTGTTTGTCCTGAAAGAAAAAGCGGGCCCTGTGCTGTTCACAGAGCTCCGCGAAAAATTCCTGCGCCAGAGCGAAAAGCCCCTTTCCTGCGCCCGGGCTTCCGGTTACGGAACCGCCCTTTCACCGGAGCAGTACGGTTGGGGCAGCGTCCTTCCCATTCTTTCCGGCGCCATGGCCATGATGATGAACCACCTGCTCACCGGCCGGACGGATATGCTGGACGCGGCGCTGGATCAGTGGTATTACGTTCTGGGAATGAATGCGCTGGATCTGTGCTTTGTCACCGGTTTCGGCGAAAACACGGTGCGCTTCCCCCATCACCGGCCCTCCGGGGCCGACGGCATCGACGCCCCCGTTCCGGGACTGATCTCCGGCGGTCCGAACAAATATGCTTCCTTCCCGGCCACCCGCAGCCGGCTGGGCGAAAACACGCCGCCCGCCAAATCCTTCGTGGATGAAACTTTTTCCGCGGATACGAACGAAATCGCCGTATACTGGAATTCCCCGGCAGTCTTCGTCGCCGCTTTTTTCACTCAGCTTTGCGTGAAGAACGGCGCCGGGACGGAATAACGCCCGAAATCCTGTCCGAAAGCAGGAGCGGCGGCAGCAGCAGGAGCACCAGCGCCACGGAAACCAGGGCGCCCCGGGATACCAGCAAACCAATGCTGGAAATATAGTAAATACTGCAGCATTTTCCGATAATGAACCCTGCCACGATCAGGATGATCCCCGAGGTCAGAACGGTCGGCAGGGCCTTTTTCATGGCTTCGGACAGCGCTTCCCCTGCGGTTTTCCCGCTTCGCCGCTGCGCCCTGTACTGATCGCTCAGCAGGATCCCGTAATCGATCGTGGCGCCCATCTGAATGGACAGGCAGATCAGGTACGAAATGAAGAAGATGGTGCTTCCGGTCAACACGGAAACTCCCATGTTGATCCAGATGGCGCCTTCAATCACAAACACCAGCAGAACCGGCAGCCGAAGGGCCCGGAAGGAAACCGTCACAATCAGCAGGATCGCCAGCAGCGTGATCAGGTTCACCCGGAGCAGGTCCCCGCGGAATGCGTTGGAAATATCATAATTGGACATGTGGGTGCCCGTTATGTAAACCTGGTCCCCGTAAACCTCCCCGCAGGCATCCAGCACGGCTTTCATGCAATCCCTGAAATCTCCGTCGCCGGTGGAAAAAGCGGGATCCGCCAGCATCCGGGCATAGTTCGGTCCGATAAAAGCCTCCCGGGCTGTCGCCAGCTGTTTCTGCAGCTCCTCAACTTTTTCATTGCCTGCCGCCAGCGATGCCGCCGCCGCCAGGATCTTATCCGCCCGCACGGATTCCCCGAATCCCATCAGGGAGAAAAAGACCCGTACCGTGTTCACATCGATTCCCGCCAGGGCCGCCACATCCTCCGGTGTATACTGCTTCAGCGCCTCGGCGCCGGTGGTCACCATGGCAGAAATTCCCTTCACCGCCGGTGTTCCGTCTGCCCGCCGGATCTCTTTCAGCTTCTCCGCAAGCTGCCGCTGCCGGTCGTAGTCCTCGTCCTCTTCCCCACCCGGCATCAGGATCACAATGGGCGAGGAAGCCCGGAACCGATCATTGATGGCCTTCGTCTCCGACATGCCGGTCACATCCGGACCGCTGAAACTGTAGGTCACCCGGCTGTTCAGGTAAAATCCGCCGATCACCGCCAACGCCAGCACAACCGCCAAAGGCCGCCGGGCCTTCACGATCCACCCGGCCAGCCGCTCTCCTCCCAGGCGCACCGGCCGGTGCCGGGTTGCCTGCAGCGGTTTTTCCATCAGCAGCGTCAGTCCGGGCATCAGCAGGAACACGCACAGCATGCTGATCAGGATTCCTTTGGAAAGAACCATCCCGATATCAAAGCCGATAGTAAAGCTCATAAACAGCAGGGAAAGCAGTCCGGCCACCGTGGTCAGCGCGCTGGAGGCAATCCGCATGAAGCACTCCCGAAGCGCCTCCGTCATGGCCTCCGTCGCCGTCATTCCCGCGTCCCGGAAGCCGTTGAACGTATGCAGCAGCATAATGGCATAATCAATGCTCAGCGCCAGCTGCAGAATCGCACTGACGGCAAACGTGATGAAAGATACGTCCGGAAACACGAAATTTGTTCCCATGTTCAGCACGATGGCGGTCCCGAGTACCACCAGCAGCACCGCCGGTTCCGCCCAGGCGTGGGAAGTCAGCAGCAGCATTGCAAGTACCACCACAACAGCAATAATCATCACCAACGGGATTTCTTCTCCCACCCTGTGCTGCACATCCAGCTGTGAAGCCGCCGTTCCTCCCACGTAATACGTTCCCGCCTGGGGGAACATGCTCCGGATTTTCTGTACGGTCTGGGCGCCGTCGCAATCATTCAGCGCCACCGTCACCAGCTGCCAGTTGGTTCCGTTTTCCTGCACCACGCCCGTTTCCGGCTGATGGGATGCCAGCAGCACCTCCGGCATTGCGTTCAGTTCGGCGGTATATTCTGCCAGTTCCTCCGCCGTGCGGTCCGAAAACATCACCCGAAGCTGTTCGCCGGAGGAAAATTCCTGCTCCATCACCTTCAGGGCGCGCTTGGTCATCGTGCTGTCCGAAAGATAACGGTTCAGGTCATAATTAATCCTGGTTTTGCCGATGGACAGTGCCGCCGGAACGGTCAGCAGCAGCACAAGCGCCATCAGGAAAAACCGAGCCTTTACAATCCCTTCCGCCAGTTTTCTTTTCATTTCTTTTCCTGCTTTCCCGTCTGATATTCTTTCAGCTTTTCAGAGTAATAATTCAGTTTCCAGGTGACCTTGTCCAGATGCTTCTGCATTTCGCTGATCCGCCGGATCACATTTTCCCGGTGTTCCTGCAGCAGCGCCACCCGTTCCTTCAGGGTATGCTCCCCTTCCCGGGTCAGCTGGACAAACTGCAGGATCTCCCGCAGGGACATCCCGGTATTTTTCAGGCAGCATACCAGCCCGAGTGTCTCCAGATCCTCGTCGGAATACTGGCGGAAACCGCCCACGCTCCGTTCTACCCCGGTCAGCAGTCCTTCCTTTTCATAAAAGCGCAGCGTATGCGTGCTCAGTCCCGTCCTGCGGCTCACTTCCTGAATCGAATACATTCCAGGTTCCTCCCAAGTATATACTTAGAGCAAGCTTCAATGTCAGGAGGATTATAGCGAACCCTCTGCCCGGTGTCAATCGGAACCGCGTTCCTGAAATAAAATAGGTTTCTCCGCAATCCGCCTTTTTGTGGTATGATAAAAAAGCTGCAAGCACCCACGTGGAGGAATCATCATGAAAAAAGCAGGAAAACAGATCGCCCTCGGTGCCTTACTGCTGCTTCTGTTTTGCGCGGTCTGCCGCGTTTCGTTTTTTCAGAGCCACCGGATCTATTTCCGTACTTCCGTACAGGAAGGCGCAACCCTGGACAGCTACCGGGTGGTATCAACGCAGCCCGGAATCGTGGACGTCGGAACGCCGGAAATCGTTTCCGAAGCCGTCCGGGTCCCGGTTTTTGCCCGCCGACAGGGAGAAACGGACCTGACGCTTCTTGACCGGGATGGGAACGTCCTGAGTTTCCTCCCGGTCCGTGTCTCCCGTTTCCTGACGCTGTATGACGCCGCAACCGGCGGTTTCACCGGGGATTCCGTTTTCATGGTCGCGTCCACCCTGTTCTGGCTGATGACCGGCGGTGTGATGCTCCGGCATTTTCGAAACGCCAAAGGCGCCGCTTTCTATCAGCATATGACCATTTATTTTGCCGGGTTTTCCCTCTTTTCCCTGGTAACAGGCCTCTGCCTTCTGGAGGTCACCATCCGCCACCTGTCCGATCCGGTCAATTACCCGATGTACTCCGTGTATTCCGCCCTCAGCGGCGCCTCCACCCAATTCATGCTCCTGACCTCTCCCCTGTTTATTCTCTTTTCCCTGACCATGGCGGTCAGCAACATCGTGCTGCTGCGGCGGGAGCGTCCCCGTCTGCGCAACGTTTTCGCGCTGGGCATCAGCCTGCTGCTGATTCTGGGCGTCGTCGGAGGCCTGTTGCTGATTTTCCGGGATTTTTCCGGATCGGAATGGGAAAACCGGATCCGCAGTGTTTTTGAAAACGCTTATTCGACGGTGTTTGTTTACTGGGAATGCATGCTTGCCGGTTCCGTCATCAGCGGCATCACCGCCGCCCGCCGCCGGCCCGCTCCGGATAAGGATTTCATCGTCATTCTCGGCTGCTGGTTCCGGAAGGACGGAAGCCTTCCGCCCCTGCTCCGGGGCCGGGTGGACCGGGCCCTGGACTTCTGGCGCGAACAGAAAGAACAGACCGGCAAAGAAGCCCTTTTTATTCCCTCCGGTGGCCAGGGGCCGGATGAATCCATGCCGGAGGCGGAGGCCATGCGCCGCTATCTGCTTTCCAGGGATGTGCCAGAGGAACTGATTGTTCCGGAAACCGCCTCAAAAAACACCTTTGAAAATATGGCATTTTCCAAAAAAATCATCCGCCGGCTCAAACCGGAAAGCAAGGTCGTTTTCTCCACCACCAGCTATCACGTTTTCCGCAGCGGAATCTGGGCATCCAAAGCCGGTCTTTTCGCGGAAGGTATCGGCAGCAAAACCAAATGGTGGTTCTGGCCCAACGCCTTTATGCGGGAAACCGTAAGCCTCCTGCAAAGCCGCTGGAAGCAGGAGATCCTGCTGCTGATCCTGCTGCTGGGGTATTTTACCCTGCTGACCTTCCTGCTGAACTGATCACCGGAAAAAGCGTATAAAATAATCCGCCGGCCCGTATTGCGGAACCGGCGGGTTTTCCTTTTCGTCCGTTACTTCTCCGAAGAATAGAACTCCGTATGGGTCTCGTTTTTTTGAATCAGCACGCTGCTCTGGTGGAAAACTTCCAGCAGCTCGTCTGCGGCGGCGTGCACGGAATCGATGTCCGTATCGCTCAGGTAGATCACCAGCGTATATTCCCGGTATTGTTTCCCGTCAGAGATCCATCCGCCGTGGGCTTCCTGAATGGTGTAGCCGCCGAAATGCTTCAGCAGGATCTCAATGGTCCTTTCCAGCGCTTCTTCCTGGGTAAACACCGGCGTATTGGTATCCTTGTCGTTGGTGCCCACGTACAGAACGTACTGGAAATCCTGTTCCTGCGCGGTATTCTCTTCGGTTTCCGCGGCGTTCCCTTCCGTCCCGGTCTCCCGGGCGCCGAAGCGGATCACGATGTTACTGTATTCTTCGTAGGGTTCCGGCTCGATTTCGCGTACGGTTTCCTCATCCGCGTTCAGCTGCACAGACCATCCTTCGCCTTCGGCGTTTTTCAGTTCCGTAAATTCTTTCACAAAAGCTTCCCATCCGTCCGGCTTCATCGCGCTCACCGCGCCGATCACGGACTGATATGCCGCTTCGTCCAGGTCGCCGTATTCGAGCAGCAGGATCGTGGCATTGTCCGCACTGCCGTTCATCATCATGGTGATCCGGCCGAGATTGAACATCCGGGTCATGTATTCCGTCCCGAAAGGTTCAAATCCGAACCGTTCGACAATCTCCTCGGTGGCAACCATCTGCTCCAGCTCCGCCATCTCGAAAGGCGCTGCAATGTAGATGACAGCCTTCTGTTTCTCTTCCTTTTCATCCGTTTCGAACCGGAAGTAAGGATTCTCCAGCCCCAGGACGCTCATGCCGGCGATATAACCGTTCAGCAGCTTCCCGTTGATTCCGTAGTAGTCCCCGGCGGCCCGTAAAACCGCTATGGACAGCATCCTGCCGAAAATATCCGTGGCATCCATGGTGGCGGTCAGGAAATCGCCCTCCTTTGTGAAAGTCCAGCTCCCGTCCAGGCTGTCGGTTCCGCTGATGGTAATCGTGAAGCTGTCTCCGTCCAGGGTTTCCTCAAACCGGGCCCCGTCAGCAATGTCCGTCTCCTTGATGGATCTGTAGTAGGATCCTTCCGCTGTCAGCGCGTCAAAAATGCCTTTCACCAGGCCGGATTCCTCCGCGGAAACCGTCTGGGTCAGCGCCAGAACCAGCGCCAGTGCCAGGAAAACCAGCCTTTTTGTCATTTTTTTCATGTTTCTTTCCTCCGTTTTTGTTTATTCGTCTTCCGTTCCGTCACCGCAGAGCCGCCGGATCACCATCGGCCAGACAGCAACCGAAATTTTGCTCAGTCCGTTAAGAATATCGTCGAAAGCCCCGCCGGTGGCGTTGTGCGGATCCTGAAGCCGCAGCAGATCCTGAAGATCCGGCGACATGGCTTCCCTCCGTTTTTTAATATCGAAGCATCGCCTCGTTTTTTCCTGAGCGGTTTCATTATATTTCAAGTTTTTCCGGCAGTCAATGAATTCCGCGGCCGATTCCTTCCGGGGTATTTACTGGTTTCCCTTCTCATGTTATGATGCAGAAAAATCTGCGTTCAACAGGAGGAATCAAATATGGAGCAGGTTCGTCTTGGAATTATCGGAATCGGCGGAATGGGAACCGAGCACGCCAAAGGTCTTCTGGCCGGTAAGGTTCCGGAATTGAAGCTGACCGCGGTGGCGGACATCCGGCCGGCGCGTCTGGAATATGCCCGGGAACATTTTCCCGAAGAGGTTCAGCGCTTTTCTGACGGCCGGCAGCTGATCGATTCCGGCTGCTGCGACGCTGTTCTGATTGCCACCCCGCATTATTATCATCCGGAATATGTCATTTACGCCCTGCAGCACGGCGTACATGCGCTCAGCGAAAAGCCGGCCGGCGTTTATACCCGCCAGGTCCGGGAAATGAATGAAATTGCGGAAAAAAGCAGCAAGGTTTTCGCCATCATGTTCAATCAGCGCACCAACTGCGTTTATCGCAAGCTGCATGAAATGATCAGCAGCGGCGAACTGGGCGCCATGAAGCGGATGAACTGGATCATCACGGACTGGTACCGTACCCAGGCTTATTACGATGCCGCCGGCTGGAAAGCAACCTGGGACGGAGAAGGCGGCGGCGTGCTGCTGAACCAGTGCCCGCATCAGCTGGACCTCCTGCAATGGCTGTGCGGAATGCCGAAAAAAGTCCGGGCTTTCTGCCACGAGGCAAAATGGCATGATATTGAGGTGGAGGACGATGTTACCGCCTATCTTGAATTCGAAAACGGCGCCACCGGCGTGTTTGTCACCACCACCGGCGACGCGCCGGGCACCAACCGCCTGGAGCTGACCTTTGAGATGGGTAAAATCATCTGTGAAAATGACCGGCTGGAATTTGACCGGCTGAGCGAAAACGAACGCGTTTTCTGCAAAACCTGCCGGGAAGGGTTCCGGAAACCGGAGGTGGAACACCTCCTTCCGGAAACGGACGGGATGAACGAGCAGCATATCGGCGTAATGAAAGCTTTTGCTGCCCGCATTCTCCGCGGCGAACCGCTGGTGGCGGAGGGCACGGAGGGAATCCGCGGCCTGACCCTGTCCAACGCCATGTACCTGTCCTCCTGGCTGAATGAAACGGTGGAAATTCCCTTTGATGAAGACCTGTTCCTCCGGGAACTGAACCGCCGCCGGAATACCTCCGTCAAAAAAGAGGACAAAGGCATCGTATTCAGCACGGAAGGAACCTACTGACTGCTTTCAGTCTCCACCGTTTGCCTTTTCTGAAACAAGATGATAATCCCCGCTGCGGTCCAGCTGCAGCTGCAGGTCCGCCTCTGCCGTTTTTTCAAGGCACAGGCGGACATTCGGCATGTCGCTGAAATCCACAAAGCGGGCGGCCTCTTCCGGATCCTTTCCGGTTTTGATTTTCCTGTCCGTCAGCCTTTCGCGCAGAAACGCCTCCTCCGCGCGGACGGATACGGTATAATCGGCATAGTTTCTCAGTTCGTTCCATCCGGGCTCATTCAGCAGAAGATAGTTTCCCTCCAGGAGAATAACCTTTCCGCTGACGGTCAGCGCATCCTCCACCGGATTATGGAGCATCCGGTCGTAAACAGGCCATCCGCAGGTTGCCCCGGATGCCACCCTCCTGACGCTATCGGTCAGGCGCTCCAGGTCAAAGGTAACGGGCGCCCCTTTAATTTCCACCATCGGAATCTGCCGGCCATTCCGTTCGGTGCAATGGCTGACCAGGTATTCCTGTCTTCTGTGAAAGCCGTCCATCCCGATGCTCTGGAAGCTGTCCGGCTCCTTCTGTTCCCGGGCAAGCTGTTCCAGGAAGCCGGCCAGTGTGCTTTTCCCCGCGCCAGGCGGCGCCGCCAGCATCACCAGGATCCGCTTCCCCCGGTTTTTCTGAAGCGCCGTCAGTCTTTGCAGCAGCGGAAGAAAAATCTTTTCCACCGTTTGTTCCCGGAAGGAGGCGTTCACCTGAATCCCGTTAATCCTCACATGATATTCAATCATATTATCCTCTGAATCCCCGTTCATTCTTCCCGAGCCGGAAGCATTCCCCGCCGCGGTGTCAGGCTTGTCCGGTGACATTTTACCCGTTTGCCGTCAGAAAAACAACGTTCGTCCGGACCCGGAAAAAGCACTGTTGCTTTTCTGTTTCTTTCACGTATAATGGACTCAGAAAAAACGCAGCAGCGGCTGAAAAAACATGGATAGCAAAGCAATGAACGGCAAAACGAAAGGATGCGTGATACGGAAATGGGCCAGACTTTCAGATGCGACAGCGGCACCGCGGTCATCCGGACGGACAAGGGGTCCGTAAAGGGCTATGAGCAGAACGGCCTTTATATTTTCAAGGGAATCCCCTATGCCAAAGCAAAAAGATTCCACGCCCCCGAACCCGTTGAAAAATGGGAAAACGTTTTTGACGCCGCCAGCTACGGCTATGTCTGCCCGCTGATGACAAACGACAGGCCGAGCGGTGAGCTTTATGTTCCCCACAGATTCTGGCCCATGGATGAGGACTGCCTGAACCTGAACATCTGGACCCCCGCGCCGGATGACCGGGGGCGGCCCGTTCTGGTATGGCTTCACGGAGGCGGATTCGAAGCCGGCTCCGCCATTGAGCAGGTGGCTTATGACGGCGCGAACATGGCCCGGCTCGGCGATGCAGTGGTGGTTACCGTCAATCACCGGCTGAATATCCTGGGCTATTTTGATCTTTCCGATTTCGGCACGGAGTACGCAAACTCCGCCAATGCCGGCACGGACGATATCATCGCGGCCCTGCAATGGGTGCATGAAAACATCGCCGCTTTCGGCGGCGATCCGGCAAACGTTACGGTATTCGGCCAGTCCGGCGGTGGGGCAAAAGTCACAACCCTGCTGCAGACGCCCGCGGCGGACGGCCTGTACGCCAAAGGAATCAATATGAGCGGCGTCATCGGCATGCTGGCGGACGAACGGAACTCCGGCCGGGAAATGGCCGAAGCCCTCCTGGCCGAACTGGGCCTGTCCTCCGTCCACGACCTGGAAACCGTGGATTACCGGCGGCTTGCCCGGGCGTATCTGAAGCTCCGGCCCGCTTTTCAGAAGGCAGGAAAGTATGTGGGCTGCAAACCGCACCCCAACGCGTTTTATGCCGGCGATCCCTGCCGGGTCGGGTTCCGGAAGGAAACCCGGCAAGTCCCGCTGATGGTCGGCAGCGTCTTCAGTGAGTTCTTTTCCTTTGCGCCCCCGCCCTTTGACAGGGCTTCCCTGTCCGGGCCGAAGCAACAGGAAATCCTGCGCGGCATCGCCGGCGATGAAGCGGCGGACATCCTGATCCCCCTGTTCCGCAAAGCCTATCCGGAGCGGGAACTCATCGACCTCCTGCAGCTGGATTACATTTTCCGCGGCCCGGAAATCGAATACATTGCCCGGCGTTCCGCGCTGAACGACTGCACCTTCTCCTATCTATTCAGCCTGGACCAGCCCCTCTGCGGCTCCACGCCTCCCTGGCATTGCAGCGATATTCCGTATGTATTCCACAATATCGATCTGGTGGAGCATACCCACCGGCCGGACGGCGACAACAGCACCGCGGAAAGGGTCCAGGAGCAGGTTTTCGGCAGCGTCATGGCCTTCGCCCGGACCGGCCGGCCCGGACACGATACCCTTCCCGCCTGGCCTGCCTGCCGTCCGGGATGCGAATCCACCCTGGTCATCGGGGAAAAATGCGATGTGCGTGAAAATTTTGATCACGAACTGATTCCCGCGGTCGTCCGTTATCTGGCCCCGGCAGTTGCGAAGCAGATGGCGCAGAAAGGCACGCAGATTCAGCACTGATCCGTCGGATTGCCCGGCGGGCTTTCCGCGGATCGGTTATCCCTGATACCCGGTATAGATCTGCGCCAGTCCGCCGTGGCTTGTTTCCCGGTATTTTTCGTCCATATCCTTCCCGGTGCGGTACATGGTCGCCACCACCTCGTCAAAGGAAATCTTCCGGGTTTCATACAGGAACCTGGACAGGTTCACGGAACTGATCGCCCGCATGGCCGCAACGGCGTTGCGTTCGATACAGGGAATCTGGACCAGGCCCTTCACCGGGTCACAGGTCAGCCCCAGGTTGTGCTCCATGGCAATCTCCGCAGCATATTCGATCTGATCCGTATTCAGGCCGTACAGGGACGCCAGCGCCGCCGCCGTCATGGAGCAGGCGCTGCCGATTTCTGCCTGGCATCCGCATTCCGCGCCGGAAATGCTGGCATTGGTGCGGATCACGTTGCCCACCAGGCCTGCCACCGCCAGCGCGCTCAGGATTTCCTCCTCCGGAAAGCCACGGTCTGTTTCCATATAGTACATCACGGCAGGCAGAACCCCGCAGCTTCCGCAGGTTGGCGCCGTCACTACAATATGTTCATCCGCGTTTTCTTCGCTGACCGCATAGGCATAGGCCGCGATGATGCGGTTCATAGCCACATCCGCGCTTTCATTGTAGCAGCGTTTCCGGAACAGCGTTCCGGCTTTTCGGGCCACGCCGAGGCCTCCGGGCAGCGTTCCCTCCGCAGCCAGGCCGCGAACAACGGATTCTTTCATGGCCTGCCATACCGTTTTTAGGTATTCCCTCAGCCCGTCATCCTCCATTTGCGTGATGAACCGGCAGAGGGATATTTTTTTCTCTTTGCAGGTTTCCAGGATTTCGGTGAAATTTTTCTGGGGATAAACTTCCTTTTCTTCTTCCGATGTTTCGCCTTCGAAACGGATATTTCCGCCGCCGATGCTGAACACCCGGTTGGTTCCGATGGTTTTTCCCTCCCGGAAAGCTTCAAACAGCATGGTATTCGGATGCGGAAGATCCGTTTCCTTCCGGTTAAACAGGATCTTTGCCCCGGGAAGGCCGCTCAGGATCGCCTTCCCGGTTCCGTGTCCCTCCCCGGTAAACGCCAGGGAGCCAAAGAGTGTAACCCTGAAGCCATCCGCCTCCGGATAGCGTTTCCGGATCAGCACAGCCGCCCGGTAGGGACCCACCGTATGGGAACTGGAGGGGCCGTGACCGATTTTGTATACAGATTTGATGGTCTTCATAAAACTGCACTCTCCCTAAATCTCTGTTTCCGTGGTTCCTCCGAGGAAACGGGGCAGGCTTTTCCCGGTCCGGCGCCACTGGCGGTATTCCGCAGTGGCGGTAAACAGCACGTCTCCGGACGAATTCAAAGCTGTTTCAAAGGAATCCTGAATCGCGTTGATCACATACCCGACGCCCACCATCGCCATACCCGCGTCCGGAGGAACGCCGAAAACGGAACAGGCCAGCGGTACAAGCAGCAGCGATCCGCCGGCCACACCGGATGTTCCGCAGGCTGCTATGGTTGATACCAGCGAAAGAACAATCGCGGATGCCAGGTCAACCTTCACGCCCACCGTATAGGCAGCCGTCATGGCCAGAATGGAAATCACCACCGCCGCTCCGTCCATATTGATGGTGGCGCCCAGCGGAATGGATACGGAATACACTTCCTCATCCAGTCCAAGTTTCTTGCAAAGCTTCATATTCACCGGGATGTTTGCCGCGGAAGAACGCATGAAGAATGCCATCACCGCGCTTTCCTTCAGGCACCGGAAAACCAGCGGATAGGGATTCCTCCGGATCGCCAGGAAAACCAGCAGGGGATTCAGCACCAGTGCGCACACCAGCATCGTACCGACCAGCAGGAGCAGCAGCTTCCCGTAATCAGCAAAGATGGAAATCCCGTGGTGCGAAACCGTATTGTAAATCAACCCCATAATGCCCAAAGGCGCCAGGCTGATAATCCAGCTTACCAGCTTTGAAATTCCATCCGACAGGTCGGAAATCACCTGAACCATGGATTCGGAAGCCTTTTTCCGGAAGATCAGCCCCAGCAGCACAGCCCAGAACAGAATACTGATATAGTTTGCCTCCGCCAGCGCCGCCACAGGATTGCTGACCATCCCGATCACCAGGTCCCCCAAAGCCACCCAGACGCTGGTCGGCGTTCCGGTCACTTCTTCCACTTTCATCGGCAGCGGTACCTTAAGCGGAAACAGGAAGCAGGCCGACACCGCCACCACACCGGCAAGAACGGTGGACAGCAGATACAGGAAAATCACGGTGCCGAATCGCCTGTCCAGCCCGGCTTTGCTTTGTGTCAGGGAAGAAATAACCAAAACAAACACAAGAATCGGGGCAATTGCTTTCAGAGCCCCGACAAATACAGACCCCATCATTTCGATAATCGTAATTCCCGGAGCCAGGATTCCGAGAACAGCACCGATCACAAGGGTAATGATAATCCGCAGCATGGGACTTGTCTGACGCACCTTCCGAATCAGCTTACTCATGGATGTTTCACCTCCCCGGTCTTTCCCTTTTTTCCTGCCGAAGGGTTCCTGTATTTTTCCTTCATGGCTGCCTGATGGCTTTTCCGGCAGTTGCTGCAATAATTCGGATAATGAGGAAGCGTGCTCGGAAAGGTAAAAAACCTGCCGCATGTCCTGCATTTCCGGGTGATTTTCCGGGGAGCTCCCGCCCGCTGTTTCTTTTCCTTCTCCTGCGTAAACCGGGTTTTGCATTCCTTGCAGTAATTCGGTATATGTTCCCAGGACGGATCAACGGAAAACGTCTTTCCGCATCCGCTGCAAACTTTTTTTATCCGTGCCGGGCGCTCCGGCTCTTCCGGCTTCTGAACCGGTTCCGGCTTTTTCCGGATAATCAGTGCTTTGATTCTCTCTGTCAGGCGCATCTGTACATCCCCTGCTTAATAGATTATATAAACTGTATGCAGAACTCCCATCGCAATTTTAACAGATAAATCCCGCCTTTACAATGACCAATTTTCCGGGAAGCCGGATTCTTCCCGGGCAAAACCTCCGGTTTGCCGAAGCAGGGCGGTCCCCGATTGATGCGGAAGGAAAGCTGCTGTATAATGTAAAAACCGGCAGGGGAAGCCTGACTGGATCCACAGATTGTCAAAGACGCAAAATAAACGTACCCCGGGAGTCCGGCAAAAATGTCGTGACGGAGAAAATCTGTTCCGTCAGGAAGGAACCGCCATGAAAAAGCAAATCATCAACGAAACCTTTTCGCTGCAGATTCCGGATTCATTTGAAATCCTGTCGGAAACGACCCTGCTTGAAATGTACCGGAAATCGCCCAACCCGTTCCTGTGGGGAGTCCGGGACCGGGAAAACCACGTCGTTCTCCTGGCGCTCTGGAAAAAATCCCCCCTGTTCCTTTCCTGGGTCACGGATCTGAAAACAGTGGTAAAAAAGGATGAACAGCTGACCCGCAAAGCCTACGAGGGCTATGGCTACCGGCTGCTGGAGTTTTTCTCCCTGCAGGCCGGAAAGGAAAAAGCGGAAGGCTATCGTTTCAGCTATGAAAAAGAGGGCATACCCCAGATCAGCAACAATTTCCTGATTCGAAAAGGCAGCACAATCTATGCGTTCTTTGGAATCGGCCGGGAGGAAAATGCGGACGCTGACCGGGATCTGATTGTCCGGATCATGAATTCGCTGGAATCTGTTGATCGCTGATTTTGCCGGACCGGAAACCCGTCTGGATTCAAAGGACGTTTTTCACCGTTCCGGATGAAGCAAATCCGGAAACCGTTTTAGCTTTTCAGGCAGGATTACAGCTTTTCTGGGCGTTTATCGTTTTTGTGATCATGCTGATCATCCTTCAGATTTTTGTTTTGGTGGCCGTCCGATCCCAGGAAGAATTGTCCAGCGAAGCCATGCATGACAAGCTGACAGGTTTGCCGAACCGGTATTATATAGCCTCCGTGTTTCCGAGAATCATGAACCGAAACAGCTGGCTGGCCATTGCCGACCTGGATGATTTCAAACAGACCAACGACACCCGCGGGCATAACTGCGGGGATTATATCCTGAAAACCGTCGCGGGAATCTTCCGTCAGCAGGAAGGCATCGAAGTATGCCGGTGGGGCGGAGAGGAATTCCTCCTGGCCGGCAGCAGGAAGAACCTGGATATTCTTTATAAAATACAGAAAGAAGTCGGATCCTGGCCCTTCGAATACCAGGGAGAAAAGCTGCGGGTGACCGTCACCATCGGCGCAGCCTGGTACGGGGAAGGCCAGAGTATTGACGAATGGATCAATTCGGCGGACGAGGAATTATACAAAGGCAAAAAGGACGGAAAAAACAGGGTAAGTATCCGGTCCTGATCCTTCCCTGTCGGAATCCGCCCATTTGTGTCCCTGTTTTATTTTTTATTTGTAACGGTACATGCCGTCAGCGGCAACAATCATCCCTTTGTACAGTTCAATCGTCAGCAGATGCTTTCCTCCCGGCGTTTCAAAGCGATAAAACCATGTGCCTCCGGTAACTGATTCATCGCTGCCTTTGGCGGTAACCATTCCGTTGATTGCCAGGCGGCGGATCTCTTCCGTTTCTTCGGGGGTTATTTCAACCTGTATGCTCCCTTCCTCACAATCCGAGCGCCAGCCTGTAATCACCGCGATATCCAGGCCGTCCCGCAGGCCGTGGCAGAATTTCCATACCGGTACAGGCAGCGTCTCTTCGTATTCCGCCGGGCCCTGGGGGTAATCGGCATGAGTCACCCGAACCAACCCGCCATTCCGGAATTCACAGGTGGTATTATAGGCAGTAAAGGAATCCCCTCCAAAGAGATCCAGGTCACCCTTCAGTTCCGCTTCCCCTGCCGGATCCTCCTCTTCCCCGGAAGAAATGCGGATATACTCAAAACCATCCCCCAGCGGAAGCGTAACCTTCACCGATCCCAGCAGCGTAACAGGAATCCAGTCGTTGATCACAGCAGCGTAGGTTCCGTCCTCCCGGGGATTGAAAACCAGATAGCTGTCCGGTTCTTCCTCCGTAAAAACCTCCAGCGTCACCCCTGCGGCCGGATCTTCCCCGGCAGGATGGAGAACGATTTCCTTTACGGTCCATTTCCGGTCATCTGCGTATACAGTATCCCCCGGTGCCAGCGCCCGGATCCGTTCCCCGTCATAAACATCCTGCTGATACAGCACCGCGATGAAATAGTTGCTTCCGGCGATCCGGTCCGCGCTTCTGACGGTCAGGGAGTAACTCCCGTTTGCCAGGTCCGTCCGGTCATGGTCCACCGGAACAGGATGAACCTCCATGGCCAAAGCGCAGGTCATCAGTACCGCGGAAAACAGCAGAACCAGAACCAATGCGGTCAGAATACGGTTGCTTTTCATCAGTGATTCCTCCTTTTCCTTTCACTGTGTTGGACGATCGTTCCGGCGGAATGTTCCCATCCCGGCCGCCTTTTTTATTTTTCTTTGGGAGAAGCATTCTTTTACCGGAAGCATCCCGTTTTTTACGGATCCGGCTGCCGGTATCTCAGAAAAAGAATATAAGAAAAATGCCATATTGACAAGTCCGTCGTCCCGAATATAATCTCTCATGAGGTGAGATGCTTGGAAGATGAGATTTATTTCCGCCGGGCTGCGGAAAAACTGCTTGAGCTGCTGACCAAATCCCAAAGAAAACCGGTCCATCAGAATGCCCGATGCCTTTCAATGGGTGAATTCGGTGTAATGTACTGCCTGAATGAAAAGCAGAAGCCCATCTCAGCCGGTGAACTGGGCAAAGTGATGGGCATCGGCTCCGGCGGAGTGGCCAATCTGTTGAATTCCCTGGAGAAAAAAGGATATGCATGCCGTGTGATGAATCCGTCGGACCGGCGCGGAATCATGGTCTCCCTGTCCGATACCGGCCGGCAGCTGGTCCGGGAAAAGCAGCTGGAGGCCGTGAAAACCACAACGGGGCTGCTGTCCCGTCTGGGCCGGGAAGACACGGAAAACCTGATCCGCATCTATCAGAGAATGCTGAATATTGCGGAGGATTATCTTCGAAATCAATGCAAGGAGACAAAGTAGACCATGTGGAAAACATTTCGTTTTATGCGCAGGCAGGATCGGTGGTATGCCTTCCTGTGTGTGCTGCTGGTAGCGGGCCAGGTTTGGGTGGATCTGACCATGCCGGATTACATGAGTGATATTACCCGCCTCATTGTCACTCCCGGCAGCGCCATGTCTGTCATCTGGATCGCCGGGGGCAAAATGCTCCTGTGCACGCTGGGCAGTACACTGCTGGCGGTGATTGTGGGATATTTCGCTGCCAGGCTGGCCTCCAACTTCAGCTTCACCATCCGGGAGAGGGTCTTTCATCGGGTAACGGATTTCGGCGCGGAGGAAATCAAGCGGTTCTCCACCGCCAGCCTGATCACCCGCACCACCAATGACGTAACACAGATTCAAATGCTGGTAGCCATGGGACTGCAGGTTATGATCAAAGCTCCCATCATGGCGGTATGGGCCGTGCTGAAAATCATAGGGAAAAACTGGCAGCTTTCCCTGGTAACCGCCGCGGCCGTGGTGGTGATCATGACGGTGATCCTGATCCTCATGCGCCTGCTGCTTCCGAAGTTCCGTATTGTGCAGCAGCAGATCGATGATGTAAACCGATCCGCCAGGGAAAACCTGACAGGGCTTCGGATCGTGCGCGCCTTCAACGCGGAAAAATATCAGGAAGACAAGTTTGAAAAAGCCAACCAAAACCTGATGGCAACCCAGCTGTATACCTCCCGGCATCTGGCGGTGCTCATGCCGGTCATTGCGCTGGTCATGAGCGGCCTTTCCCTGGCCATCTACTGGCTGGGAGCCTCCCTGGTCAACGGCATTCCCGTTCTCGGTCCGGCATCCATCGCGGAACGGGTGGAAATGTTCAGTGAAATCGTGGTCTTTTCCTCCTATGCCATCTATGTGATCATGTCCTTTATGATGATGGTCATGATCTTTATGATGCTTCCCAGGGCGCAGGTATCCGCCGCCCGGATCGAGGAAGTGCTGGCCTCCCGTCCCCGGGTCCGGGAGGGCGAAGGAACAAAAGGTACGGAAAAAGGCAGCCTGTCCTTCCGGAACGTGTCCTTCCGTTACGCGGACGCGTCGGAAGACTGCCTGCAGGATATTTCCTTTGATGTGCGTCCCGGTGAAACAGTCGCCTTTATCGGTGCAACCGGAAGCGGAAAAACTACGCTGGTTTCCCTTGCGGCCCGCCTGTTTGATCCTTCAGCGGGTGAAATCCTGCTGGATGGAAAAGATATCCGTACGTATACATTCGGCCAGCTGTATTCCAAAGTCGGTTATATTTCACAGAAAGCAGTCCTCTTTTCCGGATCGGTAAAGGAAAACCTGACCTTCGGCGATACCGGCCGTCCCATCACGGAAGAAGACTGGAAAACTGCCCTGGATATTGCCCAGGCCGCGGATTTCGTCGAAAAGCTTCCGGGAGAATATGACGCCAATGTCGCCCAGGGCGGTGCAAACCTGTCCGGCGGACAAAAACAGCGCCTGTCCATTGCCAGGACCATTGCCAGGAAACCGGAAATCCTCATTTTTGACGATTCCTTCTCCGCCCTGGATTACCGGACGGATTCCGCTCTGCGGAAACGCCTTGCCACGGACCTGAAAGGAACTTCCTGCCTGATCGTCGCCCAGCGAATCGGTACCATTAAGCACGCGGACCGGATTGTGGTCCTGGAGGAAGGAAAGGTCGCCGGAATCGGTACCCATGAGGAACTGATGGAGCATTGCAGTATTTACCGGGAGATTGCGGAATCGCAGCTCTCCCGTACGGAACTGGAGGGAGCCTGATGCACGGAAATCAAAGCGGAAAGGCCCGGCGCAATGCGCGTTTCGGGCCCGGGGGCGTGCCTGAAAAGCCCCGGAATATGAAAAAAGCCATGGGGGATTTGCTGAATTACAGCCGGAAGGATGCGGCGGTTGTCATCATCTCCCTGCTTTTTGCCGCGGGAGGTGCCGCGCTGACCATCATCGGTCCCCGGCAGATCAGCAAAATTACGGACTATATTACAGCCGGGCTGATGTCCGGTATTGATATGGCCGGAATTGCCCGAACGGGCATCCTGCTGGCAGTGATCTATGCCGTCAGTGCCCTGCTGACCTTCCTGCAGCATTACCTGATGGCTGGCTTCAGCCAGCGGTTGTCCAAACGGATGCGCAGGGACATTGTGGAAAAAATCAACCGGCTGCCCCTGAGCTATTTTAACTTTCACGAGCACGGGGATGTGCTGTCCCGGATCACCAATGATGTGGATACGATCAGCTTTTCCCTGTCCAATTCCCTGGCAACCATTGTATCCTCCGTCGCCCAGTTTGTCGGCTGTCTGATCATGATGGTCATTACAAACTGGATCATGGCAGGTACCTCGGTGGCTTCCACGGTCCTTGCCATGATCCTGATGATCATCATCATCGGCCGGAGCCAGAAATACTTTATCGCCCGGCAGCAGAACCTGGGGGACCTGAACGGATATATTGAGGAAATGTATACCGGTCATGACATCATCCGCGTTTCCAATGCGGACCGGCAGGTGAAAACGGAATTCGACCGGCTGAACGCGGCAGTAAAGGCAGCAAACTTCAAAAGCCAGTTCCTGGGAGGGCTCGTTCAGCCCCTGATGGGTTTCATCGGCAATTTCGGATATGTGGCCGTGTGCGTGATCGGCGCCGTTCTGGCCATGAACGGTACGATTACTTTCGGCGTCATTACCGCTTTCATGATCTATGTGCGGCAGTTCCAGAGCCCGGTGCAGCAAATCGGCCAGGCCATGACCAACCTGCAGTCGGCCGCAGCAGCCGGGGAGCGGATTTTTGAATTCCTGAACGAACCGGAAATGGACGGCGAAGCGGAAAAAGGAAAAAAGATCGATACAGTCCGGGGCGAAGTGGAGTTCCGTCATGTCCGGTTCGCCTACCCTGACAAACCGGAGGAACTCATCATCAAAGATTTCTCCGCCCACATCCTTCCCGGCCAGAAGGTGGCCATTGTCGGCCCCACCGGTGCGGGCAAAACCACGCTGGTCAACCTTCTGATGCGCTTTTATGAAACCACGGACGGGGAGATCCTGATCGACGGCACCAACACCCGGGATATGAAGCGCAGCGAGGTCCATGATCAGTTCGGTATGGTCCTGCAGGATACCTGGCTGTTTGAAGGAACGGTTCGTGAAAACCTGCTTTACAACACACAGCATGTGACGGAAGAGCAGATGAAGGCTGCCTGCAAAGCCTGCGGAATTCATTCCTTCATCAAAGCGCTTCCCGAAGGCTATGATACGATCCTGTCGGACAATACAACAATTTCCGAAGGCCAGAAGCAGCTGATGACAATTGCCCGGGCCATGATTCAGAACAGTCCCATGCTGATTCTGGATGAAGCGACCTCCTCCGTGGATACACGCACGGAACTGATTACCCAGCAGGCCATGGACCGGCTTACAGAACATCGTACCAGCTTTGTGATCGCGCACCGTCTGTCCACCATCCGGAACGCAGATATTATTCTGGTGCTTCGGGACGGGGATATCGTGGAACAGGGAAGCCATGAAGAGCTGCTGGCCAAGGGCGGCTTCTATGCGGAACTGTTCAACAGCCAGTTTGACCGGGCTGCGTAACGGCGGCACAGCATAAAAGATGAACAGGGAGGTTTCTTTTCATGGGCAACTACCGGAATTTCAGGCTTGTATACTATTTTGTCGCTCAGGGAACAGCCCGTGCGGAAAAAGAAAAGCTGGAAAAGGATATCGCCTTTTTTGAAAAGCACATGCGGGTAGACAAGGTGTATCTGGAGCCTTTCCGCTCCGGCGTTCTGGCGGATGAAGCGCATCTGGAGCTTTGCCGGAAGGTCTTCGAAGAGCATGGCATCGAGGTCGCCGGCGGTCTCACCACGACAATTCCGACACCGGAGGGAGATCCGCCGAAACAGCGTCTTTTTGACACCTTCTGTTATAACGACGAAAAAATGCTTGCCCGCCTGCGGGACGTCTGTTCATATCTGGGGAAGCATTTCAATGAATTCATCATCGATGATTTCTTTTTCACCAACTGCACCTGCAGTGCCTGCCGCAGGGGGCGCGATGAATACAACCTCTCCCATGGCATCAGGGATGGAAGCTGGCAGGCCTACCGGCTCGCTCTGATGGAAAAGGTCAGCCGGGAGGATGTCATCAGCCCCGCAAAGGCTGCCAACCCTGCCTGTCGGATCACCATCAAGTATCCGAACTGGGCGGAAAGCTACCAGGAAACAGGTTATAACCCCGCGGCGCAGCGGAAGCTGTTCGACCGAATCTACACCGGAACAGAAGCCCGGGATACCATCACAACGGATCAGCATCTCCCCCGCTACCTGAGCTATTCCCTGATGACCTATTTTGAATCCATGTGGCCGGGCCATAACGGCGGCGGCTGGTTTGATCCTTTTGATCTCCGCATCACGGAGCAGTATCTGGAGCAGGCCTTCCTGACGGTTTTCTCCCGGCCGAAGGAAGTCATGATGTTCTGTTTCCAGGCACTGGCAGACCATCCCTTCGTTCCTTCCCTGGGATATCATCTGGATAAGCTGGATGAGGTGATGGATCACTGCGGGTCCCCGGCTGGCATTCCATGCTATCTGCCGGACAACTGCCAGGGAGAGGATAACGTACAGGATTTCCTGGGCATGTGCGGCCTGCCGGTCATGCTGACGCCCTTCTGGCCGGAAAAAGCATCCGCCCTCCTGCTGACCCGTTCCTCCGCCTGCGATCCCAATGTGGTGGAAAAGCTTGAAAAATATGTCGCGGAAGGCGGCAAAGCCCTGGTGACCAGCGGCTTCCTGGAAGCCGCCATGGATCGCGGTATTCAGCGGATGACTTCCATTCGTTTCACCGGCCGGCATATTCACGGACGCCGCTACCGGGTGGAAAACAGCCACCGCGGACTGGACTTCCCCACCGGAACCGAAGAAATCAATGTCCCGGTATGCGAATTCCGGAACAATTCCACCTGGGCTGTCGCAAAAGTAGCGGATACAGAGGAAAGCTTCGGCATCTTCCTGAAGGATACCTACGGAAACGGACAGATGTGGACCCTGGCGGTCCCGGATTCATTCCCGGATTTTTACAAAATGCCCGGCCGGGTGCTGACCCGGATCCGAAAGGAATTCAATACCGGCGCATATCTTGCGTGTAAAGCCGGCATCAGCCTCTTCCCCTATGATAATGATACGCTGATTATTTATCCCTATGTTACCTCCCAGGCCCAGCCCTTGACGGTTTACCTGCATGTGGCCGGAGAAGCCCGGTCCCTTGAAATGCCCGTCCGGAAAAGCAGTCCTGCCGGTGAACCTTCCCGGATTTCCCCGCTGTATACCCGGGACGGCGAAACCGTATTTGAGCTTACGGCTGTACCCGGAAGATATGAGCTTTATCGGATCATTCGCTGAATGCAATGCGAAAAAATACGCCTGCCGGCCCCGGCAGGCGTGCTTTCATATATATAAACTTCAGGCAAAGCTTCCCGTTGATCTGAACGTTCAGATTCGTTATAATAACATCAGCAAAAAAAGGAACTTTCCGCCCTCTCTGTACGTCTGACCTATCGAAAAAGAAACACAGCTCCGGCGCGGCCGGTCAAGCCATCACAAAAAGGAGGATTCTCATGAAACGCATATTCGCCCTTTTCCTGGTTCTCTCCATGATCCTGCTGTCTTCAGGCAGCGTCCTGGCAGAAGAAAACATGGTTCTTCCCTTTCCGGCTGAAACGGAGGTGAATACCTCCTGGGGGGTATATCTGGCGGACATCCCGGATGCATCCGGCCTCCTGAACAGCGGTTCCGTCAAAGTCTCCCTGTATGCGCAGGATCAGTACCGGCTGGAAGATATTGAAGCACTGCACGCCGGCAGTTCCGTACAGGTTGGCGGTGCGGAATACAGGGTTTCCCAGGTAACCGTCCGGGACGACGGATCCATAGCCATTGACGGCGGCGAAAACACGGTTCCGGTTGTTTTCAGGCCCCTGGGAGAGGTTTACGTTGCAACCCGTAATGACAGCGCGGTAGGCCGCTTTGTCGGCGACTATACGCTAATGCTGCCGCTGCCGGATGCTTTCCGCTTCTACTGGATGCATTCCGGCGAAAACATCGCACATTACGACGGAAACGGCTTTGCGGATTTACTGGCCGGAAATGATCTTCCGGACCCTGACCGTTCCTGCACGGTTCTCTCTTTCTCCGGCGGTCAGCCGTCCGCGGTGGTCATTGCGGATTTCACGGTAGCTATTCCGGAAGAAACCCTTCACAAAGCAGCCGCCTCCGGAGTTTCTCCCTCCAATCCTTCTCCCTCCGGTCCCGTTCTCGCGAACGGGGTTGGCTCCTTCACGATGCAGCCGATCACGTGGCAGGGCGCCGGGCTGGGAAAGTGTGCCGTTCCGGCAGGATACACCCTGTATTCGGAAGTACATTGCGGGGACGAAACCACCTGCCTGGGCGCACCGATTCGTGTTCACGCGCAAGTCGTTTCAAACTCCGCATCTTCCACGCTGGGCTATTTCAGCAGCGAAATGTATCTTGAGCGGATCAAATCCGGTTACTTCCCCCACAGGGACGGACAACTGGACTCGCAGATGTACATCTTTATGATGAGGTACATGGACGCTTCCCAGTGCTGCGACTGGCTTGCTTCCAGGCTGGTTTCCGGATCTTCCTTCTGGAAAAATGAGGATTCCTCTTTCTTCAACAGCAAGGTGGAAGCTGCCCTGAATGAATACAGAAATGAAGTTGAGCCCGGATTGAAAGCACAAAATCATATTAATACGAACTGGTTCGACGTTACCGCAGCCCACAAAGTATACACCTATGAATACGGAGGCGTAACCTATGCCCTGTGCATCCTCGCCGAAGTACGGGCTTATCAGCTCAATGCCGCAGGCGAAGTGATGACTGCCTGGGATATCCCTGAATACTACTATATGTCCTGTCCTCTTTCCGATTATGAACGGATTCATGCAACTGACTTCCAGGCCTTCATTGCAAACACCGCCGTCAGCGATACATTCAAACAGCTTCAGGAGGATCTGACCAAAGAGATCCAGCGGCATATTCAAAGCACCTGGGCCGCTGCCATCGCAGCCAGCAATGCCTACGTCAGGGCCATGAACGCGCTGACTTCCCAGTCCGTGAACAGCTACCTGTCCTCTTCAAGTTACAGCGCCTCGGACCGGTTCTCGGACTATATCTTTGACCGGAATGAATATACCACCAGCGACGGGTACAGCTGCAGTATTTCCACCTCCTACGACTATGTCTGGGAGGGAAGCAACGGAACCGTATACTACAGCAACAGTGCCTTTGATATGCCCAGCGGTGCGACCCAGCTGTCTCCAAGATAAAAAACGGCTGGCAGGGAGCAAAACCCCTGCCAGCCGTTTTTTATTTATTCCTTTGCCTGGCATACGGTATTCTTTCCGGCGGCCTTGGCCTTATACAGTGCCGTGTCCGCCCGAACCACCAGCGGATCAGCGTCTTCCGCGGGCATGGCCTGGGCCACACCGAAACTGGCGGATACTTTGCCGCATTTTTCAAACTGCAGGCCCTCAATGGCCAGCCGGACCTCCTCAGCAAATGCCGCTGCAGCTTCCTGCGTTACACCGGGAAGCATGAGCATAAATTCCTCTCCGCCCCAGCGGCCGTCCGATGCGTTGATATTCAGTTTCCCGATCGCTTCATGAATCAGATGGGAAATCCGCATCAGCACCTGATCCCCCTCCTGGTGGCCATAGGTATCGTTGATGTGCTTGAAATCGTCCAGGTCAATCATGACAATGCTGGTTGCGTCTTCTCCGTCCGGCCGGTTCTTTTTCTCTTCGACCCGTTCCGTAATCCGCCGCTGGATTTCTCCGCGGTTGTACAGTTTTGTCAGCTGATCCGTAATTGCCATCAGGGAAAGCGTGGCGTTCGCTTCCATCACCTCCGCTGTGGCGGTGTTGATGAAGTTTACCAGCCGGTTGATCAGGGTCATGGTGGACTCGCTGCTCCTGGTTTCAGGATAAACCATAACTGCGGTCCCTTCTTTGGCGTTTCCTTCCCGCATTCCGGCAATAATCAGGGTCAGGTTATGATGATCCATATCGTTTTCCCAGCGGATCAGTTCCCCGGCTGTGCAGAATCCGTACGTGGGAGCAATCCGATGGAACGGGGTAATTTCCCGGGTTGCTTCCGTACCGCCCCAGAAAGTTTTTCTGCCAAAGCAGTCAAAAACCGAAATAACCTCCGGTTTGAAATCCGCAATGGCCTGTGCGCATTGCATAACGTCCTGCATAATGGTTTCCGGGTCTCCGTATGTAACGTGCAGCACACTGCCCTCCGGAATACGGGTGCTCATAGTCAGCGCGCCCTGGCTGTCGCAGGACATGGCATGCCGCAGCAGCGTCCTGTTCCCGTGCTGTACGGCAAACGGAAATTCCAGCGCGTTATAGAAAATATGTTCATCATTGGGAATACGCAGATAATGCTGATAAATCTTGTAGGCCGGCTGCCCGTCCAGCTCGTGGAGGACGTATCCTTCCGCCCGTGTTACCCTCAGAGGATAGCCCAGCGGTTTCCATCCGCTGACATAAGCATACTGAACATGGATATCCGATCCGCCGATCAGGGTCATCATAACGCCGGCGTGATGGAAATCCTCCCCCTTGCTGAATAAGAACGCACGGAACTGATTATCCCCGAATGCTCCGCCTCCCCAGACCGGAATACCTTCCGGCACTTCCGCCTGAATCGTCCTGCAGACGTCCCGGATCGGAATCGTGTCAATGGTGGCAACCACCTCGATGGCTTTCACGTCTGCAACCTGCTGCAGCGTTTCACGAAGGGAAGACCGGAAAGCAGAAAGATCCGCCGGATCCACCGGAAACCAGCAAACCTGTGCAAAGCTGTCCGGCCTTTCAAACAGCGTACACGAAATCACGAGCTTTTCATTGGATACCCGGCCTTCAAAGAGGCAGCCGGATGCGGACGCTCCGACATAAACCGCGTCCGGCATGAGTTCGTCAAGGATGCTGCAGGCAGCCGTGATCTCTGCCGGATCCGCACCGTCCGAGAACAAATGAATGAGCGCCGGTGTCTGGGTGGAATGTGACTGCCATTCGGACACAACGGTCCTGAATGAATCTTCTCCGCGATAAGCAGTCTGGAACTGTTTCATGTTCGCACTCCTTCTGTGGGCAATCCAGCCCGGAACAGGCCATGCATCTGAGAGTTTTAAAAAATCTTATTAATTTTACTACAAGTCCTGTCATTTATAAAGGGGGCATCACCGCGGAAGCCCGGGTTTTTGATTTGATCCGACGTCATCCCGCCTCGTCATGCCGGCAGATCGGTGTCAGTCCAGCACTGAAACCCGTCAGCTGTCCATGACGCTTTCCATGATCCGGCGGACTTCCTCCCCTGCCCGGCAGAATGCGCCTGCAATCGCGGGATCAAAATGGGAGCCGGCGTCCTTCTGAATAATCTGCATCGCTTTTTCGAACGGGAAGGGTTCCTTGTAGCTTCGCCTGGACACCAGCGCGTCGAACACGTCCGCCACCGCCATGATCCGGGCGGAAAGCGGGATCTCCTCTCCCTTCAGTCCGCTGGGATATCCTGTCCCGTTCCATTTTTCGTGGTGGAACTGGGCAAGGTTCATGGCTTCCCTGAGATACCCGGAATCGGATTCGGAGACCATATTCATGGCGTGCCGGATGATCTCGGCTCCGGCGGTAGTATGCGTCTTCATGGTTTCAAACTCTTCTTCAGTAAGCTTTCCCGGCTTGTTCAGAATGAGATCGGAAATCCGGATCTTGCCGATATCGTGAAGAGGCGCCGAGTGAACCACGTCCGAAATAAATTCATCCGTCAGCTGATCCGTATAGATGTTTTCCCGTTTCAGCTCCCGCATGATGAGATCCACGTAGGCCGCGGTCTTTTTTACGTGGTCGCCGGTGCATTTATCACGGCCTTCCACCATGTCGGCCAGTACAAGAATGAGGCCGTTCTGCAGCTTGTTGATGACCTCGCTCTGATGCTCCATGTTCTGCACTGTCTGCACCATGGCTTCGGTGGTTCCGGTGATGGAATGATAGAGGTCCTCGATCTCGTCCCCCGTGTGAATCTGCAGATCCCGGATACGGGAAACCGCCGCGTCCCTTTCCTCTTCCGTATCATAGCCCGAACGATCCATGGCATCGTCCAGGGCGTTGATAGGAAGGATGATGTTATACTCAGCAAACAGGATGGTAATGGTCAGGAGCATCAGAAGAAAAGCGAAAAACAGGGATATCACCCGGGCCAGAAACTGATAACCGTTCCGGAGAATGTGCTCCATGCTGATATCCACGCCGATATAGCACTGGCAGACTCCCTGGCTGTCGTAGACCGGCTTGTAAACCGTCAGAAGCCAGCCGAACTGCCCGGAGGCGACAACGGGTTCAATTTCCCTGCCGGCAAGCAGGTCCGGCAGCTTATCCAGGAAGTCTTCATCGAATTCCACCATTTCGCCGGGTTCTCCGCCCGGCACATCCGGCGTATCCGCGTCAAATACAACCTGGCAGCCGTTTTCCAGGATCCGGTAAGCATATACATACCGAATGTTTTCCGAACTTTTTGCCAGATCGTCGAAACGCTTCGCGATCTGGGAATAGCCCTCCGCCTCCTCTCCCAGGCGGATGTATTCATCCACACGATCCCCGTCAATCGCGTCGGAGGCAACGCTGGCAACACTCCAGGCCATATTCTCCTGCTCCTGCCGGGAGGAAGCTTTGAAATGAGCAAAGCTGATCGCTGTCACGGCCGCGGCAGTGATGATCACGCCCGCAATAACAATGGTAATAAGTTTCAGGCGCAGGGATACGATCCGGGAATGCTTTTTATTGGCGCCGTCCCGTTCCGCCCTGGACAGCGGATTCTGATGCCTGCTTGCAAAATACAGACGTTTCCGAAGCGATGCAGGCAGGACACTGAAGGACAGGGCAACAATGAGAACAGTGATACTCTTGTCCGCAAGATCGACCAGCAGATCCGCTGAGAGCTGTGCCAGGAATTCATTCGGGATTCCCCCGGAGAAAAGGCGGAGAGCCAGCGGCGCGGAAATGCCGGAAGCAAACGAGAACCCGTAAAGAAACCAGGTCATGATGGAGCCCAGGCCGCCGCCGATCAGCGCGAAAACCGCGATAACCGCCAGAAGGCGCCACGGCTTTTTGAAGCTGTAATACTTCTTTCCGGCGAACCAGGCGGACGCCATGGCAATCAGGATTGTCAGGGATCCGTAATAAATAGAGGAATAATCCCAGATTCCATTGATCAGGTTGGTCAGGAATCCGACGATGATACCCGGGACATAACCGCCCAAAGCTGCGGCCAGGGCGCTGCCGATATTGTCCAGATACAGGGGCAGTGCCAGGGTCCGTGCCAGATAGGCAAAGCCAATATTGATCAGCAGTCCGGACAGGCAAAGCAGGAACGTGCAGCTGCTGAATCTTTTCTGCCGCTCCGGAGTTCCGTTCATCTGATCAGCCATTTTTGTTCTTCACCCCACATTTTATTCCATTGAAGCTTTCGCCGTCAGATGCGGTTCATCCTTCTGGAAATCAGGATTTGTCCGGTTTCTCCTGTAAATATTTGGTCATAAGGGCGAAAAGTTTTTCGATAAAAATAGGTTTTTCCGCAAATGCGTTCATCCCGGCTTCCATCTCGGCGTTTCTATCCTGTTCGCTGACATTTGCGGTCATGGCGATGATCGGCAGGGAGCACCCCATCCGGCGGAGCTTTTTTGTTGCATCCAGGCCGTCCATTTTCGGCATGCAGATATCCATAAGGATCAGGTCATAATAATCCGGCGGAGAGGAAGAAACCATCTCCAGGCAGCTCTGTCCGTCCTCCGCGAAATCAAAGGATGCACCGGCGCGCAGCCGAGCCTGTATAATGGCTGAAGCAGTAGCTCCAAACGAGCCGCAGGCAGGATTCCGCAAGGCCTGTGTCGAATTGTGGTTTTTACGTTATGGTTCCTGTTTCACGGAGGGGAAAAATGCCGTTTCAGATTGTTCGAAATGACCTTACAAAGGTCAGGGCCGATGTGATCGTTAATACAGCCAATCCGTATCCCGTGGTCGGCAGCGGAACAGACAGCGCGGTCTATCATGCCGCCGGTGAACAGCAGCTGCTTGCCGAGCGGAAAAAGATCGGCCGGATTGCCCCGGGCCAGGTCGCCGTGACACCGGCGTTCAATTTGCCTGCCGACTATGTCATTCATACCGTCGGTCCGGCATGGGAGGACGGAAATCACGGGGAGCGGGATATTCTTCACTCATGCTATGAGAAATCTCTGGCCAAAGCGGCGGAACTGAAGGCGGAAAGCATTGCTTTCCCGCTGATCGCAACGGGCGTGTATGGATTCCCCAGGGATGAAGCGCTGAGCATCGCCCTTGCTGAGATCGGCAGGTTCCTGCTGACTCATGATATGAATGTCATTCTGGTTGTTTTTGACCGCAAAGCCTTTGAGCTCTCCGGCCGGCTTGTCGGCGCAATTGATGAGTTTATCGATGATCACGGTGTACAGCTTGCGCGGGAAGCGGAATACGGCAGCGGTATGAGCCGTCTGGAACGCCGCAGGAGGGAAATGGCCGGCATGCCGGCTGACAACAGGCCGTTCCGCCGCAAAACAGATTTTCCGGATGAAGAAGCAGTGTTCTTTGACAGCGCGCCGGAACCCGCGGCTCCAAAATGCGCATCCATTCCGGACATCGAAAGCAAATCGCTGGATGATATGCTTCAGAACACCGGGGACACTTTCCAGCAGAAGCTGTTCCAGCTGATTGATGCCAGCGGCATGGATGATGTAACCGTCTACAAGAAGGCCAATATCGATCGGAAAGTGTTCTCCCGGATACGCTGCAGGGAAGACTACAGGCCGAAGAAAAGGACGGCGGTAGCCTTCGCCATTGCGCTGCAGCTGGATATGCCCACCATGCTGGATCTGTTGTCCCGCGCAGAAATCGCGTTCTCTCCCAGCAACAAGTTTGATCTGATTATCACGTACTTCGTCACCCATGGCATCTACGATATTTTCGAAATTAACGCGGCGCTCTTCAAATACGGCCAGCCGATCCTCGGCGAATAAATCCGGAAGCGGTTGATTTGTCGTCCGGCAAACGACCGCTTCTTTTTTTCGCTCGTTTATACTGATATCATCAGGAACGAAGGAGGTCATGAAAGATGATCGGAGCCATTCTGGGCGATATGATTGGTGCCCCCTATGAGTTTGACAGGAGCCCGAAAACAAAGGAATTCCCGCTGTTCTGCAACCGTTCCGAATTCACGGATGATTCCGTGATGACCGTTGCCGTTGCGGAAGCCCTGATGGATACCCTGGGCAAATCGGATGATGAAATCAAAGATGCGCTGGTGAAGTCCATGAAAAAATGGGGCCGGTTATTCCCGGATGCCGGCTACGGCGGCATGTTCTATCAGTGGCTGCACACCCTGAATCCGAAACCCTATGGCAGTTTCGGCAACGGAAGCGCTATGCGGGTGTCTTCCGCTGGATGGCTGTTTGATACGCTGGAGGAAACACGGCATATAGCCGGCCTGACCGCGGAAGTAACGCACAATCATCCGGAAGGCATCAAAGGCGCGGAAGCCACGGCCAGCGCTGTCTGGATGGCCAGGAACGGCAGCAGCAAGGACGAAATCCGGAATTACATCATCCGGGAATTCGGGTATGATCTGTCCCGGACCTGCGATGAAATCCGCCCGTCCTATTACCACATCGAAACCTGCCAGGAAACCGTTCCGGAAGCCATTACGGCCTTTATGGAAGGAGACGGCTTTGAGGATGTGGTCCGGACCGCGGTGTCTTTGGGCGGAGACTGTGACACGCTGACCTGCATTGCCGCCGGAATCGCGGAAGCAATGTACGGCATCCCGGATTATTTGAAGCGGGAATGCAGGGACCGGCTGCCGGAGAATATGAAAGCCGTTCTTGACCGCTTCGATGGAATGAAAAGGGGGAAAGCCTGATGGAAAACCCGGCTGCCGGCAAAAAGCTTGCGGATGCCATTCATCTGTATTACGAAAAGCCGGACAGGAAGACGATCATCGGGGTCCTGGAAGCGATAAGGGCAAGCATGCACGAAGGCGGTGAATGGATGATCCCCGTTATTCCTCCGCTGGAGATGTTTGATATGCTGAATCCGGAGACAATCAGCGTCGGAGATACGTTCACGGTTGAAGAAGAGCTGCATTTCAGGGTAAATCATATTGAAACCGGCGACGGCAGGGAGTGGATGGCTGCTTTTACCTCCGGCGAAGAGCTTGAAAAGGGTGAAAGCACCTCCACAATCTGCCAGCCTGTGGAGGACATTCTTAAAGGCAGCAGGAATATGCGGGAAGAAGGAATTATGATCAATCCATGGGGGGAATCCTTTCTCCTGACGAAAGACCTGATTCGCATGATCCTGGAGGCGGATACCCCGGATAATCACATCTGTTTTGAAATCTGCGACATTACGAAGATGAAGGTGGACGCAATTGTCAATGCCGCAAATCAGACCTTGCTTGGCGGCGGAGGCGTGGACGGCGCAATCCACCGGGCTGCCGGTCCCGGGCTGCTGAACGAATGCAGAAAACTCGGCGGCTGCCAGGTTGGCCAGGCAAAGATCACAGGCGGATGGAACCTGGATTGCAGGTACATCATTCACACGGTCGGGCCGCATTATCAGGCCGGAAACAGAATGTGCGGGCAGCAGCTGTTCAACTGCTATTGGAATTCCCTGGAGCTTGCCAAAAAACATGATATCCACAGTATTGCTTTCCCGGCCATTTCCACCGGAGCCTATGGGTACCCGAAGCAGGAAGCGGCGGCCATTGCCCTTCATTCCGTTTCCGGATGGCTGTCAGAAAATCCGGACTATGGCATGGCAGTGATCATGGTTTGCTACGACGTGGCAACGAGGGAATGCTATCAGAACTGTATGGATGCATCGGGTATGCTGTAAACCTGGTCCATGGCAGGGATCTCCGGGAAACCGTCAGCGCTTGTGAAGGCCCGGCACAGGGATTCATTGACGATCCCTGCCTTGGGCTATATAATGGCGGGGACAAATGAATAGCCGGTGTATCTGCGCAGCGATGCGCGACGCATTCTTCCAGAATGCGCCATAGGAATACGGATGAAAGTTCCGGGCTATCCCAGTAACCGTGAAGCGGACGAAAGCACGTGATGAAGCCACTGTCCTTTGGGACGGGAAGGTGTGCAAGTAGGATGAGGCAAAGCCGGGAGACTTGTTTACACCGTGAATTAATCATTCCCCTGGGGGTGGGATATGCTAGGAAACTTGCACGGGTAAAAACCTGCAGGTTTTGTTGGCGTGCCTCGGGGAGGGACGCTTTCTTTTAGGCGTTCTTCTCGCTGATTCATTTGATCATTATTATGAGGAGGGACAGAAAATGTCCAAAAAAATGGTTTCCCTGTTTCTTGTTCTCCTGATGGCCTTCAGTGCAGCCGCATCGTTGGCCGAAGGCTCTGAAATCGTTGTGACGGATATGCTTGGCCGTGAAGTCACTCTGTCTGAGCCTGCTGCACGCATTGTTGTAATGCAGCCTTCCGATTGCGAAATCCTGTGTGCAATTGGCTGCGAAGAAGCAATTGTCGGACGTGGTCAGTATGTTGACTACCCGGCGTCCATTCTTAAAGTACCGGTTGTGCAGACCGGCGCGGAAACGAACGTTGAGGAAATCCTGGCCCTTCAGCCCCAGGTTGTGCTGATGAACAGCATGAGCCAGAGCGAAGAACAGGTTAAACAGCTGGAAGAGAATGGCGTGAAGGTCGTTATCAGTACCACATCCAATATCGAAAGCGTTTACACCGCAATTCAGCTGATCGGAAAAGTGATGGGTAAAGAAACCGAAGCGGAGGCTGTTATTGCTGACATGCAGGCAACCTTTGACGAGATAAAAGCAAAGGTTTCCGGCGAAACCAAAAAAGTCTATTTCGAGATTTCTCCGCCCCCCTATCTGTACACTGCCGGAAGCAGCAGCTACATGAATGAACTGGCGGAAATCTGCGGCATCACGAATATTTTCGGCGACCAGGAGGATGCCTGGCTGATGATCAGCGAAGAGCAGGTCATTGAACGCAATCCGGATTATATCGTGCTCATTACCAATATGGGCAGCGCCGGTGTTGAAGAAATCCTGTCCCGTAAAGGCTGGGGCGATATCAACGCCATTAAGAACCAGAAGGTTTTCAATGACGAGGACAGCTGCATGGCGCGGCCCAGCCCCCGTCTGAAGGATGCGGCCATTGAGCTGTATAACTTTGTCTATGAAATCGAGGCAGAGGAAAAGCCCGCTGCCTGATCACACTTTTCCCGGGGAGCCGGATTGTTTCGGCTCCCCGGTTTTTTCAAGAGGTACATATGCAGAATCCACGACAGCTGAAGCGGGAGCAGTTCTCACCCTTCACATACATACTGCTGACCATTGCGCTTTTTTTTACAATGATCCTGTGTATCTGCGTCGGTAGTGTCAGGATATCTTTTTCAGACACGGTAACTTCCGTATGGAATGCGGTCTGGGGATTGCCCATACCGGAAAATATTGCCAAAAACATCATTTTGAATGTTCGTCTGCCCCGCGTGCTCTGCGTTACGCTGGCCGGGGCGGCTTTGTCCATATGCGGTGCGGCCATGCAGGGACTGCTGCGCAATCCCCTTGCGGACGGTTCCACAATGGGGGTATCCTCCGGCGCTGCCCTGGGTGCCATCATTGCGGTCGCAACCGGCTTTGTCCTGCCGGGGCTTTCATTTGGCGGAAGTATGGTCCTGGCAATGGCGTTTGCCTTTGGGTCGCTGATTCTCATTTTATCCCTTTCCTATGCGCTGGATCGCTCATTGAGCACCGGAAGCATCATCCTCATCGGCGTCATTTTCACAATGTTCATATCAGCGGTTATCTCGCTGATTGTCACTTTTGCAAGCGATCATACCCGAACCTTAAGCTTCTGGACGATGGGATCCTTTTCCGGCGTCAATTATGACCAGGCAAAAATCCTGGGCATTGCGCTGGTGATCTGCGGGGGAATTCTGATCCGTTTCAGCCCGGAGCTGAACGCGTTTGCGATTGGAGAAGACAATGCCCGCCACATTGGCGTAAATGTAAAACGGGTTAAACTGATCATCCTGATCACCGTTTCTGTGCTGATCGGGGTCTGCGTATCCATTGCGGGCACCGTCAGCTTTGTCGGCCTGATTATGCCGCACATCGCAAGAATGCTCGTCGGCCCGAACCACAAACGTCTGCTGCCCGCGTCCCTGTTCTCCGGGGCAATTTTCCTGCTGCTTGCGGATTTAACTGCCCGCACCCTTCTCAGTCCGATCGAACTCCCGATCGGCGTGGTCACTTCCATTGTCGGTGCCGTCGCGTTTGTGATTATCTTCTATAAGACCAGGAAGGCTAGGTGATTCAGATGCTGCAAGGAGAACATATCACGGTCCGCTATGGAAACTGCGCAGTTGTTGATGACCTTTCCTTCCATCTCAGCGAGGGAGAATGGCTGATGCTGGCCGGCCCGAACGGTGCGGGAAAATCCACCCTGATTGAAGCAATCGCACAAGGCGTTCCTTATACCGGTATGATTCGGTGGAAAGGTGAAGATATTCGCACACTGAAAGGCGCTCAGCTTGCACAGCGGATCGGCATCCTGTCACAGAAAAACAATGTGGGTTATGCCTATACCGTTGAGGAAGTTGTCGGACTTGGACGGTATGCTTATAAGGCAGGACTGTTTTCCGCAAAGGACGGCCGGGGGAAAGAAGCAGTGGAAAAAGCCCTGGAACTCACAGGGCTGGCTGAATTGCGGTGCGCCAGTGTGCTGACTCTCTCCGGCGGGGAGATGCAGCGGGTTTTCCTGGCACAGGTTTTCGCCCAGAACCCGCAGGTGCTGATTCTGGACGAACCGGCCAATCATCTGGACCTGAAGTATCAGCAGCATATTTTTACGCTTATACAGGAATGGCTGAAAGAACCGGGACGGGCCGTATTGTCCGTAGTACATGATTTGAGCCTTGCCAGGCGTTACGGATCCCATGCCGTCCTGATGGATCATGGCAGGAGCATATCCCAGGGCAGGATCAGTGAAGTGATGACGCCCGAAAACCTGCAGCGTGTTTATGGAATGGATGTATATGCATGGATGCAGGAAATGCTTTCCCAATGGCAGGCAAACTGAGGCGGATTTGCGAATAAGCCCGATCATCATAATCATTCCCGTGCGGAATCGCCGTCGCTTCATAATGGCCACGATTGTTCCGCCGTGGACGATCAGGGCGCGGGTTTCATAATTTTTTCTGATCCCCGCTCCTGAGCCTGTCAACATTCAGTTTTCCGATGGAATTCGCGTTCAGGACGATCTGGCTCTGCAGGCTGTAGTTATTGACGGCAACCGTCAGGAACTCCAGGAATGCATTGATTGAAATGATCAAAGCCAGCGATCAGGTTGATTGACTGCCGCGCCGTTTATATACAGCGTATAGCCGTTATTTTTTGATCGGTATGGAAACGGTGAACCTGACCTTGCCGTCCTTGCACGAAACGTCGATGATGCCGCCGTGTTTTTCGGTTACCGCCTTCGCGATGGACAGGCCGAGCCCGTAGTGCCGCTCTTCGCTGTTTCGGGCTTCATCCACCCGGTAGAAGCGGTCAAAGAGGTGCTCCTGCTTGTCCGGCGGGATCTCATCGCCGTCATTGATCACGTCCAGCACAGCGTGATGTCCCTGGCGCTTCAGCGAAATTCCAATTTCATTCCCGGTGGTATGGCGGATCGCGTTGTCCAGCAGGATGGAAACCAATTGTGTCAGCTGGGTCCGGTTGCCCGCCAGGATGATGTCATCCTCAATGTCTGCCCGGAAAGTCCTGCCGCAGTCAAAGGCAAGCGTTTCAAGCGCAAGGGTTTCTCCGGTCACAATGCGGGAAAAGTCAACTTGTTCCACAGGCGCTTCCGCGTTTTCGGCCCGGGAGAGGTCCAGCAGCTGCGTGACCAGCCCGCCCATACGCTCGTTCTCGTAGCGGATGTTGGAAAGCCATTCATTTTCCCCGATCTCTCTGGACAGCAGTTCAGCATTCGTGCTGATGACAGCGACCGGTGTTTTCAGTTCGTGGCTTGCATCCGAGATAAACCGCCTTTGCTTCCGGTCGTTTTCTTCCAGCGGCCTTATGATGCGACTGGACAGATACAGGGAAATAAAAAACATCAGGAGGATGGCTGTGCTGCCGATGATAAGCACATTGTGAAGCAATGTCCTCAGGCCGCTCTCCGACACCGTATTGTCCATGAAGGCAACCAGCGTGTAATCCGGTCTGTGTTCCACGATATAAGTCAGGGCGCCGGAACGCCCGGATGTGTTGTTTCCTGTCAGGATTTCCCTTGCGATCCCGATCAGTTCTTCTTCGCTGTAAACCTCTTTCTCCCCGTTGTCAACCGCAATGACCGTTTCATTGTCTCCGAAGGCAACGGAATAGAATGTGGACAGCTGATAATCCGGCTTTTGATCGAGGGGCGGTTTTTCCCGGGGTGCCGGGGCATGTCCGTCAAAGCCGTTCATCGGTGCTTCCGGCGGCAAATCAGCCGGACCGCCTGTTTCACCTGCCAGGTAATACAGCTCCACATGCCGCTTCAGCATCTCCATGTTTTCCTGGCGGATCTCCCGATAGCTAGCCAGCATGATCACGGACAGCGTGATGGCGAACAGCAGCACCAGCGACCCCATGATCGCCAGAATGATCTTTTTCCTGGATTGTTTAAACATCCTTCTCCCTCAATTCATAGCCCAGGCCGCGAACAGCCTTGATTTCAACCCCGGAACCAACAAAGACCAGTTTCTTCCGCGTGAAGGACATGTATACTTCCACGTTATTGTATTCAGTCTCGTTGTCAAAGCCCCATATTTTTACAGTCAGCTGTTCTTTTGTCATGATCTGGCCCTGATTGGTGAACATATACTCCAGGATGCGGAGCTCCTTCTCGCTGAGCCGGACGCTTTGTCCTGTTGACGTACATGTAAGGGTCGCTGTCGATGTATCCAGCGACAAATCCCCGTAACACAGCTTCCCGTCCTGAAAGCTTGCGTTTCTGCGGCCGAGGGCGCGCAGCCTCGCCAGCAGTTCTTTCGTCTGGAAAGGCTTTGTGAGGTAATCGTCCGCGCCGCTGTCCAGGCCTTCAACCTTGTCATCCAGCTGGCTTTTCGCCGTCAGCATCAGGATGGGAGTTTTGATGCCATTGTTCCTGGCTGTTCTTGCAACCTCAAACCCATTCATCTCCGGCATCATCACGTCAAGAACGGCAATGTCGTAAACGCCGCTCTCCAGCGCCGTCAGCGCCGAAGCTCCGTCCTCCACATGGTCCACGTCGTATTTTTCCTGTTTCAGCAAGGCCACAAGCGCTGCCGCCATCCTTTTTTCATCTTCTGCCAACAAAATACGCATATTGTTGCTTCCCTCCCCGGATGATGATATATCCAAAGCTTGAGAAAAGATTGAATTTTATATCATTTATCAGTATATCATCAAGCGTCATCCAATTCCAGAAAATGTATAAGGCTTACGGACATCGAAATCTGATAAAACCGCAGCCCCTCCTGCCTGTGGTATGCGTTGGAACCGCTGAAAAAAAACAGGAAAGGGCGTTTTCCCGCTCTTTCCCTGAAAAAGTTGGCTTCAGCCGGTCCGGAGCCTGTTCCTGCCGGCATTATTCTGTTTGTTTTGCCGCGAATACGGGCTGGCCATTCACGGCGATATCGCCGTCAATCGGTATTAATAAATAGCTCCGGCCATCTATGACCCGTGTTTCCAGCAAATCCGCCTGCTTGGGATCCACCCTGATGGAAACGCTGGGCATTTCCACCTTGAACTGTTTGGGCGTTACCACATTGACTGCCGGAAGAACAGCACCGGCGCCGAACGTAGCGTCAAATCCCTTCTGGAATGCCTCAACCCGGTCTTCCGAAACACCGCCGTCAGTGAGCATCCTGGCCACATCGTTTTTGGAAAGCATCAGGGGCTCATCGTCTTTGGCCTGCTCTTCGATCAGTCCGGAGACCACTTCGTGCATTTCCTGCACCACGTCCAGGGAGCACTCAGTACCCAGGCTCTGGGCAAGAAGTGTCTGGAAGTTTTCCGTCTGCTCCGCGGCAGGCATCTCTGCTTCGACATTGAAAGCGGCTTTCAGGAAATCCGCGTGCGCGTCATTGCAATCCTTGCTGAAAAAAAGGATCGTGTTAACGTCAGCGGCGCCGCCTTCATAGAGCGGGAAAAGGAATCCGAGTGTCGGAGTGCTTGCCAGCCACTCTGGAGAGCGTTCATGGAAGAGTCCGTCAGAAGGCAGGTATCTCAGCGCCGGCTTCTCCTGTTTTACGGGGCAGACAGCACAGAGGAAGTAGCTGAAGGCCCGGTCAGAGTTTTCGTAGTCGATTTCTCCGTTCACGTCGCGTTTCCGGACATCCAGGTCATCATGCATCAGCAGGATCAGCCAGTTTTCTGCGTTCTGCGCGTCTTCAACAGACTGCATATCGGGATGTTCCGCCCTGATTCCTGCAATCAGGCGGGTAAACAGCGCCTGAAGGGTTTCCGGATCATTCAGGGCGGTATCCCGAACACGAAGAAGGAGGTCGTCACTTTCGGTCGGGAAAGCAATGGGCGTCAGATTCTGTCCGATCTGTCCGGAAAGCACCTTCCTGAAGAGGGTCATATATTTTTCATTTTCCTGCTCGTAAAGCGAGGAAACCGGAAGTTCAAAGCTGGTGATGGGATTCCCGATATGGTCAACGTAGCAGCCGCAGATCAGCGAGGGATTGCGCTTGTCAGGGTTAAGCCTTCTTTTGATTTCCGCCAGGTCTCTTTGATTCATGTTCTTCGGTTTGTCCTTTCATGTTGCTTGTTTTCAGCTGCATTTCAAGGTTCCGGCTTTTCTGAATATCTCATGGCTTTTGAATGCAGCACGGGGCATATTCTATCATCTTGTATCTGCGGTTGCAAGAGAACACAATCCATGATTCCCTTTTTTACAGTTTCTTCAATTTTTCTTCAATAATCAGCCTGTATTATCTGATTGTCAGCAGCAAGGGAGGACTTCCCTGCTGATGGCACATCACTGCGTTTGGAGGCAGCATGGAGAATGCAGTCACGTGCGGCTGCACGCTCTGTATCAATGAAATCTTTTCACGGCTGTTCCTCCCACAGCACTTCCGCGTCCACCAGGTGAAGATAGCTGAATCCGTTCTCTTCATAGATTTCAAGCCGGCCGGTTACCGTTATGTCGGTACCTTCATCACCGTTTTCCGACAGGGCTTTTGCGCCGGACTTCATCTCCGGACAGGTGCCGCGTGTCCGGATCTGCTTTTACATGGCGCATTGCCGGATGTGGCAAAGTGATTCACAGCAAGCAATGTATTCGTTCATTTTTCAGTGCTTCCGTTCACAATGGCCGCGTACTGCTCCTCCGGGATCATGGGCGACCCGATTTCAGAGAGCAGCGCTTCATCAATCCTGCCCGTTTCGGCGTATTGCTTTCCTGCCTGCCGGACAAGATCCAGCCTCGGTTCAGTAACGATCGCCGCCTCAGGCGCGCTGAACATGGGACTTTCGGGAATGGTGATGATGGTGCGGTTTCCCGGGAAACACAGCTTAAACTGTGCGACCGCAGGCTCGAAATTGTGCTTGCTGTTGGGGAAACCGCAGCCGCAGATCATCATGTACTTCAGGCGTGAAAAGTCCGCCTGGCCTACATGCTCATACCGGTCTCCCGCCTTCCGCATAGCCATGGAGGACAGCGGCATGGTGCGGTCCAGCAGCGCTTTCAGCGGCGCGGGCATGCCATAGCAATACAGCGGGAAGCTGAACAGCAGCAGGTCGCTTTCCAGGATTTCATCCAGGATGGCCCTCATATCGTCGTTATGAATGCAGGTGCCGCCGTTCATTTTGCAGGCAAAGCAGCCGGTGCAGTATTCAATACGGCGGTCGATCACGTCGATCACATGAACATCCTGCTGCCCGGCATCCCGCATTCCCTCCAAAAACGCCCGGGTAATATGCATGGTGTCACTTTTATCCCGTTTGGGGCTTCCGTTCAATACAAGGATTTTCATTTTTCGTTTACCTCTTCCTGTTTTTCTTCGTTCAGCCATTCTTTCCTGGTAATCACGCTTCGTCATCCCTTTCTCACCGCCGGGCAGTACCCTATGCCTGCTTCACCCCATAGGTCGCAAGAAAGTGCCGGCTGAATGCTTCGATCTTTCTGATCGCATCCTCTGTTTTCTCCGGCTCCCGGTCACACAGATGAATGAGGGCGGAGATCGGTGTCACGTAGGCGAAGGCCAGCATGGCGGGGTCCTCCTTTTTCAGCAAGCCTTTGGCCATCATGCCGGAGAAGATGCGCGTAAACATCTCTGTAAGGCCGGTCAGGAAGTGCTTTGTCGCCAGGTCCCGCGCGCGCTCGTCCCGGTACTGCTCCAGGGTAAGCACCTTCCTCGTCTTCACGATCTGCTCGTCATGGATCGTAAGATTCACCATCCGCAGGGTCATGGAAAAGAAGTCTTCCGGGGAATCCGGTACCGGAAGCATATGCCCGGCGGAGCCAAAGCGTTCCCCGTAATAGGCAATCATCCTGTCCAGCAGGGCATTCCAGATGGCTTCTTTGCTCTCATAGTGCTTGTAGATGCCGGATTTGACCAGCCCGAGGGACTCGGCCAGTTCCCGTATGTTGGTGCCCTCATATCCTTTTTTTGAGAACATATCCAGCGCTGCCATCAGGATTCTTTCTTTCGTATCTTTTGCCATAATAACCTCCGCGTCAAATCAAGTGACCCTACGGTCACCAATTGTAGTAAGCAAAAGGTCACTTGTCAAGCACATTGTAATAAACCATACAACCCGGTACCAGGCGCTTTCCATAATAATATCCCGCAGGGCCGGGGACATACTGTCCGTGGCCTGCCAGGCAACGTTCTCGAAATCAATCGCAGCTTCCCGTGCCTCAGATGTGTCGTATCCGGAGGGTATTGCGGGTGACAAACAGCCATCACGCGCTTCATAACGGACACATTCCTGAATCAGAGTTCTGGAAGTATCCGGTCTGACGCCTGATGGCTGCACGATACCCCGCATTTGTAATTATCTGCAGAATCCTTTAATAAACCTTAAATCATCATACTATAATGCTGTCAATAGAAATCTGAGGATCAATCCAGCTTTCCTGTCTGGCTTCATGTACCTGGTCCTCCGGCATCAACTGTCCGATAAGAAGCGGCGATTTCGGGTCATGTATGGCCATGTTCTTCCTGACTGTATTTGCGTCATAGTTCGCGTAACAATATCGGCACAGATGGCCGCAGGTGTTATATGCTCCGATATCTCCGCCCAGGTAGCAGGCGCATTCCTTCCGGGCCGGTGCAGTCTTCGGCATCTTCAGCCGCTGATGCAGTGCCTGCTCATAGGTAGCTTTCGTCATGCATCCGCTGCAGTCCGCGCCGAAGGGTGCCAATTCATTTCCTTCTCCGCAGGGACGGATTGTCATGCCATATTGCTTCCCGATCTCTGTAAATGTCTTTCCCAGCAAGAGCCGCTGTTCCGCGGTGACCTGCCTCGCCTCCGGGAAGTTTCGCTTCGTTTTTTCATACAGATCAATAAAGCTGATCACTGCCGTGCGTGTATACCCCGACAGTGCTTTTGCCATATACCCGAATGCTTTGATGTGCCGTTCAACCGGATACTGATCGCTGATGAAGATCGGGTCGTACCGCCATCCTACGCTGTCCGCACCAACTGTATCAGAAAGACGCTTTATGCTTTCAAGTACGTTCCGCTTGTCCGGAACACGCGGTTCGATCTCTTTTCCATACGGCGTGACCGTGACAAACCAGTATTGTCCGTAGGGACGGAGCAGTTCCATATGCGGGAACATGGGCGCCGGATTCTTCGTACAGAAGCCGATCAGGTCCACCACGTCCGGTGAGAGCCGGTAGCGGGTAACGGAACGGGGATTGTAGGGATTGCGGACCAGCACAAACCCGGCCTTCAGCCGGTTCACAAACCAGTCAGAGTAGAAGGCGGGAATATCTGTGCGCATCCCTGTATTGATGATCATGAGATCAGCTCCCGGATAACCTGTGCGGAATCCCCGCTGATGAGGACGGACTGTTCCCGGATCTCCTCCGGAACCCGTTCTTCTTCCATGTTCAGGCAGGCATAGGTTGCGTTCCTGTTCTGATATACCTGCTGCCAGAAGCTGTATTTGATAATGCCGGGGGTATTGTACCCCACACCGATCTCCAGGAAAACAATCTTCCGGTTCTGATGCTGCGTCAGCCAGATCTCATACCTGGCAGCGGCGGCCTGCCACCCTTCGTCCTCCACGAACCTGTTATCCGACCGAAGGTTCATGGTCAGGGGACGTCCGCAGTCGGGGCACTTCGGCAGCAACTCTGCCGGAATGCTCATCTTTGCTTCAGCGCCGTCCGGGAGAATCAGTTCATTATGCTCGCCGATGGTATACCCCTGGGACAGGATCATGTTCCGGACCATGTCCTCGTTTTCCCAAGTCTTTTTGCAGCAGGGCTTTGTGCACTGGAACAGGCCGTAATCTCCCTGGGTATAGAACAGCCGTTTTTTGTCGAACCCGGCTTTCTGAAAGCAATGGTCAACGTTGGTGGTCAGGACAAAATAGTCCTTGTCTTTCACAATCCGGTACAGATCGCTGTAGGCGGATTTCGGCGCGTCCATGTAGCGGTTGATCCAGATATACCGGCTCCAGTAGGCCCAGAACTCTTCCTGTGTTTTATAGGGCCAGAATCCGCCGGAATACATGTCCCTGAAACCGTACTTCCGGCTAAAATCACTGAAGTATCTGTCGAACCGTTCTCCGGCATACACAAATCCGGCAGCCGTGGACAGTCCCGCGCCCGCGCCGATGATCACAGCGTCCGCCTGATCAATCTTTTCCTTCAGCAGCAATACCTTTGCATCCATCATGATCACTCCCCGCCGATTCTGTATTTCCTTCGGCCTTCCAACCATATCATATCCATGAAATCAGCGACAGTACGCACTTTTTTATCAGTCAGTTACCTTTTTGTAACCGGGCAGTTACAGGCAGGCCGGGAGCATTTTTTATGCCAGGAGATTCCGGTATATTTCCAGATCGCTGTCTTTGAATACATTGAAAATCACGCGCCGGATACCGGTTCCTTTCCGCAGGAATTCCCCCACAGTCCGGATGGCAGTCTCTGCCGCGAGGTCCGGCGGGAAGCGGAAAACACCGGTGGAGATGCAGCAGAAGGCTATGGAATGCAGATTGTGCTCCTCTGCCAGTTCCAGGCAGGAACGATAGCAGGATGCCAGCAATGCTTCGTCTTCCGGGGTGACCTCATCATTGATGATCGGTCCGACCGTATGCAACACGTACTTCGCAGGAAGATTGAAGCCGGGGGTGATCTTTGCCTGTCCGGTGGGTTCCTCATGTCCCTGTGCCTGCATCAGCTCATGGCAAGCCAGGCGCAGCTGCACGCCGCTCATGGTATGGATGATATTGTCAATGCATCCGTGGCACGGAGAAAAGCAGCCCAGCATCTGGCTGTTCGCGGCGTTGACGATGGCGTCACACCGAAGGGTTGTAATATCCCCCTGCCAAAGGACGAGACTGCTGTCTCCGGCGCAGGGCGGCAGGCTGTCCGCGTCAGTTATGCCCTTTTCCTCTGTCATTTCCTTCAGGAAGGCATCCTGGACTTGCAGGAACTCCTCCGATACCGGCATTGGCTGACGGACGTTCATCAGGCTTCGAAGCAGCCGCCACTGGCGATCCGCCGCAAGCGGAAAAACCGGATATTGATCCTGCGGCATTTCTTCCAGCAGGGCATGGATCAGCCATCGGCGTCTTTCATTCTGGTTCATTCTCTTTCACGCACCTTCTGGCTGATCCCGGGAATGGAACGGAGCATTTCGTTGAATCGCCACGGGCGGACCAGCAGGTTTCGCAGGATCAGCATCTTCCATTTGTTTCCGATGAGCCGCAGTGTCGTAGCAACCGGACAGCCCGGCAGTTCGGCTTTCGTTAGCATGGGTACACCTCCGGGAGAAACTTATATGCATTTCTGCATGTAACATATATATTAGCATGTTGCATATAAAGTAACAAACAGGAAATGTTCAAAATGCTGAATTGTCCGATAATCATCTGCATTTCAATTGGCCTTGCTTCGAAGTGAAGAACACATCGCGCAGAACGGGTACCTGCAAAAAACACTTTCCTGTTGTTGAAATTCATCTGGCGTAGTATAATGAATGCGGATAATATTATAGCTTTTAAAGGCTATATTCTGCAAATTTGGATAATATATTATCCACAGGAGGGCACCAAATGGGATTCACATGGGAAACGCCGGAAGAAATGGATCTGGCATTGGCACAACGGCTGCGTGGAATCCGCAAGCGCCGGGGACTCACACAGCAGCAACTGAGTGAAAAGAGCAATGTCAGTTTTGGCAGCATCAAGCGTTTTGAGAGCACCGGCCTGATTTCTCTGATCTCCCTGACCCGGCTTGCCGTGGCGCTGGACTGCGCAGACGCTATCCGGCAGCTGTTTGCGGATGTGACGTACAATTCCATTGAGGAGGTCATTCGTGAGCGCACATAAAGCGGAAGTTTTCCTGGAAGGCCGCCTGGTTGGCACACTGGCGGAAACCGCAGATCATCGGGTCGCGTTTGCGTATGAGGACGACTGGCTCGCAGACGGCTTTGCCATCAGCCCCTTCTCGCTTCCTCTGGAGCAGAAGGTCTATGTCCCGGCTTCCCTGAACTTTCAGGGCTTGTGGGGCGTATTTGCCGACAGTCTGCCTGACGCCTGGGGACGGCTCCTTGTGGATCGAATGCTGCGCAGCCACGGCTATGCGCCTGACGACGTTTCGACGCTTGAACGTTTGGCCATCGTGAGCAGTGCCGGAATGGGCGCACTGACCTACCGCCCTGCCTGGGATTTGTCCCATGATACGGTGATCAAGGATCTGGACACCCTTGCCGCTCAGTGCAGCGCGTTGCTGCAGCATGATGACGCCGCAGACCCGGATGAACTTTTCCAACTGGGCGGTAGCAGCGGCGGGGCCAGGCCCAAGGTGATGACCGAAGAATGGATCATCAAGTTTCCTGCGTCCGGGGACATGCAAGACACCGGGCTTATGGAGAAGGCCTATATGGACTGCGCCGCTTCCTGCGGCATCCTCGTCCCGGAAACAAAGCTCCTGCCCTCCAAACGATGCAGCGGATTTTTCGCCGTCCGGCGTTTCGATCGCGTCAAAGGGAAGCGCCTGCATATGCTGACCGCCGCTGCAATACTGGAAGCAGACTGGAGATCCGCATCCCTGGATTATCACACGCTGATGAAGATGACCACCATCCTTTCCCGCAGCAATGAAGAAGATCTTCTGCAAATGTACCGGCGAATGTGCTTCAATGTGTACGCCCACAACCGGGATGATCACCTGAAAAACTTCACCTGGATTTACGATCCACGGTACGACTGCTGGCATCCCTCTCCGGCCTATGATCTGACCTGGAGCACCACATACTTCGGAGAGCACACCACCACGGTGGATGGAAACGGACGCGACCCAGGAGAAAAAGAGTTGACAGCAGTCGGGAAAAAGGCCGGTCTCCCGCTGAAAACCTGCAGGCAGATCATCGAAGAAATCAGGGAGCGGACAAAGTCACTCGAAGCCCGGTTCCGCAATGCTCGTTCGTGAGCAGGCCAGATCATATTCAGACTCAGGCAATTGCCGCACCCAGCGCTTTGCAGGCGGCCAGTGCAGCGTCGTCCGGTGCGTTGTTCGCTTTCACACTATCAGCGGCCAGGGCAATTCCTTTTTCCGCGCAGCGCGCTTCCCAGCTTTCCAGCCATTCGCCCGTTCCCCAGTCATAGCTGCCGAACAGCGCGACTTTCTTGCCGGGAAGGGCAGGCTCAATGGTCTCCAGCATTGGCTGGAATTCGCCGTCCTCCAGTTCTTCTGAGCCCATGGCAGGGCATCCGAGCGCAACAGCGTCATAGCCGTCCACTCCCTTTACATCCGCGCAGGTCAGCAGGTCAACCTCTGCTCCCGCCGCTTTTGCGCCTTCCGCGACGGCGTTCGCCATCGCCTCCGTGTTGCCGGTACCGCTCCAGTAGATCACCGCAACTTTGCCCATGGTAGTAAATCCATCCTTTCTTCTGTGGTCTATTCCATTCCCTTGCGGGAAACGAAACAGCAAATTTCAGGCTGTTATCGTCAGCCTGTCCAGGGAATATCCCTGGCGGTAACGCTGCAGGTATATTTCCGTGCAGCGCTTGCAGCGCGCAAACTGCCGGGAAGCGCTTTCCACATCGTCATATACCTTCCAGATTCCGGAAAGCTTGCACGCGTGTTTCCGGTGTATGAAACCGTCTACATCCGCCGGAGGATAGCCGAGAAACAGTCCTACTTCATGCGGAAAATCATGGCAGTCACGAAGCCGGGCAATCAGCTGGGCAACGCAGCCATTGGGATTTCCGCAGGTGTATCCGCATTCGGCAAGCAGCTGTGCGGCCAGGTCATTCTGAAGGTCTTTCTCCAGCATTTTCGGCCGGTACAGATACACAAGGGCGCGTCCGTCATTCCAGCGCAGGGGAATAGCGCGGAGCCCTTTGGGGCCGAGAATCTGATTCAGCCGTCTCAGCTCGGCAGTCATTTCCTTCTTGCTGTCAAACGGGCAGTTGAACATGTTCCCGGTCTTCAGGCTGGCCATGGTTGGCGCACAGCACCGGATCAGCATCTCGTGTGACATAAGCCTCCTATGGTTAGTTTTAGCTAATGCTTCTGCAAAAATAAAATCTGCTGTCCATGATAACGTCGGAATTAAAGCGGGGATGTTTGTTAGTGATAACTAACGTTATGATTTATATCATAGAGATGCGCACAATGTCAACCGATTTTCAAAAAAACCAATATCAAGCAAGTGCGATATTTGCCTTCGCCCGGCCTGAACTGGCTTCCGTTGTGGAGAACATGGCCGACTATGATGTGATTATCCGTATCGATTTTCTTTACAGAAGAGCACTTGACGCAGTCTTGTGGTATGATTTGTTCAAGTACTCAAACGGATCATTTGAAAGGAGTGCTGTTATGGATCTGTCGAAAGAGATTGAAAATCTTGCCATGAACTTTGAAGCATGCCATAAAACACTTTCTGCCATGGGTGATGAGACCAGGCAGCATATTATTCTTGAAATGATGCGTATGGATTATCGCGGTTCCCGTGTGCCTGACATCACAGAATAGTGTAAAAATAGGAGGAGACCAGTAATGCCTTTTATCCAGAAAGATTTACCTCAGTATCATTACGCGGATGATGACGGACTGATCGGTCTGCGCGGTGCAATGTATTATTTCCAAAACGTCCATACCTGGCATCTGCATTCCATTGACAAAGGAAACGATGTCCTGCCGCAGAAATATGAGGCAGGCTGGATCTACACCCGGTATCATGTGGTTTTGAAACAGAAGATGGATTATCAGGGGGAACTGACGCTCCGCGCATGGATGGAGCCTTACCGGCAGCCTGTGCTGGTGAATGAAAATATTGAAATCCTGCAGCATGGAAAGGTTGCCGCCTGCGGAAAGCTGGAGTGCTGTGTGTTCAGCCTGGCCAGGCAGCGTCCCCTGCGCCTGACCGCAATCGATTTTCCGGAGGATTTCACCGAGGATATCCCCAATGATATTCCGGATTTCCTCGGTATCGGGAAAACGGCGGACGGAACGGAAGAGCGGTATATCCGTACGGTCCGGAGCTCTGATCTTGATGTAAACCGGCATATGAATAACCTGCATTACATCTCTATGTTCAAGGATGCTTATGACAGCGGATTCTGGCAGGATTTTTCCCCGAAGGAAATGGAAATCTGCTTTATGTCCCAGTGCAAGGAAGGAGAAGAAATCTCAGTTCGCAGCAAAATGATAGGAGATACTGTGCATTTTGCCGCCCTTCATCAGGATGGACGGATTGCTTCCGTGGCCGATTTCAAGAGATAGATATACCATTTGCCGGCAATGATACTTCACAGCTGCTGTTATCTGCAGAAGCTTATCCTCTCATGTGATGTTCACTTGCTCTGTTCGAACAGCCAGTTACGGACTGCTTCGAGTTTGTACGCATAGTCAAAAGAAGTCATATGTTCACCCGCACCGTTTCCGCCAGTCTGTCCCTCCGCGAGTGTGGTCCCCGGTGTGAAAGTTACAAAGTTTGCGCTGTTACCTTCTGCCAGCATGGCCATAACGGCAGCATTCTGTGTTTCAGCATCATCCTGCGCGCTCCACTCTGAATGGCTGTAAGCAGCACCATCCGCATCGAACAGGGCAAGAAGCTCCGCCTGGCCGGCGGATGCTTTAGGATCGCCGGCAGAAACGACATAGAAGAAACTTTTCTGCTCCAGGCCGCCCAGAAGGCTGGTATTCCACTGGCTGCCGACAAACAAATATGCAGCAAAGAAATCCGGATATTCAATGCTCAGATGGAATGAGGTCATGCCGCCCATGGACTGGCCGGTTGTATAGATACGGTCTGTATCAATCGAATACGTTTCCGTCAGTGATTTAAGCAGACGCATGGCCACATCAATCTGGGCTGAATGATTGAAATTATCATCCACAACAGTTCCGGTAAAGACTGGCACAACCACAAAGGCAGGATGCTTCGCCTGTTCTTCTTCTGTCGCCCAGATCAGGCCGCCCCAGCCCTGCGTCAGCACGGCATCTGCCCCCTTCCCGACGACACTGGAATCGGGGATGAACTGAATCAGGGGATAGCTGACAGAAGCATCATAGTTCTCCGGGATAAACAGCTGATATTGCAGGCTGGTTCCGGTTTCTGTATCCTCATAGGTCATCAGCTGAAATTTGGGAGCTGTCTCGGCAATCATGGCCTGCAGTTCGGTGTCTCCCGACTTGCTGATACCGCCCATTCCGCCGCGGCCTCCTCGTCCTCCGCCCGGTCCTTCTGCCAGGGAAGCAGTTCCGGATATCAGCACAGACATTACGATCAGTACAGCCAGTAAACGTTTCATTTTGATTCCCTCCTGAATGAGTGATAAGGGAAGTATCCGGTCTTACGCCTGATGGCTGCACGATACCCCGCATCTGTAATTATCTGCAGAAACCTTTAATGAACCTTAAAAAGCAAAGTATATGAGTTATCTCCATCAGTTCAATTCATCAAGCAGAATGTAGTACCGGAGTTTCTCTTCATCCTTCAGAACCCCTGCTGCCCGGAACAGATCATCCGGATCAATATTCGGATAGACTTTTCCGTAGTGCCCGTCGCTGTTGTGTTTCAGACTCCGCCATCCCAGGGCAAGATCCATCCAGCGATCACCCGCTCCTGCGTTTCCTACATCAATAAATCCTGTGAATTGTTTCCCATCTGTAAAGAGATTCGGCAGGCAGAAATCTCCGTGTGTTACCACGCGATCCTGAGGCGGCAGATTGTTTTTCAGCCAGTCCAGGAGTTTTTTCGGATTTTCAAACCCGCCTGGTCCGAAAGTTTCCGGCTCGCAGTCAGAAGAATCAAAACGTCCGGACAGGATTGTCGCTTCAGCATGAGAAAGATTATCTGGAACGGTTCTTTCAAACGGGCAATCAGCCACGGGAATCGACCACAATGTATGCAAGGCTTCAGCCATACAGTCCAGCAGGAGCACAGGATTGTTCATCACTTTGGGCATGCACAGTTCCTGTCCCTGAATCCGGGTCATGAGCAGCCAATCTCTGCCATCCCTTACTTCATGAGCCGCCACCCGGGGAACAGGTGCTTTCCCGGTAAGCCACTGCAAAATCTTCACATCTTCTGTATCCCAACCGCCCTCGGGACGGATTTTCAGCACATAATCATCAAAAAGAAATACCTGCGCCATGGACTTTCCAAGGTTATCCATTTTCCCGGTTTGATTTCCAAGGATAGCAGCGATCGAAGCCGGTACCTGATTCATGCACCCTGATATATCACTCATGATCTTCCCTCCCCCATAATCACGCCAGCAATTTGATCAACGGCTGAATCGCAGGTGTCAATGGCATCTTTCATGGATGAGAAATACGGCAGTGACTTCAGACTGACCTCAAGCCATTGATTCGTTCTCCATTCGCAATTGTGATCACTCTTCCAACGTCTGGTCAGCGTTTCCCTGTCACATGTCAGCGTGACACTTTTTACTTCTGTCTGCAGGGCGGAGAGTCCATCCATAATACTCTGGAGTACCCACTGATCATCCATCAGCCAGGCTAATACGACCATTTTGCATTCGCTGCATTTCTGATAATTGCCGATCATATGCAGAATGTTATCGATTGCCATGGCTTTTGTCTCACGGTTTCCGATAAAAGGATGGATATCCATGCACCAGTCGCCGTCAATGAAAGCAGTCCCAGGATTATTTTCAGCAATATACTTTCCTGTTGCGGTTTTCCCGACACCCATGGGGCCGTTGATGATTATGACCTTCATATTCCCTGCTTTTCCCCCAGTGTTAATAATGGAAATGCCAATCAGTATTCCGATGGTTTCTATAATCGCGGCGGGAACAAACATGCCGATATCTCAATCCACGTCTCGCATCCACAGATCACTCCAAGAAGAATGATGACCAGAAGATCCACCAATTTATGCTTAATATTGCCTCCGGGACGTCTTGGATCTGGTATCTCCTCGAACAGTTCCATTATGCGATCCAACGACAGTACTTTTGCCTTCTCTAACGTGCCTCACCTCGTTGATTTTATTCGCTTTGAGGCGCTTCGAATCCTTTGGCTAATTGGTAAATTTGGCTACCATCCTTTACATTTTGGCGTTGATTTTAAATGAGACTGCCCTGGTACGGGATTTTTTTTGAAAAACTGTATTGACACGCCCGTACATCCATGATAGAATGCGCTCGAATTAAAACGTTTCAATTTTTTAGAGACGTATTTTATTAAAACGTTACACCGGAGGGATCAGGATGAACGTCGCCGCCATCGGAAAGGGAAATCCGGCCTGCAGGCAGTCCGTCACCAGGCACAGGAATATCTATATCGCGGCTGCTGCGTCCGCTCTTCTCCTGCTGATGCTGCTTCCCATGGTTCACTGGATTTTCCTGAACGAAACGGAAGCCCTGTTTGACGTGATGAAGCTGAAGGCTTCCGCGGTGAAGAAGCTGAGCGGCAGCTATTCCGTCTTCACCTTCCTCTCCTTTGTGCAGGACAGCAAGCAGGGCGTGCTGGGACTGTGGTCCTTCATCCTGCTGATGATTGCCGCGGCGTCCGCGGCGTTCCACCTCTGGGGCCTCGGGCTGTTCTTCCTGCGGAAGAAAGCAGCGGGCGGAAAAGGCATGCTGCCCATGTACAGCCGCATCCAGTCCGGCATGCTCTTCTCCCTGCTCCTTTCAGCTGGCACCCTGGGCCTGATCCTTTTCGCAAATAACCATTACGGCATGGCGGGCTTTCGGGCCGGCGCGCCGGTCTACGCCTCCGCCGCGGTCAGCGTGATCGGATACCTGGCCAGCAAAAGGATGGAGAAGGACGAGCGGACCCTCCGCCGGGAGCACGGATTTCTCGAGGAAGTGCGCCGGAACTGGATCCTGTTCCTGTTCCTGGTTCCCTGCTTCGTGTTCTTCCTGATCAACAACTACCTGCCCATGGCCGGCATCTACTTCGCCTTCACGCAGTTCAATTTCCGGGACTCCCTGTTCGCCAGCCCCTTCGTCGGATTCAAGAACTTCGAGTTCCTGCTCCATTCGGAGATCCTGCACCTGACCACCAACACGATCCTGTACAATCTGGTCTTTATCGTCGTCGGCAACGTGCTGCAGATCTTCTTCGCGATCCTGATCAGCCAGGTGGCAAACAAATATCTGAAGAAGACCTCCCAGACGATGATCTTCATGCCGTATTTCGTTTCCTACGTCATCCTGCGGGTGCTGGTGTTCAACGTGTTCGAATACGATGTCGGGCTGTTCAACAACTTCATGACGTCCATCGGCAGCCCGAAGGTTGATTTCTACAACACGCCCTCCTACTGGCCCTGGATCATCACCGTGTTCTACCTGTGGAAGAACATCGGCTACGGCATGGTGGTCTATCTGGCGACGATCACCGGGATTTCCTCCGATTACTACGAGGCAGCCCAGATCGACGGCGCGAACATCTGGCAGCAGATCCGGTACATCACGGTTCCCCTGCTCAAGCCGACCTTCATTATTCTCCTGCTCTATGCGCTCGGCGGCATCATGAAGGGACAGTTTGAACTGTTCTATCAGCTGGTGGGCAACAACGGCACCCTGTTCTCCACCACCGATATCTTTGACACCTATGTGTACCGTATCACCACGACGCAGCCCCTCTCCATGGGACTGGGCACGGCGGCGGGACTGTTCCAGTCCCTGTTCGGGTTCATTGTGATCATCCTCACAAACTTCCTCATCAAACGGAAGAATCCCGAATACGCGTTATTCTGAGAGGAGGCGGCGACATGAAGATCCGGGACCGCTCCGGAAGGGGCTTCGACATCATCAAGGGCATCCTTCTGACCATCCTTTCCCTCCTGTGTGTGCTTCCGTTCATCGTGATTGTTTCCGGTTCCTTCACCAGCAACCAGGAAATCATCCGGAACGGATTCAGCCTCCTGCCCCGCGGCTTCACGGCGGAAGCCTACGGCACCATTTTCAAGACGCCGGAGGATATCCTCCAGGCCTACAAGATGAACTTCTACTATACGTTCATCGGCACCGCCCTGGGCCTGATCATCATCACCCTGACGGCCTACGTGATTTCCCGGAAAGAATTCAAATACCGTAACAAGGTCTCCTTCCTGATCTACTTCACGACGATCTTCGGCGGCGGCATGATTCCCTGGTACCTGATGTACGCCAACGTCCTGAACCTCCGCGGAACCACCCTGGCCATCTGGTTCCCCGCGCTGATCACGCCCTTCCTGGTGATCCTGATGCGCACCTTCATCGTCGGTGCGGTTCCGGATGCGGTTGTGGAATCGGCCAAGATCGACGGCGCGGGCCACTGGCGGATCTTCTGGCGGATCGTGCTGCCGGTGCTGGGGCCGGGGCTCGCCACGGTCGGCCTGTTCCAGGCGCTGGGCTACTGGAACGACTGGTACCGCTCCTCGATGTTCTCGACCAGCTCGAAAACCTGGTCCCTGCAGTTCTACCTGTACGACCTGGTCAACTCGACCCAGGCGATGCGCCAGATGGCCCAGTACGCGGACATCAACACGGCCGACCTGCCGACCCAGTCGGTAAAGCTGGCCATGTCCGTGGTGGCCACCGGCCCGATCCTGATCCTGTATCCATTCGTTCAGCGCTACTTCGTCAGCGGCATCACCGTCGGCGCGGTCAAGGGCTGACAGGAAGAAACGCATTTGTCCACAGACGGATTTTCGCCCTTCGGGGCTGAATCATAAATAAAAAGGAGGATAACCCCATGAAGAAACTGCTGAGTATTGTGCTTGCCCTGATTCTGTGCCTGTCGGCCGCAGGCTGGGCTGCCGCGGACGACATGAACGAGGAGGCCAACCTGGTCTTCTACGTGATGGGCGACGCGCCTAAGGACGAAGCGGCTGTCGAAGACGCCATCAACGCAATCCTGAAGGAAAAATTCAACGCGACCATCGACTTCCAGTTCTCCACCTGGACCGACTTCAACCTCAAGTACAACAACACCCTGATCTCCGCCGGCGCCGACCTGATCTACGTCGCCAACTGGGAGAACTACGGCCTGAATGCCAACAACGGCGCCTTCCTGGAAATGGACGGGCTGCTGGATACCTACGGCGCCGAACTGAAGGCGCTGTGCGGCGAAGGCATGCTGAACATGTGCCGCGTGAACGGCGAACTGTACTGCATCCCGAACCTGTGGCCGGAATACGTGTGCCTGGGCATCAAGTACCGCGAGGATCTGCGCGCGAAGTACGAGCTGCCCTATCCGGACACCCTCGAAAACATCGAAGCGTACCTGAAGGGCATCCAGGCGGCCGATCCCAGCCAGGGACTGCTGCGCCCCACCAACACCGAATCCGCCTCCAGCCTGTCCATCGGCTTTGACACGGCTTATCTGCTGGCTGCCAAGTATCCCTGGGTCGCGCCTTTCGGCATGCCCTACGGCCTGACCGCCAATTACGACACTCCCTCCGAAGTGTACGACTACTGGTTCTCCGATGACTTCGTCACGGACTGCAAAATGTTCAAATCCTGGGCGGATCAGGGCTTCTGGTCCAAGAGCGCGCTGAGCGACACCAACGACAACGAAGCCTATGACAACGGCCTGGCCGTCGCTGAAGTGGCCGGCATGAACCCCAACAAGCAGATTTCCTCCGCGAACAGCTTCGCCAAGGATCATCCCGAATGGGAAAGCGCCTACATCGCCTACGGCGAGAACACCGGCGTCATCTATCCCGGACACGCCACCCAGAACGGCACCGCCATCCTGCGCTCCTCAAAGTATCCGGAACGCTGCATGATGGTCCTGAACTACATCATGACGGACGAAACCATGAACCGCCTGGTGCAGTGCGGCATCGAAGGCAAACACTACGAGCTGGACGAGAACGGCTTCTATGTGAACCTGGACGAAGCCTTCCCCTATGAAGGCTTCAACACCTGGAACCTGCGCGTCAACGAGTTCAAGCTCAAGCAGCCCACCGACGTGGCCCTGCAGGCGATGTTTGACAAGTACGCCGCGCTGGGCGAAAAGACCAAATGGCCGAACGTCAACATCTGGGACGGCTTCACCGAAGACTACACCGAATACTCCGCCGAGCGCGCCGCTGTCGGTAACGTGCTGCGCCAGTACCTCGCGCCCCTGCAGGCCGGCCTGGTCAGCGATGTGGACGCCGCGGTCGAAGAGTTCCGCGCCAAGGTAACCGAAGCCGGACTCGAAGCTTGCCGCGAAGGTTTCAAAGAACAGTGGGCGGACTACTGCGCCGAATACAACTATCAGTAATCCAGCCGGAAAACGGGTTTTCACGGGCCGGAGGGAATTCCCTCCGGCCCGTTCCGGAAAAATCGGATACGAAAAAACATCCTGATAAAAAGATCAGTTGAAAAACTTGCGGATTTTAACCGGAGTATGGTAAGGTTTTCTGTAAAACGTTTTAATCTGTCCTGCCGGGGGTAAGTAATATGAAGAAGGCAATTGAACGCTCCCGTGTTTCCGGTTTCCTGCACGCCGCCGGAACGGAGCTGCGGAACGGGCGGGAGGAGCGGGTGCTGCTGTTGGGCTGGGGCCTTGGCAACTGGCTGCTGTGCGAGGGATACATGTGGGGCTTTGACGGAAACCCGCAGTTTGACCGCCCGCGCCGGATCGAGCAAACCGTCCGCACCCTGACGGGAGATAAATTCGCGGAGCGCTTCTGGACCCATTTCCGGGACCAGTACATCACCGAGGCAGACATCGCCCTGATGGCGGAGATGGGCTGCAACTCGCTGCGCGTACCGATTGCTTCCCGGCTCTTCCTGGAGGAAGGGCCCCGGCCGCGCTTCCGGGAGGAAGGCTTCCGGCTGTTGGACCGGCTGCTGGAGTGGTGCGAGAAATACGGCCTGTACGCCTTTATCGACCTGCACGCCGCGCCAGGCGGACAGACCGGCGCAAACATTGACGATTCGGCGGACGACCTGTGCCGCCTGTTTATCGACGAAGCGCAGTTTGCCTGTGGGCTGGACCTGTGGGAGGAAATCGCCCGCCGGTACGCCGGGCGGTGGATCGTGGGCGGATACGACCTGCTGAACGAGCCGATCCGGCCGCCGCGCTTCCCCGGGGATACCGACCTGGACGCCTGCATTCCCTGCCTGCGGGAATTCTACGCGCAGGCCATCGAACGGATCCGCCGCCACGACGAAAACCACCTTGTCGCGCTGGAAGGCCCCCACTGGGCGGCGGACACAGATATTTTCGACCATGTGTACGATGACAATATGGTCCTTCACTTCCACCGCTACGGCTGCCCGCCGGACATCAGCTCCCTGCGCCCCTACCTGGAGGTTTCGGAGAAGCTGAACGTCCCCCTGTGGCTGGGAGAAACGGGAGAGAACACCATGGCCTGGTTCTCCGCCATGATCCCGCTGGCGTTCCGCTACGGCATCAGCGTGACCCTCTGGCCCTGGAAGAAGATCGAATGCGACAATTCCCCCTGCTCCTTCGCGGAGCCGGCGGAATGGCACCTGCTCCGCACCTTCCTCGCCGGCGGCATGCAGCCGTCCTACGAAAAGGCGCAGCAGATCTTCACCCAGCTGCTGCAGAACATCCGGACGGAAAACTGCCGGATCAACAGCGGCCTGCAGGCCCATATCCTGCGGATTCCGGGGTGCGAAATCCGGGGAACGGATTTTGACGAGCTGCCGGGCGAAAACGAAAGCTATCACCGGGAGGCGCCGCATCCCGATGGCTGCTATCGGAAAGGCACCGGCATGGAGATCGTCCAGGGAGCGGAGGAATGGCAGAAGGCCTTTTACTTTGACGGTCCCTGGCGGACGGCGCTGCTGCGCCTGCACGAAAACGAGTGGGCCCAGTATACCGTCTATGACGTGACCACCAGCATCCGCCTGGAGATCGAGTGCGAGGCGGAAACGCCCTCCCGCCTGGAGATCCGGCAGAACGGGATGCTCCTGAGCGCGTTCGACCTGAGCGGCTACCGCGGCACGCAGCTGCTGTCCGGTATGCATCTCTACACCGCTGACCAGTGCGAGCTGCGTCTGACGGTGCTGTCCGGCTGCGCCTGCATTAAGCGGCTGCTGATCTGCCCCGTTCCGTAAACCGGCCGAAAGAAAGGAGACCCCATTGAAGAAAGCAACCATCAAGGATGTGGCGCGGGAAGCCGGCGTTTCGGTGGCAACCGCCTCCAACGCAATGAACAATCCGGAGATCGTCCGCCCCGCGACCCGGGAGGCGATCTTTGAAGCGGCCCGGCGCCTCGCCTACGTGCCCAACGCCGCCGGCAAACGCCTCCGCTCCAGGCAGAGCAAGACCATCGGCCTGTTTGTCAACGCCATGACAGGAGATTTCTACGGTATCCTGGCGGACAGCATGAACCAGGTCTGCCGTTCCAGCGGATATGAACTGCATATCTGCATCGTTTCCGATATCGAATCCATCCGCTCCAAGCTGCTGGACCATTCCATGGACGGCGCCGTGATCTTCTGGGACGCGGTGAACGAGGAGGACGCGAGGGAGATGATCGCCGGCGACTGTCCCCTGGTTTTCCTGTCCATGAACCTGAAGGGCCCGCATGCTTCCGGCATCCTTTTTGAATCCCGGAAGCAGGGGGAAATGGCCGCGGATTACCTGTACGGCCTGGGCATGCGGAAGCTGATGCATATTTTCGGCCTTTCGGGCAACTATGACTCGGAAATGCGCTGCGAGGGCTTTCTGGCGGGACTCGAAAAGCACGGGATCAGCCGGAAGGACGTCCGCATGCTCGAGGGTAAATTCGAACGGCCGGCCGCGTACCGGGAAATGCGGAAATACCTGCGGGAAGGCAATCCGCTGCCGGACGCCATTTTCGCCGCGAACGACCTGAGCGCCATCGGCTGCATCTCCGCGATTACCGAAATGGGATACCGTATCCCGGAGGACGTCAGCGTCATGGGATGCGACGATATCACCCTGTGCGAATATATCAGCCCGCCCCTGACCACGATCCGTACGCAGTTCCAGCTGATCGGCACCCGCGCCGCGGAAGAGGTGCTGCGGCTGATCCGGGGCGAATCCGGACGCCTGCTGATCCAGGAGGGGGTTCTGGTGGTGCGCAAATCCACCGCCATCGCCAAAGGAAAATAAAAAAAGACCGGCAGAAGGCCGGCAAAGGAACAGATCATGATTACATACATCACCGGCATGGACCGGGATCAGAAAATAACAGAGCGGAAAATCATCCGGGCGGATGAATCGCTCAGGAACGCGGAAATGAACCTCGTAACCGTTTACCCGCAGGCCCGCTTCCAGACAATCCGCGGCTTCGGCGGCGCGTTTACGGACGCAGCGGGATACGTCTATTCCCGGATGGACGAAAAGGACCGGCAGGACGTGATCCGCACCTACTTTGATCCCTCGGAGATGGGATACGCCTGGGGACGCACCTCCATCGACAGCTGCGACTTTTCAACGGAAATGTACGCGGCAGACAATGATCCGGAGGACATCGGGCTGGAACACATGGATTATGCCCGGGGCGAAAAGTATATCCTGCCCATGCTGCGCGACGCGGAAAAAGCCGCCGGACACCCGCTGCAGATGATGCTGACGCCCTGGACCCCGCCGGCCTGGATGAAAACCAACGGAAGCCGGGTGCACGGCGGATCCCTGCGGCCGGAATTCGCGCCGCTGTGGGCGGAATACATCTGCCGCTATGCGCTTCACTGCATCGAAACCGGCATGGACGTCCGCCTGCTCTCCGTTCAGAACGAGCCCAACGCGGTGCAGACCTGGGACAGCTGCGTCTATACCGGCGAACAGGAAAGGGAGTTTATCCGCCGTCACCTGCTGCCCGCCCTGCAGCGCAGCGGCCTGGACCGGCGGCTGGACCTGCTGATCTGGGACCACAACAAGGAAAGGGCGCAGGACCGCGCCCTCGAGGTTATGAACGATGATTTCATGAAGGCCGCCGTCGGCGGTGTGGCGTTCCACTGGTACGCCGGCGACCATTTTGAGAACCTGGAGATGACCGCCCGGAGCTTCCCCGGAAAGCGCCTCGTTTTCACCGAAGGCTGCGTGGAGCACTCCATATGGGGAACCGGAGCGGAGCTGACGGGCGCCGTCAAGTATGCCCATGAGTATATCGGCGACCTCAACGCCGGCGCGGACACGCTTATCGACTGGAACCTGCTGCTCGATGAAAAAGGCGGCCCCAACCATGTGGGCAATTACTGCGACGCGCCCATGATGTACGACACCGCGGAGCGCCGGCTGCACAAAAAGCTTTCGCTGGATTATATCGGCCATTTCTCCCGTCACATCCGTCCCGGGGCAGTGCGGCTGGGCGTCAGCCGGTTTTCGGACCGGATTGAAGCGACGGCCGCGCAGAATCCGGACGGCAGCGTCGCCGCTGTCCTGCTCAATCCGGGAAAAACGGAAGAACGCCTGACCCTGCGGATAGAAGGAAACTGCTACCCGGTTTCGCTTCCGGCAGGCGGGATCATGACCTGCGTTCTGAACGCGGAAGGCTGAAATCAAGGGAGCCGGAACACGTAAACGTCCGACTCAAATACAGCACTTCGTCATTCTTTGCGCAGGAGGAGCTGTGATCATAAACCATACCGGTTTTTTTCATAACGCCTTTTAGTGAACCAAAGAAATTGTCAAGTTTGCGTTATTGATAACCTAAACATATAATTTCTTAGAGTTTTCGTCATACACATTCATTTCCGACTGTTGTTTGGACGTGCCTCAGAACCGAGCTCATCTGATCGCACAGCGAAACTCGCGAAAACCTTATATGACGCCATTTTTTCGGTATGCTCACACTTGCATGGTTTTTTCTTACCGTCCGCCGCATATGCAGAAAGCAGAAAATAATGGTTTTTCTAACAGAAGCGAAAGGAATTTGCAGAATGGTTAGCAATCCTCCTCCCAAATCCATCTTCTAATCAAAGAAAAACGCTGGGAAGTGCTTATTTCAAGTCACTTTCCAGCGTCTTTCTTTTAAGTTATCGGTAGTAGATCGTTCGCCTATAAAGCAGAAAGCCAATAATTGCTTTCTCCTTTTTTCTCAGCTCCAATTTGCATGTGTACAGAACTATATATTACTGGAATTCCATTATGGCAAACAGAATTCCAGCTTTACGAATTACTATGATCTCGACATACTGGAATCTGTTGCTCAACCGGCAATTGGATCTCGGTCAACCAATCTTCTTCCGATTCCTTGTTCCAGATACCATCGATGTAGCATTCCCGTGCCGGTCCAGCTGCGTGAAAGCCGTTCTGCTCCGCATACCGCATGATGAAGGCATAGGCTTCACCGATACTATCATAGGATCCTTTGTGAAAGACGCTCAGCACCTTCGCGGCAGGCAGTCGGCGGAAGTTGATTTGGTCGTTTTCTTTTCCCGCAGAGGTTACTGCTTCGCTGTGGCGAATCTTCACGTCCGTCTCCCGGTACTCCCCGTCCAGGAATTCGCAGAATTCATAGGGCGGGTCGGCGCACTTCATTCCCGGGTTCAGTCTCAGGCATTCCTCCCCGACTGAGGGGATCCATCGCATGATGTCCATGTGCTGAGCCAGCACGGTTTCGGAAGAGTACACGATCATCTCCGGAATCGTTTTTTCTGTAACCTGATACCTCATCTCTCTGTCCTCCAGTATATGATGTATGATGGAGAGACGGCTGTCGATCACGCGCTTTTCTTCAGTCAGCGCTTTGGCCTTTTCGGTCAGGAGCTGCCTGACATCGGCCCCGGCCTGGATTGCCCTGATCTCTTCGATGGACAGTCCGAGCTGCCTGTAGGCTTTGACGCTTGCGGCCGCTTCCAGCTGGGCGGTTTCATAAAGACGGTATCCTGTCCATCTGTCCGTGGACGCCGGAAGCAGGATGCACTCCTTCTCATAAAACCGAAGGGCCTTCACCGTCAGGTGTGACAGTTTGGAGAATTCACCGATCTTCAGCATGCCGTCAGCCTCCTCTCCTCAGCGCTCATCATAGGGCCTCCCCGTAGAGGAGAGTCAAGAGACAAATCCAGTTTTTTTGCGCAATCACGTCACTGTGAACTCCGTCCATTCGATGTGATTGTACTTCATCACATCGTCGGCTCTTTTCATGCCGCACTTTTCGTAGAAGGGCACGGCGTTTTCGTTGGCAATCAGATACACCGCGATGTCCTTTTCTCCGCCGGCCAGCTGATGCGCGGTTTTCATCAGGCGTTTGCCGATGCCCCGGTGGGTATAATCCCTGTCCACCCCCAGATCGGTGATATAGAGCCAATAGGCGTAATCCGTCAATCCGAACAGCACGCCCACCAGCAGGCCCTGTTCATTCCGCGCGGTCAGGCTGATGGAAACTGTATTCACCAGGCGGGCGATCCGCTCCTCAAAG
>JAFXRG010000040.1 GCA_017526525.1 Clostridia bacterium | reverse complement strand
GCTCAATATATTTGTTAGCTTTTATTGTATTTTATTGTTAAATAGTATTGTTTTAAATTTATAAATATGAAAATTATACAAATATAATGTTTTTGTTTGATATTAATGTCCTTCGTTGTGGTCATTTAATGTTTCTGTACACCGGGCGCCTTCGGGCGCCCGGTTCCTGTGTGTTTCAGATGTATTAATGTATTATAATGTATTGACATTATCGGGCGCAAAATGATAGAATCCACCGGGACATTGCGATGAGGTTATGTTACAAATAACATCCGTGTCTCCTACTTCTTTGAAATCCGGAGGATCATAAAATATGTGCGGAATAGTCGGATTTACCGGGCGGCGCCAGGCGGCGCCCATCCTGCTGGACAGCCTTTCCCGGCTGGAGTACAGGGGATATGACTCGGCCGGGCTGGCAGTACGCAACGGAACGGCACTGGCGGAGGTGGTCAAGGCCACCGGAAAGCTGTATCACCTGGCGGACAAAACGGATCAGGGCAGGGCGCTGGCCGGATGCTGCGGCATCGGGCATACCCGCTGGGCGACCCACGGAGATCCGAGCATCGTCAACGCCCATCCGCATGTGAGCGGCAACTGCTCCGGCTCCGGCAGCGGGGCGGTGGAGTCCGACGTGGTGGGCGTGCATAACGGGATTATCGAAAACTATACGGAGCTGAAGGAAAAGCTGCTTCGGCACGGCTACGCCTTCTACAGCGACACGGATACGGAAGTGGCTGTGAAGCTGGTGGACTACTATTACAAGAAATACAAAATCGGCCCGGTGGACGCCATTACCCGGACCATGGTCCGGATCCGGGGCAGCTATGCGCTGGCGCTGATGTTCAAGGATTATCCGGACGAGGTTTTTGCGGCCCGGAAGGATTCTCCCCTGATTATCGGGGTGGAGGACGGGGAGTCCTACCTGGCGTCCGATGTGCCGGCGATCCTGAAATACACCCGCCAGGTTTACTATATCGACAACCTCCAGGTGGCAAGGGTCTCTCCCGGCAAGGTCCTGTTTTATGACCTGAACGGCGACGAAGTGGAAATGCCGCTGACGGAGATCACCTGGGACGCGGCGGCGGCGGAAAAAGGCGGTTTTGAGCATTTTATGCTCAAGGAAATCCACGAACAGCCGGCGGCGGTGCGGGATACGCTCAACAGCATGGTCCGGGACGGAAAGACCGATCTGTCGGAAACCGGCCTGACGGAGGAGCAGATTCGCGCCTTTGAGCAGATTCATATCGTTGCCTGCGGTTCCGCCTGGCATGTGGGGATGGCGGCCCAGTATGTGATTGAGGATCTGGCCGGAATTCCCGTGCGGGTGGAGCTGGCTTCCGAGTTCCGCTACCGGAATATTCCCATGAGCGCCAACACGCTGGTGATTGTGATTTCCCAGTCCGGCGAGACGGCGGACAGCCTGGCAGCCCTGCGGGTGGCAAAGGAACGGGGCGCCGTGACGCTGGCCATTGTAAATGTCATCGGCTCAACCATTGCCCGGGAATCGGACCACGTGCTTTACACCCTGGCGGGGCCGGAAATTGCCGTTGCCACCACCAAGGCCTACAGCGCCCAGCTGATTGCCGCGGACGTGCTGGCGGTTCACCTGGCCTGCGTGCGGGGAAAAATGACCGGGGAGGAAGCAGGACGCCTGCTGGAGGAGCTGGCGCTGATTCCGGAAAAGATTACGCGGATCCTGGAGGAGAAGGAAAGGCTGCAGTGGTTCTCCTCCAAGATGGCCAATACGCATGACATTTTCTTTATCGGGCGGGGCCTGGATTACGCCATCAGCCTGGAAGGCAGCCTGAAGATGAAGGAAATCAGCTATATTCATTCGGAAGCCTACGCGGCGGGAGAACTGAAGCACGGCACCATCAGCCTGATTGAAAACAATACGCTGGTGATCGGCGTGCTGACCCAGAAAGAACTTTACGAAAAAACCGTGTCCAATATGATGGAGTGCAAGTCCCGGGGAGCGTACCTGCTGGGGATTACCACAAACGGGAATTTCTCCGTGGAGGATTCCGTCAACTTTACCGTGTACATTCCGAAAACGGACGAGCATTTCATGGCTTCTCTGGCAGTGATTCCGCTGCAGCTGCTGGCCTATTACACCAGCGTCAACCGGGGGCTTGACGTGGACAAGCCGAGAAATCTTGCCAAGAGCGTTACCGTGGAATAAAAAAAGAAAGAGGTGGGCCCGATGCTGACGCCAAACCGGAACTATGCAAATCTGAAGGATTCCTATTTGTTTTTCCGCATTTCAAAACAGGTGGCGGCTTACCGGGCAAAGCATCCGGACCTGCCGGTTTACCGGCTGGGCATCGGGGACGTTTCCCGGCCGCTGTGCGGCGCGGTGATTGAGGCGCTGCATCACGCGGTGGAGGACCAGGCGGCGGCGGATACTTTTCATGGATATACCCCGGAGTGCGGCATTCCGGAATTCCGCCTTGCCGTGGCGGGATATTACGCCCGCCGCGGGGTTCAGCCGGATCCGGAGGAAATCTTCGTTTCCAGCGGGGCCAGCGATGAGCTGGGAGATATCCTGGACCTGTTTGATCCCGCTTCCGCGGCGCTGGTGACCCAGCCGGCCTACCCGGCCTATGTGGATGCCAGCATCATGGCGGGACGAAAGGTTTCCTTCCTGAGCGCCGGATCGGAAAATGATTTCCTGCCGCTGCCGGGAAAGGACACAGACGCAGACCTGCTGTACCTGTGCTCGCCCAACAATCCCACCGGGGCGGTCTATAACCGGGAACAGCTGCAACAGTGGGTGGACTTTGCCAACGACCGGGGCGCCGTGATTCTTTTTGATGCCGCTTACGAGGCGTTTATCGAAGGGGACCTGCCCCACAGCATTTTTGAAATTCCGGGGGCCGAAAAGTGCGCCATCGAAATCTGCTCCCTGTCCAAAACGGCGGGATTTACCGGAACCCGGCTGGGGTATACCGTGATTCCGAAAGCGCTGGAGCGGGGCGGGATGAACCTGAACGCCATGTGGGTCCGGAACCGGACCACGAAAACCAACGGCATTTCCTATATCCTGCAGAAGGCCGGTATCGCCGTGTTTACCGGGAAAGGACAGCGGCAAATTTACGAAAACATCCGGTATTACAAGCAGAATGCCCGGGTGCTGATGGAAGCGCTGGACCGGGCCGGAATCCGCTACTGGGGCGGAAAGAACGCACCGTATATCTGGATGGCCTGCCCGAAGGGCATGAAGAGCTGGGATTTCTTTGACCTGATGCTGGACAGGATCCAGGTGATCGGAACGCCGGGCGAAGGGTTCGGCGCCAGCGGCGAAGGGTTTTTTCGCCTTTCCTCCTTCGGGGACGCGAAGGAGACCCGCATCGCGGCGGAACGGATTCAGTCCCTGGTTCAGGGTTTATAAAACAGGAGGAACGGAACAATGCCCAAGTATATTTTTGTGACCGGAGGCGTGGTATCCGGACTGGGAAAAGGAATTACGGCGGCCTCCGTGGGGCGGCTGCTGAAGGCCCGCGGACTGAAGGTGGCGGCGCAGAAGCTGGATCCGTATATCAACGTGGATCCCGGCACCATGAGCCCCTATCAGCACGGGGAGGTTTACGTGACCGAGGACGGCGCGGAAACGGACCTGGACCTGGGTCACTATGAACGCTTTATTGATGAGGACCTGAACAAATATTCCAACCTGACCACCGGCAAGGTTTTTTCCAACGTGCTGCATAAGGAACGCCAGGGAGGCTACCTGGGATCCACCGTGCAGACGATTCCCCATGTAACGGATGAAATCAAGCGCTTTATCTACCGGGTCGGGGAAAAGACGGACGCGGATATTGTCATTACCGAAATCGGCGGCACCATCGGCGACATCGAGAGCCAGCCATTTATTGAAGCGATCCGCCAGGTGGGCCTGGAGGCCGGACGGGAAAACACGCTGTATGTGCATGTGACCCTGGTGCCGTACCTGAAGGCCAGCGGAGAGCATAAATCCAAGCCGACCCAGCATTCCGTCAAGGAACTGCAGGGAATGGGCATTACCCCGAACATCATTGTGCTGCGGACCGATGAGAAGATTACGGACGAAAGCATATTTTCCAAAATTTCCCATTTCTGCAATGTGAAACCGGACTGCGTGATTGAGAACCTGACCCTGCCGATCCTGTACGAAGCGCCGTTGATGCTGGAGGAAGCAAACCTGTCCGCGGTGATCTGCCGGGAGCTGGGGCTGGACGCCCCGGAACCGGACCTGGCCGACTGGAAAAAGATGGTGGAGCGGGTGAAACACCAGAACCACAAGGTCAAAATCGGCCTGGTGGGGAAGTATGTCCAGCTGCACGACGCCTACCTTTCCGTGGCGGAAGCGCTGCGGCACGCGGGATACTCCCTGGACGCGAAGGTGGAGATTGACTGGATCGATTCCGAAACCCTGACGGAGGCGAATATTGAAGAAAAACTTTTCTCCCTGCAGGGCATCATCGTTCCGGGCGGTTTTGGCAGCCGGGGCATCGAAGGGATGATCCTGGCCGCGAAGTATGCCCGGGAGCATCATGTTCCGTACTTCGGCATCTGTTTGGGTATGCAGATTTCCGTCATTGAATTTGCGCGGAACGCGGCAGGCCTGGCGGGAGCCAACTCCCATGAATTTGACGAAAACAGCCCGCACCAGGTGATCCACTATATGCCCGGGCAGAACGATGAAATTGACAAGGGCGGCACCCTGCGGCTGGGAAAATATCCCTGCATCCTGAAGGAGGGTACGGTCATCGCCCGCTGCTACGGGAAAACGGAAATCAGCGAACGCCACCGCCACCGGTATGAGTTTGCCAACGGATACCGGGAAACGCTGGAGCAGGCCGGACTGTGCCTGTCCGGCCAGTCCCCGGACGGAAGACTGGTGGAAACGGTGGAAATCCCCGGAGAATCCTTCTTTGTGGGGGTACAGTTCCATCCGGAATTCAAGAGCCGGCCGAACCGGCCGCATCCGCTGTTCCTGGGGTTCATCGGCGCCGCGCTGAAACAGGGAACCGCAAAATAAAGGAATCCGTTCTGAAAAAAAACACATCAGGCAGTAGATTGCCAATCGCGGAAGGTGTATAATAAGCCGTTGTGATTTTTCGGCGGAAAGCCTCACCGCGGCATGAAGGAGGTCTGTATGAACACCTGCGCGATTGTCGGAATCAACTGGGGAGACGAGGGAAAAGGCAGGATTGTGGATCTGCTGACGGCGTCTTACGACTATGTCATCCGTTACCAGGGCGGCGGAAACGCCGGGCATACGGTAATTAACGATCGGGGGACTTTTGCACTGCATCTGTTGCCTTCCGGTATTTTTCATGACGGCGTGATCAATATCCTGGGAAACGGTGTTGCGCTGGATCCGGAAAACCTGTGGAAGGAAATCCTGGAGGTCCGGGAAAAAGGAATTTCCCTGACGCCGGAAAACCTGAAAATCAGCAACCGGGCGTCCCTGCTCCTGCCGTGGCACCGGGACCTGGACGCGCTGGAGGAACAGCGCCTGGCGGATAAAATGTACGGCTCCACGAAGCAGGGAATTGCGCCCTTCTATTCCGACAAGTACCAGAAAAAGACCGTGCTGGCCGGCGAAATGGCGGATCCGGAGCATTTCCGGGCGCACCTGAAGGAGCTGCTGGAGTGGAAGAACCTGACGCTGACCGGCGTTTACCACAGCGAACCGTACACGATGGAACGGCTGGAAGCATGGATTCATGATTTCTGCGAGCCGATCCGGCCCTTTGTGTGCGATACGGGCGCCCTGCTGAAGGAAGCGAAAAAGCAGGGCAGGAGCATGCTGCTGGAAGCCCAGCTGGGGGCGCTGCGGGACCTGGACTACGGAATCTATCCCTACACCACCTCCTCCAACACCACCGCGGCCTATGCGCCCATCGGTTCCGGCCTGCCTTCCCTGAAGCTGACGGACGTGATTGGTGTGGTGAAGGCCTATTCCACCTGCGTGGGCGAAGGCCCCTTTGTCTGCGAGATGTTCGGGGAGGAAGCGGAAAAGCTGCGGGAGGCCGGAAAGGAATACGGCGCGAAAACGGGACGTCCCCGCCGGGTGGGCCCGGTGGACCTGGTGGCAACCCGCTACGGGGTGGAAGTGCAGGCGGCAACGAAAATTGCCCTGACCAAGCTGGACGTGCTCAGCTCCCTGAAGGAAATTCCGGTTTGTGTCCGGTACCGGCTGGACGGGAAGGAAACCGATGAATTCCCGTTCCCCACGGACCTGGGTCGGGCGGAGCCGGTGATTGAAACGGTTCCGGGCTGGAACACCGATATTTCGGGAGTTCGCCGCTGGGAGGACCTGCCCCGGGAGGCCCGGGACTATGTGAACCTGATAGAAAAAGCAATCGGGTGCCCGATTGCCTACGTATCTGTCGGCGCGGAACGCGACAGTATCATTGAACGATAAAACCGGAGGAACAGAGAAATGACAGACCGTTACGAATCCCCGCTGGCATCCCGTTACGCATCCGATTATATGCTGAACCTGTTTTCCGCGGACACCCGCTACCAGACCTGGCGGAAGCTCTGGGTGGCGCTGGCCCGGGAGGAGCACCGGCTGGGCCTTCCGATTACGGAGGAGCAGGTCCGGGAGCTGGAAGCGCATATTACCGACATTGACTATGCATGCGTGCAGCAACGGGAAAAGGAAGTGCGGCACGACGTCATGGCGCATGTGTACGCCTACGGCAAGGCGGCGCCTTCCGCAGCCGGGATTATCCACCTGGGAGCCACCAGCTGCTATGTAACGGACAACGCGGACCTGATCCTGTACCGGGATGCGCTGCGCTACCTGCGGGGAGAGATCCTTTCCGTGCTGGCGCACCTTGCCCGGTTTGCGGAGAAAACCAAGGACCTGCCTACCCTGGGATATACCCATTACCAGCCGGCCCAGCCGGTGACCGTGGGAAAGCGGGCCACCCTCTGGATGCAGGATTTCCTGACGGACCTGCGGGAAGTGGATTTCGCGATTGAGAATATCAAATTCCTGGGATGCCGCGGAACCACCGGCACCGAAGCCAGCTTCATGGATCTGTTTGACGGGGACGGAAGCAAAATCGACGATATGAACCGGGCGCTGGCGGCAGGCTTCGGCTTTGACGAATGCTTTGATGTCAGCGGGCAGACCTATCCCCGCAAGACGGACAGCCGGATCCTGAACGCGCTGTCCTCCATTGCGCAGAGCGCCTGCCGGATGGCGAACGATATCCGCCTGCTGCAGCATGACCGCCAGGTGGAGGAGCCTTTTGAGAAAAACCAGATCGGGTCTTCCGCCATGGCTTACAAGCGGAACCCCATGCGCTGCGAGCGGATCTGCTCCCTGTCCCGCTACCTGATGGCGGACGCGCTGAACGCGCCGCTGACGGCCTCTGTGCAGTGGCTGGAGCGGACGCTGGATGACTCGGCCAACCGGCGGATTTCCATTCCGGAAGGATTCCTGTGCGCGGATGCGATCCTGCGGCTGACGCAGAATGTGACGGACGGACTGCATGTGAATGAAAAGATTGTGGACAAGACGATTCGGGAATACCTGCCTTTCCTGGCTACGGAGAACCTGCTGATGGAGGCGGTGAAGCGCGGCGGAAACCGGCAGGAGCTGCATGAAATCATCCGCCGGTGCTCCATGGAAGCCACCGCGGAAATGAAGGAAGGCCGGGAATGCGACCTGCTGGCACGGCTGGCGGCGGAAAAACAGTTCGGCCTGACCCGGGAAGAGATGGAATCCGTTCTGGATCCGAAACTCTATACCGGCCGCTGCGCAGAGCAGGTAACCCGTTTCCTGGCCAAGGTACAGCCTTTGCTGGAAGGCATCCGGGAAACCACGGCGGAAATTAACCTGTAATCAGAAAGGCAAACACGGAGAAAAGGCACGCACGGCCGATCTTCAGCGACTTTGGGAAGACGGCGGCTGCATTTTAAAGCCGGTTACGACGGCCTGGGCAATATCGCGGCCCAGGTCGTCTGTTATATCCACCTGATAGACGCAGCTGGTCCTGCCGTCCTTGCGGCAGACGGATCTTGCGGTCAGGACATGCCCCCTGGACGCGTTCAGGAAGTTCATGCTGATCTGCTGGGCCACGGTAGGCCGGTGTACATTGCAGGCGGCGGTGGCAAAAGCAAAGTCGATCAGGGTCAGTACAGCGCCGCCCATGACGCCGCCTTCCGCATTGTGGTGATGCCCGGTCAGGGTCATACTGCATACCGTTCCGTCCGGCAGGATTTCTTCCAGGCTGATTCCGTTTTCCATAGCGTAGCGGTCTCCCTCAAAAAAGGCGCGGGCTTCCTCCAGTGAACTGAACTGCGGCATTTCGTTCCCTCCAAACCGGACCGGCGTTTCCGCCTCCGGAGTTTCTTCGGCTATTATACCGCGGGGGGAACAGCCCGGAACAGGGAATCCGGCAAAAAACATTTCAAGAACATCCGGGCGGGGGAAAGCGGTTGCAAAGGAAACCGGATTATGCTATGATTCGCTAAACTGTTGAGGAAGCGTAAGGACTTTTCCGACAATCCTGTACAGAGAGCCGCCGGGGGCGGAAAACCGGCAGGAACCGGACAGCTTTTTTCTGTCCCGAAGCTGCAGGAATCAGAATCACTGAAACCGGAGGAATCCATGGATATTCAGGATTACCGCGCAAGAATTGACGAAGTGGACCGGGAACTGGTCCGCCTTTACGGCGAAAGAATGGAAATCGCCCGGGAAATCGGGCGCTTCAAACGGGAAAACCACCTGCCCGTTGTGGATACAGAGCGGGAGCGGAACCTGCTGAACCGGGTGGGCGAAATGGCAGGGGAAGCCAACGCCAACGGTGTCCGGGCGCTTTTCGGATTCCTGATGGCCCAGAGCCGTACCAGCCAGATGCTGGACGGAAGGAAGGAAAGCGCCCTGGGAAGGAAGATCCGCGACGCCCTGGAAAACACGCCGAAGCTGTTTCCGCCCAAGGCGGTGGTGGCCTGCCAGGGCGTGGAGGGCGCCTATTCCCAGAAGGCCTGCGAAAAGATTTTTTCGGCCCCTTCCATTCTGTACTGCCGGGATTTTGAAAACGTTTTTGACGCCATTGAAAAGGGACTGTGCAAATACGGCATTCTTCCCATTGAGAACAGCCTGGCCGGATCGGTGAACAGCGTATACGACCGGATGATCAGCCGGAAGTTTTACATCGTCCGGTCTGCCCGGGTGAAAATTGATCATACCCTGATGGCGCTCCCCGGCGTCCGGATGGAGGAAATCCGGGAAATCTGGTCCCATGAACAGGCCATTCAGCAGTGCTCAGGGTTCCTGGAACAGAACCCCGGGTGGAACGTGAACGTGTGCCGGAATACGGCGGCCGCCGCAAAAATGGTTGCCGAAAGCGGCCGAAGGGACCTGGCGGCGATTTCCTCCGCTGCCTGCGCCGGGCTGTACGGCCTGGAGATCCTGAAAACAGAGATCCAGAACAACTCCAACAACCATACCCGCTTTATCTGCATTGCCAGGGAACCGGAAATCTATCCCGGGGCGGATCATACCAGCCTGATGCTGGTGCTGCCGAACCGGCCAGGATCCCTTTACCAGCTGCTGGGAAGGTTCAACGCCCAGGGCATCAACCTGACAAAACTGGAAAGCCGTCCCATGCCGGGAAGGGATTTCGAGTTCATGTTTTATTTCGACATCGACGCCTCCGTTTATTCCCCGGCGTTTGGCCGCTTGATTGAAGAGCTGGATGTGACGCTGGAACAGTTTTCCTACCTGGGAAGCTACAGCGAGGTGCTCTGAGAAGACTCTCCCAAAATGCAGAAAACCCCTCTGCCGAAGGTATGGCAGAGGGATTTTCATTGCCCGGGCTGCGGGGTTCCGGCGTCCGGAAGCGGGGAGGCCGGGGCCTGCCGGCTGTCCCGGTAATTCCGCAGGGCATCCAGTTGGCGGATCATTTCACGGGCATCGGCCTCCGAGGGCGCGTTCAGGATCATGCCGGCCAGGCCCAGGTACGGCTTGTCCAGGTACCGGGCCACCAGCGGCGCCGTATTGGTGGTTACGGCTTCCGTGTACAAAGCCCGGAAGGAGGAAACGGAACCGACGGTCAGCAGCACGGCGAGAACCACGGCCAGGGCGCCGGCCGCGATGGCGCCGATGCCGCGGCCTTTCCCGTTCCGGGCTTTCATTCCCAGCAGCACGGCTGCCAGCCCAAGCAGGAACGCGAGGCCGCCGCCGACGATTCCGGTCAGGAACGTCAGCAGCAGCGCTGCGACAATGCCGAGGATGCCCAGCAGGATCCCGAGCACCGGGTGGCCGATTTTTGGCTTCTGATCGTTCATTTTGCGTTCATGCCTTTTTCGATGGCATCAATTCGTGCGCTGAGGGGCGGATGGGAATATTCCAGCTTCACCAGCAGGGGCGAGGGGGCCAGGTCCGCATAGTTTTCGCGGGCCAGGGTTTTCAGGGCGGTAATCAGTTCCTTTCCGTAGCCCTCGCGGACGGCCTGGGCATCCGCCCGGAATTCATGCCTGCGGGAAATCCAGCCGGCCAGCAGGGAGAAAAGCGGGGAAATGAACGCAAATTCCACGCTCATGATCAGCACAACGGCAAACCCGTAGTTGATGCCGTCGAACCCGAAGGGAAGAAACAGATCCGCCGTCCGGAGGGTCAGCCAGGCCAGCACCGCCAGGACCAGCATCTGTGCGAAGGTCAGCAGCTGGGATTTCAGGGTGTCCTTATGAATCCCGTGGCCCATTTCGTGGGCGAAGACGGCGCAGATTTCATCCGGCGTCATGGCGTTCACCAGGTTATCGTACAGCACGATGGTTTTCATTTTTCCGAACCCGGAAAAATAGGCGTTGGACTTGGTGGTCCGGCGGGAAGCATCCATGATCCGGATGGCGCGGACCTGATAACCGTTCTTTTCCAGCAGGGCAGTGAGCTTGTCCTTCAGCTCGCCGTCCTCCAGGGGCTTGAATTTGTTGAAGATTTTGCTGAAAAAAGGATACAGGAACGAAATAAACAGCATCAGCAGCGTCATCAGGCAGGCGAAGGCCAAGATCAGCCAGTCGCCCAGGGCGTGATGGACGGTCATCAGCAGGGAGGTCACGGCGGTGATCAGGATCAGGCCGATCAGGAGGCTTTTGACCTGGTCCGCCCAGAAGGTGGCGGCGGTGGATTTGTTGAAGCCGTATTTCTGCTCAATCACCATGGTTTCATGCCAGCTGAAGGGCAGCATCACCAGGGAAGTGAGGGAGGAAAGCAGCACCACCGCAAAGAGCTGCATGAATTCCGTTTTCGGAAACAGGCCAGCAAAGGCCGCATACACGTTGAAGGCCAGCAGCGCCAGGTCCACCAGGAAGCCGGCGGCAGAGGAAAGGATGGAAAAACGGGTTTTTTCGGCGTGATAGGCCCGCCATTTCCGGTAGGTTTCCCGGTCATAGACGTCCGAAACATTGGCGGGAACCGGATTTCCCGCGGAACGCAGACGGATAAGATCCAGGGTCAGCGAATAAAGCCAGGTAAGAACAAAGAGCACCAGGACTGTGGTTTTACCGATCATGAAAGGGACTCCTCCCTGAACAGCGGCCGGCTGAGGGCATCAGCTGAACTGTTCGATTTTTTTGATTTCTTCCGCACGCTGGATAATCCGTTCCTTCCAGTGCTCGTCCTCGGCATTCAGCTGGTAGGCCCGGAAACCGTACTGGCCGGCGGAGGTGCAGATGACCTCCTCGTCGTCAATGTGCAGGGAAATATGGTACCGGCTGGGCATTTTCTGGGGAAGGACGGTTTTGCTCTTCGACTGGACCTCTTTCATGTGGCGGGTACCGTTAATAATGCCGTCAAAATGGATTCCGTAGCAGCGGAACAGCCCGCGGATATAACGTTCCGTCCGGAAGGAAGAGGTATAGACCCAGACTTCATACCCCATTTTCTGCAGGGTGTTTATCAGCTCCGGCGTTCCCAGGCGAAGGCGTTCCTTAAAGTAACACCGAAGGGGAAAGGGAAGCGGGGGCTCCGTTTTGTGCGTTTCCGGAGAAACAAAAAGCACTTCGTCCAGATCGAAGGACACCCGCATTTTCATGCCGTCAAACCTACTCATGGGCTTTCAGCGCTCCTATTGCATCCATCACTTCCGCGGACCAGCTTTTTTCGGATCCGCTGAGTGTCGTTTCTTCGAACTCCTTCTCATCCCGGAAGGTGCAGATCACGGATTCGTTGTCCACGTGAACTGTGCACTTGTATTTGTTATCCACCAGCATTCCCATGCTGCGGATAACCTTGGCGGAGGATTTCCGGGCTGTACCGGTGATGATACCGGCGACCTGGCAATGATAGTGACGGAAGAGGTTCTGCAGGTATTCCACGGAATAATAACGGGAGCTGTATACCCAGACGTCAAAGCCTTTCCGGTCCAGGAATTCCAGAAGCGCCGGAATGCCGAGACGAATCCGCTCCCTGTAGATGCGGCTGAATGGAAAGCGAAGGCTCTTTTCCATGGGCCTGTCCCTGCCGGAAACAAAGATGACTTCATCCAGGTCCATGGAAACCCGCCGGGTGCGGTTGGTTTTTTTCAGCATTTTATGAACATCCGCTTCCGTGGTCAGGTTGACAATCCGGATGCCGATGGGATTGTATCCCACCCGCATGGCGGCGGCCCAGCGGTGGTGCCCGTTCAGAATCCGGAATCCGTTGGGCCTGGTTTTTTCCACCATCAGGGGTTCGGAAATTTCCCCGACGAAGAGTCCGGAGGAAATATTGTCCCCGTTCCGGCGATAATCCGATTCGTACCTGGAAATGATGCTGTAATTCGGGCCGGTTTTGGGATCGCAGAATTCGTCATCCGGATTCGGATGAAGTTTGGAAGTGTGCGCTTTCCGGATGACAGCCCGCTGCAGGATGTTTGCCTTGACGGGATAATAGATCCCCTTTGTTTTTGCGAGCTCTTCGTTCAGAAATGTTTGAAACTGTGTCTGCGTACCGGCCATATGACTGATCCTCCGCCTGCGTCGTTCACTTTTTGCATAGTATATCAAACCGGAGAAACAGACGTCAATGATTCCCGGCAGGACGAGGCACCGGAAGGGAACAAAAAAGAGACGGGGATCCGGGATCCCCGTCTCCGCTGATGCGGGATCAGTAGTTTTCTTCGTGAATTTCAAAATAGCTCTGGGGATGGGCACAGACCGGGCAGACCTCCGGGGCTTTTGTTCCCACAACAATATGACCGCAGTTCCGGCATTCCCAGACCTTGACTTCGCTCTTTGCGAAAACTTCCTGCATTTCCACGTTTTTCAGCAAGGCCCGGTACCGTTCCTCATGGTGCTTTTCGATTTCACCGACCATGCGGAATTTTTTTGCCAGGTCGTGGAAGCCTTCTTCTTCGGCGGTCACGGCAAAAGATTCGTACATGTCGGTCCATTCATAGTTTTCGCCGTCCGCGGCTGCGGCCAGGTTTTCAGCGGTGCTGCCGATTCCTTTCAGTTCCTTCAGCCACATTTTCGCGTGCTCTTTTTCATTTTCGGCGGTTTTCAGGAACAGGGCGGCAATCTGTTCATAGCCTTCCTTTTTTGCGGCGGAGGCAAAGTAGGTATACTTGTTGCGGGCCTGGGATTCGCCGGCGAAAGCGGCTTCCAGGTTCTTTTCCGTCCGGGTGCCGGCATAAGGGGTTTTCGGCTTGTTATTTTCCATGATGGGGTCCTCCTTTTATTTCTTTTTTCTGCTTAGCTGTATACTATCCTTTCCTCTTCCCCAAGTCAAGAAGAATGATGGGGCGCCGTGACTTGCTGGGGAAAATGCATTATAATGGCGGAGGCAAAACGGGAAAAAGGGGTGGGATGCCGGCATGAGCGAAAAACCAGAGGGGAACGGTCCGGTCCGGGCAGCGGTGATTTCCGATACCCACGGCCTGCTGCGGCGGGAAGTGGTGGCGGAACTGCAGGATTGCACGCATATTCTCCACGCGGGGGATATTGTGCGGGAGAGCGACCTGGATGAGCTGCGGCTGTACGGGAACATCTACGCGGTGCGGGGCAACAATGACCGGTGGCAGGAGGGACTCCGGGACCTGGCGGGTTCCCTGCGCTTTGAGATAGCCGGCGTATCGTTTTTTATGACCCACGATCCGTATGACGTACCGCGGAACCTGGACGGAATCCAGGCAGTGATCTGCGGACATACGCACATGTATCGGGAGGAACGGATTGACGGCCGCCTGTGGCTGAACCCGGGAAGCTGCGGACGAGCCCGGTTTTTCGGTGATGTGACCATGGCCAAACTGCTGCTGCAGGACGGAAAGATCCTGCAGGTTCAGCGGATTGATTTCCCTGTGTGATTTCCGGGAAGGCGGGGGAGGATCTTCCTCTGCGTTCAGGATGAAACCCGGGTCCCCGCCAGCAGCGGCGAGGGCTCTTTTTTATACCAGATACACAGGCGGTGCAGCGGACGGGTCATCATCACGTAAAGAATCCGGCAGAGGAATTCGTTGTCCGGGAAGCATTCGGCGGAAGCGTCGCAGATGCCAACGCAGTCAAACTCCATGCCCTTGGCGATGCTGGCCGGAAGAATGATGACGCCGCCCCGGTAATCCGAATCCTTTTCCGAAACCAGGCGCGCGCCCGTTTCCGCCCTGATGGCCCGGAACAGTTTCCGGGCCCGGGCTTCCGTTTTTTCAATCAGCGCGATGCTGTGGAAGCCTTCCCGCTGCCAGGCACGGATCTGGGAAACCATCATGGCCAGATGCTCAGGATCGCTTTGCGCGCAAAGGATTTTCGGCGCCTCCCCGTGACGCAGGACGGGCTTTGTTTCCGAGATGCCGGGAATGGGATATCTTTCGGCAACCGCCTGAGCCCGTTCCATGATTTCCACGGTGTTCCGGTAGCTGACCGTCAGCTGCTTCAGATCGGCCTGATGGCTGAAAACCGGCCCGGTCCATTCCTGCCAGCTCCGGATTCCCTCATCCGAACGGATTCCCTGATACAGATCCCCCACCAGCGTGAAGGTGGCGGCAGGATTGCTCTGCTTCAGCAGGGCGATCTGGAAGGGGGAGAAATCCTGGCACTCATCGATGACAACATGCTTCATCTGCTTCGTTTTCAGGCCGAAAACCGCTTTGCAGATCAGCACCATCATCGGCAGATCCTCCTGCCGCAGAAGATTGTCTTCGGGCAGCAGGCCTGCCTGGTCCTGCGGATCCGGAAAGGTTTCCTGCAGGAAAGCCCGGCAGATGCCGGCCAGATCCGGCAGGTTGAATTTTTCCCGGTAGCCGTTCAGGTATTTTTCTGCCCGGTCATCGATTTCCCGGTAACGCTGGTCCCGGGTGGCGTACAGATCCCTGATTTTCTGCCGGAGCGCAGGGCTGTCCGGCGCGGAGGCCCGGGCTTTGTCCACCAGCTGCTCCGTCAGGCCGGCGTACTGTTCTTTCAGATGAAGAACGGCATCCCGGACCCTTTTGCGGATGATCTTTTTCAGTTCGCCGATCCGCTGCTCCAGCGGGAAATGCCGGAGGTCCCGGATGAAAACCTCTTCCGCTTCCTTCCGGTCCATCAGGGTGATTCCGGCCATGCGGAAACCGGAGGGAGGAAGGACCTCGCCCTGCAGGCGGTCCAGGTAAGCCTCCAGTTTTTTCTTCAGCTCCAGGGATCCCTTCAGCCGCACCAGGCGGCTGTTTTTCTCCCGCTCCTCCTCTGAAAGCGACAGGTTCTTTTCCAGCCGGCTTTCCTGACGGATTTTCGGCATCCGGCTGCCCATGCCTTCCCGGCACCAGCCTTCAAAGGTGGTTTGCACCACCCGCTCCACCCCCAGGTCCGGCAGCACCTGGGAGATATAGGAAAGGAACAGGGGGTTGGGAGCGAGAATCATCATGTTTTCCGGCTTCAGGGTCTTCTGGAAGGTATACAGCAGATAGGCGATCCGGTGCAGGGCTATGGTGGTTTTTCCGCTGCCTGCGGCGCCCTGCACCAGCAGGTGTTCATTCAGGGGATGGCGGATGACGATATTCTGCTCCGCCTGGATGGTGGTGACGATTTCCCGCAGCCGGTCGGAGGAAATGCTGCCCAGGATTTCCTGAAGATAGGCTTCCTGGGAAACAATGCCGCTGTCAAAAAGACTGAGCAGCTGCCGGTCCCGAACCGTCAGCATCCGCTTCAGGGTCAGTTCCCCCTCCACGCGGCCGTCCGGGGCTTCATAGTCCATTTTTCCGATCTGCCCGGAGTAGTACAGGTTGGCCACCGGGGAGCGCCAGTCCACCACAACGGGGGTCAGGGTGGCCGGATCCAGAACGCCCCAGCGCCCCAGGTACCAGGTTTCCGGCCGCCCGCCGGCGGGAATAAAGTCCAGCCGGGCGAAGTACGCCTGACCGGCGGCCATGCTCAGCTGGCGAAGCCGGTCCAGCTGGAAGCGGAACAGCTGGATGGTGACTTCCTCCTGCTGGTCCGGGTCCTCTTTCATCTGCACGTCCATCACCTCGCCGGCTTTGGCGCCGGTGAGGGCTTCCACCTCGTGGATTTCCCGGTCAATGGTATCCCGGGTCCCGCGGAGATGAAGGTATTCTTCCTGTGCATTCGGGTGTTCAGGCAGTCTGACTGATTCCATGTTGCATCCTTTCTTTGGCACAGCAGTATAAAGCCTCTGCCGCTTTTTTGCTTTTCGCAGAGGCTTACAGACTCTTCATCCTGCAAGCGTGTGGATGTGCATCATACCGGATCCCGGAAGCTTTGTCAAGACCGGAATCCGGGAAAACGCGGTTGCCAGGGAAAGAATCATCTGTTAAGATACAGTCAGAGGCAAAAAAAACCGGACAGCGCATAAAGGAAATGGAGGGTTCACAGTGTTTAAAAGGCTCCTTGCGGTTCTTCTGTGTGCGGTGATGATGCTCCCGGTGATTTCCGCGGCGGCGGACGGAGCAGCCTGGACCTGCCCCAACTGCGGCCAGGCCGGAAACACCACCAACTTCTGCCCCAACTGCGGGATGGCCAGGCCGGATGAAAGCTGGACCTGCGCCAGCTGCGGCCAGGCCGGAAACACCACCAACTTCTGCCCCAACTGCGGCGCCCCGAGACCGGGCACTGGGAATCCGGGAATCATTGATCCGTACCTGGAAAAGATTCCCGGGGAAACGGAATGGGTGAAAGTACGGATTCAGTCTGTGACCGCCAGCCGGTACATCGAAGCAGGGGCGGACGGCCTGAAATGGGCCCCGGAAAAGGCCGCGGACGGCGATGAATCGACCTGCTGGCAGTTCAGCTCCGCAGGGAAGAGCACCCTGACGAAAAGCTGGCTGGACCTGACGCTTCCGGTTCCCCGGACCGTGGACGGCGTATGGTTCAAAAACGGTTTCTGGGCATACAGCACCCAGGGCAGGGATCAGTACTCCATCAATGCCCGCCCAAGGGATATTGCCCTGGAATTCCGTTATGCCGGAAGGGAGGATTTCATCGACCGGGTGAATGCCACGCTGGCGGATGATCCGGCCCGGACGGGATGGCAGAAGATCCCGACGGGCCGCCACGACGATGTGACCGGTGTCCGGATCTGGGTGTATACGTATTTTCCGGGAACGGAATTTCCCAACGATGTGTGCCTGTCCGAGGTCATGCCGGTGCAGTACGGCAATCCCGCCTATGCGGCGGATGCTTCCGTAACACCCCCTCCCACATCCTATGATTCCAGGCCGATGCCCACCCAGGCATACCTGAAGGACCGGATCGCAAGCCGTTCGGGCCCTTCCACCGCCTATGAGGAACCCGGAACTTTCTTCTCGGGGAAATGGCAGGGCCAGACGGTGACGGTAGTCGGCAAGGCCTATACTTCGGGGGTCTGGTGGGTGGAAGTGGACTTTGATTACGGAAACGCCCGGTACCGGGTGTGGACCGGCCTGAAACGGGTGGATGTGGACCTGGACCTGGTACCGGACAAGCAGAAACCCATCGGGAAGGCCTCCGTTGCCCCCACGGACGCCTGGTACGGGCCGGGAGGAAACTACGCGAAGAGCAAGGTGGCTATCCTGTTCCCGGAGGATGAGATCGACCTTTACGGCCGGGAGAATGGCTACGTGCAGGTGGACTTTTACGATGTGAACCGGGAATTCCAGCGCCGGGTTTGGGTTCCCCAAAGCGCGCTGAGCAATGTGATCTGGTACTGAAAATCAAACCGGGCCGACGGACAGATGTCCGCCGGCCCTGATTCATGCACCCGGTTTCCGCTTTCCGGGATCAGTCCGAATAATGGGAAAGGAACTGACGCGTCCGTTCCTGCTTCGGATGGTTGAAGACTTCCTCCGGGGTCCCTTCCTCGCAGATCACGCCGTTGTCCATGAACAGGACGTGGCTGGCCACATCGCGGGCGAAGGCCATTTCATGGGTGACGATAATCATGGTGGTGCTCCGGTCCGCAAGCCCGCGGATCACACGGAGCACCTCGCCGGTCAGCTCCGGATCCAGGGCGGAGGTGGGCTCGTCAAAGCAGAGGATATCCGGATTCAGCGCCAGGGCCCGGGCAATGGCAACCCGCTGGCACTGGCCGCCGGAAAGCTGATGGGGGTAATTGTTCATCCGGTCCTGCAGCCCCATGTCCGCCAGAAGATTCCGAGCGTGCTCCTCAATTTCGCGGATCCGTTCAGCCTTCCGTTTTTTCCAGTCCGGCTGTTCACCGGCCAGCAGTTTTTCGGCCAGCATGACGTTCTGGAGGGCTGTGTACTGCGGAAACAGATTGAAGGACTGGAAAACCAGACCGAAATGCAGGCGTTTCAGACGAATGCTCCGGGAAGACTCCGAAGCTCCGGAGGATGCGTCCAGCAGGGTTTCCCCGTTCACCCGGATGATGCCGGAGTCCGGCTTTTCCAGAAAGTTCAGGCAGCGCAGGAGCGTGGTTTTTCCGCTGCCGGAGGAACCGATGACCGACAGGACGTCACCTTTTTCCATGGAGAAGGAGATGCCGTCCAGCACCTGCGTGGAACCGAAGGATTTCCGGATGTTCTGTACCTCAAGAATTGCCACAGGGGATTCCTCCTTTCCCTCAGCGGAAATAGCTGAGCTTTTTTTCTGCCCTTGAAAAGAGAAGGGTCAGGATACCGGTGGCGGCCAGATAGTAGATTCCGGTGAAGAACAGGGGCCAGATGGCACCGGAGATGCCCTGACTGCCCTTCAGGAAGGACTGCCCGGCCCAGATGATTTCCTGCAGGGCGATAATCCGGGCCAGGGAAGTGTCCTTGATCAGCGTGATGATTTCGTTGGACATGGGCGGAAGAATCGCCTTGACCACCTGCAACAGTTTTACCCGGAAGAAAATCTGCAGGGGCTTCATGCCCAGCACCAGGCCGGCCTCGTCCTGTCCGACGGGAATTCCCTGGATCCCGCCCCGGAAAATTTCACAGAAGTAACAGGCGTAGTTGATAATGAAGGCGACGGAAGCCGCGGCAAAGCGCCCGCTTTCCCCGCTGCTCCAGAGGGGTGTTTTGAAAACCAGACCGGGGAAGTAGAAGATGATCAGCAGCTGAATCATCAGCGGAGATCCGCGGACGATCCAGACGAGGGTTTTGATGATTGCCCGCAGCCCCCGAAGGTGGGACATTTCCGCCATAGCCAGTAAAAGCCCCAGCGGAAGAGCACCTGCCAGGGTGATGACAAACAGCCGGAAGGTCTGCAGGAATCCGGTGTTCAGGGAAGACAGCACAATGGGCAGCTGGTCTGCAAAACTCATGAAAGCCTCCGGTCAGAAAAATAAAAAAACATTCGGCAGGCGGGAAACCCGCCTGCCGCAAGGTTCGACAGGAATCAGTCAGCGATCAGTGCCAGACCGAGACCATAGGTATCCGCAATCTTCTTCAGGGTGCCGTCCGCTGCGGCGGAAGCCAGGAAGGTGTTCAGCTCTTCCGCCAGGTCAGAGCCGGGCCGGAAACCGACGCCATACTGATCATCCTGCAGCGTGAAGCCGCAGGCAAGGTTTTCGTAGCCGGTGCCTTCGCCTACCATGGCAAGGGCCATCAGCAGGTCGATTACCGCGGCGTCGGAAGTGCCGGAAGCGACTTCCATCAGCGCGGCAGCCTGACTCTGCACCGCGTTGGCCTGGCAGCCGAGATCCCGGACAACACTCTCACCGGAGCTTCCGGATTCCACCGCGAAAACCAGGGAGGACAGGCTTTCCACCGTGGTGTAGTCCGCCACCTTGGCGACGGGCGCCACGATAACCTGGGCGTTGTTCATGTAGGCCTTGCTGCAGCTCATGGCCGCCTTGACCTCATCCGTCAGGGACATGCCGTTCCAGACGCAGTCAATGTTCTTTCCGGTCAGCTCCAGCACCTTGTTGTCCCAGTCAATTTCCTGGAACTCGATCTCCACGCCGAGATACGCCGCGAAGGCGCGGGCCAGATCCGCGTCAAAGCCGATCCATTCGCCGTTTTCGTTTTTGTAATCCATGGGTTCAAAATCCGTAATACCGACGACAATTTTGCCTTTCCCGGTCACATAGGCTTTATCGCTTTCGCTTTCCGCCAGTGCCAGGGAGGAAACAGCCAACAGGACCAGGCAAAGCAGCAGGGCAATGATTTTCTTCATTTTGATTCAGCCTCCCGAAATGTCATTCATCCGCCGGAAAGAATCCCGCCGGCGTTTTAACAAAATAACACTTTATCACGCTAAAGTCAAGACGGCATACCTTCCCCCTGCCTGAAAATCGGTATAAAACATGTTTTTCTGCAGAGGCCGTCCGGCCGGGGCTTCCCGGTCAGAGGGAAATGCCGGCTTCCGAGGCGGCAATCTCCAGGAAGCGATAGGCTTTGTCGTATTCTTCAAAAGTGTTCATATGCTCCAGCAGCACCGGCGCGTCTTTGGAAAGCTTTTGGTCCAGGATAGCCAGGATCCGGCTGAAATCCAGCATGCCGTCTCCGGGAGAGCATTCCTCCAGCACGGCGGTCAGCCTGGTGGGGTGCATCCGCGAATCCTTGATGTGGGTGCTTTTGATGACCGGGCCCAGCAGTTCGAAACAGCGGCCGATAAATTCCTCCGGCGCCAGAAACCTGCGGGGACAGTTAAGCATATTGACAAAATCCATATGGGCGGCGAACTGCGGCCGGTCCAGATCCCGGATCAGCTGCAGATACACCTCGGGACTGTCCGGAATCATCCAGGGCATCGGCTCGAGGCAGTAAAATGCGCTGCGGGGGGAAACACGGTCCAGGATTTCCCGGATGGAACGGATAATCCGCTCATAGGTTTCCTCCGTGAAATTGGAGGGATCCGCCGCATCCCAGCCCAGGGAGGAGGCGGTTCCCGCAATATTCACGCAGCAGGGGATTCCTGTTTCATCCGCCAGGGCCAGCTGGCCCACCGCGTATTCGAAGGCTTCCCGGGCCTTTTCGGGATCCGGATCAAAGAGGTTTTTCCATACGCCGATTTCCGCGATGACCACATGATGCCGGTCGCAGACGGCGCGGTAAGTATCGATTTCCCCGCGGGGCGTATGGCAGGAAAAAGGCGCCGTAACGGCTTTGAAACGGGAACGGACGAGCAGTTTTTCCCATTCCTCCGGGGTTGAATAGCTGCCGGCAACGGTTCCTCCCAGAATCATGGCGGCCATCTCCTTTGAGCAGTTGTTTTACGAGGATCGGGCGGCGATTTCCGGGCCTGAATTCCCGGAGGATCCCGTCGGTCAGGGCTTTTTCCGGAAGGGGGAGACGGAAGGATCCACATGTCCGTCCCGGAACATGGAAAACTGATCCATGGGGTATTTCTCCAGGTTTTCAAGAATCCCGCGCCGGTCTGCCCGGCCCAGGAGTTCCTCCCGGTCGCGCAGCACCTGGGTTTCCGCCTGATGCTTGGAAGGACCGCCGATGCAGCCGCCGGGACACATCATGCCTTCCACAAAATCCTCCTGAAGCTTTCCGGCCTTCAGCAGCATCATGGCCTTTTTGCACTCGGAACCGCCGGAGCACTGCAGAAGCCGGATATCGGAAGGATCTTCCCCCAGCTCTTTCATGACCTGCAGGACTGCCGCGGCGACACCGCCGCTGCCGGCAAACTGTTTGCCATAGAGGGAAGCCTCCTGGTAGGATTCCTCCACAGGCTCAATGGTGATCTCCCGGGAATCCAGCATGGCGACGATTTCGCCGTAGGTCAGCGCGTAATCCGGGCGGTCCGCAATGAACTCGTTGAGCGTTTCTCCTTTTTTGGCAATGCAGGGCCCGATGAAAACGGTCACACAATCCGGATCCCGGTGCTTGAGATACCTGGACACCGCAACCATCGGACTGACGGTGTTGGATTTGTATTTCTGGTATTCCTCCGGGAAATGATGCCGCAGCATGGAAATGAACGCGGGGCAGCAGGAGGTGGTCATCTTGCGGCCTTCCTTTTTGGCTTCAATCCATTCAAGCGCTTCGTAAGCCGCCGTCATGTCGCCGCCGAGGCCGACTTCCACCATGTCGGTGAAGCCCAGCTTTTTCAGCGCAGCGCGGATGGAGGCCATGGAAATGTTCTTTCCGAACTGGCCTTCCGTGGCGGGGGCGCACATGGCGTAAACCCGTTTCCCTTCCTGTATTTTCCGGATGATGTCCACTGCGTAGATCCTGGAGCCGATGGCGCCGAAGGGGCAGCTGTGGATGCAGTGACCGCAATGGACGCATTTTTCTTCGTCGATTTCGCAGATTCCGTTTTCGGAATAAGTAATGGCGTCTACCGGACACGCTTTTTTGCAGGGACGCTCCGTATGCACAATGGCGCCGTAGGGACAGGCTTTCGCACACATGCCGCAGGACCGGCATTTGGCCGGATCAATGCGCATCCGGGTATCACCGGGGGTAATGGCGCCGAAACGGCATGCGTTCAGGCAGGCTTTGCCCAGGCAGAAACGGCAGATATCCGTAATCAGGTAATCCTGGATGGGACAGTCGTCACAGGCGGCGGGAATCACGGCGACCACATTGCGGGATTCACTGCTGACATCCGGATTCAGCCCCATGGCCAGGCGAATCCGTCCGCGGACGATTTCACGCTCCTTGTAGATGCAGCAGCGGTATTGCGGTTTGGGGCCGGGGATGATTTTCAGCATGACGCGTTCACAGTTTTCCGCCGTCAGCTGACGGTCCCAGGCCAGACGGCAGACCTCACGCAGAATATGATGTTTCAGTTCAACAATCCCTTTATCGTTTGTGATCATTTGTTCCGAGCTCCTTCCGGGTTCTATGTGTTTTTCGGTTTTCCTGATGAAACCAGGCCAGACGGACAGATTCCTCTGGGTCAATTATAGCCGAAAAAAACGGGAACGGCAATCCCGGATCCGGCGTCCGGAATCAATTTGTATGATACAGACGCGACATCTTCTTCCCATCCGGGCCCATTTCATGTATACTGAAGGAAAGCCGGCTCGCCGGATAAAACAGAATCGCGGAACAGAATGTTTCCGCAGGGGAGGAATGAACCGATGGCCCTGCATGTGATGGAAGAAGCCAACCGCTGCCTGCAATGCAAAAACCCCCGCTGCCAGCAAGGCTGCCCGATCCACACCAACATTCCCGAGGTGATCCGGCTCCTGAAGGAAGGCCGGCTGAACGACGCGGGCTGGATGCTGTTTGAAAACAACCCGCTGACCACGGTATGCGCCCTGGTGTGCAACCATGAAAACCAGTGCGAGGGACACTGCGTCCGGGGGATCAAGGACGCTCCGGTGCATTTTTCGGTCATTGAGAGTTATATCTCATCCACCTACGCCAATCAGATGGTGAAAGGCCCCGCAACCCCCAACGGCCGCAAGGCCGCCGTGATCGGCGCCGGACCGGCGGGACTGACGGTGGCAATCATTCTGGCCCGCAAGGGGTACCAGATTACGATTTTTGACAGCCGGGACAAGATCGGCGGAGTGCTGCGCTACGGGATTCCGGATTTCCGCCTGCCGGACGCGGTGCTGGATGATATGGCCTACCGGCACCTGGAGCTGAAGGGAATCCGGTTCCGGCCCAATACATATATCGGAAGCGCGGTCACCATTGACGACCTTTTCCGGGACGGGTATCAGAGCGTGTTTGTAGGCGCCGGCCTGTGGAAACCCCGGAAGCTGAATATCCGGGGAGAAAGCCTGGGCAACGTAACCTATGCCATCAACTACCTGGCCAGTCCGGAAGCTTTCCGGCTGGGAGAGCGGATTCTGGTGATCGGTACCGGCAACAGCGCCATGGACTGCGCCCGCACCGCCATCCGCCACGGAGCACGTTTTGTCCGATGCGTCAACCTGACCGATACCCTGACGGCCAGCCAGTATGAAAGCAGCTATGCGAAGCTGGAGGGCGTGGATTTTATTTATAACAAATGCACGGTGGAAATCCGGGAGGACGGGGTCGTCCTGGCAGACAGCCAGACGGACGGGGACGGAAAGATCCGTCCGGTTCCCGGAACGGAAAAACTGTATCCCTGCACCGGCGTGATTGTGGCGGTCAGCCAGGGAGCGGAAAGCAACCTGGTTACGACTACCAAGGGAATCGATACCGTCCGGAGCGGACTCCTGACGGTGGACGAAGACGGCCATACCAGCCGGCCGGGGGTGTTTGCCGCCGGAGACGCTGCCAGCGGAGCCCGGACGGTGGTGGAAGCCGTGGCCAACAGCAAGCGGGTTGCCGAAGCCATGCATGAATACATGCAGACCCTGCCGCTTCCGGTTACAACGGATTATCCGGACATTCCGGTGGAGAAGATGACCGACGCCTCCGCCCAGGCGGAGCAGGTGCTGTAAATTCGCCGGCGTGCTTTTTACGGCTCCCGGCAGATGAAGGAAACCGGGATGCGAATCTGCTGAGGCGCCAGATCCGGGTCGTGAATGCGCTTCCGGATCAGGTCGATGGACAGGCAGGCTTCCTTCTGCAGATGGCAGTCCACGGAGGAAATCGGCTTGGGGAACTGGATGTAATCCAGGATGTTGTCAAATCCAACGACGGTCAGGTCCCCCGGCACTTTATAGCCGGCCTTTTCCAGCAGGGTAATGGTAATCCAGGCTTCCACGTCGCAGAAGGAAAACAGGCCGGTGACCCCCTGACGGATCCAGGATTTCAGGTGATCCAGGATTTCCTCCGGGTTTTCGGAACAGGCATAAAAAACATTCTCTTCCGGCAGGCCGGCTTCGGCGCAGGCCCTCCGGAAACCGGAAAAGCGCTGGCGGGAGGAGAAAACCACCTGATGATAAGCCAGCATGGCCACCTTGCGGTGGCCTTTTTCAATCAGGTATTTTCCGGCCAGGTAGCCGCCTTCTTCATCATCGCAGTATACACAGTCATCCTGCGTTCCCTCCTGATAGCGGCTGAGCAGAACGAAGGGAACCCGGGAAGAACGCAGGGTGGAAAGCGCGGGAGAATCAAAGGAGCAGGGGGTGATCAGCACCCCGTCCACCTGCCGGGACAAGGCCATTTCCACAGCGCTCAGCTCTGTATCCGGATCGTCCCGGGAGCCCAGGATGATGAGGCTGTATCCGAGCCGGGCAGCTTCCGTCTGAATCAGATCCGCCAGGATGGCATAAAAGGGGTTTACCATGGAACCGGCGATCATTGCGAGGGTTTTTGTGCAGCCGGAACGCAGGGAGCTGGCCAGGTAATTCCGGACGTAGCCCATCTCCCGGGCTACTTTCTGTATTTTTTCACAGGTTTCCCTGGAAATATCATCCTTGTTTTTCAGGGCACGGGAAACAGTATTGACCGTGAAACCGGTCACCCGGGCAATATCCTGGAGGGTGACGCGGTCATTATTGCGCGGCATAGGGAGAGTCCTCCTGTATATTCAGCATTAACGATCATGCCGCGATGTTACCACAGATCCCGGGGAATGTCAAATACGATCCTCCGCCGGTGTTTTCCGTTGCTTTCGGGTTTAAACACGGCACCCTTCCTTCCGTTTTCGAAGGGGAAAACCGCCGCAGGTTTTCCCGAAAAGCTTGACACAGGGACGACTTTATGGGTTAATATAAGGGACCCTGTTCTGGCAAGGATACGAGAATACGAGAAAAAGGAATCTGAAAGGAAGAAAGCGCTGTGTGGAATATGGATTTTGTCATTCCAAGCCTGTTGGTGCTTTCTGTTCTTTTGGTTTTCTATTTTGCCCGGCCCCGGATTCCGAACCGGATCAACAAGGCGTTCCTGACACTGATCATTACGGATATCGCGGCCATTGTTACGGATCTCCTGTCCACCTACGCGGATAATCATTACCGGGATTTTTCCGTCCCGTTGCTGTCCGTGCTGAATATGGCCTTCTTTGTTGCTTTTTTTGCCCGGGTGCTGGCGTTCTTCCGGCTGACCATGAAACTGCCGAAAGTCGGAGCATCCGGTTTTACGTGGAACAAGCTGCTGTCCTATACCGTTTTCCTGGTTTGTGAAGTCATGGTGGTAACCAGTCCGTTCACCGGCGCTGTTTATACGGCGGATGCGGCCGGATATCACAGGGGCCCCCTGTACTGGATTCTGCCCGCCTGTTCCTTCTTTTACCTGGCCCTGGGCATTTTCCAGCTGGTCCGTTACCGGAAAAAGGTTCGCAGAAGCGTCCTGATCAGCGCCTTCGGTTATCACGCCATCCTGATCATCGGGAACACGATACGGATCCTGTTCCCGCAGTATCTGGTCATGAACGTGTTCTGCCTGCTGGCAATTCTTGTGATTTTCCTTGCCTTTGAGAATCCGGACCTCTATATTACCGACCGGGGGCCGGCGTTCAACACACGGGCGCTTACCGACTGGCTGGACGATCCGATGCACCGGAAGGGTAACCGGATCCTCGGCTTTGCGATCCGGAATTACAATGACAAACGGAGCATGTACGGCGGAATACAGATGGACCAGGGCCTCGGACTGATCATCAGTTACCTGGTTCGGCAGTTTCCGCAGTGCCTGGTATTTTATGTACGGGGTGGAAACTTTGCGCTGGCCGGGGCGGATGAAACCGACTGGGACAGAATCCGGAAGGAGATCTCGGAACGCTTTCAGAAGTCCTGGCAGGCGGAAGGTGTTGACCTGTACCTGAACGTCACTTACGTGGAAATCGGACTGACGGCCCGGGCGCTGTCCTCGGACCGGATTGTGAACATGCTGATTTATGCGCTTGACGAGGCAGGCGAAAGCGCGGACATTGAACAGACGCTGATGCCGGCGGAAACCCTGGAAGAATTCAACCGTCAGATTGAAATCAAACGCTGGCTGGACAAGGCCATTGAGAACGACGCGGTGGAGGTATTCCTGCAGCCGATCAATGAAAGCCGGACCGGAAAGACGGCCGCAGCGGAGGCCCTGGCCCGGATCCGGGACGGGGAGGGGAAAATGATTCCCCCGGGCCTGTTTATTCCGATCGCCGAAAAAAACGGAAACATCAACCAGCTGGGAGAACAGGTCCTGCGCAAGGTCTGTGCCTTTATCCGGGATCATGACCTGCATTCCTCCGGGCTGCGCTGGATCAACGTGAATCTTTCGCCGATCCAGTGCATGCACAGCCATCTTCCCGTTCTTTTCTCCTCCATCCTGAAGGAATACGGAATTTCCGCTGATCAGATTCATCTGGAGATTACGAAAGAATCCATGATCAATTATTCCAAGCAGGAGAAACAAATTGCAGACCTGCATCAATGCGGCTTTCAGCTGGCGCTGGATGATTACGGATCCGGCTTTTCAAACCTGCATCAGGTCAAAAAGTATTCTTTTTCCCATATTAAGCTGGATATGAAGATTGTCTGGGACTACATCCGGGACCGGGATTCCCTGCTGCCGGCGCTGGTACAGGCGTTCCGGCAGATGGGTTTCAGCATTACCGCCGAGGGAATTGAAAACCGGGAAATGGCCGAAGCCATGGCGGACATCGGCTGCGATTATCTTCAGGGCTACTATTTTTCAAAGCCTGTGCCCATGAAGGATTTTGCTGAAAAATATTTGCAGGGATGAAACCTACAGCGATTTTGACGACGAACAGACCGCGACCCGGTTCACCATTGACGCGGAAGGCAGGGCTGAAAACTTCCGGACGGAAAATGAAGGAGGCAGGGAAGAAATGTTCCCTGCCTCCGTGATGATTTATTTATCAAACCAACGACCCAGGTTGAACTTCCGGACCAGCCAGATTACCAGGCAGGCGCCCGCAACGGAAACGAGGATTTCCCCGATGAGGCCGTTGGAGCCCAGCCCGATGAGGCTGAAGGCAAAGTTGCCGATGAGTCCGCCGATCCAGCCGAGAATGACGTTGCCGAGCCATCCGTTGGGCGTTCCGTCCTTCATGATCCGGCTGCCCAGGTAGCCTGCCAGGGTCCAGAGTACAATTTTGACAATCCAGTGCCACAGCATTTTTGATCACCCTTTCTGAAAAACATGAAAAAACATCCGGGCGCGGGAAATCAAGGAAATTCCCGGCCCGGATATCATACTACGGGAAAGGCTTCCGGTCAAATCAGGCGCCTTAAGGCGGAAAGGAGACATGGGTTTTCCGGCAGCCTTTTTCAGCGGCCCACATTGGCGGTCCGCTTATTTTCATACAGCTTTTCATCCGCCCGGTTCAGGCAGGCAGCCAGGGTATCCTTCCGGTCCCGGAGCAGGTCGTAACCGGCACTGATTTTCAGCACATAGGGAAGATCGGTTTCTGCCTGCCGTTCCTCCAGCATTTCACGGATGGTTGCCAGCAGCTGATCCGGGGGCACATCCCCTTCCGCACACTGGAGGAAGATTGTGAATTCATCCCCGCCGTACCGGCCGAGGAACACTGCGGATCGGATTCTTTCCACGGCCTGCTTCAGGACATCCGAAACCAGCATCAGCGCCCGGTCGCCTTCCGCATGGCCGAAGGTATCATTGATTTTTTTAAAATTGTCAATATCGATCATGACGGCATAGGACCGGATGTTTTCCCGGAAACGAACCTGCTGCATATAGCGGCTGATCTGCCCGCGATTGTTGAGGCGGGTGAGAGAATCCACGGAAACCAGAACCTGCAGGTTCCGGATGTAGAAAATCATCATGACGACGGTGCATCCGAAGCAGAAAAGCGGCGCGTTCATGGCGAAAGTCTGGATCAGGCCGAATCCCAGGATGCATATCGGATAAAGACCGATCTGCAGGAATTGCTGGGCATCCTCCTTTGATTCCGCCCTCCTGGCCCGGTTCAGGGAAAGGCTTTGCGCTGTCACCAGGTAGATGATCGGCGCGGCAATCATCATCGGATAATACAGGTTCGTGAGTTCGTTGCTTCCCCGGACCAGGGTTTCCGGCGAAATGATGAAGAGCAGCACAACGGCCAGGACGGAAAGCACCATGGGGAGCAGCCACAGAATCCTGAATTTGCTGCTGTTCCTGGATTTCATCCGGATGGAGGCAGCCGTATACATGAACCATTCATAGGCAATCAGACTGAGCAGAAAATAGTTCAGAAAGTTGAACAGCACGACCAGAAATCGGGTCCGCGGAAGATTCCCGCTGAGAACCGCCGCCCATCCGATGTCGGAAAGAAAATACAAAATATGGGTTGCCAGGGTCCGGCTATACCAGATCAGCTTTTCCTGGCGGGTGCTGTTCAGACAGCTGTGAATCAGGAGAATTCCCAGAATAATGATACAGACGAGATTGGCTTCCGTGTAGAAAAAGAAATAATTCAGCTGCATGCCTGACGGAGCTCCTTTTTATCCATGGTCCGGGTTGCTGTGCTGCATTTGATTCCGGCGTGCCCTGCCGGGGACGGATCAGGGGAGTTGTCCGGGATCCGCTTCCGGAACAAATACCCCCAGTTTTCCTTCCGCGTTCCGGTCCGCCCGGTAGGTCCAGGTTTCCTTCCGGTCCCGGAAGGTGCGTTCAAAGTGATCTTCCTCCGGCATCCTGAAGACCAGCGGCGTACCGTCGGGACTGACTGGCATCGCACTGCGGTCCCGGGCAAAATTCAGGTTTCCGCCGGTCACCACGCAGCGGGATCCTTCGCTTCCCAGGATCATTTTTTCGGCCGCCAGCAGGTCCCCGCAGATTTCCCCGCTTTCGATCCGGACTTCTCCGATGCCGAGGAGGCTTCCGAGACCGGCCAGCTGGTTTCCTTCCCCGTGGAGACGGATCAGCGTATTCCGGACGGTGGTCATATGCTCCCCGCTGAAGGTGCCGATGGCAGCTCCGCTGTCGCAGCTGACGGAGACGACGGCGGAACCGCCATCAAAGGAGATCTCCGCATCTCCGCTGATGGCTCCGATTCCGGTGGCCCGTTCACAGGCGGCGGAAAGCCGGAGAGAACCTGAGGAGACGATTTTTGCCTTGCCGGATACGCTGCCGATCAGCAGGACCTCATTTCCTTCCCCGTGAGCGGACAGGCTGATTTCACCCAGATGAACGGAGGCATCCCCCAGGGAGGAACCGATGCATACCACATTGATTCCGCTGGCGGAAATATCGTAGGTTCCCCGAACCAGACGGATGCCCCTGCCGGCGCTGCGGCCGCCGCCGATGCAGCAGATCCGGTCCCCGGCAGAGGAAAAGGAAAGCTTTCCGTCCAGATCCAGCACAATGGTGCCGTAAGGATCGTTGTATCTTCCGCCGATTCCGGCGGAATAGTTGCGGTTGTTGTTAATGTGCAGGCTGCCGTCGCCGAGCACCGTCAGGAAGGAATCCGGAGGAACGACAATGCCTTCCTTCCGGAGGGTGTTTTCGCCCTTCAGCATCAGGGTGACCCTGCAGCTGCGGCCGAACACCACGGTAGGCTCCGTGACACCGCGGATATTGATGCCGTCAAAGGTGATGGTGCATTCTGAATTATCATCCACCCGCAGGATCATATCCACGCTTTGCTTCGGATCCCCGGTCAGGACAAAGCTTCCGGATCCCATCCGGATGCAGTTGACCTGCTGCAGCCGCAGCTGGAGCAGGTCGGCCTTTTCGCCGTCGCTCATGGTGTAAGTCAGCGGCGTGCTGCCGTACTGCACCGCCTGAAGCTTCATCCGGATAATCTCGTTCCGGACGTTTTCATTGATGACCGGGACCGGCTGGGGAGAGGGACGGCCGGTATAGAATCCCTGGATCAGGTCGATGCCGAACTCAATGACGGTCCGAAGCTCATCGGCAGTTTCCACGCCTTCCGCCAGGGCACGGATGTTGTTCTGATGCGCGAAATCGATGGTGTTCCGGACGAACAGCTGTTTATTGGTATCCTTGTCGATATCCGTGATCAGTGCTCGGTCGATTTTGATAATCTGGGGAGCATAGCGGAGCAGGTTCACGATATTGCTGTGGCCGGTTCCGTAATCGTCAACGGCAATCTGCATCTGGTTTCCCGGATGGCTGAGCTTTTTGATGCGCTTCAGCTCCTCGTCCGAGGTGGGGTCATCCTCCGTCAGCTCCAGCACAAAGCAGTCCAGATAGCTTCCGTACCGGGCCATGATTTCACTGCAGTCCTCTTCCGTCAGGAAGTGGCCCGGGATCGTATTGATAAAAACCTTGCAGCCGCTGAAACTGCGGTAATCCCGGACATACCGGTCAATGATCCCGAAAAGCGTGATCTGTTCCACGTCATACAAACGGCCGTATTCCCGGGCGGCACTCAGGATCTGCATGGGGGTCAGCTGGATTCCGCCGCCGGAACGCATCAGCGCCTCATAGGCGTAAATCTGCCCGGTGTGTGCGTCCACAATGGGCTGGAAGAAATACCGGATCAGGTTCTTTTCCAGCAGCAGGATCAGGGAATTGTACAGGGTGTGGCCGGCTGTTTCCGCATCCGGATTCTCATGGGTTCCGGTCCGCAGCCGGTTCAGATACATTTCGCCGATGGCCAGATGGATCAGGTTTTCCACGGTGGTGCTTTCCCAGCCGGTTTTCAGCAGAGTGCTTCCGAAGCTGACCTCCAGATGGAAGGAACGTCCTTCCTGGGCGTTGACGGCTTCAAGGTGCTGCAGGAACTCCTGTTCTGCATGCCCGATCCGGGCGGTGATGTCCGCTTCCGTCTCCGAACACCTGGCCACGCTAAACTGTTCTTCATTGAGCCGGGTGATGATCAGCGCGTCCGGATTGGACTGGCGCAGGAGTTCCGCGACGGTCCGGACCGTGTTTTCCGTCTCCTCCATGCCGTGGGTTTCGAAAATCCATGAATAGCGCGGAATGGAATAAACGGACAGGGAAAGATATTTCCGGTGGTTGTCCGAATCGGAGATATACTCATGGAACCAGCGGGTCAGGCCTTTCAGGTTGGAAAGGCCGGTCAGGGTGTCCAGATACAGATTGTTTTCAAAGCGGGCAATCAGCTGCCGCTGCCGGTTCCTGGCTTCCACAATGCAGTAAACCATGTTCAGGACATCGGACAGCCGCTTGATCAGCTGGGTATCCGCTGCCAGGTCCGTGGTATGGGCGGCATAGTATCCGAACACCAGCGTGTCGGAATGAATGACATTCAGGATATGGGTTCCCTGGGTCACCGGCTCCGGCAGGGGCATATCCCGGCTGTAAACCTTCCGGAAGATCAGCTGCTGATCCGGCTTCCGGTAGGGAATCATGATCAGTTCATCCTCAATCCGGTTTGCGTGGTACTCTTCGTCCGGATTGGCCTCAATCATGCTCCGGTTGAGGTACAGGGCGGAGCCGGGCAGCAGCGTGGCGGAAAGCTTCCGGAAAATATCCAGCGGCTCCTTCAGCTCCAGCAGCTGTTCCATGGAGTAATACAGGTTGTTCTCGTGGTTGACAAAGGTTTCCGCCTGCCGGAAGGTGCGCAGGGCGTTGAAACGCGGATGATGGACATGTCCGCAGCCGCAGGATTCCATCAGCAGGGTTTTGTAGCTGTGGGTGTATTTTTTTTCCAGCGCTTCCCCGCGGTAATAGCGGTCCACAAGATCCATAACCAGTTTCGACAGGCCTTCGGGGTTGGAATGGCAGGTGGTCAGCTGTGGAACGCCGAGATACGCGGTGGGTGTCCCGTCAAAACCGGTGACGATCACGTCCTCCGGAATCCGGACTCCGCGGCCCTGGAGCTCGTCGCACACCGCGGCGGCCATGCTGTCATTGGCGCACAGGATGGCCCGGGGCAGGTGCTCCCGGGTTTCCGCCAGGTTTCGAACAATATCTGCCGCCATGGTATCGAGATAATTGCCGTAGGCGACGTTTTCCTCCGGCAGCGGGATGCCGTATTCCTCCAGCACTTCCCGAAAATACCTGAGGCGGCGGACGGAATTGTCCTCATTGCGGAGCCCGGCAATATAAAACATATCCCGGACCCCGTGATCCCGGATCACATGCCGGACCAGGTCTTTATAGGGGATTTCGTAATCGTCCGTAATGCTGATGCAGTCCTCCCGGATTCCGCCCAGGTAAAAGACCGGCAGCCCGTGCTGACGGGCGTTGGTGATCAGGTAGTTCATGAGGTGGAGGTCATAAATGTTATCGTGCAGGATCACCAGCGCGGAAAGCTGGTCAAACCGGATCAGGCGGTAAATGCACGCGGTAATATGGTCCCCTTTCTGGGACCAGTAATAATCCAGCGAGCTGTTGAAAGCAATGATGCCGCAGCCTTTTTCACGGGCAGCGCGATCCATCTCGGAGACCAGATCGGTCTTCAGGGAGGTATGCGCCTGCGCCAGACAGACTCCGACAGGTTTTTGGATAATGGTGTTCATGAAACCCCTTTCTTTCCGGTTTCCTTCACGGGATATGACTGATGCTGACGGTTTACGCCTCTGGATCAGATTGTTTTTATGATATTATACACGGGAAGGCCCCAAAACACAACAAAGAAGGAAAAAGACGAAAAAAACTGCCGAAACCGGGGCCGATGTTATAGGAACCGGGGAAAATCTATGGTATATTATGAGGGTACAGACCAATCTGTATTCATCATAACAATCTGACCCAAGGGAGGAAAAACCGATGAAAATGACCTTTCGCTGGTACGGAAGCGCCACGGATCCGATTCCGCTGAAATACATCAAACAGATTCCCGGCATGACGGGGCTGATGGGCCTGCTGGAAAAACCGGCCGGAGTAAACTGGCCGGAGGAAGAATTCACTGCGCTGAAAAGGGAAGTGAACGACGCCGGGCTGGAAATCGAAGTGATCGAGTCTGTCAATGTACACGAGGACATCAAAATGGGGCTTCCCAGCCGGGAAGAATATATTGACAACTACATCCGCACCATCCGGATGCTGGCGAAACACGGGGTCCGGGTGATCATCTACAACTTCATGCCGGTTTTCGACTGGCTGCGGACGGATCTGGCCCGGGTGATTCCGGAAGACGGCAGCAACAGCCTGTATTTCGATGAGAAGGACCTGGGTGAAATGGGCCCGCTGGAAATCGTCCGGAAAACCGCGGAGGGCAGCAAAGGCTTTACCCTGCCCGGATGGGAACCGGAACGGCTGGCCCTGCTGGAGACAACCCTGAAGCAGTATGAAAAGATCGGCCCGGAGGACCTGCGGAAGAATTTCAAATATTTCCTGGACGCGGTGATTCCGGTGTGCGAGGAGGTCGGCGTGCGCATGGCCTGCCACCCGGATGATCCGGCCTGGCCGATTTTCGGCCTGCCCCGGATTACCCACAGCCAGGAGGACTTTGACCGGATGGTGAAGCTGCACGACAGCCCGGCCAATACGCTGTGCCTGTGCACCGGTTCCCTGGGCTCCAATCCGGACAACGACATCCCGGCCATCATCCGCCACTTCGGGAAAATGAACCGGATCGGCGCCATGCACGTGCGGAATGTGAAATACCTCGGGTATCATCATTTCCGGGAGGCGGCGCACCTGTCCTCCACCGGGGACCTGGACCTGTATGAGATCATGAAGGCGATTTACGAAACCTGCCCGGATACTTATATCCGCCCGGATCACGGACGCATGATCTGGGACGAGGAAGGCCGGCCGGGCTACGGCCTGTACGACCGGGCGCTAGGCGCGGCGTACCTGAACGGCCTGTGGGAAGCCATTGAAAAGGAACAGAACGGAAAATAACAAAAAGGAATGAACGGATCATGGCGAAGGATAGCAGAACCAGGGAAAATGAACAGACCGCCCAGGAAAAGATCTATATCAACCGGGAGCTGAGCTGGCTTGAGTTCAACCGGCGGGTCCTGATGGAGGCGGCCGACCTGACGGTGCCGCTCCTGGAGAGGCTCAAGTTCCTGATGATTTACCAGTCCAACCTGGAAGAGTTTTTCCGGGTGCGGATCGGGATCCTGACGCACCGGGCCCTCCTGACCCCGGATACCCCGGATCCCCTGACCCGGATGCTGCCGGAAACGCAGATCAACGAGGTGCTGCGCATTGTCCGGGAGCAGCAGGTCATGATGGAAACCATCTGGAAATCCATCCGGGACGAGCTGCAGGCCAACAAGGTGGAGGTGCTGGATTTCCGGAAGATCAGCAAGGTGGACGAGCTGATGAGCAAAAAGCTTTTCGGCGACATCCGGGATATGCTGTTTCCGAAAATCATCGGAATGGACCAGCCCCTGCCTTTCCTGTGGAGCGGGGAAACGCATATTATCGCGTTTCTGGGCCGGGGAACGGATCAGCGGCTGTGCATTATTCCGCTGCACCGGATTCCGGCCTACCAGACTTTTGAGATCAACGGTTGCCAGAAGATCGTGCTGACGGATCAGCTGGTGCGGCATTTCCTGCCGCTGCTGCTGAAAAAGGAAAACGTCATCCAGTCCTGCATCGTGGATGTGACCCGGAACGCGGACGTGTTCATGACGAAGGACGAGATCCAGGAGGACGATGACCTGCGGCAGAAAATGTCCGGCATGCTCAGCAAGCGCAAGCGGGAAATGCCGGTGCGGGCACGGATTTTCGGCAAGCTGACGGATCCGGCCCGGGCGCTGCTGATCAAAAAGCTCCATGTGATGGAAAACCGCGTGTTCACGCAGTCCGTGCCCTTTGATCTGTCCTTCCGTTCCTGCATCGGCGGGCCGGCGGGCTTTCGCTATCCGGAACGCAAGCCTTCCCGGGATATCGGCCTGAAGAAGGGCGAGTTCTTTGAATATATCGACCGGAAAGACCTGCTGATGAGTTTCCCGTTCCAGAGCATGATGCCCTTTGTGGACCTGATTTACGAAGCGGCGGACAACCCGGAGGTCGAATCCATCAAGATCACCTTGTACCGCATGTCCGGCAGCAGCAAAATTGCCGCCGCGCTGGCCTATGCCGCCGACCGGGGCAAGGATGTGCTGTGCCTGCTGGAACTGCGGGCCCGGTTTGATGAACAGAACAATATTGATTATTCCGAAATGCTGGAGGATGCTGGCTGCCGGGTGATTTACGGCCTGCCGAACCACAAGGTGCACAGCAAGCTGTGCGTGATCACCCGCCGGGACGACAGCGGCCTGGTGAAGCGGATCACCCAGATCGGCACCGGCAACTATAACGAGGTGACGGGGGAACAGTATACGGACCTGTCGCTGATTACCGCCCGGGAAGAGGCCGGACTGGAAGCGGAATCCGTCTTTGAAGCCCTGGAAAAGGGAGAGGTGCCGCCGGAAGTGAGCCATCTCTGGATTGCCCCGGCCTCCTTTGAAAGCCGCCTGCTGGAAATGCTGGACCGTGAAATGGCCAAGGGGGAAAAGGGACACGTTTCCATCAAGGCCAACGCCATCAACAACCGGCAGGTGATGGACAAGCTGATTGAATGTTCCCGGGCGGGGGTCCGGGTGGAGCTGTTCATCCGGGGCATCTGTTCCCTGCGGCCCGGGGTGGCGGGAATGACGGAGAACATCACCGTAACAAGTGTTGTCGGCCGGTGGCTGGAGCACTCCCGAATCTACAGCTTCGGGGACGGCGAGGAACAGCGGCTGTTTATCGGCTCCGGGGATATGCTGAACCGGAACCTGGAACGCCGGGTGGAAGCCTTTATTGAGGCGGTGACGCCGGATACCCGCGAACAGCTGAACGAAATCCTGACGGCGCTGCGGAACGACCGGGAAAAAGGCTGGATCATGCAGACGGACGGAAGCTATCTCCGGGATCCGGAAGGCGCGGGAACTTCCTCCCAGGAAGCGCTGTACCGCACCTTCAGCGAACGCCGGGTGACGCTTGCGGAGCCCGAAGAGGAGACCCCCGAAGTACCGGAACCGGAACCGGAGACGGAAGTCCGGCCGGAGGAACCTGAAACGACCAGGCACACAAGCTTCCGGGATTTGTTTCACAAACTGTTCAGATCTTGACAAGGAGGGCTGGACCATGGGCGAAAAGTACAATATCTGCCTGGACGTGGGCGGAACAAAAGTACTCGGCGCAATTTTCAACAGCAAGGATGAGATTATCTACCGGCTGAAAAAACGCTCCAAAGGCAACGGCGCCTCGGCGGACGTGGAAAAAGTGATCATTGACGTGACGGAAGAGATGATCCGTGAATCCGGCATTGACCGGGCGGACCTGAACGCCATCGCTTCCTGCGCCCCCGGGGTCATCGACCAGGCAAACGGGATTGTGCTGTTTACCCCGAACCTGCCCTGGAAGGATTACGATATCGCCGGCGCCATGCGGAAGCAGTTCGGGGTGCCGTTCTTCGTGGGCAACGATGTGAACATGGGCGTGCTGGGCGAATATCACTTCGGCGTCGGGCGCGGATACAGCAATATTGTGGGATTCTTTGTGGGCACCGGAATGGGCGGCGGCCTGGTGCTGAACGGCCAGCTGTATACCGGCCACCTGTTCAAGGCAGCCGAGTACGGCCATATGATCCTGGATCCGGAAGGCCCGCTGTGCAACTGCGGCCAGCGCGGATGTCTCGAGGCTTTTTCCAGCAAGCAGGGCATGAGCGCCTATATCCGCCAGCAGGTGGCCCGGGGACGGACCAGCCTGATGGCGGATGCGGTGGCGGAGGGGGTTTTCCGCTCCAAAAAACTGGTCCGGGCGCTGGAAGCCGGCGACCAGGTGGCGGAGGAAGCAGTGGACCGGGCCTGCCACTGGCTGGCGGTGGCCACCGGCAACATGATCAATACGATTTCCCCGGACCTGGTGATCTTCGGCGGCGGCGTGACGGAGGCCCTGGGGGATCTGCTCCTGAAAAAAATCCTGGCGGAGGTGGACCGCTACTGCCTGCCGCAGATCCGTTCCACGGTGGAACTGAAATGCGCGGCCCTGGGAGACGATTCGATCCTTTACGGCGGCCTGGCGATGATCAAGGGACTTCCGTAATCCCGGGACCAGCCGGAACGGCACCGGGAAAGCGCATCGCAAAGAAAAACGGAGGAACTGCATATGTTTACCATCATGGATGACGGAATTCCGCTGCAGGCGGAACTGGATCTGCCGGAAAAGGCGGAAGGTAAAAAGATTCCGGTTGTGGTGCTGCTTCACGGCTTTACGGGCTACAAGGAGGAACCGCACCTGCTGGCGGTATCGCGGGCGCTGACGGAAACGGGCGCCGCGGTGCTTCGGGCGGATCTGTACGGCCACGGGAAAAGCGGCGGACAGTTCCGGAAGCATACCCTGTTCAAGTGGATCTCCAACGCAATGGCCCTGGTTGACTACGCGGCAAAACTGGATTTTGCGTCGGACCTGTATCTTTGCGGGCATTCCCAGGGCGGACTGACCGCCATGCTGACGGCGGCCATGGAATCCGACCGGATCCGGGGTGTGATTGCGCTTTCCCCGGCATGCATGATTCCCGCCGACGCCCGGAAGGGCAGCCTGCTGGGGCTGCGGTTTGATCCGGAACACGTGCCGGATTACCTGGCCTGGAGCGACCGGAAACTGGACGGAAGCTATATCCGGGTGGCGCAGAGCATCCAGGTGGAAGAAGCGGAAGACCGGTATGCGGGGCCGGTGCTGATTGTTCACGGGGATCAGGACAACGCGGTTCCGGTGAAATGCAGCATGGAGGCGGCGCAACGATACCGGAACTGCCGGCTGAAGGTTATTTCCGGAGACGATCACTGCTATGCCTTCCACCTGGATCAGGTTACGGCAGCGGTGAAGGAATGGGCATTCCGGTATCTCCCCGGGACAGAGGAGGGGAAAAAATGAGAGAACAGAATTTCGGAACATACCGGGTGTCGGCGATCGGTTTCGGAACGGCGGATTTCGGAGGAAAACATCCGGAGGGACTGGCCCGGGAACTGATGGACGCCTATGTGTCCATCGGCGGAAACTTCATTGATACTGCCCGGGTATACGGCGATTTTGTTACCCCGCGGAACGGGGAAAGCGAAAAGATCGTCGGCCGCTGGATGACGGAGCGCGGAAACCGGGACCGGATTTTCCTGAGCACAAAGGGAGGTCATCCTCCCTTTACCGATCTGCATCACAGCCGGCTGAGCCCGGAGGAAATCCGAGGGGACATGGCGGAAAGCCTGGAGGACCTGCAGACGGATCATGTGGAGATCTACTGGCTGCATCGGGACGATGAACGGCGGCCGGTGGGCGGTATTATGGAAACGCTGCAGGAACTGGTTGAAAAAGGATACACCCGCATGGTGGGCGTTTCGAACTGGAAGCCGGAGCGGATCCGGGAAGCCAACGCCTATGCAGAAGCCCACGGACTGGTCCGCCTGGCGGCCAACCAGCCCCAGTTCAGCCTGGCCCGGCAGCATTTTTTCCTGGATTCAACGACCCGGGGCATGGATGAAGAAACCTGGAAGATGCATGCGGAAACGGGAATGATCTGCTGCTGCTTTACTTCCCAGGCTCACGGGTATTTCAACCGGCTGGACAAGTCCGGGGAAGCCGCGCTGACGGAAAACCTGCGCAGGGAGTTCGACAGCCCGGAAAACCGCAAAATCCTGGAAAGAATCCGGACCGTTCAGGAGGAAACCCATCTGTCCGTGGGCAGTATTGCCCTGGCCTGGCTGACCAGCCAGCCTTTTCCGACCTTTCCGCTGGCCGGCGCCAGCCGGCCGGAGCATGTGGAAGCACTGCGGGAGGCCGGGGAGGCCGTCCTGACAGAATGCCAGCGGGATTTTCTCCGGCGGATGGACGGCCGCTGAACCCGTCCTGCGCAGGAAAGGTTCACCTGCCGGAGCTTTTGTGAACGGAATGTGAACATTTTACGCAGCGGGATGCCAGGGCGGGGTTTCCTTCGTATATATTCATGGAACCCAACAGAAAATGTTTTAGGAGGAAACTGACTTATGAAAAAGAAACTGGTATCCCTGACGCTGGCGGTTGTCATGCTGTTCTCCGTGTCCCTGGCTTTCGCAAAAACCGTGGAAATGGAAGATACGGATTACGAACACCTGGCCGGGATCGTGGTGAATGCAACGGTCGGCGAGTACGACGAAGTATCCAAGACCCTCACCGTTACCCTGTATGAGGATGACGCCTACGACATCGAGGATGTGCTCAAGCTGGAAGCGGGAGACGTTTTCCTGGCCGGCGGGCATCTGTTCAAAGTGAAGGAAGTCAAGCTGGAAGAGGACGGCTCCGTCCATGTCACCACCGAGGAAGGCGAGGAAATGTACTTCATTACCGTGGGTGATGAGGACATGATCGTGCAGAGCTCCATCAACGACAGGCGGTATATGCACGCCTTCGCGATCCTGCACCTGCCGGTGGCTGAGAATCTGGTGTACGAAGACGACTCCGATCCGGAAAAGGAAAATGCCGTAGTAACGACCGGCCTGGAAGAGATTCTGAAGATCAAGGCCGAAAAGGAAGAAACCAGCATCGGCTTCGATTACTACTCCACGATCATTGAACTGAATGAAAATCTGGAAATCGTACGGATTCACCAGGATTACGATGTTGCCCAGTAAGATTTTTGCAGCTGCCTGAAAAACAATCCATAAAAAAGCAGGTTTAGCAGGAACAAAGAAAAGCTGACAATCCGGAACAGCTCCTGCCGCAGGCGAGCCTGCCGCCGCATAACAGAATAATTATGAACCAAACAAGGGACTGCTCCGGCAGTCCCTTGTCCGGTTATCAGACGAAAAAAAATTGACAATCTGGAACATTGTCTTGATGCCGACGGAAAAATATTATAATATAAGATAATAAATACTATCCAGAACAACGATAACATATCAGGAGCATTCTCCGGAACAACAAAACATATCAAAAAACAACGAACCTAAAGGG
>JAFXRG010000039.1 GCA_017526525.1 Clostridia bacterium | reverse complement strand
GGGAACAGGACTTGAATCGTCCGGGCGTGAAAAACACTGATAAACAAAATTGCGAAATCCTTATTTCATACGGGGTTTAGCCAATTTGGATAAATCGCGAATAACTGCGAAAAACCCTAAAAGTCTTCTCAATTACATTCACTTGCATTCAAAAGGTTCAATGATTACGAAGGACTTGCTATGAGCTATTACTCTGGGAATTTACTTCACATTTTTTGTGCTTTTTTCTTGACAGAGAATGTGCTTTTTTCTTGACAGAATGTGCTTTTTTCTTGACAGAGAACCACTTTTCATTTTGTGATTTTTGTGATATGATTTTCGGTAAAGCAACATCTGTTTTATTCCAGTCAAAATCAAACAATGAGGAGAAATTCCAATGAAAAAGGCAATTGCTGTACTTTTGACCCTTATGCTTGCACTTGGCATGAGTCCGGTTTCCCTTGCGGCGGAAGCGCCGGACGCGCTGATGCTGAAGGCGCTGCTGGAGGAGGACGCGTTCTATGTCCAGCAAGGCGTTTACCGGGAGCTGGACACAGTGAAGGAGGCCTCTGCCGGCAGACTGCTGAGCTGTTTCGGCAACAACGCAGGTTCGGCGTACATCGTTTTCAGCCTTCCGGCAGCGCCGGAGCAGGACACCTCTCTGGGCTCGGAGAAGCTTGGCTGGCCAGATGAAATCGCCTCCGCCTATGATGATCCCGCGATCGAAAACGCTCCGGCCAACCCCTATTTTGCGCCAGGCGGCTGGGAATTCAAGCTGCGTCAGGACGAGGTAATCATCCTTATCACACCGCTGCCCGGCGAATGCAAGTACTATTCCTTTATTAATTACGTCATGTTCACACAGCATAAGCCCGGCAGAATGTACGACGGTGTCCCGGGCATGTTTACCGTCGGAAACGAGGAGACAGGCCTGTATCACCCCATCTTCGGCTCCATCGGCAACACTCTGAATATGATGAATATCCGCAGTGAAGCTGTCTTTGACGCCATGGCAGTGATTGTGATTGGGGCAAATCAGGATTCCGTGAATCAGGTCGTTGAGAACCTGCGGGAGTCTGGATATGACGACAGCATGATCAACGTCATGCCGATCCCGGCGGATACCTACAAAATGGGCCTGCAGAAGGGTGCGGATACCTTTTCCTTTCTCCAGCGCATCTCCCAGGCAACGGACAAGGAAGCGTACCGCGATTATCTCGACCACATTTCCGATCGCGCGACCGTGTACCGCGTGACGCCCAGATCCGAGACAGCGGCCCATCCTTATCCCAACGAAACCGTGATCCCGCGCGGCAATGGGGTGCATGAGGCGGCTGTGCTGGACCGGGCGGAGGAAAAGCTGGAGACGATTCGGGAGGCTCTGATCGCGGAATACGCAGATGGATATGATTATGAGGAGCTGCGCGGTGAAATCGCGGTCCCGGAAGGACTGACGGCCTACTTCACGGATTTTAACGCCAAGGGCGACAACCGCGACGCCATGTATCTGATGACGCCGGAATTCACCCTGAACAGCGACGAGGACTTTATCGTCGTCTACGGCGTGAACCACGCCAAAACCGGCAAGGCCCTGTATGCCAACGCCGTTCTCTATGCAAAGCCGATGCTGAACGGCGTCACCAGCATCTATGACTCTCTGTTCGAGGGCAGTGCGGAGGCCTGGCTCGGTGAGGACTGCGAAGACGCGGATTCCTATTATGTTTACAAGATGGCCCGGACACCCCTGGACGAGCACACCGCCGTGATTGAGTACTCCACCGGGAATGAAAGAGGAAAATATTACGGCGTGGACAACGGTAATCCCGTGCTGGTGGCCTTCCGTTCTTATCTGGACAAAACCGGCGCCGGCGCGTCCTACTATGAAGTGATTTATGACCGGACGATTGTTTTCCATAAAAAGAAATAGTACCGCTTGTATTCAATGAAAGAACAGGGGGATTCTTATGCGTAAAAGTATACAGGGTATCTGCATCCTGATCCTGACACTGCTTATCGGTCTGGCACCGGTCCTGGCATTGGCCGCCAATCCGGCGACAGAAAACACCGCGCGGCTGAACGCTGCCTGGTTTGACACGCTGGACTTTGACGATGAGTCCGAAAAAGAAAACGCCCTGCGCGGTCTGATCGAGGCGCCGGAGAGCCTGGTAATCCTTGATGATGCCGGGAAGGAGGTCTGGAACGTCGCAGATTACGCGTTTGTGAATGAGTTGGAGGCCGTTCCCGACACCGTCAATCCCAGCCTTTTCCGCAATACGCTGTACAATTCCTATGCCGGCCTTTTTGAGGTTTGCGACGGGATCTATCAGGTGCGCGGTTACGATATGGCAAACGCCACCTTTATCCGCACGGACAACGGCTGGATCGTTTTCGATGTGCTGATGTGCAGGGAGGATATGGCCGCCGCCAAAGCGCTTATGGAGAAGCATTTCGGCGGGCTTGACATCAGGGCCGTGCTATACAGCCATTCCCATATCGATCATTACGGAGGGATTTTCGGCCTCCTGTCGCAGGAGGATGCGGCGGACGCCAGCCTGACACTGGAGGAGCAGCTTGCTTCCGGGAAGACCGTGATCCTTGCTCCGGAAGGCTTTCTGGAGCACGCCGTGAGTGAGAACGTCTATGCCGGATCCGCCATGGGAAGGCGCGCGCAGTATCAGTACGGATCGCTGCTGGAAATCGGCGAGACCGGCAGACTGGCCATGGGCATCGGCCTCGGGCAGTCTGTGGGCAGCACCGGGCTTCTGGCTCCAAGCTATGAGATCCGCACGGATGAGACGCTCATCATTGACGGGCTGGAGATTCAGTTTCAGCTCACTCCCGGTACTGAAGCGCCCGCCGAAATGAATGCTTTCTTCCCGAAATACCGCGCGCTGTGGCTTGCGGAGAACTGCACCGGCACCATGCACAATCTCTATACGCTTCGTGGTGCGCAGGTGCGCGACGCAGCAGCCTGGGCCGCCTATATCCTGGCGGCGGAGCAGCGTTTCGGCGACGATACGGACGTTGTATTCCAGTCCCATAACTGGCCGCACTGGGGGAACAGGGAGATCAGAACCTACATGGAGGATACCGCGGCGGTCTATCAGTTCATCCATGATCAAACCCTGCACTATATTAACCTGGGTTATACGGGAGAGGAAATCTCCCGCATGCTGGTACTCCCCGAAAAGCTCAACAGCGTCTGGTACACGCGGCAGTATTACGGAACGCTGAGCCACAACATCAGGGCTGTTTACCAGAAGTACATGGGCTGGTATGATGCCAATCCCGTCAACCTGAATCCGCTGACGCCGGTGGACACGGCCAAAAAATGGGTTGAATACCTTGGCGACACGGACAGAGTGCTGGCGCTTGCGCGCGCGGATTATGAGAAAGGCGAGTATCAGTGGGTGGCGCAGGTCACAAAAGAGCTGGTTTATGCCGATCCGGCCAACCAGGCGGCGCGGGAGCTCTGCGCGGACGCGCTCGAGCAGCTCGGCTATCAGTCCGAGAGCGGCACTTGGCGCAACGCCTACCTGACCGGCGCGATGGAACTGCGTCAGGGAAACCTGTCGGAATTCGCCGGGAAGGCGAGCGGTGGCCTCGCCGTCCGGCAGGCGATGACGACGGACATGATCCTTGATTTTATCGGCATCGCCACGGATTCCGCCGCTGCGAAGGACGATGATCTGACGATCAATCTGTGCATCACGGATACAGGCGAGCATTTCTTCCTGAAGAGAACTTCCGGCGTGCTGCTGGTATATCCGGATGCAGAGAGAGAGAACGCGGACAGTATGCTCAGCTGTACGCGGCTGCAGCTTCTGGGGCTCATGATGGGCAGCGAGGAGGTCATGGCCGCTGTGCATGTGGACGGCGACAGTACCGCGCCTGTGCGCCTCGTGAAATATATAACGCCGTTTTCACAGACCTTCAATATTGTGGAACCCTGAAACAATCCAGGGGCTGTCTCAAAATGATCTGAAAGGATCATAAGAGGCAGCCCCTCTTCAATTGCTGAAAAAACATCGACAGCATGAAATTCCAGGGTAGCTTGAAAAAAGAAAAGCGCCCGCTTTTGTTAACAGGCTGCCGTTAGCAGCACTCTGCTTCCAAAATCAGGCAACTTTGGCGATCCCGGCGCGATTCGAACGCGCGGCGTTCCGCTTAGGAGAAGCGGCCAGCGTTCGCCTGCGCTTTGCTCCCAAACACCGGGAAGCCCCTGTATTACTGGGTTTCTAACGTTTCACGGGCGTTCTCATTTCCTTGCAAAAACCATCAATATACCCTGTAAATCCGCCCCAAAATTAAGGTTGATCCCGCCTCCCGATCCGCAAAGGATGCAGAAGTAATCAATGTGAAGGTTGACAAGGAACAGATCAACGCCCTGCTTATTCAGGACGGCATCTATCCTGCCTTTCACATGAATAAGAAATGCTGGGTTTCGATCATATTTGCTGATACGTTGGCAGATACCGACATTCAGCGCATGATCAGCGAAAGCTATGAAAGCCTGTAATATGGAGGAAAAACGATGGGACATTGCAGCTGGGCTTATGTGAATGACAGAGAAAGGCATTACCACGATACCGAATGGGGCGTCCCGGTACACGATGACCGACACATGTTTGAACACTTGACACTGGAAAACCTGCAATGCGGCCTCAGCTGGGATCTGATGCTGAAAAAACGGGAGATATTCCGGCAGTGCTTTGATAACTTTGACTATGATAAAATCGCCGCCTACACAGAGGATGATGTGCAGCGAATCCTGAACACAGATGGCATGCTGAAATCGGAACGCAAGATTCGCGCCGTCATCAACAACGCAAAGTGCTATCAGAAGGTACGGGAAGCGTTCGGCAGCTTTTGCAATTATCTGTGGGCTTATACGAATGGCAAAACCGTTGTTTATGATGGTCACGCCCAGGGTCGGGTGCCGGTAAGCAACGGTCTTTCCGACAGGATCAGCAAGGATCTGAAAAAACGCGGCTTCAAGTATATTGGATCAGTCACAATCTATTCTCATCTTCAAGCCTGTGGAATGATCAACGATCACGATGAAGAATGCCCCTGTTTTCATCAAATCAACGAGCAGTATCCGACCGTCCATCTGAAGCCGGACAACGAAGCCCGTATGATGACGCTCCGGAATATGCCTGAATAAAAGCAGTTTTAGCTTTGGAACAAGGTGGGTTAACTGTTACATGGATAAAAAGGAAACGCCCCCAAAGGCTGCACATAAGAATGAGAAGTCAGCCCTTGATGAAAAGTGGATAAAGCACTGGGAAGAACGGCGGACGCATACCAATGAAACGCAGATAAGAAGATCGCCAACATGGAGCATGCTGACTTTTCATTGCTTCTGCAGGAAATCGAGCATCATTGATCGGAGGGCTTACAGCCATGCCATTCTAGTGGGTTCCCCTTTTTCGTTGATGTTCTGTGCAAGAAAAACGAAGTATTTCAATGAAATCCACAGAAATAATTCAAAACAGAGTCAATACTACGTGAAATGCACGGAAAACGAGAAAAACATGAAGAAAAAATTTTTCAAAATTATTGACTTTCTTTGACCTTAGATATATAATATAGG